>NZ_JOPG01000017.1 GCF_002153605.1 Acetobacter malorum | reverse complement strand
CGTCCTTCCCCACTGAGGGAAGATTTTATGCTCCGTGTCCGAGGCACCACTTACCACTTTCGCCGTATCGTTCCCCCTGCCCTGCGAGCAGCCTTAAACCGGCGAGAAATCTGGGTTTCTTTGAAAACTGGCTATCAAAACGAAGCGCGCAAACGGGCATCCCTCCTTCACGCCAGAACCACAGAACTGTTCTCTCAGACCCATCTGGCCCTCTCTGAACCAGATGCCTTAAGCAGGCTTGAAGGACTGCGGGTTGCACTGCGGGATTTGCAGAGCGTAAACCTGCCTTCATCTACTCAGGAAACGGGGTTCGTTCCTGTTTCAGCACCGATGCCCAAACGCCGAACAGTGAAGAAACCAGCCAAAGCCCAATCCTTGATGCTCTCGGGGGCTTTAAAACGCTTTGTGCTTGATAATCCCCACGCCAGTGCTGACACCAGAAAAGCCACTCAACGGGCAGTAGACCTGTTCCTGCAAGCTTTTGGAGATGCGCCCGTTTCCATAATAGGTGGAGAAAAGGCTGGGGCCTTCCGTGATCTACTCTTTTCCCTCCCAGCATCACTGGGCAAACGCAAAAGCAGTCTTACCCTTGAAGAAGAGGCTCAGAGGGCCAGAGAGGAAGGTTTACCCACCCTGAGCGGGAAAAGCGTCAAAAACCATATGATGCGCCTCTCAGCCCTTTGGAACCAGCTACACCAACGGGAACTGGTCACACGCAACCCGTGGACGGGCTGGAATTTTGAGAATGGACAGAAAACCATACGCAGAAGCTGGACAGCCAGAGAACTGGCTTTGCTAGCCTCTGCTTCATGGCATAGCACTTCGGTGCCAGAGCAGACCTTCCGGCTGGTCACACTGATTGCAGCTTATAGCGGAATGCGATTGGGCGAAATTTGCGCCCTGCGCAAAGAAGACCTCCAAACCGTTGATGGTATCCCCTGCTTCCTCATTCGCCTACACCCTGAAACCGGCTGGACACCCAAGACGGAAGCGAGCACGCGTATGGTGCCAATCCATTCAAAGCTGATTGAAGTAGGAGTTCTGGCCCTTAAAGATACCACTGATGGCCCTTACCTCATTCCCGGTCTGGAAACCTCGAAACAGGGTACAAGGGGCGCAGCATTGGGACGAGCTTTCTCATTGCTCAAGACCCGTATTGGCCTGCCAGCAGAAATCACCTTTCACTCGTTCCGGCACACAGTCTCGACCCAGCTCAGAAACGCAGATGCCAATATCAGGGAGGTATGGATAGACCGTCTTCTTGGCCATGAAGCAACCCACAAAAGCCAAGGGACAACCACCTACCTTACAGGCATCAGAACCGCCAACCTCAGCCAAACCATAGAGACCATAAGCTACCCGGAAACAGCCTTCAAAAAGATACCGTTTTAAAAGGGAGCCAGCAGTGGTCAATGGCTACCCATTGAGCATCTGGCAAGGGGGATTACATCCCCCGTTGACCCCCTAAAGAGCAGAAAAATACGGTTTCATTTAATGACCGCTTACGCCCTCATGTCAGACATTTCGGAGGCTAATTACATCTTCGTAAAGCGGACTATGCTTCACCGTTTATCGCGTAGCAGTGGAACCTGAATGGGGCATTGGTCCGCATTCGGCGAGGAAATAGAAAAACCTTGCTCAGAGAATTTTTTGTCAATAACTTTATTCCTTAATGATTTAACTCATGACTTGAGGCTCACGGTTGGAAATAAATCTAGATATAATATCAATGTAATTATTATATTTATAACAATTACAAGAGGAGTATTCCGCTATTTCAGTAATCAAGAAAGCCACAGGCCTCACTTCGACCGAGCAATATCTTAGAAAAATTGCAGACGATACCTTTCTCGACCTCTGGTCTTGGCCAAACGTGTTTAGAAAACCCGGGAAAGAGTTATGCGATCTTTTCGTGGTTTGTGGTGATGACATAATAATATTCAGTGACAAGAATATCACATGGCCAGAATCAACCGATAATATCTCAGAATTAGCATGGAAACGATGGTATAATCGCGCGATTGAGCAATCTGCTCAGCAAATCCGGAAAGCTGATACTTCTATAAGAAAAAACCCTCAGGCGATTTTTGCAGATGCAAAATGTGAGCATCGGATTCCGATTGAACTGCCGCCAGTTGACCGTAGACGAGTCCATGGGATCTGCGTGACTACAGGAGGGGAGCAGGCGGCGTCGTCCTATTTTGACGATCCAGATGGGACATTCATGATTATGCCTTCTCTCCGCGGGAAAGATCATGTCAACTTTACTCACCCAAATCATATACCGTTTTGCATTGGTGACGTCGATCCAGATGGTCCGTTTGTCCATGTATTCAATATGGCAACGCTCGATGTTGTCATGTCAGAATTCGACACAATAACCGATTTCACAAAGTATCTTAACGCTAGAGCAGATATCATCCGATCAGGCAGATTATCATTTTCCCCAAGTGAAACAGAGATGGTGGCCAATTACCTGCAGACGATAGGGCCGGACGGAGAACATCGTTTCCCTATGATATCAGATGTGCGAGATGCCAAACTCGACTCTGACACGGCCATCGCGTTTGTACAGGGCGAATATGCCTGTCTCGTCCACTCCCCCGAATATCAACGACGCGAGGCGGCAAACCGCATCTCATATGAGTGGGATCGGCTTATCGGCTTTTTCACCCATCACGTGTTAAACGGCACTCAATTTCGTATCCTCGATACCGATCCCACCTTTGAACTTGCAGAACGTGGGCTGCGTATCATGGCGAGAGAAGATCGAGTCCAACGGCGTGCGCTTGCAAGCGCAATAATTGGCGCACGCAAGGCGCTCGAAGAGCAGAAAGCGGGACGATTCACCCGTATCGCAGTGACGCATGATCGATCTACAAACGAAAAGGTCGCTTATGTCTTTCTGGTCCTCGCCGGTGCCAATTCAATGGAGCAAGAAGACTACCGGCGGGTCAGGGCAACGATTCTGGAGACGTATTGCCTTGCTACACTGCACGACTACTGTGATATCAAACTGTGCGTAGGGATCGCCGTTATGGCGATATCTGAAGAAGGCGAATCCGAGGATCTTATTGCCATTCCTCAGCAAAAATGGACACCTAAAGACATCGAAGAGTTAAGCGTGGCTCGCAAAAATTTTGATGTCCTGCAAAAGCCACTCAAACTAAAAACCAGCCCCTTTCATGTTCATGCGACCAGTTTTCCACCAGACCCTGCATTTGAAGGTATGAGTCGCCAGCAACGACGTGCGCTAGAACGTCAAAGAGCCAAACAACAAGGGCGAGTAAGGTAACAAATAAAGCGCAGTTCAACGTGAACAGATGTCTATTTATTGATATTTGTATCCGTAACCTGATATTCCGCTCTCCCCCAAATCTGACATCAAGAGGGGGTTCACGGGGAGAGCATTGCTCTCCCCCTGACCAGTTTGCAAACCATCGCGACACAACGTGTCCGCTGGTTTGCACGGCTGGCTCCCTGTTTTTCTTTTATTATTGAAAATTATCGGAAAACTTACTTTTATCACCCGACTAGCAACCGGATACGCTGTCGAATGGCCTCAAGCTCTTCGGGTAAAACTTTGCCTTTGAGCTTTGCCTTTCTCACGCGCCAATCCAGACTTCTGACCTGATCTGACAAGGCCACACTGGCAGTTTTTCCAGTCAGAGCCACTTCAAAAGGATAGCCTTTGATCTTGGTTGTTGTCGGACAGCACAGCATCATACCAGCCTTGGCATTATAACTTGCAGGACTCAGCACAACAGCAGGCCGGTGTCCTGCCTGCTCCCTGCCCGCCTGCGGATCAAATTCCAGCCAGACAATCTCCCCGCAATCAGGAACCCAGACAGTCTTTGCTTTGGCACTCACCAGCTTTCACCACCAACAGACGAACCGAAATCAATTTCATCATGGCGGTTCTCGTTCGTAATGCCTGACACTAACTCTTCCAGTTTGAGAGGTAACGCTCTGACTGGTTCTATGATGATGCGCCCATCTTCTTCCCGCAAATCAACGGCTTGATCGATCTTCAGACTGACGGCTTCAAGCACACCAGCAGGAAGACGAATGGCTGCACTGTTTCCCCATTTCCTGACAACGCCCTGCATAATGATTTTCCTTACGTAAAGTTTATACGTCGTATATACATCATATTCCCACCAGAGGCCAGATAAATCCCTCTCTTGACTGCCCCACGGGTTTGCCCGCAGAGTGAACCCGCAGTCACCATGCGAAGGATGATTTTATCTGAAATTATCGTTCTGTTTCAATGGGTTGCCTGTCTGGTTGCAATCAAAGCGAGCGGGTTCGAGTCCCGCAGTTCGCGATCTCTAAGGCGCTGATTTTATTGAAAAATCATAAAAAATCTAAAATGTGAACTTCTATACGTCCGTCTTCCCAATTAGAGAACTTTTTAGACTTGCGACCGCCCTATAAATTCCAGACGTCTCGTGCGCTTGCGGTCGGACTACGTAACTTTCGCAAATATTACGTCAAGCGATCTCCCCAAAATTAGTCATGCATACGCCCTCTATAAGAAACACTGAATACGGCTGACAGGGATCCGTGCACCATTTTTGCACCACAACAAGAAAGATTTAGGGTGACAACGCATGATGTTGTGTGACACATATATGTATGTTTATCATATAGTTATGAAAGGAACTCGCAGATGACTGCGGTCTATTTTTGCCCTTTCACGGCGGCAACACGGGTTCGAATCCCGTACGGGACGCCATTGTTTCATTGGCTTTTTGGCAAAACTCTTTCAAAAAATATGAGTTTTTGCACTATCGTGAGGAACGTAAGAGTTTCCTTTCATGGTGAAAAAAACAACGCACCGGCAGGTGAAGTCATAAGCGGGCGCATGGCCCTCGTCACAGGCAAATTTTTGCCCCGCGGCATGAGCCATCGCTGCCCGAAGCAATACATGACCCGCAATGTTGCCGACCGCGGCCGGGTGCAGCAGATGTTCTCCACGTCAGCACAGGCTCGCCACTAACTGAATGAAACGACCGCCACGGCAGAACTTGGCCAGGTCACGGATACACGCCCTCTCGACAGGATGACGATTGCCACGCTTGTTGAATGGTACCGGGAACAGCACTCTCTTCATTACAGTTATCGAAATTCCCAGGCGCAGATGCCTGAAATTCACGTGGACGTCCGTCCTGCCCATCACGTCTTTGCCGATCAGCAATCACAGACAACACTGTTTGTCCTGACAGTGAGCATTACCCGCGCCAGTATGAGGACCGGACTAGGGTCTGTTAGTCCTTGAATGACAGAACGGGCTTCATAGCTGTGTATGATGAGCATGATGCAGTCTAGCTTTTCGGATACCACATGGTTTGTCTGGGAGCCTTTGAGCGAGGAACTCCGTCCGAAGGGCAAGACCCCCCACCGAAGAACCTTCCACAGACGATATCTGCGATTTTCTGGCGCCATCAGAGCGGTGCAAAATGGCGCTCTTTGCCATCTGCAGTTTGCGCCCTTGGTGGATTACCGCACAGTTGTTCATTCCCGGGTCGAAGCTTGGGGTGTGGCAGCGCCTCTTTGAAAAGGTTAAAGGCAAAGATCATTCCCTAGGCATGCTTTTTCTCGATAGCACGACGATCCGAGCTCATCACAAAGCGGCCGGGGCCACCAAAAAGGCGGATACAGAGGATACCTCAGGGATCGTGAGGCGCTTGGCCGCTCACGTGGATACTTTGACACCAAGGTCTGCGTAGCCGCGGATGGACATGGCAGGGCTTTGTCCTCCGCACTATCGCCCGGACAGGCACATGAACTGCCAACTGATTGCTTCAATTTTTTATTTAAACATTATTGATTTTTATTTTTAGTATAATTTATACAGTCCTCCACCACCGATATGACGTGTTCTACGGAAATACCAATCGAACATTCAAATTCACGCGGCGTATCTTTGTGACGCGGGCACCAAAAATAGTCCGTTGTATCAAGATGACAACGAATATCATTCGAGCAGCTATTACATAAGTTCTTATTGATGACACGCCACGGGGTATGAAACTCATTCCGCTCGGCAGTAAATCCACTAATTAAAACCACAGGGATTTCCATTGTCCAGGCCAGCCACGATAAGCCACTGGAAAGCCCAATAAAAAATTCAGCGTGCTTCAACCATGTTGCCCGTTCTAACAGTGACCTGTCCCCAGTTTCATCTTCCGCGCCGTTAGGGATATAGTGCCACACGCGCCCACACCCCACGACAGCCTTCTGGTCGATACAGATCACTCGATAGCCACATCTTTTTAAAAACTGAATCAGCCGGATCCATCCTTCTGGATTATTCCAGTATTTGCAGTGACCTGATGCTTGTGTAGCAATACATACATACGGCTCGACAATGGGCGGCGTTGATGCCGGAGTAATGAGAGAAGGCCGCCGCTCGACACACGGCAAACCAAGAATGTAGGAAGCAAGAAGACTCAACCCTGCCTCCCTGTAATCGACTGGACTGTAATCTAACGCTTCATCATTATAAAAAACCAGAATTTTATAAGATGCGTAAAATTCTTCTTCAATTTTTATATTATTGGAATAAAATTCTATTTCTGGATAGCTATCTTCGAATAAAGGCAGCAAATCAGGACGGACCGGACAAAAAATTCGACATTGATGCTTACGCCGAAAAAGCTCGACATGCTCAATCCACGCAAGATGATCACCCAGACCACCTAGTTCCATATTTATCGCAACATTACGATCTGTCAGATCAAATTCATGCCGAAAAATATGCTCATCATTTTTGAAGATATCAATAAGAAATTTTACAAAATACCGCTTCCGGGTCTGAACCGTACCTCCCTGCAGTGAGTGCTGAAAAATGAGCGTTTTGGTATCCAGGTCCCAGATATCAACTTTCCAGTTTTCACCATCTGGGAAAAAAATTCTTGCACCATCATTAAAGTCAAATTTCACTCCGCAAGGGCCATCCTGAGAGAAAATTTCAGCCGAAGTTTCAGAGCTCACATTGGACAACTGTTTATCCATCAATATTGTTCCTGCTTTATAATCCGAAAGCCCTGAGCTGAGCGCGGAAAAATTTCCATTATTTTTAGAATGGTTTTTGGATTTTTTTGTAGAAAGTCCTTGGTATCTCTGATCATAATTTTACCACTGGGTGTCCTGTTCAAAGCAGAAGGACTGACAAAATAAACAAATCCTTTTTCTATTTTAAATTTCTCGTACAATACATCCTGAATGTCATGGAACATGTCATCAGCGCTCTTCAGAAGATCATATGGCAGCGCACAGACAAAAACGATTACAGGGTCGACTTCATCTTGCAAAAATACAGTCGCATTATGTTGCGACACATAGGGTGCTCTTTCCGACACAGAGAAAACCAGATCTTCAGGATCTATGGAAAACCCATTGAGGATAATTTCGTTACCCTTTCTGCCCGTTATAAAAAGCTCATCTCCTATAAAAAAACCCTTATCACCTGTAGCTAAATAAGTTTCACCACGATGAAAACAATTATTTGATACCTCAGACCCATAACCACAATACCCTTTCGATATTCCCGGGCCGCTAATATAAATAAGGCCTTCTTCCTTTTCAGAAGCAGAAATAATTTCATCCTCTTTCTTTATTATTACCACTTTTGTTTCTGCAATCAGCTTGCCGCATGACACAAGTATTCGTTCATCAGTCAGGGTGCCTGTAGTCTCTACCTCACCCAACAACAATGACTGACGCGAAAACGGATAGGCAATCATATCCGTGCCTCGTGGCTTGGAAGACACAAGAAGAGTTGCTTCTGCCAATCCATAACACGGGCAGAACGCTGATTTTCGAAAACCATAAGGCGCAAATTTTTCAAAAAAACGATCCAGCATTACTGTGCTGATGGCTTCCGAACCAATAAAAGCCTGATCCCAACATGAAAGATCAAGTTGGGTGACAGAATCATCTGCCGCATTAATGCACATTTCGTAGGCAAACCCCGGCCCCCCGGAAAGAGTTGCTTTATATGTGCTGATAGCGTGCAACCAATTAAGTGGCTTTTCCAGAAACTTTTCGGGCGGCAGCAATACACATTGTCCTCCAGCTCCGATTGCCATCAGAACCGATCCCATCAGCCCCATATCATGCGAAAGTGGGAGCCAGCTTACTCCCACGTCTCCATGCGCGTAGCCAAGTTTATCGCCTTGCTGGGTCAGATTAAAAGCAATATTCCTATTAGTAAGAACAACACCTTTAGGAATATTTGTAGAACCCGAGGTGTATTGAATAAGAGCATCTTGTTCATTATCTCCCGGTGCATAGAAATAATTTTGCCCTTTTTCAGACAGCTCAACCGGGATCCACAATATGTTTAGATTTTCTGACGAGCATTCCTTTTGGAAAATAGATAATACATTTTTACTACCAACCACAGCAACGGCATTGCTGTCGCTTACAATATGACAGAACCGTTGGCGGCTACCAAAATCCGTCGGATACACACCAGAAACAGGAATGACACCAGCGTATAGACAACCGAACAGCCCAATCAGGTATTCGGGACCATTTTCAAAAAGCAGCACAACACGCTGCCCAGGCGTAACAAGCTTGGTCAACCAAGACGCCATGCACCCGGCTTTTTGATCCAGTTCTCGCGCTGTGAGCCTTGCTGTTGCATTCCGCCCATCTCCGAGAAATATCAAAATCTCAAGGTCTGGATTTTTTGTCGCTCTATAACGACAAGATTCAGCAAGCGTCCCCTTGCGCCAATCTATAACCTCTTCATTCTGGGCTCCACGCGTTAAGTGAAACTCCCAATCCATTTTTATATATCCTTAGACATTAAGTTTGAAAGTTTTACCTGTATCTGGCTGTAAAATTTTTTCGCTAAACTGCGAATACTATCATCTTTTGCAAGCATCATTGCAGAAACCTCCACGCCAAATTCCACCCGAATACCTGTCTGCAACTCGACGCCAGCCAAAGAATCCAAACCCAGTTCAGATAGACGAGCATTATCTTCAATGGCATTTTCCTGAAGATGCAGCGTTTTTGCTATAATCGATTTCAGCCTTAGCACGATAAAATCCAACCTGTTTTCTTCAGGCAAGCTGAGCAGCGACAACATTGTTTCACTTGTCGATTCAAGCGATCCCACCAAATGATGCAAAGCTGTAAATCGCGAGAGATCAGCGACCAGAGGGACTACACGAAACCATGTTTCCCAATTAATATTTGCAATGGTAATTTGTGGCCAACGCTGCTCTATAAGATCAGGAAGAAAATGCAGAATTTCATGTATATCCAATAATTTCATGCCTGCATTCTCTAGAGCATCTGCGGCAACCTGATTGCGAGCCAAAATACCCACTCCATCAATCGGCCCCAAATTGAGGGAAATCCCTGCAAGATTTAATGCACGTCTGTTTTCACAGATCTGGTTTAAAACTTCATTGGCCGCGATATAAACACTCTGCCCGATATTTCCTGTCATAGTAGTGACAGAAGAAAATAGAACGAAAAAATCTAGAGGGATATGCCGTGTCAAAACATCCAGATTTTGTGCTCCTACAGCTTTCGCTGAAAAACCGACTGTAAGACGTTCTGGAGTTATATTCTCTAATAAAGCATCATCAAATACACAGGCACAATGAAAAATACCTTTTATATTTGGTAAATTTTTTCCAAATTCAGACAAGCATGATTTCAAACTGGTTTTGTCTGCGACATCGAAGTAACGCTCTTCGAGCATGATACCTGCATCACGCCACGTCTGAATCCTGTTCAAAATAACTTCGTTATCCGTTTTATTGCGTCCAGTCAGCACCAGATATCTTGCACCAGACGCAATCAGCCAATCCGCAACCTCCAGACCGAGACCACCAAAACCACCTGTAATAAGATAAGCACTTGCAGCATCAATTTCTGGCGGCGGAAGCAGCTTTTCTTTCCCCACCACATCGGCCAGATCTGTATAATCAATAACTACTTTTCCAATATGCTTGGCACTGGAAAGATAGCGGAAAGCCTCAACAGTTTTCCCCGCAGGATAAACTGTTGAGGGTAGAGGATTTATATCTCCTTTTCCGATCATACCGCTCATAGTAACAAGGATGTCTTTAATAAGCTGTGGCTTTTCCTTCAGTAGGCGATCAAGATCCACAGAAAAGAATGAAATATTTTCATTAAAAACCCGCATAGCCAGAGCATTATTTTCAATAATATCTCTTTTGCCAATTTCAACAAACCGCCCTAAAGGCGCAACACTGGCAAGGCTGGCAGCTTGAGCTTCTCCAGACAAGGAGTTCAGAACAACATCCACGCCTCGGCCATCTGTCAGAAAATGTATTTCATCAGCAAATTCTAGCGTACGAGAAGACCAGACATGGTCGCATCCCAAGTTGCGCAGATACGCTCTTTTTTCTTCGGTCCCAGCCGTTGCAAATATTTTTGCTCCACGCATTTTAGCAACCTGAATTGCAGCAAGCCCTACGCCACCACTGGCTGAGTGAATTAGCACACTCTCATTCGCCTGTAGCTTGGCCAGATGCATCAAACCATACCATGCCGTCAGAAATGCAACGGGCAATGTTGCAGCTTCACACGCAGAAAGGAATGTTGGTTTTTCTATTGCAAAGAGCGTATCAGATTTTGCAGTGAATGATGTTGCAAAACAGTCTGCTGCTGCGACAATATAATCTTTACCCGTTTCAAAATTATGGACTCCTTCGCCCACAGCGCTGATCCGTACTACAGCCTCCATACCAAGCTCATGGCCATAGAAGGTGTCCTCAACCACACTATCAGGCAGGAGGGCCATAGCCTTCAAAACATCTTTGAAATTCAGGGCCGACGCCAAAACCTGACAGGTGACTTCACCTTCACCGGGTTTGCGCATTTTGCTGACTTCATACTGCAATTTTTCCAAAGAGCCTGTATCAGAAGCTTTTAAAACGGCTGAAATATCCTGTCGCCCCGCAAGCGGAATAAGAGTAGCAATCTCATTTTTTAAGGGCGTCGGGATAACTCTTGCCACAAAGCGTTCACTGTTATGATGCAGAACATGATCTTCCCAATCATCGTGCAACATTTCTGCACCAATGGCTGCATACGCCGCTTCCGTTGCCTCGGCATCAAACTCTATAATTTTTAGACGAAGGTCTGATCGCTCTAATTCTATACCTCGCGCAAAACCTCGCAATGCCGCCTGATTGAGAGAACAAGCTTGAGATGAACTGTCACTATCGGTCGGAATACATTGAGTTATGACACAAAAACGCGGCCATATTTCTTCAGCAGAGAAATGTGGTATCGCCTGAACGCACGTTAGAAGCTGTTCAATATCTGAGATTTGTGTTTTTTCTTTCCCAATAGGGCAGAAAAAAGCAATAGCCTTATAGTCACCAAAGTTGATGCCCATAAATTCTTTTTTGAAAAACAGACTATCGTGCACAGAGGGAACGACGATATCATCAACCGAAAGTAAATATCGCTCAGATACTGATTTGAATAATTTAATCTGATTAGCATCACCCACTGCCAGAATTTTCTGTGGATCAACAAGAAGAGGCAAGGGATCAGCTTTTCTCCAGTTTTCTTTATAAAGAAAACTTTCAAATTTCTTTTGTCTGGTAATACGCGGCACAGCTTTGCAAACCAGCCTATCTATACTCATTACCATATGACCAGAAGCATTATAAAGGCGCACATCGGCTATAAGCTGCGTCGAAGATATTACCCCTACACTGACAACCGCTGTCAATTTCATGCAGCTTTGCCCGTGATATATAATACGCTCAGCACTGACCGGCACATACGCATATTCATTATCAGCGTTATGCTCAAAAACAACTGCTGCTATAAGTTGAAATGCGCCATCCAGCAGGGCCGGATGTATTGCATATTGTTCGCTCTGTGATGCTCTTTCAGCTGTCAGACTTAATGTCGCCCATAGTCCCTCAGGTACCACCGCAATATTTTCTACAACCTGAAACTGATCACCATATTGCAGCCCGTAATCTGCGAGCATTGTATAAAAAGCGGCTTTGTCAAATGTCTTAACGGCAACAGGATCGAAAATTGTCACCGTGTCCAGTGGCCATGGCAATGCTGTCAGTATTTCTACACTAACATGCTTATGCCAGACAGGATCACTGTCATCATCACCGCAGGTTACTGTGCTGCCCTCAAGCTTTTTTGTTTCCGTATTGTAAGACCACTCAACATCGCAATTGATTTTCTCTTCAATCAAAATTGGAGAATGAATTTCAAAATTCTTCAATATACTCTGATGAGTTCCATAAATTTGAAAATGAACAGCCAAAGCGGCCTCAATATAAGCAGAGGCTGGAAAGATAATATTATTTTCAATACAGTGGTCAGGTAACCATGGGAGATAGTTCTGGTTGATTGTTGCACGCCAACGTGGGGTAGCAGACACCATCGACAGCCCCAAAAGAGGATGCACAATCAACCCCAGGCGATCGGCCGCAGCTTCCTGGCATTCAGACCAGTAATATTCTCGGCACCAAGCATAATACGGTATGTCAACACGTTGACCACCCGTCATACGCTTCCAATCTAATGCCGCACCAGCTATAGCCAGCCGGGCCAGACAGCTCTCCGCCCAATTAGCGTCCACATTATTTCGACGAAGCGAATGAACAGTTTGAATGTCAATATCAGATTTCGAAATAATTTCCTTAATAGATGGTAACAAAACAGGATGTGAACCCACCTCCAAGATAACCTGGCTTTCTATTTCTTGAAGTATTTTTGAAAATGCTTCGAAAAATTCTACAGGCTGGCGTGAATTAAGATACCAATATTTCGCATCATGTTTATCATTGTGAGACCATTTTTTACCAGTGACTGTTGAATAAAGTGGTCGTAACGGTGCCACAGGATGAATACCAGCTAACATTTCGAGCATGTCAGATTGGATATTTTCCATCAACACGCTATGATAAGGCACTTCAACATTCAAAAAACGAACGAAAATATCATGCTTACTGTAATGATCAGCTACTATTTTTAAATCATTCTCAGGACCAGACAGAGTGCAGGACTTCAAGCTATTTACAGCTGCCACAGATACCGTAAGAGCATGCTTCTCTATGAATTCTTCGACTTTTTCCCGTTCGGTTCCTACAGCCAACATTGTACCAGCACCGGCCAAACGTGCCTGAAGCTGACTACGCGCATAAATAGTGCGTACAGTGTCCTCCAACGTCAAAGCCCCGGCGCAATAAGCGGCCGCAACCTCTCCCACGCTATGACCGACAATGGCAGCGGGTTGAACACCATGAACAACAAGCGTCTTAAAGATTAGAATTTCCAGAAGGCAGATTGCAGGTTGTGCAATTTCTGTTTTATGGATGGAAGAGCTGGCACTTTCTTCGCCCGTCAAAGCAGCCACAAGCGACCACCCGGAAATGCGGACAAATGCGTTGTCAAATTCTTCTGAAACGGCCAGCACATCAGGATGAAGGGTAGTAAGAATGGTTTTTCCCATCCCGCTCCATTGAGAGCCCATCCCGGAAAAAACCATAATTGGCCCATGCTTAGCCGCAACAAAGCTGCGACCGGTCATGACAGATGGATTTTGCTTTCCTTCCTTAAGGTCAAAAAGATTTTGCAAAATCTCTTCTTTGCTTTCAGCAAGAACAATGGCTCTATTCTGAAATAATGTCCTATGTGTTGCTGCTGAATAACAGACATCGAACAAATCAACATCTGTATTATTTTCCAAAAACGTTATATAGGATTCAGCTGCAACGGAAAGACCCTTTTCATGCGCTGAAGAAAGAGGCAAGAGATATCTCTTTAAAGATGCTTTTTTATTGTTAATTTTAGAAACAGGTTTTGCTTCTGTTTTCTTGCAAGACCGCATGACAACCATGCTATTGGTCCCACCATAACCAAACGAATTCACACCAGCATATAAAACAGTTTTCTGAGGTGGCAGTAATACATTTTCCTTAACGGGAATATGTAAATTCCATTTTTCACACTCTATATTCGGGTTGATATCGTCAAGATTAACCTGCGCAGGGACTTCCCTCTGTTCGAGGCAGAGTAATGTTTTTAAAACCCCAGCAATACCGGCAGCAGCTTCCAAATGTCCAATGTTCGCCTTGACAGATCCAACAACCAATGGGCCTGTAGCCTGCTTATTCTTTGCAATCGCACGAGCAATAGCAGCTGCTTCTATCGGATCTCCAACCGGGGTGCCTGTGCCATGAGCTTCCACATAGTCCAGGTCATCTTCTGACAAGTCACTTTTATGAATGACATCCTGTATAAGTGCTTCCTGAGCAGCACCGTTTGGAACTGTTATAGCTGTTCCCCTGCCATCGTGGTTGACGCCGCTCTGACAGATAACACCAATAATTGGATCTTTTACACGAACAGCGTCTTCCAGCCGCTTCAGAACAAGAAGCGCAGCTCCTTCTCCACGACCATAACCATCTGCATCTGATGAAAAACTTTTTGAACGTCCATCTTTTGCCAGAAAATGTCCGCGTGACATGGTCATGGCAGCCTGTGGATTGATAAGAAAATTAACACCACCGGCTAAAGCAACATCACACTCCCGATTTTCCAGGCTCATACATGCGTTATGGATCGCAACCAAGGAGGAAGAACAGGCAGTATCTATGGTAAGGCATGGACCACAAAGCCCAAAAACATGGGCCAGCCGAGCCGAAAGCATTGTTGCAGAAGCTGCAGTTGTAGCAAAATGATCTTTGATGGAATTGCGGTTTAGAGGACTGCCACAACTAACCAACCAATCAAGCGAAAAAGAGCCTACAAATACACCTGTTTTAGACCCATTCATGTGAGCGGGGATAATACCTGCACTTTCAAATGCCTCCCACGCCACCTCTAGTAAAAACCGCTGCTGCATATCCATTAAGGTCGCTTCACGCGGCGAAATACCAAAAACCTGCGGCTCAAAATATCCCAGCTTCTGTGTCAGAAAAGAGCCGCGACGCATATAGGTCTTACCGGGCGTTTCATATGCTGGATCATAATATCGATCCACACTCCAGCGGTCTTTTGGCACCTCAGAACTGGCATCCTCACCACTATTCAGAAAATCCCAAAATTCTTTTAATGTTGTAATATTTTTAGGGAGCCGAAGACCCGTACCGATAATGGCAAATTCTTGTTTATTGTGCACTTCTGCCCCCGAATATCTTTAGACAAGAAAAAATAGTTTTATCTTCCTTATTTCTGACGACTACGGATAATACCATTGGTCAGAAAATCGCGATCCGGCTCGCCGTCGCTACGATAGGGAATTCGATCGACCCAAATAAGGGTAAGCTGTGGTAAATTCTCATATTTTTCGCGTAATTGAGCCGATAATGCCGCACCATCCAGATCCACATGACACACAATGGCTGCATACGGCATAGGCACTCCATTTTCATCCGGAACAGAAAATGTGCTTGCATCTTCTATACCCGTATAGGCCTTCAAAATATGATCAAGGAGCCTTAAATCAAATTTATCACCACCGAAAGACGCAAGAGAATCAGCTCTTCCAGTAATAAAAACCTCATTTTCTTCGGATAAAAACCCTATATCTCCTGGATAAAACCATCCATTTTTGAATTTTTTATTATTATATTGATCCTGATCAAGATAATTTTTTATGACTGTATTCCCACGAACTCTTATTATTCCTTCCTCTCCCTTCGGAAGGGGCACATCACGGCCATCAACAATTTCAACAGTCATCCATGGAAGAATCTTACCAGCGCTGTTGGAATCAAAGGACGTATCATTGTTCTTTATCGAAATAACACCTGCTTCTTCTGTTCCATACAGAATATGTATTTTATTCGTCAACTTGGCTTTCGTTTTATTTTCTAACTCGACGGGGAGCCTACCTCCGACGACAACAACTTCAATATTTTCCTGTGCTCTGGAAATAGGAGAAAGAGAAGAAATAACATACTCTAAATGAAGAGGAGAAACGACCAGAACGATTGGTTTTTGTTGTATTACAGCTAAAGCAATTTGGACATGTTCAATAATTTTAACCGGAGATCCTGCTGCCAGAGCAGCAAGAACAATCTGATACCCGGCAAGAATATCAATACCAATACAGCAAATAACAGCCAGATTTTCCTTATCAGGCCTATCAGATAAAGATAAAATATTAGATGTCATGAGCTGTTGAATATTCTGCTCAATATTTTCCTGGGTTAATCCAATTTTGTGTGGTCTGACGTCTGTTCCCGCAGCCACCCCTATACGGCAAAACCCGCTAGATTTATAATGCTGCGTATAGTCATCTTTATTCTTGAAAACATCTGAGAACCACTTTGCATTGACAATGCAATGGCTTATTCCAACTTCGAGTGCCACATCCGTCACAATAAAATCCGGTTTTATGACATCAAGATAAGTTTTGAAGGATGGACCATAACTATTCTGAAATGAGGCCGACGCAAGACCCAGTCTATCAAGTGCAAAGATAAGAACCCAATGATGGTAATAATCAGCACACCTTATTCCTACGGTAGCAGGCTGTGACTGTCTTATGCTCTCAAGAGCCTGAGCTGTTTTTCTGACATCACTCAGAAATCTGTTCCAACTCCATGATCGTGATACGCTTTCAAAGGCGGTGCCATATACTTTTGTTTTCCGAAAATTCTGAACAAATGTCTCAAGCATATTAGCGTTTGCCTTTTTGGAAAGCATACCAAATTAAAAATCTCCTGCCGCTTATTATAGCGACAGGAGACATTTCCAAGAACTAAAAATTTATGCGTGCAGAGCTATACTCTGCTGCTGGTCATCCACGCAGTAGGAAACCGTGGAAACAACTTCAATCGTCAGTATTTTGAACCCGTCGACAGAAACCCCCGACAAGTCAACCAACGCCCGACCGGATGTCCAACGTGCCCCGTTATTTTCCAGAGAAGCCCAACCTTCCAGCGTCTCTGTTTCAAGATGGCTGGAAATAGAGAAAGTACCCGCGCCACTCAGGAGGTCGATTTTAGCAATTTGCACGCCCAGTTCACGACGATCATCAACAAAAGCGCCAATAACATCAACCGGACGAGAGGTCCTCGAAGCAATGAACACTTTTTGTACACCCGGGGGCAACATAAAGGACATTGTATTACCATTCTGCTTAATGGCGCGAATAGAGCTACCTGCTTCTGTTTCAAGATGCAGATTTGCGTCATCAGACCACGTCGCAGTATCAGTTACCAAGTCGCCCAGAGCAAGACCTTTGCTGCGCTCAACCAGGAGCTGATAAACTGGTTCAACAACTTCTCTGCTGGTCGCCAGCGGAGCTGCTGCATCATAAATCCAGTTTTTTGAAGCCTCAAAATAGCCAGTAACAACATCCGAACCGTCAACACGAGCAAAAGACGCCCGATTACCGGTATCGAGATACGTTTCTGTTAAAACGCCATCAGCTTCGATCACAGAATGGTCTTCTGTTTCAATATGGTAGTAATCATAAACGGCATAATTCGTGTCATAACGAATGCTGCGACCATTGACGAGCATACGCGCCGGAATGAACTGGCCATCAATGAACAGACAGTGTTCTGGTGTTACACGTAGATCTTTGAACGGCACGCCGTCTGCCAGTGCATCCTTGACGATAAGAACTGGATAACCTGCTTCATCAGCATAGGCAGCATCAGCACGAACCACAGCTTTATTTTTGCCTACCCACTTCACTTTACTGGGCACAAACGCATCGCCATTGCGCACCATCACGGTGTCACCTGGCCGAACGTCCTGTACTGCAACTGGCCCATTGAGCATACGGATAAGCGTATTCGTCAGGAAGCATGTTTCAAGCGCTAAGGAAGAACCCGTGACGAACTTGTAGCTGTTTTCAATATTATCGATATGCAGCTTATACTGCTTGCCATTAACGTAGAAAGAGATGTGATCCGCATCAGAGAACGTCACATCATAGGCTGCACCAGTAACGGAATTAAAGATAATCTTATCACCATCGCTCCAGCTCGTAAATTCTTCTGGAACATCTGTAACGCCGGCAGCAATGACAACGGTAGCCGGATTAAGAGCACTTGTGCCGGCAAGATCAATCTTTGCATTCCCGTTATTTCCGCCCAGAGCAAGCGTGGCACCCCCAGATACAGTCACCGTACCAGAAAGCGTAGCGCCATTATATGCGCTCAGCACGCCACCCTGATTAATAATAGACTGAACAGCTGTGCCACCAGCATTGACCGTCTGAGTGCCGCCAGAAATTGTCGTGTTAGAAGCAACGCCGCCTGAGGCAACAAATACAGAGCCACTCAAGACGGTGGTGGTCGTAGCTTTACCACCAGAACCAATTTCAACAACACCGCCAGCGCTGACTATCGTGTTAGACGCAACACCAGAAATCGCAAGCCCCCCATCGCTGCGAACTACAGTGCCTGATACGTAACCACCCGCGCTGACAACAGAATTACCATAAGCACTAACAACCGTTCCCAAGGCGGAGCCGCCTGAACTCACAACCTCTACACCGCCACTTACCACGGCCGAGATTGCTGTACCACCGGAGTTCACAAGCTGAGTGCCGCCGCTACCAATTTTTGTAGACGCCGCAGTGCCGCCGCTCAGAATTTCTGTGCCGCCGGAGACAACGGTAGCAGAGGTCGTTACGCCACCACTTACAACAATTTCTGTACCACCGCTTACGATTATACCAGAAGCAACACCGCCTGAGGAAATAACCTCTGTGCCACCACTACCAACCGTAGCACTAATTGATGTACCACCAGCGAGTACATAAGCAGTACCGCCATTACCAATCGTTGCGCCAGTAGCAGAAGCAATATCTTTAACCCAGCCACTTTCGGTTCCTGCAACACTAGCAAGACGCGTCGTGGTACCACCCGAGCCATTATTAGAAGACAGGAAATAACCGCCAATTAGCTGCACACCGCCACTATTAAACAGGCCGCCAACGGCTGTCCCACCGTTAAGTAGCAACTGGGTCCCATGGAAAGTACCACCACTTGCATAGCCGGAACTAACCATTTCCGTAGCGCCAACCTGGAAAGTCCCGCCAGAAATAGTGCCCGCGCCAGTAAATGTTCTCCCCTTGGCACTAAACTCACCAACAGCAACCTGCCCACCGGAGAGTACATAGGGATCTATGATAGCGCCAGCTGACCCAGCGCCACCTTGGACATTACTGACCCCGGCCGCAACCAAAAGACCACCACCGGAGGAAACCGTTGCGCCACTAATAACGCCGCCATTAACTGCAATGCCAGCACCACCAGAGTTAATGACCGCACCATTAATAAATTGGCCACGATTTTGCGCACCCACGACACCAAGATACCCGGCAGTGGCGCCAGAAACCGTACCGGTAGTGTTTGTGCCACCATTGCCACCAATAAGGGCTATGGTTTCTAACCCGGTTCCTGCACCATTGACCGAACCTGAAACTACAGCGCCATTGTGCAGGTCAGTAACATTAGTCGTATCATAAGCCGATAGCCCCGACGTAAACGAACTATAGAGATCACCCGTCGCCATGCTTCAATTACTCCCATGATGAAAAGTTAACATTCTGACAACGTATGAGATCTCAATTCTGTTTAAGGAGAGCAAACGTTATCTGGAAAATATCCTTATGCATACCTTGTTGTAATTGCAAGTAAAGACGATGGTTTTGAAAAATCTTGATCCTTTAAAGGGTAATTTTGGCACATTTCAGGAATCAAAAATCGATTATTTTATACTCTATACAGTTAATTTAAGGTTAATAACGGGGGGGTATTAGCTTTTTAGATGTTTTCATCATACTTTCGCTGCGCAGGGAGTTCACTGCCACCCGAGTTGTTATACCAGCACGCAGATTCGCTCTATAAGAAGAAACCGACGCATTAGGCTCAGAACCTATTAATTCGTTAAACTGAGCGGTGCGTTGTGGTTCACAAGCTTGCCGATTGCAAGGACAGTCTGTCAGTGATGCCTTTTGGCTTTTTAAACGCCAAATGGAGCGAATCAGGCCGTTTTTTCCTCTGTCACATGGGATCTACCGCGTGGACGACTAATGGATTCTGAAGCGTCTAAACAGCCCATTCGTGATTTCTGATCAGTAAAAACATACTCGACTCTGAGGCGGATGGCGGATTTTCCAGCATAAGATCTCTAAATATTTTGAGACATGAGCTTGGGAGGAACAAACGGGCCTTAATTGCTTAAGGTTTCTCAGCGTTTACCGCTCCGCCTTAAGCAAGAATAATCCCCGCAATCGCCGCACTCATAAAATTGGATAGCATGCCCGCCAGCACGGCACGGGCACTGATATGCGCCAGTTCTGCGCGACGCTCGGGGCACTGGCTCCCAAAGGCCGCAACAAGAATGCCAATGGAACTTAAATTGGCAAAACCGCAGAGTGCAAAAGTCGCAATCGCCCCACTGCGGGCAGAAAGCGCTCCGTTCTGCAGCGACGGGCCAAGATGCAGGTAGGCGACAAATTCGTTAATAACGAGTTTCAGCCCCAGCACAGAGCCAACAATTGTGCATTCCCCCGCCGGCACCCCCAGCAGCCAGGCTATGGGGGAAAACAACAGGCCGAAAAGATATTCCAGCGAAAGAAATGGCTTGTGAATGGCCTGCCCTAACGCCTGAAATCCGCTGTTAATCAGAGCAATCAACCCGATAAAGGCGACCAGTGTTGCCGCCACAGCAACAGCTGTTTTGGTGCCCTTCAAAGCGCCTTCGGTAATGGTTTCAAAAAAAGCTTGATTGTAGGAGGAGCGCCCGGCAGCCAGCGTATCCACCGGGCTACCGGCTGCGCGAGGGGCAAGGATTTTTGCAAACATCATCCCGCCCGGAATGGCCATAAAAGACGCCGCCACCAGATAATGAGCCGGCACCCCCAACCCGACATAGCCAACCAGCGTTGCGCCGGAAACGGAAGCCACCCCACTACACAACACGCTGAACAGTTCAGTCGGGGCCATTGTCCGCAGGTAAGGGCCCAACGCCACCGGCAACTCACTCTGGCCGATAAAAATCGTGATGACCGCCCCAAAGGATTCAACAGGCGACGTGCCCAGAATTTTTTGCAGGATTTTTCCCGTTGTGCGGGCAAAGACCTGCATGACGCCGACATGAAACAGGATGGCAATCAAAGCGCTGACATACACCAGAGACGGCAGCACCCGGAAAGCAAACACAAACCCATCATTCGGGAAGACGGTCGCCATCTTGTCACTGGCCAGAGCACCAAAAAGGAAACGCGCCCCCTCATCCCCACAGGAGAGGATCTTGGTCACGCCCTCAGAAAGAGACCACAAAACCTGCTGCCCCACAGGCACGCGCAGGACAAGCAGACCAATCGCGACCTGAGCCAGCAGGCAGCTCAGAACCGTGCGGAGACTGATATTTTTCCGGTCCTTTGAAAAAAAGACCGCAATACCCAGAAGCAGGAGAATACCGAGGCATCCACGACTATGCACTGAATGATCCTTCTCTCAGGGCCTGCGCTTCCACACACCCTGAGCCCATGATGACAAAAAACGAGCCTGCTTTGCGTACGGGCATCAGGCTTTTACGGACGCGCACCAGAAGCAGTCCACTGAGGAACAAGAAACTGCGCGGGGCAATTATCCTGCATTTGCGGACTGCTGAGGAAAGCATCCGTTTTTGGAAATTTGTCCAGAGACGTGGGTTTAAGCGTGAACCATATCTGCGAGAGAACAGCCTCCCCTTGCTGCGTCTTGTTGCACTGGAACTGCACACCTCGTTCCGGCAGAGGCCCGGTATCTGCTTCAATCTGACTGGTTAGCTCGGCTTTAGTAACGCGCGTGCCGGCCTCGGCCGTCAGATGCTGTGCTGAAGGAAGCTCCGCAAACCGATCCCGCAGCCGGGACGCGACGGAGAAAAACTGCTCTCCCTCCATCCCAAAGCACTGCACATGTTTGGTGTATTCATGCGCCACCAGACTGGAGTGCGTATGAGCCACGACCTCTGACAGACGATGCGACAAGCCATCGGAGAGCGTGGGGAACGCGGATGCCATCTCCCCATCATACAGGCTGCACCCTTTACGCCACCATGTCGTAACGGGCACCTGCGCCCTTATCAGATCAGACGGGCGGGACGCCCAAAGCCCGTGCAGCCCGATAAGCGGCGTGTGGGGTTGATCGGCCTGACAGGAGTTCCCCTCCGGCCCTGTGCAGAAACCGGGCTGCCATGTGAGGGCAAGCGTATAGTGCCCAAAATCTCCATGCCGGGGTGCTGTGAGCGCCATATCCGCCGCCCCACCCGCAGGCGGTGCTGAAGGATGCTGAGCACACCCGGACAGCAGAAAACAGGCAGCCATCATGCCGGAAAAAAGAAACTGTACTGCCCGCATACCCTGTTTGATCCTTACGCAGAAAGGGGAAAGGAAAAAGCGCTATCCTGCTGATGTGCAAAGCTATTAGTGTTGCTTACATCGTGTGCGGTGTCTATGATTTTTATAATGGAAACGTATTGTTTCTCATAATTTGTATAACACTCTGCGCCCGCCAGAAAAGCAGCACGGCCGCCACAACAGGAAAGACTTTATGACCGAAACTCAGGATTACCCCAAGGTTTACCTTGGTGGAGACCTTGTCTTCAGGAAAAACGCACAACAGCTTTTCAGTGCGTTTAAAGAAATTTGTCTGGCCGTCCGCCTGCACGGTGTCTCGCCTTTTGATGGCCAGGATGAGGTCGAAGCGCTGCCGCCCGGCAAAGCCACCAGCCTGTTGATCGCCCAGCTGGATCGCGGCCTGATGGATGAGTGTGACGCAGCCCTTTTCTGCATCGATCCCTTCCGCCGCGCTGCGGATATGGACCCCGGCACCGCTGTGGAAATTGGCTATATGGCCGCCCAGAACAAGCCAATGGCGGGCTATACGGTAGATGGCCGCTTTTATCATGAAAAAGTGCAGAGCTATTTTGAACAGGCCTGGCACACGCCGCTGACGGAAGAGCGCCCGCACGATGGGGCCAGAGTGCGCTGGCTGGATGCGGACAGCATGATCGTGCATTCCGAAGGTCTGTTACAAAACGCCATGGTGGAAGGGTTTATCCGGCAGGCGGGCGGCGATATCGCAATCGCGGACGATATCCTGAGCGCATTCCGGGCTGCGGCCTCTGATCTGGCTAACCTGATTTATGGCGCTGCTAAGGAAAAGGAGACGTCTCATGGATGAAAAAACCGTAGCAACCCTGACACAGAAAGCTCTGGCCGCCCGCAGCAATGCCTACGCGCCCTATTCGCGCTTTCTGGTGGGGGCCGCCTTAATCACAGAAGACGGTGAGGTCTTTTCAGGCTGCAATGTTGAGAACGCCGCCTATCCGGAAGGGGTATGTGCGGAAGCCGGGGCGATTTCCGCCATGGTGGCCGCCGGTGGCTCCCGTAAAATTGCGACCATTATGGTTGCCGGGAAAGGACCAGCCCCCTGCCTGCCGTGCGGGGGATGCCGCCAGAAAATCCGTGAATTTGCAACGCAACGGACCTGTGTTCTGGTGGTGGATGAAAACGGTACGCAGTTGTTTAAAGACGACCTTCATGCCCTCCTTCCCCACTCTTTTGGCCCTGAAAACCTTGAAACGGGCGCGGACGAAACCGCGGCCTGAGACGTGTTATCAGACAGATTTTTGCAGGAACGACGCATGAAGATCATTATCGATACGGACCCCGGGCAGGACGATGCCCTGACCATCCTGCTGGCGCTCGCCAGCCCGGAAATTGAGCTTCTGGGTGTGACGACAGTTGCCGGGAATGTGCCCGTTGAGCAAACGACTGAAAATGCCCTTAAGACGCTCGATCTGGTAGGACGCACGGATATCCCCGTGCATGCAGGTGCGGATCGTCCGCTCATTCGCCCCGGTGTGACGGCAACCCATGTGCATGGCAAAACAGGGTTTGAAGGGGTGGACCTGCCCCCGCCGAGCCGGAAAGCAACACCGGGCCATGCGGTTGATTTTATCATCCGCACGGTGATGGAAAATCCGCCCGGTGCCATCACACTCTGCACAATCGGACCGCTGACCAACATTGCCCTCGCGCTGGCCAAAGAGCCTGCACTGCGTGAGCGCATTGGGCAGATTGTCATGATGAGCTGTGCGTTTTCCGAAGTGGGGAATATTACCCCAACCGGAGAATTCAACATCTATGTGGACCCGCATGCGGCACGCATGGTGTTTGAATCCGGTGTGAAAATTGTGGTGTTCCCGCTGGATGTCACGCATCAGCTCCACACCAGCAAGGCACGCCTTGAGCGTATTGAGGCCATCCCCAACCGGATTGGCCCGATTGTGGCGGCATGGTTGCAGTTTGAAAAACGCTTTGAAGCCACAAAATACGGCACAGATGGCGGCCCGCTGCATGACCCGAATACCGTGCTCTGGCTGCTTAAACCCGAACTCTACCGTGGCCGTCAGGTGAATGTGGAAATTGAAACCGACAGCGCGCTGACACTGGGGATGAGCGTGGTGGAC
Organism: Acetobacter malorum; assembly: GCF_002153605.1. GTDB lineage: Bacteria > Pseudomonadota > Alphaproteobacteria > Acetobacterales > Acetobacteraceae > Acetobacter > Acetobacter malorum_A. The sequence continues at coordinate 54,422 of NZ_JOPG01000017.1, read as the reverse complement.
TGGTGGGGCATTACCGATAAAAAGAAAAACGCCCTGTTCATGCGGGAAGTTGATGTGGATGGCGTGTACGATCTGATTGTCGAACGCCTGTCTGACCTTTAATATAGCTCAGGCCGGAGCATAGATCACGCTCCGGCCTTCCTTATCAAACATTCAATAAAATGAACAAAAAACGCAAAGCGTGCTTTACGGCCCTGTTCCTGTAACTGAGGGAATATGCGTGCGGTAGCGGTCCCAATGTGCAACGAGCTCAGCAATCACCGGGGCGCCTGCGCGTTCGTTATTGTCAAAAGCGACCACCTGCCCCGGCCCTTCATCCCCCATAGACTGCGTAATGGACATATGGGGCGGAGGCATGCTGAAATTGCTGCCTGAGCGCAACACCATGACCCTCTGCGGGTCGATCGCACCAAACCGTGCCAGCACGCGCATTTCCACCTGATTAGTCTGGCTTTCCTCATTGGTCATAACAAACTGACCCTGATTTCTCGTCCACAGACGGACCCAGTCTTCTGCCCATATGTTGCGCTCCGCCCCATGCCAGTAGCGGAGCGCGCCTAATGTTTCACCCTCCAGAATGGCGGGCGGCTTCTGAGCATTGGGATACCCCGCCCACTGCGTCCGTCGTTCAGCCAGAGCAGGATCATCCCGCAGCGGCACAGTGCGACTGATGGTATACGCCCAATGTTCCAAACCACGGTTGAGCGGATAGGCTTTTGTGAGTTCCTCCACATCGGTCACAGACCCATAATGGTTAGGGTCACTGGGGAGGGTATTGGGTTTCTCAGCACCAATCGCATACAGCCCATAAGGCCAGCCTTTAGGAATTGTGCGATCATCTATTTCACGCAGCGCATCGCCATCCACAACCCAGCGCGCCCATGCGACGCTGCCTGCCGAGGCCACGTTTGGATTAACCCCGGAAATTCCCGTAAAAATCCAGTATGTATGGTGAAGGTCAAAATGCGGATCAAGCGCCAGAGCGGCAAGATCTGTCACACCATCCTTTAAAACAAGGCCATACACCCCGTCTTTATTACTCCGCAGAATTTGTGTGGGAATTCCAGCAACCGGCACACGCTTGTCCATATGCAAACGCTCGACCCAAAACTGATATTCCCCCGGCGCATCTCCAGTATCCGCACCATTTTCCCAGCCTGCCACCACAATGACCTTTGGCTCCAGACGGGGAGCTGCTGCGGCAACAGAGCAGGGTGCAAAAGCAGGTGTGACCGCCAGCCCGCAGCATAAGGCAAGCGCTTTCATTCTTTGATCCATACTCAAGGCACACTTTTTAGAAAGAATTATGGTCTGAAACGGTATTCCTGAAACCTCGAAATACCGTCTTTTATCCGCATCAGAATGCAGGAGAGACATTCCCCGCCCTTATTAATTAAGGGCGGGGATAAAAGGGCAGCGTGTGTTTAGTGCTGCGCACCCAGCCATGTATGCAGCTGAGACTGAGCCGCCTGCATCGCCTCTTTACGTGCACCAATTTCACTCAGTGCTTTTGCAGCAGCAATTTTACCACCCGTCGTTTTGCTGGAAGACGGGTCCGCCTCAAGCGCATGCGCTACGTCCGGATTGTCAGAATAAGCGGCAATCGCAGCCAGAAACCCATCCTGAGACCACGGAGCGAGATGCGTTCTGATCTCCGCCTCATGCTGTTTGACCAGCTGCCAGACCAGATCCGGATTTTCACTCTCATCCGCCACACGGCCCAGCGCCATGGCAATCCGACCATTGGGGATAGCACCGCTATAAGCCAGCGCGACGTTTTTCTCGATCAAGGCCGGATTTGTCGCCGCGGCAAGCGCGTTGAACAGACGCAGCTTGACCTCTGTTGCCTGCGTGGTGCGGACTTTCTCTGCCATAGCGGCATAGGTTTTCTCATCCGCATGCGTCATGGCAATACGCGCCACAACCCCTACCAGATCAGGCTTTAAAGACGCCGGGTCAGCCTGCCAGCGGGCAAAGCGCTTCCCTGCTTCCGCCACCACAGCCGGATCTTCAAACCTGCCGAGCACAGAAATAACGGACGGACGCAGCATAGTGTCCAGCACGTTTTCATCCGCTTTCTGGTCCCAGCCAAGACGCGCCAGAACGGGTGTCAGCTGCTTACGGGCATAGGCACGGAACGTGGCGCGGTCCGGGCTGCCTTTCAGATACTGGTCCAGTGTTTCAAACCGGCCAATAATTTCCTCCAGCACAGCAATATCGCTTTCCTGAGCAGAAAGCAGGCTATCCGCCAGATCCATATACGCGGAAAGCGGAGCCTGCCCGGAGCGGAACAGAGCAAACTGGTCCCCCAGCAGGTTGGCTCTGTCCACCGGTGCAAAATGTGTTGCGTTTTTAAGCAGAGATGCAAAGGCCGGGGCGCTATACTGCACGCGATAATACCCGCTTTCCCCCAGATTCAGCTTAAGTGGTGCCTCACACCCGGCAACGCTGAGTGTCTGCGGCGCTTTGCCCAGAACCAGCTTTTGCGTTGCCAGACCGGGGCCACCCGCCACAACAGGCACCATCCATGTCTGGGCCGCCGGATGGGGGTCATGAATGGTAAAGCGGCTTTGCGTCAGAGTATAAACCGTTTTCCCGGCTTTACAGGCAGAGGCCACATTCACCAGCGGAATACCCGGCTGTTCGGTAAAGCTGCGGGCTGCGCGGCCAACATCCAGACCAGATGTTTTAGACAGCGCCTGCCACAAATCCTGACTGGTGGTGCTGCTATAAGCGTGGGACTTCATGTAAAGACGCATCCCGTCACGGAAATGGTCTTCACCCAGCCAGCCTTCCAGCATGCGGATCACCAGTTCACCCTTGCCATAACTGATGCTGTCAAAAGCCGAGTTAGCTTCGCTCACATTATGAATGGTCTGCTGGATGGGGTGCGTGGATGGCAGGGCGTCCGTGCCCATGGTTTCCTCACGCGTTTCATGCTGGCGCGGCCAGATGTCCCAGTCCGGGTTCATCTTGTCTGTCGCCTTGATCTCCATCCAGGAGGCAAACCCTTCGTTCAGCCAGATATTGTCCCACCAGCCCATGGTGACGAGGTCACCCGACCACTGATGCGCCATTTCATGCGCGACAACCTCATAAATCAACTCGCGCGTGCGGGGTGTGCTGTTTTTGGGGTCAAACAACAGGACGTTATCGATATAGGTCAGCAGACCCCAGTTTTCCATTGCCCCGGCCTGATAGTTTCCGGGAATAGCCACCATATCCATTTTGGGAAGAGGATATTTCACGCCAAAATAGCTGTTGTAATAAGGAAGAATATTTTCCGCGGCATGTAGGGCATACTCTCCCTGCCCTTCCAGACCGGACGGGGCATAAACAGCCAGCGGCGTGCCATCAGCCTGCCCCAGCACGGACTTCATATCCCCTGCAACAAGAGCAAGCAGATAGGTGGACATACGCGGCGTGGTAGCAAAGGAGACACGCTTCTGGCTCGTGCCCTCCGGCGTGCTCTGCGTAACTGGCATATTGCTGACAGCAACAGCCTCTTTAGGCAGCGTAACATTTAACTGGAAGGTTGCCTTAAAGGCAGGCTCATCCCAGCCGGGGAACATGCGGCGGGCGTCGGCCACCTCAAACTGCGTGACCAGCATCCGCTTTGTCTCGCCGGTAGGGGCCGTGTAGTCATCCACATAAATGCCGTTCGGCGTCTTCAGGATCGGCCCGGAATAGGTGATGACCAGCGTATGCGCGCCCTTGCTGACCTTTGCCGGGAAATGCAGCGTTGCGGTCTCAGCGGCATCGTCCTGCGTGATCCCGGCTTTCACGCCGTTATCCAGAACAGCCTCAGCCAGATGCAGGCCTGCCTGATTAAGGGTCACCTCCGTGGTGGGGGTGCGCACGTCAACCTGAATGGTTTCCTGCCCGGTGAGTTTAAGGTTGTCTATATCTGTTGAAATATTGATACCGTACGAGACAGGCACAACAGTTTTTGGCAACTGTCCTGCGGCGCGCTGAAAGGAGAACACCTGTTCCGCACAGACCGGGCCGGCCAGCGGCAGCCCTGCCAGCAGGGTTGTCAAAGTCAGAAGCCGACGCATTCCATAATTCTCCTAAAAATCCGTTTAACTTATCGAAATCATTTTGACTTCGGATTATTCCGATCCTACTATCTTAACATAATCACCATTCCGTCAACGGCGGCGGGGTGGCACGGCGCCTTATCCAAGGCTGAGACGGCACACAGGGCGAATCAACGGCGGTTCGCTGGCTCATAGGAGCGATGGTTTTCCGCGCAGAACTGGCGGGCCATCTGGAAGACGTTCTGTGGATAAAGGGTTTCTCAAAGCCGGCCATACCCCGACGCTCATTGCCGCTTTCCTGTATTTTGATGTCTCCTTCATGGTCTGGGTTCTGCTCGGGCCGCTGGGCATTTCCATCGCGCATGATCTGCACCTCAATGCAGGCCAGAAGGGTCTGCTTGTCGCCACCCCGGTTCTGGCTGGGGCAGGCCTGCGGGTGCTGGCAGGTGCACTGGTGGATCTCTTCGGCCCACGCCGCGTGGCCATTGGCGCTCAGATCAGCGTTGTTCTTGGCCTGTGGCTGACATGGTTTCTGGCCCCGCACACCTACGCCAGCATGTTCTGGGTGGCACTGGTGCTGGGGGTTGCCGGCGCGTCCTTCGCCATTGCACTGCCGCTGGCCTCCGTCTGGTATCCGCCGCGCTATCAGGGCACCGCGCTGGGCATTGCTGGGGCCGGGAATTCCGGCACAGCCCTAGCCTCCCTGTTCGCCCCGGGTCTGGCCGCCATGCTGGGCTGGCTGAATGTTCTGGGGCTGGCCACCATTCCGCTGGTGATCGTGCTGATTGCCTTCCTGTTTCTGGCACGGGAGCCTGCTGCGCGCCCCACCATGCCCACCCTTGCCGCGTGGGGGCCTATCCTGAAATCCGGCGGCTGCTGGGCGCTGATGTTCTTCTACAGCGTCACCTTCGGCGGCTTTGTCGGTCTGGCGGCCTTCCTGACCATTTATTTTAATGACCAGTATCACCTGCCCCCCGCCATTGCCGGAGCCTGCACGGCTTTTGTGGTTTTTGCAGGGTCCTTCATCCGTCCGGTTGGCGGGGCCATGGCCGACCGCGTAGGCGGCACAAAAGCACTCATGCTGCTCTACGGGTTCGCGGGGGTCATCTTCCTGCTGATCGCAACCGGCCTGCCGTCTGTCTATCTGGCGTTCAGCGCCTTCTTTCTGGGCATGCTCACACTGGGGCTTGGCAACGGGGCCGTGTTCCAGCTGGTCCCCATCCGCTTTCCGCAGCAGGTGGGCATTCTGACCGGGCTTGTGGGCATGGCTGGCGGTGTCGGCGGGTTTTACCTTGCCTCCTCCCTCGGGGCCGCTCGCCAGATGACGGGCTCTTACGGACCCGGCTTTTTAACCTTCGCACTTGTCTGTCTCGTTGCTTGCGGGTGCGTCACGGCGTGTCATCGCCGTTGGACGGAGAACGCTCAATGAGACGTGTTATGCGCTGCTTTCAAAACTGGAGATCAGGCAGCCTTGTTCTGAGCGTCGCCCTCACTGGCACAGCGTGGGCAGATGAGCAGACACAGCCCAAAGCGCAAAAGCCCGTGCCGCCAGCAGCAGCTACTCCGCTGACCCCCGTGGTGCCGGTGCCTGTTCTGGCCATCCCGGATAAAAAGGCGATGCTCAAAGGCTCTCTCTACCACCCGGACTGGCAGATTTTTAATGCCGGAAACAATGCAGCCTCCGGCTTTGGCGTGGTGAATGGTTATGGCCAGGCCCGATGGACTGAAGACTGGAGTGATCTGGCTCGCACACCGCCCAACATTCGGAAAAATGACTGGTTTAACCGCCTGAAATATGTGCGGCTGAATGACAGCGGCAGCATCTGGATGAGCTTTAGCGGCGAGGAACGCCTGCGCTATATTTTTGAAAACCAGCCCATGCAGGGGCAGGCCGGAAAAACCAACGCCAGCCGCGTTCTGCTGCGCAACCAGTATGGGGCGGACCTGCATCTGGGCGAGCATGTGCGTGCCTATGCGGAATTCCTGTATGGCGTAGCTGGTGGCTCCAACACCTATGGCTATCAGACGGGTGTCCAGCGTGAAAGTCTGGACCTCCAGCAAGGGATTCTGGAAGTCAAAGGGCGGCTTCTGGGCGCACAGATGGGTGTTATTGGCGGGCGGCAGGTCTTTCTTGATGCGCCGGTTTCCATGCAGTCCCCGCGTGATCTGACCAACGTGCAGCAAACATGGGACGGCTTCCGGGGCTATGCCGTCTGGAACCGGTTCCGGCTTGACCTGTTCGACTTCATGCAGACCAACAAGCTGCCGCAAAAGGTTTTTGCAGACGGCACCAATTACAATGCGCGCCTGTATGGAGCTTATAGCTCCACGGCCCTGCCCTCCTTCAAATTCATGGGGCAGAAAAGCCAGATGTTCGCGGATCTGTTTTTCCTCGGCTATCTGTATGGCGGCGCGGCGGCTTCTATCCCCACGGCAACGGTTGGCGGCACACAGAAAGGCTCCACACGGCGAGACAATGTGGGCGTGCGGCTCTGGGGCAATGTCGGGCCTTTCAGCACCAGTCTGACCGGTATTTTTCAGGGCGGTGAATTCCGCCCGGCCAAGACAAGCCAGAGCACCCGCTCTGTGCGCGCATATGCCATAAACGGCAGCATTACGTACACACGCTCTGACTGGGCCGGCAAGCCGGGCTTTGGTGTGCAGGGAGACCTGTTCTCCGGCGGGTCTGACCGCAGTCAGGGCGGCGCCGTGGGCACGTTTGCCACGCCGTTTGTGCCGCTGCCGTATTATAATGATCTTTCGCTTTCTCTCACCTCACAAAACCTGATTGGCGTTGGCCCTATCGCCAACTTTACCATGCTCCCTACTCTGCACCTCAAGCTGCACGTGCCTGTTTTCTGGCGCGCCAGCACGCAGGACGCCATTTATGGCGGGAACGGCAAAATCTACAACTGGCGCAATAATCTGCATGGCGGCTTTACAGGTGTCATGCCCTACACCCAGCTTTCCTGGAACTTTGCGCCGCACTGGGCCTGGACGCACGATATTGAAGGCATCCTTCTCTCCCGCGGGATGCGGGATGTCGGGGCCAAAGAGGGCGCGCTTTATATGCAGACGCTCGAATTCAAGTTTTAAAGGCGGGGAGAAAAATCATGTCCACCAAAGGCAACATCATTATTGTCGGCAACGGCATGGTTGGCCATTACTGTGCGGAACAGCTCGTCATGCACGGCCTGCACGAAACCCACCAGATTCATGTCTTTGGGGAAGAACGGCACCACGCTTATGACCGTGTGCATCTGACCGATTACATGACCGGGCAGGACGCACTGGCCCTGCGGCTACATCAGGAAGATTTTCATACAGCGCACGGCATTACACTACACCTGAACAGCCGTATTACAGACATCGACCGTGCGGCAAAAACCGTTACAACAGAAAACGAAATCCTGCCCTACACCACTCTCATTCTCGCAACCGGGTCCACGCCGTTTGTGCCGCCGGTTCCGGGTAACACCGGCACCGCCGGGCTGGTCTATCGGACACTGGAAGATCTGGACCTGATCCGCGCCGCAGCGCAAGGCGCACAGCATGGCACAGTGATTGGCGGCGGCCTGCTTGGGCTGGAAGCAGCTAACGCGCTCAAGGTGCTGGGAATGGATGTGAGTGTGATCCAGCTTGGCACACATCTGATGTCCGCCCAGCTGGATGAAGAGGGTGGACGCGCCCTGCAAAAACGGATTGAGGCGCTCGGCATTGATGTGCGCGTTCTGCATCAGACGCAGGAAATCGTACCCGGCACCACCCACCGCCATAAACTGATTTTTGCTGATGGTTCCACACTGGAAACTGACATGGTTGTCTTTTCAGCAGGCATCAAGCCGCAAGACATGCTGGGGCGTGTCTGCGGTCTGGAGATTGGCCCGCGCGGCGGCATTGTGGTCGATAACCAGTGCCGCACTTCTGACCCGGATATTTTTTCCGTTGGCGAATGCGCCTTGTGGGAAGGGCAGATTTTCGGCCTCGTCGCCCCCGGCTACACCATGGCCCGCACCGTGGCAAACCTGCTGGCCGGTGATGCAGAAGCTGCTTTTACCGGCGCGGACATGTCCACAAAACTGAAGTTACAGGGTGTGGATGTCGGCTCGATCGGGGATGCGCACGGGCGGGAGCCGGGCTGCACCAGCTATCGCTTCATTGGCGAGCCAGACGGCTCCTACCGCCGCCTTGTGCTGTCCGCCGACGGTAGCCGTGTAACCGGCGCTGTGCTGGTGGGAGATAATTCCTACTACGACACCATTTTTCAGTATGTGCAGAATGAGATCGCTCCCCCGGCTGACCCGGCTGTTTTGATCCTGCCGCGCGGTGAAGGCGCGGAGCTGCTTGGCGCAGACGCCCTGCCGGATACCGCGACCATCTGCTCCTGTCATAACGTCACCAAAGGGGCGATCAGCACGGCAGTTGAGCAAGGTTGCACGGACCTCGCCACGCTCAAGAAGGATACAAAAGCCAGCACCGGCTGTGGCGGATGTTCCGCGCTGCTGAAAAGCGTTTTTGAAACGGAACTGACCGCACGCGGCATTACCGTTGACCACAGCCTGTGCGAACATTTTTCCTACACACGGCAGGAACTCTATTCCCTCGTACGCGTGCATAACATCCGCAGTTTTGAAGAACTGATGGCGCAGTATGGCAACGGCGGTCTGGGCTGCGATATCTGTAAACCGGCTGTCGGCTCCATTCTGGCATCTGCCTGGAACAAACCCATTACGGACCCGCTCTATATCCCGCTACAGGATACGAACGACACGTTCATGGGCAACATGCAGAAGAACGGCACCTACTCCGTTGTGCCGCGTATTGCCGGGGGCGAGATTACGCCAGACAAGCTGATTGTGTTGGGGCAGGTTGCCAAAAAATATAACCTCTACACCAAGATTACCGGCGGCCAGCGCGTGGATCTGTTCGGCGCGCAACTGCATCAGCTGCCCGAGATCTGGCGGGAACTGCTGGATGCCGGGTTTGAAACTGGCCACGCCTACGGCAAATCCACCCGCACGGTAAAATCCTGCGTTGGCAGCACATGGTGCCGCTATGGCGTGCAGGACAGTGTGGGCAAGGCGCTGGATCTGGAAAACCGCTATAAAGGCCTGCGCTCTCCCCACAAGCTGAAATTTGCGGTCTCCGGCTGCACGCGGGAATGTGCGGAAGCCCAGAGCAAGGACGTCGGCGTGATTGCCACGGAAAATGGCTGGAACCTGTATGTGTGCGGTAATGGCGGCATGCGCCCGCGCCATGCGGAACTGTTTGCAACGGACCTCGATGCGGAAACACTGGTTAAATATATTGACCGTTTCCTGATGTTTTATATCCGTACGGCAGACAAACTCCAGCGGACCTCCGTCTGGCGTGAAAATCTGGAAGGCGGGCTTGAGTATCTGCAGGATGTCATCATCAACGATAGCCTTGGCATCTGTGATGAGCTGGAACAGCAGATGCAGCATGTGGTGGACACCTATCAGTGCGAATGGAAAAATGCTCTGACAGATGAGGAAAAACTCAAACGCTTCCGCACCTTTGTGAACGATACCCGCCCAGACCCGAACATTCGCACCGTGCCGGAGCGCGATCAGGTCAAACCTGCGGACAATCAGCCAGAACAGCCGATCTCGGCAGGCCCGACGGACTGGACTGATCTGTGCGCGCAGAGTGACCTTGTGCCGCGCTCCGGCGTGGTGGCGCTCTATAACACCGCGCAGATTGCCCTGTTCTATCAGCCAGACGGGCACGGGGGCGGACGGGTCTTTGCCGTGGATAATCATGACCCGTTCTCCCACGCCAATGTGCTGGGCCGTGGTTTGATGGGGGATCTCCACGGGCAGCCGGTTGTGGCCTCACCGCTTTACAAGCAGCACTTTAATCTGGAGGACGGCACCTGTCTGGAAGATGCGTCCAAATCCATCCACGCCTGGGATGCCCGACTGCATAAGGGCCGTGTGGAAATCCGTGCCCGTAAAGTCACCGCCCCGGCGGAAGCTGCCATGGCGTAACCCGCATGGCCTGCGCGGAAGAAATCCGGTCTGTCTGCCCGTATTGCGGTGTCGGTTGCGGCATCGTGATGGACGTGGAAGACCAGAAAATTGTCCGGGTGCGGGGCGATAGCGCGCACCCGGCCAATGGCGGTCGGCTCTGCACCAAAGGAAGCTCATGCGACAAGCCCGTTACCTCCGCCGCCCGACTGGACTGCGCTCTGCTTCGGCCCGACCGGGCTACGCCACCTGCTCCCGTTTCCATGGACACTGCTATTGGGGAAACAGCCAGACGGCTGAAGCATATTCTGGAGACAGATGGACCGGACGCCATTGCGCTTTACGTGTCCGGCCAGATGTCCATGGAGGCCCAGTATCTCGCCAATAAGCTGGTCAAAGGCTACCTCCGCACACGGCATATCGAGTCCAATTCCCGCCTGTGCATGGCCGCTGCTGGTACGGGCTATAAACTCTCCTTGGGGGCGGATGCCCCTCCCGGCTCTTACGAAGATTTTGACTGCACCAATCTGTTTTTCGTCATCGGGGCGAATATGGCAGATTGTCACCCCATCCTGTTCCTGCGCCTGATGGACCGTAAACGGGCCGGGGCAAAACTGATTGTGGTGGACCCACGCCGCACTGCCACAGCAGACAAAGCCGATCTCTTCCTGCAAATCCGCCCCGGCACAGACCTCGCGTTGCTTAATGGGCTACTGCATCTTCTGGTGGAAAATGGTGCGATTGATACGGACTTTATCGCAACCTGCACGACTGGCTGGGAGGAAATGTCCACTTTTCTGGCCGATTACACGCCAGAGCGTGTCGCCGCTCTGACGGGCCTTGCAGAGGAGGACATCCGAACCGCCGCCTGCTGGATTGCGGAAGCAGGTGAATGGCTCTCTTTGTGGACCATGGGGCTCAACCAGAGCACCTCCGGTGCCTGGCACACCAATGCCTTGTGCAATTTGCATCTGGCCACCGGAGCTATCTGCAAACCGGGGGCCGGACCATTCTCCCTCACCGGGCAGCCCAACGCCATGGGCGGGCGGGAAATGGGCTATATGGGCCCCGGCCTGCCCGGCCAGCGCAGCGCGCTCTCGGCTCAGGACCGCGCCTTTTGTGAACAGCAATGGCACCTACCCCCCGGCACCATCCGGGATGCGAACAGCGAGGGTGCAATCGCCCTGTTTCAGGATATGGCAGAAGGGCACATCAAAGCGTGCTGGATTATCTGCACCAATCCTGTCGCCACCGTACCCCGGCGCGGTAGAGTTCAGGCTGCACTTGAAAAAGCCGAGCTTGTCATTGTGCAGGATGCCTATGCGGATACGGAAACCGGCCCCTATGCCGATATCCTGCTCCCCGGTGCGCTGTGGGCGGAAAGCGATGGGGTGCAGGTTAATTCCGACCGCACCATGACCCTTGCCCGGCAGGCTGTGCCCCCTCCGGGCGAGGCCATGCCAGACTGGCAGATTATTGCCCGCGTGGCGTGCGCCATGGGGTTTGCGGAAGGGTTTTCTTTCACTTCCGCTGCGGAAGTTTTTGCAGAAGCCAGTCGTTTTGCAAACCCTGTAACGGGCTATGATATTTCCGGCATCAGCCATAGTCGTTTGAAAGACGGCCCCGTGCAATGGCCCGCCCCGGCAGGCGATACCGCGCCACGCCACCCCATCCGCTACCGCCCCAACCCGGACGCACCCCCAGTGTTTGCCACACCCACAGGGAAAGCGGTGTTCTTTGCCCGCCCATGGATGCCGCGGGAAGACGAACCGGATGAAGATTACCCCTTCCTGCTCAATACCGGCCGCCTGCAACATCAGTGGCACACGCTCACCAAGACAGGCCGGGTGGAGCAACTGAACAAACTCAACCCCGGTCCTTTTCTGGAACTGGCCCCCGATGACGCCAAACACCTTGGGATTGCCGAAAACGATACGGTTGAAATCCGCTCCCGCCGGGGGAGCGCCACACTTCCGGCTCGTATTTCCCGGCGTGTCGCCCCCGGCACCTGCTTTGCGCCCTTCCACTGGAATGACCGCTTTGGCGAGGTGCTCTGCATCAATGCCGTCACGCCGGATGCGATTGACCCCGTCTCTCTCCAGCCCGGCATCAAGCACTGCGCCGTCTCCCTGACCCGTGTTCAGACTGCCGCCCCTCCTGCTCAGGAAAGCACAGAGATCATGCCCACAGATCAGCTTGCCCGCCATCTGGGTCTGACACCACAGAAAGCGCCTGATTTTTCCGGGGAAAGCCTTGGTTGGCTCAGTGGTTTTCTGGATGGTCTGCGCATGGCTCCTCCAAAGGACAGCGTGCCTGTTGTGCCGGGAGCCGCCCCACTTTCTGACGCACAGAGGGCGCACCTCAACGGCCTGCTGGCGGGGCTGTATTCCCGCACCCCGGTAGCAGCGGCCCCCCTTCCTTCTACAGAAGCCACTGCTCCAACCCTCACTCTCTGGTGGGCTTCCCAGACCGGACGCACGGAGGCTCTGGCGGCACAAACTGCACTCTGGCTACGGGAAAACGGGCATCCGGTGCGTCTGGCCGAACTCAATGCGTGTGACCCGGCCACTCTTTCCGGCACGGCGTTGTTTCTTGTTTCCACCTTTGGCGATGGCGACCCACCGGATAGTGCTGCTCCGTTCTGGGAGGCCCTCAAAGAACAGGACCTCACCCTGCCAGCCCTCCGCTATGCGGTGCTGGCACTGGGGGATTCTTCTTACGCCAGCTTCTGCGGGTTTGGTCGCGCGCTGGATGAACGGCTGAGCGCACTTGGCGGCACACCGCTCCTGCCCCGCGTGGACTGTGAACCGGATTATGAGGACACCGTAGAAGAGTGGCGGCCCCGGCTTCTGGCAGTATTGGGTGGCCCCGCGCCGTCCGAAACCAGCCCTGCCCTGCTCGCCCCGGCTCTGGCCCCTGGCATCACCCGCACCACGCCGGCCCTGGCACGCCTCGCCAGCGTGACCCGCCTGACCGGTAATGACCCTGATAAGGAAACATGCCACATTACACTGGATCTTTCCGGCACAGGCGTAACTTATAAAGCAGGCGATGCGCTGGGCGTCTGGCCACGCAACAATGAGGACATTGTGCAACAGGTTCTGGCCGCCCTGCAGATGCCCGAAGAAACCATCCTGACGCTGCGCCACCACGGCCCCACCTCGCTGGGCGAAGCACTGCGTCGCTGGTTTGACCTCTCACGCCCATCCGCCAGACTGCTGGAACGACTGGGCCGCACGGAAAGCGGTTATTTGCCAGACCTTATCGCAACCCTTCCGGCCCCTGTGGCACCAGAGGATCTGCCCACGCTCTTCCGGCAGATGCAGCCGCGGCTTTATTCCATTTCCTCCTCCCCCACTGTCTGTCTGGACAGCGTGCATCTCACAGTGGGCGTCAACACCTCCCCTTATCCCGGCGTCTCGTCCACATGGCTGGCAGGACTAAAGGCTGGTGATACAGTGCCGGTGTTTGTACAGCCCACAACGCATTTCCATCTGCCTGCGGATGAGACCGTGCCCGTCATCATGGTGGGGCCGGGCACTGGCATTGCGCCCTTCCGAGCCTTTTTGCAGGAACGCTCAGCCCGAAAGGCCTCTGGCCCGAACTGGCTGTTCTTTGGGGAACGACATGAACGCACCGGTTTTTATTACCGTGAGGAACTGGAAGCCTTTATGGCCGAAGGCTGCCTGACACGGCTGGACACCGCGTTCTCGCGCGATCAGCCGGAGCGCATTTACGTGCAGGACCGCATGGAAGAGCATGGTGCCATACTTTGGGACTGGCTGAACCAAGGGGCTTATTTCTATATCTGTGGAGATGCCGCCCGCATGGCGCGGGATGTTGACAGCGCCCTGAAAAAAATTATTGCACGACATGGATCAATGACAAGCGAGCAGGCAGACGCTTTTATAACCGACCTTACCCGCAGTGGCCGTTATCTGCGGGACGTGTATTGAACGAAAGGAGGACAGGCTGCATGAAAGTCCTTCTGGCTGATGAAAACTCTCACCGTGCCGGCGCACTGGCCCGTCTTCTGGAAGCCGAGGCAACGCTGGACGTTATTCTGGTAGAAGATGACACCAGCCTGATTGATGCCGTGCGCCGCCATGCCCCGGATATTGTGCTGGTGGACATTAGCCGTGCCGACCGCGATGCGCTGGACAGTGTCCGCGCCCTTTCCGCCTCCGGGCTGGAACGGCCTGTGGCCCTGTTTGTGGACGAAGATGACGAAAGCCTGATGGAAGACGCCTTTGCGGCCGGGGTCTGTTCCTACAATGTGCTGGATGCGCCGGTTACAAACGTCAAACCCCTGCTGCGCGCCGCCATTGCGCTCTATCGTCGCTTTCGGAATACCAATGCGGAACTTGAGGCCGCCAGAAAGACACTTTCCGAACGTGAGACCATAGACCGCGCCAAGTTCCTGTTTATGAAGCAGGAGCGCTGTAAGGAAGATGAAGCCTATCGCTGGTTCCGCAAACAGGCGATGCAGCAGGCACGAAAAATTATTGATGTTGCCACAGATTATCTTGCTCACCAGAACAGGAACCCGAAACAATGATCACCACCTGCCGCATTGGCCTGCTGCAACTGGCGGATAGTGCCCCTGTGCTTGTGGCCCGCAGCATGGGTATTTTTAGCCGCCACGGGCTGGATGTTGAGGCCGTGGTCGTGCCCTCTTGGGCCAATATTGCGGACGGGCTGGTGTGGAACGGGCTGGATGGCGCGCTGATGTTTCCCCCGCTGGCCATTATGACCGCTCTTGGCCAGCGGGGGCGAGCTATTGGCCTGCGCCCGGGTTTTCCGGTCAGCCGTGGCGGCAACACAATTGTGCTGCGCGGTCAAAAAGTTGATCATACAGAATGGACGGCGCAGGCCGATAAACACCGGGCTTTTGAAAACTGGAAAAACACTTTAGGCCGCAAGCCGCGTCTTGGTGTCGTTCATCTCTACTCCACACACTATCTGATTTTGTCACGCTTTCTAAAAAATCTGTCCGTTTGCCGGGATACAGAAACCGAGATTGTCATCATGCCGCCAGCCCGCATGATTCAGGCCCTCGCGGCTGGTGAGATTGACGGGTTTTGCGCAGGGCCACCATGGGGAGCAGATGCACACCTCAAGGGGCTGGCATTTATTGTCGCAGGCTCTGCCTCTCTTGCGCCAGGCCACCTGGAAAAAATGCTGGTTTTGAAAGAAATATGGAAAAGCCAGAACCCGGACGGCCCGGCCCGTATGCATGCGGCACTCACCGAAGCCATTGCCCTGTGTCATGATCCGGCACACGCGCAGGACATTACGCATCTGCTCAGCAGGCCTCTCGACGCCAACGGGCTGGGCCTGCCGGAAGAGGCTGTCAAAGCCGTCATGCCAGGCTCCCGCGCCATGGCCGATACCATGATGTTTGGCGGCCAGAACGGCCAGACGGGCGCCGCCTGTGGCTGGATGATTGAGGATATGCAAAATGAGGGCTGGCTGCCCGCACCCATGCTGGAAACCCTGCGTACCCTTGGCTGGTATGACTGCTAATAAATTCCTGCGCGTGCCCATAATACTGTGAGTGCATGCGCTGAGGGACTGTCCTTATTTTGACCGTCTTTTTGTCAGAACTGAAATAAAAAGACAATTCTCATTTTTGTGCATCCCAGAGCCAGAAATCTGTGCTTAAAAACGACTCTCAAATAGATCGTTTGTTTTTCATCATGTCATTTCTGATCCTATGAAATGAGGTGATGCGCAGCTTTCTACGTTTTGTTACTGGATGCCCG
The DNA here is from genome assembly GCF_002153605.1 of Acetobacter malorum. Taxonomy (GTDB): domain Bacteria; phylum Pseudomonadota; class Alphaproteobacteria; order Acetobacterales; family Acetobacteraceae; genus Acetobacter; species Acetobacter malorum_A. Next base: position 38,627 of record NZ_JOPG01000017.1, on the reverse strand, counting down.
CCATGTCTTCTGCTTTTTCTACTCTGCGAGAACAGATAAAGGAAACTCGCAAGAAGACGATGGAACAACTCTGCGGCGTTACCCTGCATGGTGACCTGCAGGAACGATATGTCGACTGGAGGCTTCCTCTCCCCCTGAGCAGGAAGCGCCAGCAGCGTCTGGACATTATCCGCAACGCGGGCGTTCTGTTTATTCATGTGCCCAAAAATGCCGGGACAGCCATCTCCAAGGAGCTTTATGGCTGTAGCATGCGCCATGAAAGCATCCGCTACTACCAGAGACATGCGCCAGACGTTGTGCGCACCATGCCCAGCTTTGCCTTGTGGCGGGACCCGGTTGAACGCTTCCTGTCCTCTTATGATTTCATCCGGAACGGGGGTGGCAGCCATGTCAGCCTGCATCCCGGCTTTGCAGAACACTATGCAGATTTAACCACTCTGGACCGCATGATTGAGTATGTGGACGGTACAACCTCAATCTATCAGCTGGACCATGTGCTGCGCCCGCAACACTGGTATCTGACCGACCGCCACGGCGACATAGCCGTCAAAATGCTGTTTGATCTCAAGGATATTGACCGGATCTATCCTTTTGTCCCCGGCCTGCATGCGGGCGAGATCAAGAAGATTAACACCACGCAACGCTTCACCACAGATCTTCGCCCCCTCCAGAAAGAGAAAATCATGGATCTCTATAAGGAGGATTACAAAATTCGGCAGGCCATTTTACCCGTTGATATGCTGCCCGAAAAATACTGTTCCCCTCAGAAAATCAGCATGCAGCGCAGTCCATCTGCCAGTTTCTATCCAGCCCTTAACACCAGCCTCTGATTGCTCACCCGTAAAGCACGGCAGATTTGTGGCAGCCGTGCAGTCGGAAGGCGGCCTCGCGCAAATATGATCGATTTTTTCATGTCATTTATCCTATAATATTTATCGTATATTCCTATTATTTTTCACATTTGACATATTATATTTATTTACTACTTTCCCCCTTTTAGTAAAAAAAAATCCTCTTATGTTTTCCCCTAGACAGGCGAGAGAGTCTTTTTCTCCCGCTCTGCATAAAGGGTTTTGTAATGATGAAAAAAGCTATTCTCCTCGCCGCTGCTCTGGGTGTTGTGGCTCCGGCTCTGTCTCACGCTGAAGAACACAGACACCACCACAACCAGAACAGCGACAACGGCAATTCTGACAACCAGAATAGCAACGACGGTGACGAAAACGGCAACCGCCGTCATGGTGGTGAGCATCGCGGTCATCGCGACAACTCTTCCAACTCTGATAACCAGAACAACCAGGGTGACAACCAGAATGGTGGTGAGCACCGCCATGGGGGCAACCACCGTGGTGAAGGCCGTGACAGCAACCGTGACGGTGGCCAGAACAACGGCGACAACCAGAACTAATCTGGTTCTGACCGCATGAAACAGAAAGGCACTTCCCCGGAAGTGCCTTTTTGCATGCTCTCCGGTTTTTCCCTTGCGTTCCTTTATAAAAGCAGCGTCTTAATAGACGGATACATGAGGCCTGACTGATACGAGAACAGCACATTTGTCTTCACATCCCACTTCCTCCTCGCCGACACGCTCCGACGCGCACGCAGCCATGACAGACACCCCGCAGGCTATCCATATCCTGATTGTGGAAGATGACCCCGAAATTTGCGGGTTATTGCAGCGCTACCTTCAGCGACTGGGGTATGAGGTCTCCACCGCCCTCAACCGCGCCGGCATTGATGCCGCAGAAAAGCGCCGTCCTGTAGATCTCACCCTGCTCGACCTCATGTTGCCGGAAGAAGACGGGCGCACTTTGTGCAAGCATCTGCGCCAGACATCCGCCACGCGCATCATCATGGTCAGCGCGCTGAATGATATTCATGACCGTATTTCCGGGCTGGATCTGGGCGCAGATGACTATGTCTCCAAACCGTTTGATCTGGAAGAACTGGCCGCCCGCATCCGGGCCGTGCTGAGACGCGCCCAGCCCGAAGCCGCCCAGCCGGAAACTCAGGGCGTTCAGCACTATCGCTTCGATAACTGGTTGTTTGAACCCGCCAAGCGCGCGCTATACGGCAAGACTGGCATCCGCGTGGCTCTGACTGGGTCAGAAACAGATTTGCTGTTGACCTTCTGCCAGAACGCCCACCATGTCTTTAACCGGACCGAACTTCTGGCCCGGATTCATGGGGATGAGAAAAACGTGGACCCCCGCGCCATTGACCTGCTGATCAGCCGCCTGCGCCGCAAGCTGTCGCATGAAGGACGACAACTGGAACTGATCCGCACCATTCGCGGGGGCGGCTATATTTTCGACCCTGACGACAGCACCCCATGAAGACATTTCCACGGCTCTACCCCCGCACCATCTATGGCCAGATGGTCATGCTGGTGTCCGTGTGCATGTTCCTCACACTCAGCATTACGTCTTTTCTACTCTATGCGTTTCGGCCTCTGGTGCCGCCACTACCGGGCGGCCCATGGACAAATATTCTGGCGATTGAAACCGGCATTGAAGCACTGCAAGCTGCGCCACCTCAGATCCGCGAGGCCATTGCCCAGAAAATATCCAGCAATGACATCACGTTTCTTGTTGGCCAGCCTGCCCCCTGTGTGGCGGTGCCGACCGACCACATCACGGATTTTCTGCAACGCATGCTGGTGTATCGGGGCAATCTGACCCGCCACGCCCTGCGCGCCAAAAGCTGTGCCCCGCATGATGCCGGAATGCCAGTATCCTATCTGTATCTGCCCCACGATAACATCAGTGTTCTGATCTCCAACACCCCCAACCATCACCTTGGCCACATGCTGCGCTGGACCATGCCGCTCACGGTGTCTCTGGTATCCTTGCTGACCATCACGCTCTCTCTCACATTCTGGAGCATCTGGCATATCAGCCGGCCTTTGCGAAACATTGCCACGCAGGCCGATGCGTTTGGATATGACATTGCCCCGGACCCTCTGCCTGAGCATGGCCCAACAGAGGTGCGGCGACTGACGCATGCCTTCAACCGCATGCAGGCGCGGATTGCAGCCTCGGCCGAAGAACGCACGCGGATGCTGATTGCCATTGGGCATGATCTGCGCACGCCTCTTACCCGCCTGTTCATGCGGCTGGAACTGGGCGGTGAGGAAGCCTCCCCCGCCGCCATGAAGCATGACCTCACGCTCATGAAAAAAATGCTGAACGGGGCACTCCATTTTCTGCGGGAGCAGACAGACGCCGAAAAGGCGGAAGCGATTGACCTCGCCTCCCTGCTGGAAAGCCTGTGCCACGAGTTTAATGTGGTGGGCCATACCATTCACTATACCGGCCCTACGCAGTTGATCTGCATCTGTCAGACCACAGCGCTGGAACGGGCCATGAGTAATCTGATTGAAAATGGCCTGAAATATGGGACAGAAGTCACAATCAGCCTGCGCACAGAAGGACGCCGCGCCCTGATTGACATCAGCGATAACGGCCCCGGCATTCCGGCTAATCTTCTGGCCTCAGCGCGCCTGCCCTTTTACCGGCTGGACCCGGCCCGTGCGTCCGATGGCGGGCTGGGACTGGGACTCTCCATTGCCGATGCCATTATCACCCGCCACAATGGTCAGCTTTCCCTCAGCAATATTGAGCCGCATGGCCTGCGCGCCCATATCTCGCTGCCACTCGGCACCCTTCCTGCCTCCTGATGAAGGCCGGAAGGGTGGAGCTGATTTTCAGACCGCCCCAACATCCTTCACCGCCGCATCAGCCTGCCCCTTCACCCAGTAGCCCGATGCCTTGATCCATTGCAGCGGCACTTTGCGGCTTTCCAGAAGATACTGGCGCACAGCTTTTGCGACGCGGGCTTCTGCCCCTACCCAGACAAAGGTTCCGTCTTCTATCGTGAGTAAGTCGAGGGTTTTCAGGATATCCTGCGCCTGATCTGCTGCATCCATAGGACGATGCACCCAATACGCGCTGTGCCGGGCTGACGTGGTGAAAATCTGCTCATCCTCACCATTTGGCACAGCAACGACCGTTGTCACAGCGGCCTGCGCGGGTAGTTCCTCTACACGGCGCCCAATGGCAGGCAGAGCGGTTTCATCCCCAATCAGCAGCCAGCGCGCAACCGGCCCGGCAATAACCTGTGACCCTTTGGGGCCACCAATTTCCAGTGTATCGCCCACCTGCGCTGCCCGCGCCCAGGCCGCTGCGGGCCCTCCATCATGATTGACAAAATCCAGAACCAGCGTGCGCTTTTCCGGATCATACTGGCGGGGCGTGTAATCACGACGTGTCATAACGCCATCCAGACCGGGAATGGAGATCTTGATATGGTCATCGGGTGAGGCGCTCACAAACCCTTCCAGATCATCACCTGTCAGGGTGATACGGATCATATGCGGGGTCAGGCGCGTAACGTCTGCCACACGCAGGCTGCGCAGCCGGAGCTCGTGTCGCACACGCTGGATTTCAGGAGCGCGGCCTTCGTATCCTGAGACTTGAGTCGTCGTCATGATTTCTTCCTTACTCTCTATAAAATGGAAGCTGCCCTGCTATCACAGCGCAATTAGTGTTTTAAGATATAGTTTATGATATATATCCCGTCAAGCACATCCCATCACGACAGGGGCTGGGCACAAACTGACCTCGCAGTTGTCCACTCCAGATTTTCAGGAAAAAAGGGGGGACAGACCATCAGATATAGTCGGACGGTCTGACTCTCCTCACCATACGACAAGGAGACATCCGGACGGCCCCTCGTCCCGTCCGGCTGAAGGTTATTTCTGCGGTGTCGGTGTCACTGTTGCTGGTGTCGCAGGAACAATCGTCGGAATTGTCTGCTGCCCTTGAACAGACGTTGCGGAAGACCCTGCCGTCGGAGTTACAGCCAGAACCTTCACCGGAAGCTCTGCGCCAGTCACGCCCGTAGGTGTTGTAGAGGCTGCGCCGGAAATGTTCCCTGTGGTGGGGGCCGGCACGCCAGAGACAACGGCCTTTTTGTCAGGCTGCGGTTGTATGAAGGCTGATGTTTTCCAGAAATTGGGCGGTGAACCACTTGGCACAGCGCGACGGACACACCCGCGCACAACGCTGGAGCAGACCCCATCTGTGCCGACCAGCATGTCATCATCGCCGCTATAATAAACATCCCGGACCCGACCATCGACGATGCGGAAATCGGCAATACAGCTATTGCCATCCCCACCCCCGACATCTCTGACAATATTTACAACAGACTGTACCGGGATCAATGTAGAGGTCGTCGCTGTGCCAATATTGCGGCCACGCTGATATTCAAAAATTTTGACGTGATCATCGATGGTCTGCGTCTTGGTTGGAATACCTGCGCACGCCTGCACATCCTGTTCCGTCATACCAATCATCGTGACCTGCGCCTTATGCGCTGTGCGAGACGCATAATACCCGCATCCGCCCAGACCAAGCAGCATGGAACTCATAGAAACATACACAACAGACCTGGCGACACGGCGCATAACAACAGGGTTAGTCAGGAACAACGTCATCTCCATTTCGACCTCAGAATGCAAGATCTAACGAATTTTCTGCCCCCTGCCAACCTGAACACAGAGCATACAAGACCATCTTTTACTTCTGACACAGGCGAAAAACTTTTTTCTTCCTGTTAAACCCTGAGCGTCAGACCTTGATATTTCCACTCTCAGAATTTTGAAAATATACTCTTCTACGAATAGTCTTTTAAAACCGAACCATGCTGACAAATCCTTTTATTTTCTAAAATTTCTTTGGAAAAGACCAGATCGATCAGGCAAACCTTATTCCCTCTGAGATCAGCTTTCTGTTTTCAGAAACAGCACTCCTGTCATACGTGCATAAAAGAAGTTTTAACGTCTTCCTTGTATTCTGCCGACAATACAAAGAACTGCGCGCGTTACGTTATAACACGTTAAAAATACTGTCTCGTTCTTAATATTCTATGAAAATTTTATGAAGAATTGTGCCATCACCGCGTCCCCGTTTTCCATACATGGAGCATTGCTTGACAAACCTTCCTCCGGACGATCATCTGGATACGGTCAATTTGAATATTTTTAAGATGAAAAAATAAGTTTCCATTCTGAAAGGACTTTGTTGTGCACTTAAATCGCTTTCTTCTGGCTGGCACCTGTCTTCTGGCAGGTCTGAGCCTTACCCCCTTAATATCCAGCAGTCAGGCTGCCTCCACACACACCGCCAGCAAACCCGGCGCAATGACCGCCTCATCTCCCCTCCCCGCAGCATTAAGCCTGCCGGATGCGGGGCGCGCTCTGCGCATCACCTATCTGTCCACCAACGGGATTACCGGTAAAGGACTGGTTCCGGTAACAGAGGAAATTATTCTGCCCGCTGGTAAGGCCCCTCCGGGTGGCTGGCCGATTGTGGCATGGGCGCATGGCACGACGGGCGTTGCGAACCATTGCGCACCCTCCTGCAACCCGTGGTCCGAGCGTAATCGCAAGTATCTGTCTGCATGGATGAAGCGCGGCTTTGCAGTGGTCGGCACCGATTATCAGGGTTACGGCACACAGAACACTCATGCGTATCTCAACACGCGCGTGGAAGCTTACAGCGTGCTGGATGGCGTGCGTGCGGCACTGGGTTCCGTTCCCGGCCTGCAAAACAAGATCATGATTGTTGGCCAGTCTCAGGGTGGCGGTGCGGCCTTTGCCTCTGCGTCTTACGCACCAGACTATGCACCAGACCTGAATATTCGCGGAACTGTGGCAACAGGCGTGCCCTATGTGTCACAGGAACTGCTCCAGCAGATGTCTGCCTCTGGCGCGCATGAAACAGGCTTCAACCCGGTTGTTGTTTACACGCTTTATCTGGCGCAGGGACTAAGCGGGTATGATCCCGACTTCAAACCCGAAACCGTGTTTACCGACAAAGCCATGCCGGCTTATCAGGCCGCGGCTGATCTCTGCGTCTATCCGCTAACAGATAAAGCGCGGACCGAAGGCCTGAATTTCAGCAACGCCCTCAAACCCGGTTATCAGAACGCTCTGGCCCCTGCGCTGACCGCGATGGCTTATCCGACCATGAAGCTGAAGCAGCCGCTCTTTGTCGGCACCGGTGAGGTTGATCAGGACGTGCCGCCGCCGCTTCAGCTTGGTCTGGTCAAAGCCGCATGTGCGGCCGGAACGGTTGTGCAGGCGCATATTTATAAAGGCCTGAATCATGATCAGACAGTCAATGCATCCCTGCCAGATTCAGAAGCTTTTACAAAAGCTGTCATGTCCGACCAGCCGCTGACCCCGCAATGCACACCAACACCTGAATAAAAACAGACCCAGACTGTGTGGCAGGGATACACATCCCTGCCACATGTCTTGCGGGTTCAGGCTTATGCCTTAAACGCGGCGGTGCGTTCCGGGCTGGCTTCAGCCAAAGCTTTGCGCACACCGGCCGCATCAAAATCCCCGCAATAGACCGGCGTTCCGGGTTGCTGACGCCAGGACTCTGCAAGGCTTCCGGCATCCACCGGGTCAAACCCCAGTTGATCAACGAGCGCCATCACCAGCTTTTTCGCAGTGGCATCATCCCCGGCAACTGGCAACGCAATACGTCCGGCAGCCCCATGCGGCTTTCCGTTTTCCAGAAGATGCTGTGCGTAGATGTTATTAAAGACCTTGATGACCGATCGGCCAATCTGCCCGGACATCCACACGCTTTCCGGCATCCCCTCTTCTATCGCAGCAATCCGCCCATCACGCTCACGCGGGTAGTAATTGCCGGTGTCTACGATCACAACATCCGCAGGAACATGTTCAAAGACGGACCGCCCCAATACCGGAATGTTCTTTTCCGGGATAGTGACAATAATCAGCCCGACATCCTTGACGGCATCCGCAACCGTGACAGCTTTTGCCCCGCTCTCACGTGCCAGATCCGCTAAGGTTTCTGGCCCGCGTGAATTGGCAATTTTGACCTCATGCCCAACTGCCGTCAGCCTGCGGGCCAGTGTGCCGCCAATATGGCCGGCGCCAATAATACCGATTTTCATGCCTCTGGCTCCTTCTGTTCTGAACAACCTTTTTTAAATATGGGATGCGTTTGCGCTCAGAACAGAGGGAGAGTGTTAAACCGCCAGATTACAGGTCTATCCGCATCCGGCCCCCCACCATACGCGGCGTGCCCGGCACACCAAAAATACCATTCAGCCCTGTTTCCCGCGTGATGTCATAACGGCGGTCAATAATGTTATTGGCATACGCGCTGACGGACCATTTATTGCTCCGGGGCGCAAAGGTCAGACCAACATCCATCAGAAAATAAGCCGGCATCTTGTAGAGCGTATTGCCGGGAATATTTTGCTGCGCCCCCCGATAGCTGTATTCAAGATAAGGTGTCAGCGTCCAGTCTTTCCCAAGCCCTGCCTTGTAGGAAGCTGAGCCCTGCAAGGTGAGTTTGGGAATGCCCATATCCACGCCATTGAAGCTCTTGTAATACGGGCTCAACACACCTGTTTTGATATAGTGTGATGTAATAGCTGCGGTATCCAGCGTATTGAAATCCTGATAATTGCCGCGCTCATACCCAAGATGCTGGTGGAGGAGCAGACCGGGAATGGGATTAGCATCAATCTCCATTTCCACACCCCAGATCCGGCTTTTGGGGATATTCATATATTGCCCGACCACCCCGTAATTCGGGACAAGCGCAAGCCCCACCATTTGCTGGCCGTGATAATCATACCAGAAGGCATCTGTATTGATACGCAGCTTGTGATGAAAATAGTCGGATTTGAAACCCACTTCATACGCCAGCAGAGATTCCGGTTTAGTTGGCGTCAACTGAGATGCCACAACCGTATTATTGGCCGTAAACCCGCCCGGTTTAAACCCTTTGCGGATGGAGCCATACAACATCAGGTTATCCAGGGCCTGATATTCAATGCCACCCATCCCTGAAAACTGGTTGGTGAGCGCCCCGCGTCGGCCATACCGTGTGTCAAACGGTGTGGGGTAAAGCGGTGTGTTGTAGCGCAGGGTTTGCATGTTGAAGAGCGTGCGGTCATCCGACTCATGCGTAATTCCGGCTAGCAGGTGCAGGCGTTTTGTTGCCTCAAACCGCAAATGCCCGTACTGGCTGAAGGCCTGCTGGTTCTGGTTGTAACTGGTCCGCTGAATATACGGGCGGGTGCCGGACTGCGTATAATCGTTAAACAACGAGGTATGCATGGTTGTGCGGTCATAATACATACCCACAACCCACTGGAAGCGCTTCTGCGAAGGGCGTGACGCCAGCTTGACCTCCTGAGAGAACAGGTTGGCGTTTGTATTGACGTTCACATCATAAATCGCGTAGCGCGTGCCATCCATGTCCATCAGATTATGAACATACATCTGCTGGAAAGCACTGGTTGACGTCAGATCCGCAAAGTCGAAATGCCGCGTGGCATTGATGCCAGCTCCCCAGAACGTATTATCGTAAGATGGTTTGGAATTGCTGGAATAGCCAATGGTTTTCAGGAATTCCGGACGGAACCCCCATGCTGTATCCCGGTTGTTGGCATAGGTCGGGGTCCCGCGGGAGAGATCCTGAATATTATAGGCCCCCATAGCCTGCGAATTATCCTTGATCCAGTTACCACTGAACACAACATCCGTTTTGTCATCCGGCTGCCATGCGACTTTGGCACGAATCCCCCCTTTATTGGCATTACCAAGGGTCTTTCCCGTATCAATATTTTTCTGAAACCCGCCGCCTTGCTGGGTGAAGCCGGCAATACGATATTGCAGGTTGGATGTGAGCGGCCCCGAAACATACAGGTTGGTAATACTGCGGTTATAGGTCGCAATATCTTCCGATGCACCATAATGCAACGTTTTGGTCGGGTCCGCCGTTTTCAGATTAATTTCACCCGCTGTAACCGTCTGACCATGCGTAAAACCGGACGGACCTGTGCTGACATCCACACCAGCCAGATCAAACAACGCAGCCCCGGCCATATAGCCAATTGGCAAACCGACCCCATCCACATAGGTCATGACGGACGGTGTGTTGTTGGACGTAAAATCGTTCAGCCCCACACCGCGCAAGGTAAAGTTTACACTGGAACTGTTACCCTGCGGTTGCACCGTCAGATCCGGGGCCAGATTCATCAGACCTTTTACGTCCGTCACCTGATGCCGGGCCAGTGTGGTGGCATCAATATGCGTGACAGAAACGCCACGGTGCTGCATTGCCCCCTGCCCGAACGCATTGCGGGCACGGCTGACAGTCAATTCTTCCGACTGTCCATAAACAGGCCCACGCTTTTTGCTGCGGACTGCGGCAGGTGCAGCATGACCGCGCGGTGCTGTTTTAACATGCTGCGCAGCCGAGGGCGTTGGCGTTGCCGCCAGTGCTTTTTGCACATCCGCTATCATGGAGAGTACCAGCGCACTCGTGCAGAATAGAAGAGTGTTTTTATATCGTAACATTTTCAACCTCCGCAGTCTCTCTCATCAGGGTTCAGGCGATGCATCATTCTCGTTGAGGCATCTCTCAGTGTTTGTTTTAGAAAGTCTCTTGTAACAAAATACGATTTGTAATTTGTTGTTAATTAACCGGAACGATATAAATACAGTTTTGCCCACACCAGAGTCTTTTAACCCGGAATATTTTTGGGAAAATTTTGTGCAGAACGGTCCTGAAGCGGAAGTCTGTCAAACCCCAGACAGACTTCCCTAAAGTGTTTTTCAGGCTAAAGTCAGCTCTTCTTTATCATCAGGATATTTTGTCAGAATTTCATACCCTGCTTCCGTAACCAGCACTGTATCGGAATGGCGGAAACCGGCTTTACCACTGATGTAAATACCCGGTTCAATACTGAACAACATGCCCGGCTGAATCACGTTGTCTTCACCAATCGCCAGGAAAGGCGCTTCGTGACTGGTGACACCAAAGCTATGCCCCGTACGATGCAATGGTGTGTCATAGCCAGCCTTTTTCGCAATCGCCAGGCAGGCAGCATCAATGTCTGAACCAACCGCACCCGGTTTCAGCATGGAATACGCCTTATGACGCATTTCCATCATGGTATCGAAGGGCTTGCGTGCCTCTTCAGGAACATGTTCCAGAAAGAACGTCCGCTCAATCTCTGCGCCATAGCCGTTAATTTTCCCTGCAATCAGCCCGAGAAACGGGCCACCCGGCTCGCACGGAGCCGTCAGGCAGGAGAAGTTGTGAGGGTCATCCGTATAGGCTGGCGGCTGGATCAGCCCGGCAGCGTGCGTGGACATCACGTTATAATTCGGCGCTTCCGTCAGGCAACGCTGATAAAAATACGGCGTAACACCTGCAATGGCATGCGCCACCATCGTGCCGTTTTTGACCGCGCCCAGCATCATGGCCAGCGCCTGTGTCATCACATCACTGGTCCAGGCAATGCGGGAAATTTCATGCGGGGACTTAACTTCCCGCACGGCGTCAATAATATTCAGAACCTGCGTCGGGTTGCTGACCATGGCGCTCAGATACGCAGGACATGCGCCCTCAAGGCCAATGGTACCCTGTGCTGGCAGCACATGCTTCAGGCGGTCAGACCAGCGCGTGCCGGGCAATGCGGGAAACTCTGCATACTCCACCAGCTGGAGTTCATCCCCCACCTTGTGGCGCTCCACATGCGCTCTTTCCAGACGAGGAATAATGAACGTCAGATCTGACGGCGTGATGACCAGTACAAATGGCCGCTCATGCACGAAGTTTGCAAAGTTTGTCAGGTAATAAATGTTATCGGGGTTGAACGAGATGTAAGCAGACAAACCTGCCTTTTCCATCTTCTCCCGAACCTTTTTGATCCGTTCGGCAATTTCCTGACTGGAAACCTGATGAGCACTCAAAGATGGCATCGTCACGTTATACCCTTTCTGGCGTTCAGACCGCCCTTCCCTCAGGAAGGCCGCCCCGGAAGCTTGTATAACAAACAATACGTCCTACTTGTTTATGAGTCGTCAAGACATTTATTGGCTTTCTGCCGTCAGGTTGTTTCTTTGACGATCTTCAGCAGTTCCGCCCGGGAAAACCCGCACCAGATCTGATACGCCTCTTGCAGATCACTCAGGGGGGTGCCCCGCGCGATCTCAATAGCGACACCCCGCAGGAACGTTGAGTTAAGCAGACGCAGCGTGACAAACTTCGGGTCCGGCTGGCCATGCTGCCTGCCGGAAAGCCAGCGTGTCATAAACTGATCAATGCGGGCCAGCACAGGCTCAGTGGCCGCTGCCAGCTCCGGGTCACTCCGCCGGGCGAGCTCAATTTCCACTGTGGCGATAAAATCCGGGCCCTCTGTCACCAAAGTCCACATGGCGTCCAGCATGGCGTCTACCCGCTGTTCCGGCTGGCTTTTACGCCGCATGGCAGGCCGATAAAGCCGTGTGCGCTTGAGGGCATAATGCCGCAGCACCATGGCCATAATCTGGGCCTTGGCCGGATAATGATGCTGCAACGCCCCCAGACTGACGCCGGCCACTTTGGCAATGCGCTGGATAGTGGTGGCGGCATATCCCTGTGTTTGTAGCAGAGTGACGGTCGCGTGAATGATTTTTGTCCGTGTGGCCGCACTGCGGTCAGCCTGTGTGCGACGGCGTACCGTGGTTGAAGATGCTGGCATACGGAACAGATCACTCAGTTGCGGCAAGGGGCCCAGGTTAAAATGTGCTTTTACAGACACTTCTGCCCGGAAGGAATCCCCTTCCCACGCATGACGCCGAATTGAGAACGGGATCAGACCGCCTGCGCCCTCAATGCCCCTCCTGCTCCATATAGAATTCAATGGGCACCGTCAGCACTACCGGATTGCCCACCACACTGTCGGGCGGACTGGGCAGCGGCTCCGCACGGCGCACCAGCGCCAGAGCTTCCTGATCCAGCAGAGTATGGCCTGAACCACGCTGGATATGGGCTGAGAGCACATGCCCGTGGCGGTCCATGGCAAAATGCAGCATGGGCACACCTTCCTGATGGTCCGCCATAGCCTCCGCCGGGTAGCGTTTATACCGCTCAAGCCGGGCCAGAAGTGCCCCCTGCCATGTTGCCGGGCTTTGGGACGCGTGCGAGGACGATGCTCCCGGCGCAGGCGCGGCCTGATTTAAAGCCGGAGGCGCTTCCGCCGCGGGTGGGGCTGTTGTCTGGTCCGCAGGCGGTGTTTTGTCCGGCACAGGCTTTTTTAAGACAGGGGCGGGTTTGGATTTTTTCACAACCTTATGCTGCTTTTCCGGTTTAGGCACCGGAACAGGCGGATTGGGTGCGGGAGATGGAGGCGCGGAAACCTTGGGCGGCTCTTCCGGCGCGGGGGCTGGGGTGGAAAGGGTTTGCTGCGGACCGGGCGGCACATCGGAAACGGGTGCTGGCGTGGAAACGGGTTCGGGGGCCAGATCAATCGCGATCGCGGCGGGAGGCGGTTCGGAAACCGGGAGTTCCGCAGGCGGAAGACGCAGAACGGCCCCCACCACACCACCAGTTACAGCCAGCACCACCAGCAGAGAAACACCCCAGCGGCGCTGCTCTTCCTTCCGCGCGCTGCGCAGTTGTTCCGCACGCCAGGCGGCAAAGGCCCCTGAATGTGCAGTGGTCACTCCGCTCCCATCAGTCAGGGTCGCACTCATGGAGCCGCCCCGGCTTCGGCCCCTTCCTCCTGCCCTTGCAGGTTGACCAGAGCGACCTTGAGATAGCCGGCAGAGCGGAGCTTATCCATCACGCTCATCAGCGTGCCATAATCCACCGTTTTGTCAGCACGCAGGAAAATACGCTGGTCCTTGTTCCCTTTTGTCACAGTAGCGAGTGCGGACGGCAGGGCTTCTGCCGCAACATCCTCTTCCCCCACCGCAAGGCCGTGGTCGGCTTTAACGGTCAGGAACACCGGATCATCCGGGCGGGGGGCTGGTTTTTCGGTTGAGGAAGGCAGATCGACCGGCACATTTACCGTCGTCAACGGGGCCGTGACCATGAAAATGACCAGCAACACCAGCATGACATCAATAAACGGTGTGACGTTGATCTCATGCGCTTCTTTCAGCGTCTCGTCCGCATGCCGGATACGAATGGCCATCTGCGCCCCCTATTCCGCCACGGCCTGATGGTCACGCTGACTAAAGCGCACCACTGTGCCCCGCGCCCGCTGGGCACGCAGACGCCCCAGATCCCGCGAGACCAGACGCATGATAAGCGACGTAATATCCGCCACCTGTGCACGGCACCCGGCAGACTGGCGCGCCAGATGGTTGTAGATAATAACAGCAGGAATAGCAGCCACCAGCCCCAGCGCCGTTGCCAGAAGGGCCTCGGCAATGCCGGGAGCTACAACCGCCAGACTGGTCGCTTTAGCCGCAGCAATACCGGTGAAGGAGGACATGATCCCCCACACCGTACCAAACAGACCAATAAACGGAGACGTCGCGCCGATGGTGGCCAGAAGGCCTGTGCCACGTAGCAGTCGGCGGCCTTCTGCGGCTTCCAGCCGCTCCAGATGCAGGACGATACGCTCTTTCAGCCCGTCCTCATCATCCGGGATATCGACAGAGCGCATCCGCTCCGTTTCCGCCGCCACGACAAGAGTGCGGGCAATACGGCAGTCCTGCGTGAGAACCTCGCCCCGTTCCAGCGTTTCCGCCTGCTCCAGATTGTCTTCAGCCTGAGAAAGTTCGCGCCGCAAACGGACAATTTCCACAGTTTTTGCAATCAGGATTGTCCATGTCACCAGACTGGCAAAAGCCAGCAGCAGCATCACACAGCGCACAACCGGGCCTGCGTTCAAAAACATCTCCCATGGAGAAAGAGAGACAGCATTCACGAGGGAAACGGGTGATGAAGGCATGAAAAATCCTGCGCGTTTACAACGATGTCAGGCGGGAAACCACGCAGAAAGCGGCCGCATAACGGCTTTTCCTGCGGGGACAATCAGGCCAGCGATAACAAGGCCTCCACCATCATGCAAGTGAGAATCACTATCATATAGAGAAAAATCTACCCCCGCATAAAATGTGGCAAAGCCTGTTGCCGCACGGCACATGGAGGTCCGGCTGCGGGACCCGATATAACTTATTGAAATATTGTATATTTTCAATTTCGGTTTAAGAGTCTCACTTTTTTGTGCCCCTCTCTCCCCTGTGGCGGCTGCGCCACACACCGGGAAAACGCCCCATTTAGTTATTGATAATCATTTGCATCTTAGCATCGGACCTCATATCAAAAGCCCGCATTCCTTACTTCCACCATACGAACCGGCAGCATGGTTCATCAGGAGCACGACGCATGAGTCGCACAGAGTTGCCCCTTCCGCCATCACAGGGCATTGGCCTTCAGCTTGCTGTTGCTTTGGGTGTGTCCGTCGGGCTGGGCGCTACAGAACAAGCCCACGCAGACGACACGACGCAGCCCCCTCAGCCCGCCACGACCGACACCACCATCAAGCTGCCAGCGGTGCGTGTGGGTGGCCATCATGATGATTCTGACGCAGCGTCTTACAGTGCTGGCAATACCAACAGCCAGACACTCAATATTTCCCGTATGCCCGGCTCCGTGCGCGATACGCCGCAGACCATTACGGTTGTGCCGCAGGAGCTGATGAAGCAGCAGCGGGCCTTCACGCTGGATCAGGCGCTGAGCAACGTGCCCGGCATCACACTCTCCACCGGGGAAGGCGCAGGCGGCCTGAACGGGGACCAGTTCCGCATCCGTGGCCTGCAGGCGCGGCAGGATATCTATACGGACGGCCTGCGGGATTTTGGCACCTACACCCGCGATGTGTTCAATACGGACAGCGTGGAAGTTATCAAGGGGCCATCAGGCGAGTATTTTGGGGCGGGGAACGTCGGCGGCGTAATCAACCAGACCCAGAAACATGCGCATCTGGGAAATTCCTATAATTACGATCAGTCTTTTGGCAGTGGCCCACTGTTCCGTGGTGTTGGGGACATCAACTACCAGATCAATGATGACATGGCCATTCGTGTGAACGGCATGTTCAACAAGCAGGATGTGGTGGACCGGAATAATGTCACCTCCAACCGCTACGGCGCGGCGGTGGACTTTGGCGTCGGGCTGCGCAGCAAAACCTCCTGGCATCTAACGTGGCAGTGGCTGAACAGTGACAGTAAACCGGATTATGGCGTCAGCATGATTCAGGTGAACGGCATTTACCGCCCGATCACGGAATATGGTGTGCCCCGCAACACCAGCTACACCCGCAACTTTGACTTTGACCGCTCCAACATCCACACGCTGACTTCCGCCCTTAAGTCAGAAGTCTCCCGCTGGCTGACCATCACCAACGATACACGGCTCAGCCTGTATAACCGTGACTACACTGCCACAACGCCTGCCGCCTGCTCCGGCGCATGCGCAAACGCCATCCTTTCCGGCCAGAACTATGCCCTACCCTATGGCGCAGGGGGTGGTGCGGCGTATCGTCAGGAAGGCTGGGGTGTGCAAAACATCCTGATGGGACGGTCTCAATTCAAGACCGGCTTCATGCATCATGACATCAAGGCAGGTGTTGATATCAACTACGCCAGTGACTCTCGCTGGCCGGGCAGCTTTACCAACCGCAACAACAACCAGACCATTATCAATCCCAGCTATAACTCCCCCGGCACGTCTCTCAGCTTCCCGGATTCCGGGTATGGCAATGCAAACGCGCGTGATCTGGGCCTCTTCTTTGCGGACCGGATCCAGCTGACCAAGCAGCTCTCCCTGTTCGGCACAGGCCGCTGGGATTCTTTCAGCAGCACCTATTACAAACGCTCAACAGCAGCGCAGGGGCGCGCCGAGCAGAAGTCTGATCGCTGGAGCCCCTCCGCCAGCATCATGTATTCCCCCGTTAAAAACACCTCCTTCTACTTCACCTTTGCCCGGTCCTATAAGCCGGTGGGCACGGACGTTTCCTCTCTGGTGACCGTCAAACCGCAGGCCGGGGACGTCGCGCAGAAGGGTGTGAATCTTTCCCCGCAGCGGAGCGACCTGTTTGAAGTCGGGAACAAGTCTGATTTCTTCCACAAACGCCTTGGCACCACGGTTGCGTTCTTCCAGATCAGCGAAAACAATTCCCGCTACTATGACGTGAATGGCGATATGGAAACCGGTTTTTCCGACTCTGGTAGCGGGCGCCGTGTCCGCGGTGTCGAGCTGAGTGCGACCGGCAAGATCACGCAGGACTGGCAGGTTTTTGCCTCCTATTCCTACATGGACGGCATTGTGACGCACAGCACCACCGGGGACAATGGCAAGACGGCACCGCAGGTTCCGCATAACTCCATGTCGGTCTGGAGCTCCTATGACCTCTCCCGCCTGATCCTGAACCCCGAATGGGGCACACTGAAAATTGGCGGTGGGGCACAGTATTCTTCCGCTTACTGGGCCGGTCCGGATACGACAAATACAGCCCGTATTCCGCATAACTTCGTGCTGAACGGCATGCTGTCATGGGATTTCAAGCATTACCGTGTATCCTTTAACGCCAACAACATTACCAACCGCCTGAACTATTCTTCCTCCTTCTCCGGCTCCCGCGTGGTTCCGGCGTCCGGGCGGTATTTCATCGGCAACGTTGGGGTGTCGTTCTAACCCTATGACACTGGTTCTGGCTGAACGACCAAAGGAGAGGGGGGCTTCCTCCCCCTCTGCCTCCTCGGCCCCTCTCTCACCTGTTACCATGCAGTTGCTTTTAGGCCAGATTTGTCTGGACAAGGGGAAACCCGCCGAAGCCTTCAGCATGTTTGAGGTTGCATCCCGATCCGGTGATGCACGTGCGCTGAACATGCTGGGCCGCGCCTACGAGCGTGGCTGGGGTGTCCCGCGTAACCCGGTGGCAGCCAGCGCCTATTTTACACAGGCTGCCGCCGATGGAGATGGATGGGCTATGTTTAACCTCGCCGACCTGTATCTGGCTGGCGAAGGTGTGCCTCAGGACATCAGAAAAGCGTACGCTCTTTATATTTCTTCCGCACAAAACGGTGTTTCAAAAGCGTTCAACATGCTGGGCTTGATTGCGGAAAGCGGTCGCCTCCCTGAGCTGGAGCCGGAAAAGGCGCAGGATTTCTTTCTTGCTGCCGCAGAATGCGGGGACTGCTGGGGCTACCTTAACCTGGCCCGCAACGATTTGTCTTCCGGTCGTCCCGAACCTGCCATAAAGTGGTTTTCCCGCGCGCTGGAAGAGGGATTTTGCGATGTGTTCAAAGCTCTTGAAACCATATTGCAGGGTCAGACAGACCCGCGCCTGCGTGCCATTGCAGAACAAGCCGGCCAGCGCTGGCGGGTTGCCTCTGCGCGCTGATACAGCCTTGCCCCTCTAACCGCGTATATGCCCCCACAGGATGACGTTTTCCATGAATCTGGTTATTAGGAAATATTCGACCCCGTTGATTACGGGCCTGTTTCTTGTTTCCGCCATTTCCGGCACGGCACTGTTTTTCCACTGGCAGTCCGGCTGGTTCCATTCCATGCATATCTGGCTGAGCATGGTGCTTCTGGTGCCATTCTTTTTGCATCTGTGGCGCAACTGGGCTCAGTTTTTGCTGTATTTCCGCAATAAATCGATGCTGGCCGCCTGCCTGCTTTCTTTTGTGGCCGCGGGCGGATTTATGCTGACCTCCGGGCACAGAGGCGGTAATCCGGCCATGCGCGTCTTCCCTGTGCTGACAAAGGCTCCGCTGACGGATCTGGCCCCTCTGCTGCATCGCTCACCGGATGATCTGGTTGAACGCCTGACCCACTCTGGCTACACAGTTCATGCCACGACCGACACACTGGACCAGATTGCCGCGGCCAGCGGGCAGCAGGCCTCTGCCATTCTGCTCAGTTTGCTGCCGCAACAGGGTGGTGGTGGTGAACATCGCCACGGCAACAGACAACCTTCCTGAACGGACCCCGCCCTCATGCTTGTTCATATCCCCAATGTTCTGACACCAGAAGAAGTGTCCTATTGCCGTGCCACACTGGAGAAATCCGAATGGGTCGATGGCAAGGTGACGGCGGGGGACCAGTCCGCCAAGGCGAAATTCAACCTTCAGATCCCCCAGGACAGTGCGGAAGGGCGGGAACTGGGCGAGATCATTCTCCGCGCCCTTGGCCGCAATCCCACCTTTAACAGCGCGGCCCTTCCGTTGCGTGTCTTCCCGCCGCTTTTCAACCGGTATGATGAGGGCATGCGCTTTCACGCTCATGTGGACAACGCTATCCGCCCTGTGCCGGGCACCGGCTTTCGGATGCGGACGGATGTCTCCTCCACGCTCTTTCTGAGCGAACTGGACGAGTATGACGGCGGCGAGCTGATGATTCAGGATACGTTTGGCGTGCAGAGCGTCCGCTTTCCCGCCGGGGATATGGTGCTCTACCCCTCCAGCAGCCTGCATAGCGTCAGTGCGGTTACACGCGGCTCACGCTGGGCCTCATTCTTCTGGTCCCAGTCTATGGTGCCGGATGATACACAGCGCACACTGCTCTACCAGTTCGACCTGTCTATTATAGAAACCCGCAAATTTCTGCCCGATGACAGCGCCGCCGTGCTGGGGCTGACCTCCACCTATCACAACCTGTTGAGGCAGTGGGCACAACTCTGACACGCCCCGGTCCCATCCGGCCCCTGACAATCGGATTTATGGCTTTATCTGTCTGATTTATCAGGGGCCGGTTTTGCAGTGCTATTCTGCTTTTTCACCCCTGCTCTCCCTTGCCAGATGAAGCGATCTGCCTATGGTCTGATACACCTGCTTTTTCAGGCAGGCGCCATAAGCAGGGAGTTTCAATCCATTGGTCACGCCGCAGCCCGTTGATACAACACTGACTCAGGCCGCTGTTTTCCTCGTCCTGACGCTGAACGAGGATGAGTCCGTTAATCCGCAGGTGGTGGACCTGCTCGCAGATCTCTCCTCCCTCGTGCGCGGGGTGGGCTTCCGTATTCCCGATGGTCGGCTGAGCTGCATTACCGGCATTGGTTCCCACGCGTGGGACCGCCTGTTTGGCCAGCCGCGCCCCAAAGAGCTGCACCCGTTTCAGGAAATCAATGGCGTGCATCACGCCCCCTCCACACCGGGCGATTTCCTCTTCCATATCCGCGCCACCCGCATGGACCTGTGCTTTGAGCTGGCCGCGGCCATTGTCTCCCGGCTGGAAGGGGCCGCCGTGGTGATTGATGAGGTGCATGGGTTCAAATATTTCGACTCCCGTGATCTGCTGGGCTTTGTGGACGGCACGGAAAATCCGGAAGGTCAGGCCGCTAAAGTTGCAACCCTGATTGGTGATGAAGACCCGGCCTTTGCAGGCGGCAGCTATGTGATTGTGCAGAAATACCTGCATAACCTGAAGAAATGGGACGCTATTCCCACAGAAATTCAGGAACATATCATTGGCCGCAAGAAGGTTTCTGATATTGAGCTACAGGATGCAGCCAAGCCCAGCTACGCGCATAATGTGCTGACCAATATTGAAGAAAACGGCCAGCAGCTTCAGATCGTGCGTGACAACATGCCGTTTGGTGAAGTGGGCAAAGGCGAGTTTGGCACCTATTTTATCGGCTATTCCTGTTCCCCTGCCCGCACGGAACAAATGCTGCAAAACATGTTTGTTGGGAAACCTGCCGGGAATTACGACAGGCTTCTGGATGTCAGCACTGCTGTCACCGGAACGCTGTTTTTTATCCCGACGTCAGACTTCCTTGATGACGCTGCCGATATGGCTGCCGACGCAGCGGAACCCGCCTCCTCCGCACCGGCGGACACGCAAACGCCCGAAGCCGCCCCGCAGGATGGCTCTCTTGGCATTGGATCCTTGAAGTAAGGAAACGTTACGATGAATAATCTGCATAAGCATCTGGCTCCTGTCTCCAGCGCCGCCTGGGCGGAAATCGAGGAAGAAGCCGCCCGCACCATCCGCCGCAATCTGGCGGGGCGTCGCGTGGTGGATACGTCTGAACCCAAAGGCACCGCTTTTGCGGGCGTTGGCACAGGCCGCGCCTCTGCCCTTGTTACGCCGGAGGATGGTATTCGCGCGGTCAAGCGTGAAGTCCTGCCGCCGGTAGAAGTGCGCGTGCCCTTTACGCTCTCCCGCGAGGAAATTGACGCCGTGGAACGCGGCGCTCTGGATGCAGACTGG
The DNA here is from genome assembly GCF_002153605.1 of Acetobacter malorum. GTDB lineage: Bacteria > Pseudomonadota > Alphaproteobacteria > Acetobacterales > Acetobacteraceae > Acetobacter > Acetobacter malorum_A. Next base: position 17,562 of record NZ_JOPG01000017.1, on the reverse strand, counting down.
CAGCCGGTGAAAGATGCTGCCCGGAAAATTGCCTTCTTTGAAGATCGTGCCATTTTCAACGGCTATGACGCCGCAGGCATGGCGGGCATCCGGGAACGCAGCTCCAACGCCCACATCAAACTACCCAGCTCAGCCAAGAACTATCCCGGCGTCGTGGCCGATGCCCTGAACAGTCTGCGCCTTGCCGGTGTAAACGGCCCGTATTCCCTGGTGCTGGGCGCACAGGCCTATCAGGCCGTGACGGGCGGCGGGGATGACGGCTACCCGATCATTAAGCACATTGAGACCATGATTGCCGGCAAGATCATCTGGGCTCCGGCCATTGAGGGCGCTTTCCTTGTCTCCACGCGCGGGGGTGATCTGGCGCTGGATATCGGGCAGGATTTCTCCATCGGCTATCTGAGCCACACGGCCACCACCGTGGAACTCTACCTGCAGGAAAGCTTCCTGTTCCGGGTTCTGACGGATGAAGCCACAGTCGTTATCGACTAAAAACTGTTTCGCCGTAGCCCCCTCTGCAAGGGGGGGAGGCTACGGGCAACAGGCGGGGCGCAATGCCTCCGCCGCCAATACCCGGCGTATGCTTTACCGCCCCATATGCGGATCTGTGCGGCTGGGTTTTCCATTTTCCATATGTCCGGCAAATTGCATGAGCAGAGTGCCGTCATGCGCATCATACACAGCCAGATCATACCAGTTGTCAGATGCAGCAAGCAGCCATGATGTTGCAGTCTCTGCATCTGGTGGCACAGTGACGGTATGCCGCACGTGAGTATAACCGTCTTCAATCCGCAGCATCCGGGGAGCCTGCCCCGCATGGCGCAGGGACAGAAAGATGTTGCTTTGGGCAGGATCGTAACGAAGACGACACTCCGGCAAGTCCTGACCATAAAACGCCCGGAAGAACCCATTCGGCCCATGAACTGTTAAGGACTGCCCCGCTTTGGCCTCCACAGGCACAGACAGACTCTGGCCTGCTGCAAGGGTATAATGGCGAGCTGTATAACCATCCCTGATGCGCAACACAGCACCTTGCGTGCCCTCATTCGCAAGCTCCAGCGCTCCATGAGACAGCCTGTTAGCATGCAGCACATAGGGCAGAGCGCGGGCTGGACGCTGCCCGGCTTCCTGCTTAGGCATGGTTTGCCGGGCAGGCACAACCGGTTTGGGCAAGGCGCAGGATTTGCGTGTGTCTGCCAGATAGGTATCCGTGCGCGGCAGGGATGCTTCCCACTGGCGGTTAGTCTGAGCAAAGTCGAAAAGTGACGTCATGTCCCCACACACGCTGCGTCGCCACGGTGTAATGTTGGGGCATGACACGCCAAAGCGTGTTTCCAGAAAACGCAAAACGGACGTGTGGTCGAACACCTGTGAATTGACCCACCCGCCCTTGGTCCACGGGGAAATAACCAGAGCAGGCACGCGAGGACCTAGGCCGACGGGCTGGCCATAATAACTTTCCCCATCTGTTGAGACCGTGCAGGCCCCCTGTTGCGCATTGAGTGCCGGAACAGGAGGGGGCACATGGTCAAAAAAGCCGTCATTTTCATCATAATTGAGAATAAAGACTGTTTTGGCCCACACATCCGGATGGCGGACAAACACATCCATCAGTTGAGAAATCAGATATTCCCCGTAGCCCGGCGGCGCGTTGGGATGTTCACTCAGGGCGGTGGGCGGCACGATCCATGAGACCTGCGGCAGTGTGCCTTGCGCCACATCGCGCTCAAACGCGGCAATCAGGTAGCGGCCTTCTGTATCCTGCATATCCGCAGGGCCAGAGCCGTCTACAATGCTGCGCGCCCCGCGATACGCCCATGTGTCCTTCCCGATGGTGCGGAACGCTGCAAAAGACGCCAGAGGGTTATCACCAAAATTATCGTATTCCTGATACACTTTCCAGGATACGCCTGCCTCCTGAAGTTTTTCAGGATAGGTCGTCCAGTCAAAGGGTTTAAAATCGGCCCGGTCATGCGCCATGTCGGCAGACCAGTTGCCATCATCAACATTCTCTACGGCCTGCTTGCCGGCATTGCCCACGGCCAGCCCGTTGGTGCCGGTGAAGAAATAGAGGCGGTTGGGGTTTGTCGGGCCGAAAATAGACGCGTGATAGGCATCACAAATCGTAAACGCATCGGCCAAAGCGTAGTAATAAGGGATTTCCTTACGGGTGAAATGCCCCATCGTCATGGGCGTTTTATGCGGAACCCATGTATCCCAGTTGTTCCACTCCGCCTGAGTGTTTTTCCAGCTATGGTCCAGACTGGCCAGACAGGCGCTGGACGTGTGTGCGGTGTTAAACAGGAATGGCAGCACATGGCCGCCTTTTCCATCAGGCTGCGCGAAAATGCTTTTTCCATCAGACTGTTTTTCTGCACGCGGATCTCCATACCCGCGCACGCCCTGCAAACAGCCGAAATAATGATCAAACGAGCGGTTCTCCTGCATCAGGATAACCACATGCTCCACATCCTGAATGGTGCCGGTTACCGCATTGGGCGCAACGGCGAGCGCCCGTTTGAGGTTTTCCGGCAGGGCGGCCCCCGCTGTTGCAGCCGCACCAAACTTTAGAAACTGGCGACGATTAGGGGCACGAAGCATGGAATTATCCGTCACAGAAGACATAAAGCAGAACGTAAAAAACAGTTTTAGAAATGCTTACGCACGGTAAAGAACACCATCCGCGGGGAACCTGCCTGAAGCGTTTGCAGGCTGCCGGTCGGATCGGTCGGGCGGAAGCCCGCACTCCCTACTGTGGCCACATAGCGTTTATTAAACAGGTTGGTCACGTTAATCTGCATATCCAGACCACGTAGCGCCCAGTTCTGGCTATGGAAGCGATAACCCACGTTCAGGTTAAAGATATCGTTCGGTTTGATCCACTGGTCATTCGTATAGGTATATGTCCGGCGGCCCTGATACTGCATGCCGAAATTACCCCAGATTGACCCATCATCATAACTGATCTGAACGTTTGCCAGATTACGCGGCATGGCCACCACGCTCTTACCGCGTGTGTTGTAGGTAACGCCACCCGTTGTCAGATCATCATTATAGGTCGACTGATTGTAGGCGTAAGACACATACAGGGACCAGTTATCAGTAAAGTGATAGTTGAATGCGGCATCAATACCACGGGCTGTTACACCACCACCATTGACCAGAATGCTGGGAATACCCTGCACGTTGTTGGTTGCGTTGGGTGTAATGGAAAGAAGCCGGTTTTCAAATTCGATGTAATAGCCGGTCAGAGATGCCTGAATACGACGATTATGGAAGCGATAACCGATTTCCTCACTATAGGACATTTCCGGGCGCAGAGAATTTTTCGTCGCGGCATAGGCCGCACTTGTCATGGCGAACGGGCTGGTAGCACCAGTGGAGGAGTTATCAAAAGCCGCCATGTTTCTTGCAAAATCTGCAAAAATTTCATTATGGCGATTGATACGATAGTTAGCGCCAATCTGCGGCAGGAAGCCATTGGCTGAGGTAATAGAACCGCCGGCATAAGTGTTAGTGGGCACCGGCACGCCCATCTCGTTCCCTTCCAGCTGCCGACCACGGTTATCCACCACCAGCGATTTAAAGCCGTAATTCAGCTTCAGCGCCGGGGTAATCTGCCAGGTATCCTGCAAATGGAACTGATAGGTTTTGGTATTGAACGCACTCTGCCACTGGGTTGCGAAGGAATTACCCCGGAACCAGTGAACGGAACTGCCCGTATACCCGCTTTCGCTCAGCGGATAGAAGCGACGTGCCTGTTCAAAATCGTTATTTTCAAACCAGAAACCACCCTCAATGGTGTGGTGTCCAATTTCGTAAGACAGGCTACCAATAAAGCCTTCACGATGAATATCGTATTCCGTTGTACGGACGGAAAGCGGAGAGCCACCAAGCGCCTCCGGGGTTGGCGTATAGGGGGTAGCGTAAATCCCTTCCCCTGTATTGGTATGGCCGTAGACGGTTGCAGAACCTTTCAGGCGGTCAGTCAGACGGAAATCCAGCTTGCCATACCCCAGCACGTCCTCACGCAGACCGGCAGAGTTGTAGTAGGACTGATCCTGATCCTTAATCCCAGCCGGAAAAGCCGTGCCATTCTGATAAGCGCGGGCAATATCTTTCGCCAGACCATAGTTATTGGTAATATTATCGAGCTTATAACCGATTGTGCGGATCTGCTCTTTTGAAATATCCTGATAATCATTTTCGGCGCGCTGGCTGTAATCTCCAAACAGCGTCAGCTTGACCTTATCACCCAGCGGCTGCACGAATTTGGCGTTGGCCTGCTGCTGCTGCTGAATGCCCTTGCCTTTCCACTTGTTGGCATCCTGATAATCATAGGACACATACAGGCGGCCACCACCGGGCAGCGTGCCGCTATTAACGCGGGCAAACGTACGCCATGTGCCGTAGGAACCACCCGTGGCAGCCACATCCGCACCAAACTTTTCAGTCGGGTCAATAGACGTGAATTCAAGCGCGCCACCAAGGTCATTGGAGGCAGCAACCCCGACGGAACCTGCCCCCTGTGCCAGTGTCGCCGTTCCGTTATTTTCTGTTTGCAGGGCACGGCCAATGGAAAGGCCATTATCGTTCCCATAGGCCAGATTGCCCAAAGGAATACCATCCATGGTAAAGCCGAGGCGGCTTTGATCAAACCCACGAATAATGATCTGCTGGGACCATTCATAAGACCCCAGCGCATCTGATGACGTAAACATGACGCCCGGCAGTTTCGACAAGGTCTTCAGGGGGCTGGTACCGGGAACCACCTGTTGCAGAGCCATGTGGGAGAGCTTTTGCGTCTCACGCGCAGCGCCAGCACCCATGACGACGATGGACTCAGCCTTATCATCCTGCGTGGATGTTGCTTTTACCGTTTTGGGAGCCGCCGCCGTTTTGTTTTTGGCTGCGGGTTTAGGGCTTGCCTGTTCTACCTTTCCGGGCTGGGTGGCGGCTGAAACAGTTTCAGCCTTGGCATAATGAAACAGTAAAGAACTCATACATGTTGTCAGAAGCAGCAGTTTATTCTGTTTCATACAGCGCGATCCCTCATACCGAGGCTCCCAATAGGGGGTTAGATAACGCTGCGCAGACTATCGTCTTGTTCTGCCATGTGTGTTGTGATTTTATTACGTTAAAGTGACAGTTTAATGTCACATTCCCCCGATCAAATCTTGTTCAAATATGAGACAAAATGAGCGTGAAGGAGGGTGGCCGGAACGCAGAACCCAGCCTGACCGAAAAATGTTAAATGCAATAATATTAAAAAGTTTTTTAAACTCTGTTTTACATCTTTGACTCTATTTCAGAAAATATGCATAGGCCTGATGAGACAGCGTGTTCAGCACCCTGATGCCCGCCTGTTCATCCGGCAAGCCAGATGTCAGCACGACCAGAATATAGCGTTTGCCATCCGGTAGCGTGACAAGAGCGGCGTCATTCCGCACACCCTGAACCCAGCCGGTCTTATGCGCCACGGGTGTCCCTGCGGGCAGACCGGGGGGAATGATGTCATTAAATTTTTGCCCCAGCATAATCTGGATCATGCTCTGGCTTTGCGTCTTCCCGACAATCTGGCCGTTATCCAGCTTTTGCAAAAATGCGCCCAATCCGCGTGCTGAAACCCGATTACGAATACCCTGATCGTTTGCATCAAAATCCTCAATCATACGGCCGAAGACAACACCGTTGAGGCCCTGCGCTTTTACAATCGCACGAATTGGCAGCACGCCCAGCTTTTCAATCATCAGGTTGGTCGCCAGATTACTGCTATACTGGATCATCACCCGCAGGAGTTCTGAAACAAGCACTGCCTTGCCTGCCTGCGCGTAAAGAGGGTCATAAGAATCCTCTTTCTGCTCGAGCGCAAAGCTGCCCTTCCCCACCAGAGAATGAAAATGGTTGTGAACCGTAAGAGTATCTTCTGGATGCAGGGTGCCTTTTGTAAAGGCATCATAGGCTGCATCAAGCACAAACAGTTTGATAGTGCTGGCAGCGTTAATCAGATCATCACAGTTCAGGCACACATCAGGCGGCTGCCCGCTCCGGGCGGCATAAACAGCAAAATGGCCGGGCTGGTTTTTGACAGTTTCCGCCATGATCTGGGCCAGAGGTTCCCCGAAGGCGGGAGATGCCGCGCTGGCCAGAGGAGACATAAGGACCACTCCAGCTAAAAACGCTTTTACCAGAACACCTGAAATTTTCAGTGCTTTCATCAGCTTACTCCCAACCTTATCACTCATGCGTCCCCGCATACGCCGCATAGGGCGTTTCAAGGGAGCGCTGTTGCCCTTCAGGGCTTATGGGACGCCAGTGTGCGGTCAAAGAATGTATCCATCCACATATACGCCGTCAGCCAATCCTGCATGCGGAGAAAGGTGTGCCGCTCATTCGGGAAGGAATGTTCCTCATATGGCACGCCCTGTTCTGACAACATCCTTGCCAGAAGAGTCGATTGTTCAAATTCCACGTTATAATCATCATCACCATGCACAAGCAGAACCGGTGCATGCCAGTGGGCAATATCCGCCGCCGGAGAGGACTGCCACTCTACATCGTGCGCTTTCCTGTTTTCCTCGGGAGACAGACCGTATGTGTCAGGGTCAATCATATCATGTACGCCATGAAAATCAGCGCCGGCAGCAAAGACGTCACTATTGCGGGCCAGAGCGAGTGCCGTCAGGTAACCGCCCCAGCTGCCGCCCCAGATCCCGATGCGGGCGGGATCAATATCAGTTCTGGTCTTAAGATACGTGGCCGCAGCAAAAACATCCCGATACTCACTGGCTCCACCTCCGCCAGTTTCAGGAGCATTCCGGAACGCCTCGCCATAGCCCGTCCCGCTGCGGTAATTGACAGACAACACCACATAGCCTTGCGCCGCCAGAGTCTGGTTCATCGCATAGGCGTTGGAATAATAGTCCATGCCATTAAACGCAGGGAGCGTCTGGCGGTGCGGGCCTCCGTGCACAAATACCAATGCAGGACGAGGCGTTTTTGCGTCTCCCTCTGGAACAAAGAGCTGCCCGTGCACCTCCATGCCATCTGCGCTGTGGAACACAACTACCTGCGGTGTCACGAAATGCACATCTGACGGCGCTTGCGGGGAAACGAGAGAAGCACTTTCACCCTCTGCTCCCACCACCACCGGATGCGCTGTCTGTGTGACGCTGGCGGCCATCACGCCCACCTTGCCTCCGGCCACAGCAAGATCTGTTTCCATGTCCTCACTGTGTGTCAGGCGTTGCGGTGAAGATCCATCCAAAGCCTGACGCCATGCGTGCCAGACATCCACATTCCCGACATTACTTGTGTAAAAAAGAGTTTTTCTGTCCTGAGATAGCCGATAGGCTGAGACTTCCGCTTTATCCGGCGTCAGACAGGTCGGAATTCCTGTGCCCGATGCCGCCACGGTGCAAACCCGCATCCATCCGCTGCCTTCCCACGGGAAGAGCAGATGCGCATTGTCAGACCATAGTAAGCCACTCCCCTCCGGCACAGCAAACCGTGCGCCAGTCCCGGCAGGCGGGGTCCACACCACATGGTCCGTATTCGTGGACAGATCATAAACATGAAAAGACCAGAACGAGCCTTTTTCATTCTTCTTATCAGTAAGTGGTCTGTGTTCCCGCACGAACGCCACAGAGTGGCCATCCGGAGAAAATGTTGGCAGACTGTCCTGCCCAAGCGCTGGAGCCAGAACTGTCATGGTCGCCGTTTTGACGTGCCATAGTCCGATGAGCGCATGGCTCCCACGGTCCAGCGTGAAGACCAGCGACGCGCCATCCGGTGCCCATTGGAGTGATGTCAGGCTCCCCGGCACGGTCATGACTTCTTTCGCCATTTTGCCAACGGGTGCCAGAAACAAAGAGCCTTTGTGCGAGAACGCCAGCGTCATCCCATCCGGCGAGAAGGTAGGATTCCAGCCCTCCCCCATCCGCATTTGCCTGCCACCTTCCAGCACCACATTCACGCTCTGATGCGTTCCCGATGCTGAAAGATGAGGATTGGGAGACGCTGCGTCCGGAAACTCCGGGTCGCCGCCCTCCACATAGGCTAATGTCTTCCCATTAGGGGAAAGGACTACCCCCCATAAATTGGTTCCGTCATCCTGCGTGAAGTGGGTCAGGGCTTTCGGCGCGCCTGACGCATCCGCTGCCAGAATATTCCGCACCCCATTGCGCTTTTCCACCCACGCAAAGCGGCTTGCATTGCTGGCCCCGACGAGATCTGTCGCAAATGGCAGAGACAAAAGTGCCGTGATCTGGTGCCGGGCTCCGGCCTCATCAAGCAGTGCCGCGCTTGCGGGAGAAGCTGAGTATAAACCACCGGCCAGAAGGGCTGCGGCAAAGACAGAACGGATCATCATGATTATTTCCCAGCCAGAGTTGTGAAAATTTCTTCTTCTACTCTAGAGAAAGAAGAATACTGGCCGGGCCTCTCCTGATCATAATCAGGGTAACCGCCCGCCGCAAACAGATAGGCCTCTCCGTTTTTCGGATTATACCAGAAGCCGGAATGTAGCCCGTATGCATCCCCCAGATGGCCGTGTAGCCCCCCCTGATACCCGACATACGGGATGGCAGGCTTGCCATTGGTGTCTTTTGTGCCTGTCAGCGTGAACAAGCTCAGGCCATAAGCGCTTAGGGGATATGGGCAGACGCCGTTCTGGCCATTAAATGTCCATGTGGGGGTTTCCATCACCTTGATGCTTTGCGGCGCCAGAAGCCTGACGCCGTCCAGCGTGCCGCGCTGGATCATGAATTGTGCGAGACGCGTCAGCCCTTGCAGCGAAATATGAAGGCCACCTTGTGGAGAAAACATACTTCCATTGCTGCCAATTTTGTAGGACGCGAGAGCCTCTTTGCTCCAGCTTTTAAGAGGCTGGCTATCCACCGTGGCCTCGTAGCCAGAAGGAACATGCTGATAAAGCGTGGCCACACGCTCCGGATGCTCAAGCTCCGCGACGTTATAGCCCCCGTCAATCTTCAACGGGTCCAGAACATGGTGTTTCTGATAGCGGTCAAACCGCTCCCCGCTGACCCGCTCGATTATGGTCCCGACAAGTCCGTAGGCCAGATTGCAATAGGTAAAATATGTGCCGGGTGCATGACCATCATGAAACGAAAAATGATAGTCCTGACTACCAGCTTTATGGGTCTTATCAAAAAAATCCTTTACCGACTTGCCGGGTGGCAAAAAATAAACCTCACCATCCCGAAGGCTCGAAGTGTGGTTTAAAAGCATCCGCACAGTAATGGGGGTTGTCGGAAAATCAGGATTGCGCAGCGAGAAGCCAAGATACTCCGAGACGTCATGATCCAGATTCACCCTGCCCTGCTCGACCAGTTCCATAAGCCCGATGGTAGTCACCACTTTGGAAATGGACGCAATGCGGAAGAGGGTTTCTTGCTTAACCGGAACAGTTTGTGCGCCATCACGCCGCGCAAAACCGCCATAATACTGGTAAACAGGCTGACCATGTTCCAGCTTGACGGCAGCCAGCGCCGCCAGAGGCAGGCGTTCACCATGCGTCAATACGGCATCCATCTTTTTATCAGTCGGGGTTTGCGCCAGAGCGGCTGTGCTGAAAAACGCCAGAGCCAAAGCGGAACAGACTTTAAGTTTCATAGCGTTTTTCCTTTTGGATACAGGACATCATGATGTCTGGCTGCTGCCTGAACGGCGTTTGCAGAAAACGAGAGAGGCTGCATAGCCCCCTTGAGCCAGAGGTACAGGACATCCGCATAATGCCCGCTGTCCGGCGAGGCAGACTGGCCGGGGAAGTTCAGGAACAGTGAGTTGTCCCATGCTCCGACATCACACACCATCAGATAACTCGCCCCACCTGTGACAGCGTACGGATTGTAGCCCTGTGCACGCGCGGTTTCTGATAAATCCGAATTATACCAGCGCGCCATAACCGTGTAGGGGTCTCCGCCACTGCGTGCCGTTTCTCCTCCTATGGGCAGAAAGGCTTCCGCCACAGCGTTTACGGCACACAGCGGATGACGCAACTGCACGGTATGCAGCCTGCCCCACTGCCATGTAGCCGCCACCGGCCCCAGACGGTCGCGCAATTCTTCAACAGCCTGCTGAAACGCTCTGACAAGCAGAGCATCACGCTCTGCCTCTGGCGTCGTCCCCAATCGGCTATCGGGCTTTTGCAAAATATCCAGAAGAACAGACGCATTAAGCGGCTGTGGCAGAAGGACACGCAGATTTTCCGGCACCAGAGCCTGATAAAACAGGCTATTCAGCCGGGTCCACCACACCTCATACAACGCAGCGGCGGCACTTGTGGCTTCAACGCGCCCATCCCAGCGGCGCAGCAACGCGGCTTCTGCCTGTAGGGATGCAGGAACTTCCGGCAACTGTTGCACCACAGACAAGGCCAGATGAGAGAGCGTATCATGCTGCAACGCCACGCTGTCCGCTACAGTGGCATGAGGAGACGCCTGAAGAACCTCTGCAACACGGTTGTGACGATAAGGATCTTTCCATTCGTAGCTGACGCAGCGTTCCTCATACGGATAGTCTGCCGGCAGATTGAGTTCATTGGATGTGCCAAACCAGCCACGGGCGGGATTGAAGCTGTTGGGAAGTGCATCCAGCGGCTGGAGGCCTTTCCAGTCATACCGCCCATCGCCGGGCGCTGGCAGCAGACCATCATAGCCGTTGCGGCGTTCCGGCAGACCACCCGCAGCCTGCCAGCCAATATTCCCGGCCGTATCAGCATAGGTAAAATTGGTTGGGCTGGTATGGAGTTTCAGGGCTTTGCGGAAACTGTTCCAGTCGTTAGCCAGATTGATGCCGATATTGGCGAGCATACCATTCGCGCCCGGATAGAGCCATGTCGCGGAAACTGCCACTGCCCTGTTCCGTGCCGTATCAGCGGAGACAACCGGCCCCTGTGCCGCATAACGCAGAGTGACGTTTTGCGCAGGGCCACCGCGCACAGCAATGGAGATCTCTTCATGCTCCATTTCCACCCAGCGCCCGTTATGAAAATAGCGATCAGGATGGTCGGGGTGTGTGCGCAGGATGAACAGATCTTCCTGATCGATATGAAAATTAGTGCGCCCAAAAGCAAAATGTGCGTTATGGCCTTGCATCACGCCCGGCATACCCGGAGCACCGCCACCAATAACATCCAGCCCCGGCGCAGTCAGATGAATAACATGCCGTGGCCCGGGTGAACCGAAACTGAGGTGCGGGTCATTCGCCAGAATGGGCCGTCCTGCGGCTGTACGCGTGGGCGCAATGACCCATGCGTTACTGCCCTCATTAGCCCGCCGGTGATCGCCCTCACTGGGGGATGAGACCGCATGCAGACCGGAAAGGGGTGGTCCATCCTGCAACACACCAAATAGGCCCAGATCCTGCTCTGTGACAGCCTGCACATCCAGCCCGTCCGGCACCGTAAGCGTATGAGCGGGACGCAGGGGCTGGATCAGCGCATCATAAGCAAGCGCATCATGTGCCGCCAGTTGGGCGCGGCGGATCTCGGCTTTCGTGTTTCCCGTTGCTTCAGCCCGGATACGGACCAGATCCAGAACATCCCATTCAAGCGGTTTATAAGAAAAAATATTGAACTCTGCAGGGAGTTTTTCTTCGCCGCTATTGATGCGATCAAGATAGGCATTGATGCCCGCCGCATAGGCGCGGGCGCAGGCCTGCACAATGGGAGGCAGTGCTGCAAACTCTGCGTGTGCATCACCCCGGAACAAGAAAAGCCTGCTTGCCGTATCTGACTCTACACACTCAGGCCCGTAGACTTCCGCCAGTCTGCCCAGCGCCCGCCGATACTCAAAATCGAGCTGCCACAGCCTGTCCCGCGCAATTAGATAGCCGTTTGTAAAAAACGCATCCGGCACGGAAGCGGCCCGCACATGCGGCACGCCCCACTGGTCCTCCAGCACCTCGACCGGGGCGTTGAGTCCCTCCAGCCCCACCATGTGCGAGGGTGCCTTTTTCCTGGCCTGAGCGCGGGTGCCAAACCCTGCCAGACCGGCGGCAACACCCCCAAGCAGAACATGACGACGGTTGAGCAGGGAGGAGTGTCTCATTTTAAGGCTGCATCTTTTCAACAAGGTCCCGAATTGTCAGGGCGGACCCGCAGGAAAGCGTGAACCCCAACGCCCCATGCCCGACATTGAGCAGCAGGTTACGCCATTGCGTCCGCTCCACCAAAGGCACCCCTGTGGGCGTGGCGGGCCGCATCCCCGCCCATGGGATAGCGGACGCGTAAGGCCCGGCAGCGGGAAGCGTTTCCTCCGCCAGATGTTTCAATGAGGCTATGCGGCGCGGATCGGGCGAAGCATTCAGCGCGCCAATATCCACCATGGCGGCAATACGGAGCCGATCGCCCAGACGGGCATACACAACGCGGTTGTCATAATCCGTAACACTCACATCAGGCAGAACGGCGGGGTCCGCCTGCACGGTCAGGCTGTAGCCTTTCAGGCCGTAAAGAGGCAGTCTTTGACCCAAAGGCTGCATCAGCTCACGGGAGGCCAGCCCTGCCGCCAGAATCACAAGATCCGTCTGCCATACTGTCCCATTGATCCGAACCCGGCACCGGCCACCCTGATCGTCCTCCAGTGCGGCATTACCTTTTTCCATCTGAAACTCTCTGCTTTTCTGAAGGGATTTAAGAAGCGCCTGACAAAACAGGTAGCAATCCGCCACTTCATCATCGGGAGAAAAAATGCCGCCTGCCAATGTGGGTGCAAGCCCCGCAAACGCTGGTTCCACCTGCGCGCATTCCGCCGGGGTCAGAACCTGTTCCTGCTGAGGGTTACTGACAGATTTGGCCGCTTTGGAAAATTTGTGTGCGTTCCGATACACAACCAGCTTACCGGGCTTCCGCCACAAAAAGTCCGCCAGCCCGTCCTGCCGCCATTGATTCAGGGCCTGTTGCCCCTGCAGGGCAAGCTTCAAAAGCCGGGCAGCGTTGGCCTTGTTGGTTCTGGCATTACAGGCCAGCAGAAAATCCGCCAGCCACCGCCACTGCTTCCAGTCCAGCCGGAGCCTGAGAGAAATGGGAGAATCGGCCTGAAGCATCCATGAGAGTGCCTCCAGCGGGATCCCGGCGTCCGCCAGAGGACGGACATAGCGGTAGCTCAGCTGGCCGCCATTGCCAAAACTGGCCTGCTCGCCAACATGATCCTCCCGCTCCACCAGTGTCACGCTATGTCCGGCCCGGATGAGCGCGTAAGCGGTTGTCAGGCCAATAACGCCGCCACCCACTACTGTGATTGTCCGCTTTGCCGCCATAAGAACCGCCGACCCCTTATGATCATGGTAACCCGTTCAAACAGGCGCATGCCATGTTCCGGGATCTTCTCAGAAGAAAATCTAAAAAGGGATATTCGCTCATGCCATTTAAAAAATGCCTGCCCCCCTTAACCTCAGGTTAAGTCCGGGGAGTTTCCCCTCCTAGGGCACACTCTGCGGTAACCCCAGAGCCTCCCCGACCGCCGTTGCCACATCATGCCGCAGATGCACCACGCTTTGCCCACCATTAGGGTGCACACGGTTGGTCAGAATGAAAACATAGCAATCATTATCAGGATCAATCCACAGTGATGTTCCTGTGAACCCGGTATGGCCGAAGGAATGAGGCGACAACCGCTCTCCTCTTGGAGAAGCATAAGGCGAGGCAATATCCCATCCAAAACCACGCAGGCTTTTCTGCCCTGCGGGCTGCTGGGGTGTCGTCATCCTTATCAAGGCTGCACGACTGAGAGGAAACACGCTGGGGCGCCCAGCCCGTTTATCCAGCAAAGCCTGCGCATAGCGAACAACATCCTCAGCTGTGGAAAACAAGCCGGCATTGCCCGCCACGCCATTCATGCGACGGGCCGTGGGGTCATGCACCACGCCGCGCAACATCCTGCCGTGTTCATCATACTGTGTGGGGGCAATACGTGCCTGTTCGGTGGCAGGCGGAAGAAAGCCGGATTGCGTCATGCCCAGCGGGCTGAGGATGGCGTTCTGTGCGTATACATCCAGTGTCTGACTTGTCAGTTTTTCAACAAGCAGACCTAGGGCAATAAAATTAAGGTCACTATAAATAAAGCCGCTACCCGGTGCAATTTTGGGAACAGCCTGCATGATGCGGTCCGTAGCCGCTGCTTTACCCCACCAGTCCGGCATGCGAGGCAGATCGGGTTGCAGGCCGGAAAAATGCGTGAGCAGGAGCCGGACCGTAATCTGCCCTTTGCCCGCAGCCGCAAATTGCGGAAGGTAGCGAGCTACGGGGGCCTCCACATCCACCACACCTTTTTCCACAAGCTGCATGACAGCCAGCGCGGTGATCATCGGTTTGGTGAGGGACGCCATATCAAACACGGTGTCCCACGTCATGGCCTCATGCGTGGGCACGAGGCTGCGCGCGCCAAAGACGCCACGATGAATCAGCCGCCCGTGCTGGCCCACACCCCAGACCGCGCCGGGGCACTCCCCCTTGCTGATCGCCTGCTGGATCAGCACATCTGCTTTTGCAAACCTGTCAGCCTCACGCGGCGTCTGGCAAGCAGAAAGGGCCGCCTGCGCCAGAAGAAGAGAAGACCCTTTTAGAACACCCCTGCGGGAGAGAGCGGCAAACTCAACTGTCATTGAGCGGAAACTTTGAGTGGGTGCAGATCCTGTGCATCAAAGCTGAAGTCCGATCCGACCACCTGCATATGGAACCCCGTGACCTTGCCAGATGTATCCCGCTCAAACTGCACGTAGCTGTCATCCTCCGCATCCTCTGCACGGTTCTGCCACTTCGCTACAAACAAATCATGCGGCAGAGCGGACAAGGTGCCTGACAGGCCATCAGCTTTCCCAAAAGTCATGACAAGGTCATTACCTTTCAGGGAAAGGTGGATATCCCCACGCCATGCGTCGTGATAAAGACCAACATAGTCTTTCAGATCAGACACGGGGACGGAAATGAAGGGCCGCGCAGGTGACCCCGGCCCGGTGGTGGATGCTTCTTTAGCTGCTTTGTCCTGCGCTTTTTTAGTCTCATCCTGCCAGTATGCGACCCAGTCTGCACTTTTTCCGGTGGCTATGAGAGAACTCATGGTCAGAGCAATGGCCGCAGTTGCGGAGTTAGCATAATGATTGGTGAGGACAACCAGCCCGCTCTTCTTCTCTGGCAGCATGGAGACATAGCTGACCATGCCGCTGATCGTCCCTGTGTGCCACACGCGTTTCAGGCCGTAAAAATCTTCCATAAACCAGCCATAGCCGTAAGCACGGAAGTGACTTTGCGTTTTAGTGCCGCTGTCCGGCACCGGAATGAGTGCTGACGGTGCCCAAAGTGCATCACGCTGAGCAAGACTGATAATTTTCCGACCCTCTACAGTCTTGCCGCCGTTCAAAAGTGTCTGCACCCAGCGGTTCATGCCGTTCACGCTGCACCACACCCCACCTGCCGGCGCCACGGCAACCGGCTCGAGCGTAGCACGGTCCGGCAGAACACCGTCACTCCCCTGCCCTGCGGCAACATCCGTCTGCCCCTTGACCGGAAATGTGCTCTGGCATGCCGGAAGACCTGCTGCATCAATCAGATGCGTCTGAACGTAGTGTTCCCATGTCTGGCCAGAGATTTTTTCCACCAGCGCTCCGGCCACGACATACAGCAGGTTGTTATAGGCATAGTCTGCCCGAAAGCGCCCCGTGAACGGCATATAAGGCAGTGCCGCCAAAACCTCCTTACGCGTGAAGGTGCTATGGGAGAACAGCATCATATCCCCCGCTCCCAGCCCCATACCGCTATGATGGGTCAGCAGGTCACTCACACGGAATTCACGCGTAATCCACGGGTCAGAGACCTTGAATTCCGGCATGACGTCATTAACGCGATCCGTCCATTTGAGCTTGCCCTCATCCACAAGGGTTGCCAGCGCGGTGGCCGTAAATTCCTTACTGTTGGAGCCAATGGCGAAGAGGGTATTAGGGTCCACCTTCTCGCTTTTTTCATTGTCTCCTCTACGACCATAGCCTTTGGCAAAAACAATTTTTCCATCATGGATCACACCGACGGCAATACCGGGCACATCAAAAGCTTTCTGCGCCTTGCTGACAACATCATCGATCTGCTGTTCTGTCAGACCATCCGGCAAAGACGGTGTAGCCGCCTGAACAGAGGCCCCGCCTAACGCCAGCATCAGTGCAGCCAATGTGCCGCACTGCATGGCTGCGCCTGCACGCTGCTTCACTTTTGTCTGTTGCTGCCGCAGTGTAGAGAAAACCTGGGAATGGAACATGAAAACCTAAAGCCTTAGAAAGAATTTTTACAGTACACGCCACAAAGCGCCAGGAAGACGACCATACGGGGAGATCGCTTCATCCTTTCCATTGGTGGCCGCACGATCACCACGTAAATACGATATCGCAATGTTCAGAAGAAAACCGGACGCTGTCCATGTCAAAAATATCATGAACCATTAGCCAACGGTTAAGGGAGCCTAGCGCTTTCACAAGGCAGGCAGGCCAGCGAGGTCCTTCTTAATTTCTTCTTTAAGAAGAGCCAGAATATCGCGTGAAATATGGGACAATGCATAATCAGCCCGGAAGAGGACCGTGCAGGCAATCCCTAGCGGGGGTTTGAGCGGAAGCGGCTTGGGTAGACCGGGATGATGTAAGGCCGTCAGCCCATCCACAATGGCGCAACCACCACCAAGCCGGACCAGTTCAGCCGCCATATAATGTGTGCGCACCCGCACGACTGGCACGGTTGAAAGACCGGCCTCTTCCCACACCATATCCAGAAGGCGGGCGGTAGGATCATTCTCGCTCAGTCCAATGTAGCGGGCTGGATTGATCTCCTCCAGCGCGACCGGACCTGCAAGAGTATCCTGATCAATCAGCAATAATGGAACATCCGCAATATGGCTGGCGGTCAGCCCCTGCTTTTCGTAAGTCCCAAATACAATACCCAGATCAAGATCATGATTGAGAATACGTGCGACGATTTCCGGCCCGTGCAGGGTATCGATTGTCAGTTCATTTCCCGGATGGGCCGCGTGATAGCGCTGGATGACACGCGGCACCACACTTAGCCCCAGACTTGGCACACAGCCGATGCTGATGGCGTGCCCATCCCGCGCATAACGCAGATTTTCCGTTAATCTTTTGAGGTCAGAAATTTTTTCAAAAATTGTATTTACATGGGGCAGCATGATCCGGGCTTCCCGCGTGGGGACCAGCCTGCCTCCTGTGCGCTCGAACAACGCAAACCCTAAAGACTGCTCCGCATACCGCAGAACCTTGCTGGCAGCGGGCTGGGAAACATGCAGCACCTCGGCAGCACGACGCAGGGAACCTGTGGACATGATCGCGTAGAAAACTTCGATCTGACGTAAACGCATAACGAGCGCTTCACCCTTCCTGCTTTATTGTGCTGGTACAATTCTGTCATAGCAGAATGTTAAAACATCACAACAAATTTGAAGGGTACATTATTTATTGCCATACCACTTAGCGCTGCTTTTCTGAATTTTAGTATTTTGGCCACTAGGCCCCGGCTTTGGAGAGTGTTGCTGTGCCAGCCGCCGGCCT
>NZ_JOPG01000016.1 GCF_002153605.1 Acetobacter malorum | reverse complement strand
GGTTAAAGAAGCCCGCGCTCAGTATGAACAGGCCGCAACCCGCCTCTCCGCTGCGCGTGAAAAAGCGGCCCGCAAGATGGAACAGGCCGTCACCAGAGAACTCAAACCCATCAAGCTGGACAAAGCCCGGTTCTTTGCCCAGATCCAGCCGCTCACCCCAGAAAACTGGAGCCGGCAGGGTATGGAACAGGTGATGTTCCTGATTGCCGCCAACCCCGGCCAGCCGCCCGGCCCTCTGGCAAAAGTTGCTTCGGGCGGTGAACTGTCCCGCCTGATGCTGGCTCTCAAGCTGGTGCTGGCAGGCCAGTCCGGCATCGGCACACTGGTGTTTGATGAAATTGATGCGGGTGTCGGCGGTGCAACGGCCGCTGCTATTGGCGAACGCCTGCACCGGCTGGCGCGCACGGTGCAGGTTCTGGCCGTGACCCACAGCCCGCAGGTGGCCGCCAGTGCCGATGCGCACTTACGCATTGGCAAAATTGTGCGTGACGGGCAGACTGCCACCCACGCAGCCCCCCTCAGCCACGCAGAACGACAGGAAGAAATTGCCCGTATGCTGGCCGGGGATGTGATTACCGATGCCGCGCGCGCCGCTGCCGCCAGCCTGCTGAAACATGAGAATGACTGACCTCCCGGACCTCACCTCCCTCGACGCCACACAAGCCAGAGCCGAACTGGCCCGACTTGCGGACCTCATTGGCCGTTACAATACCGCCTATTACGCGGAGGACGCGCCCGAGGTGAGTGATGCGGAGTATGATGCGCTCCGCAAACGCTATGATGCCCTGCTGGCCCTGCACCCTGAGGCTGAGCCCGAAAACAGTGCCGCCCGTACCGTAGGCGCCACGCCGGACAGCGCGTTTGGCAAGCACCGCCATCTGGTGCCCATGCTCTCGCTGGATAACGTGTTTGATCAGGACGAATTTGAAGCCTTCATCAGCCGCGCCACCCGCTTTCTGGGGCTGAGTGAGGAAGACGCCGGAAAACTGGCGTTTGTGGCAGAACCCAAAATTGACGGGCTCTCCATCAGCCTGACCTATGAAAACGGCGTGTTTGTGCGTGGCACAACGCGTGGTGACGGCACCGAGGGCGAAGACGTTACCGCCAACCTCCGCACCCTGAAAGATCTGCCGGAACGCCTGCACGGCCCTGCGCCGGAACTGATCGAAATCCGAGGGGAAGTCTTCCTCTCAAAAGAGCATTTTCTGGCCCTGAATGCTGCGCAGGAAGAACTCGGCCGCAAGCCGTTTGCCAACCCGCGCAACGCGGCCGCAGGCTCTCTGCGCCAGCTGGATGCGCGCGTCACGGCGCGGCGACCGCTTTCGCTGTTCGCTTACGCCATGGGCTTCTGCTCGGAAAAAGTGACCCTGAGCCACTGGGACTATCTGGAACAGCTGAAGGCATGGGGCTTTCCGGTCAATCCGCTCTCCCGGCGTCTGGAAGCCGCCAGCGGCGCTGAAGCGTTTTTTGACACGGTTAGTCAGGAACGCGCAGCACTGGCGTATGATATTGATGGCGTTGTCTACAAAATCGACAATCTGACCCTGCAGGAGCGACTGGGCTTTGCAGGCCGTGCGCCGCGCTGGGCGGTGGCCTGGAAGTTCCCGGCGGAGCAAGCCGTCACCACCCTGAAAGCCATTGAAATTCAGGTCGGCCGCACAGGCGCATTGACCCCGGTTGCGCATCTGGAGCCTGTCAATGTCGGCGGCGTGCTCGTCACCCGTGCGACCTTGCATAACGAAGATGAAATTGCCCGCAAGGATGTGCGCCCCGGTGACAGGGTGCAGATTCAGCGGGCTGGCGATGTCATTCCTCAAATCCTGTGCGTGGTTCCCCCTGCCCCGGATGCCCCACCGCGGCAGGAGCCGTTCCATTTCCCGGACCACTGCCCGGCCTGCGGCGCGCTGGCGGTCAGGCCGGAAGGCGAAGCTGTGCGCCGCTGCACCGGTGGCCTGACCTGCCCGGCCCAGATTGTTGAGCGGCTGATCCACTTTGTCTCCCGCACGGCATTTGACATTGATGGCCTGGGTGACCGGAGCATCCGGGAATTTTATGATGCCGGGTTCCTGCATACGCCGGGTGACATCTTCCGGCTTCATGAGCATGCCGACGAGATCATGAAACGCGACGGTTGGGGCGAGCAGTCGGTACGGAACCTCATGCAGGCCATTGAGGCCCGGCGCACCATCCCCCTCTCCCGCTTTATCTATGCGCTGGGCATCCGCCGCGTGGGGGAAAGCAATGCCCGCCTGCTGGCCCGGCATTACGGGTCCTATGAAAACTGGATGGAGCAACTCCGCAAGGCCGCCGTCATCGGCTCGGACGAGCGGCTGGAACTGGGCTCCATTACCGGCATTGGCAGCGTGATTGCGGATGACCTGGTGGCTTTCATGCAGGAAGATCACAATCTCGCAACTTTGGCTGACCTGCGCGCCTCCCTGACCATTACGGAAGAAGAGGCGGTCTCGGGTGGGGCACTGGCTGGCAAGACAGTGGTCTTTACCGGCACCCTGCACACCCTCACCCGGCAGGAAGCCCGTGCCATGGCGGAACGGATGGGCGCAAAAGTGTCTGATTCCGTTTCCAAAAAGACAGATCTGGTCATTTTGGGAGAAAAGGCCGGTTCAAAAGCCAAGAAGGCAGAGGACCTCAAAATTGCCACTTTGGATGAGGCCGGGTGGAATGCCTTTTGTGCTGGTGAGCGTACTGATTTTTCTGCCTGACATGCCAAAAAGAGTCGTTGCCCGGACAAAAAATCTGCGCCATGCTACCGGGTAGCGAAGGGGTGGAATTCGTCGTCCAAAATAAAAATAAAATTTCGACCGCAGACCTGCCTGTTTTCCCGTTAGTTCCCCCTCCCCCTCTCGTACGGGGTAAATAAGGCTTCTGCGTTCGCAACAACAAAGTGAACGGCAACATGACCAAGTGGATCTACAGTTTCGGCGCAGGCCAGAACGACGGCAACGCCGGAATGCGCAATCTCCTCGGCGGTAAAGGCGCGAACCTCGCCGAAATGTCCAATATCGGCCTGCCGGTGCCGCCCGGATTTACCATCACCACTGAAGTCTGCTCAGCCTTTTATGAAAATGGCCGTAAGTATCCGAATGACCTGAAGGCGCAGCTGGATGACGCCATGGCCCGCGTAGAAAAGGCGATGGGCCTGCGCTTTGGTGATGCGAACGCACCGCTGCTGGTGTCCGTGCGCTCTGGCGCCCGCGTTTCCATGCCCGGCATGATGGACACGGTGCTGAACCTCGGCCTGAACGACCAGACGGTTGAAGGGCTCGCCCGCTCTTCCGGTGATTCCCGCTTCGCATGGGACAGCTACCGCCGCTTTATCCAGATGTACGGCTCTGTCGTGCTCGGTGTTTCTCATCATCGCTTTGAAGATCTGCTGGAACAGACCAAGCGTGAACTCGGCAAGAATGATGACACCCAGCTGACCGCCGAAGAATGGCAGATGGTCCTCAAGGGCTATAAGGACATCGTGCTGAATGAAACCGGCACACCCTTCCCGGAAGATCCGCAGGACCAGCTCTGGGGCGCGATTGGGGCCGTGTTCGGCTCCTGGATGAACCCGCGCGCCAACACGTACCGCAAGCTGCATGATATTCCGGCCAGCTGGGGCACGGCTGTGAACGTGCAGTCCATGGTGTTCGGCAACATGGGTGAAGACTGCGCGACCGGCGTCTGCTTCACACGTGACCCGTCCACGGGTGAAAACGTGTTCTACGGTGAATATCTGATCAACGCTCAGGGCGAAGACGTGGTGGCTGGTATCCGCACCCCGCAGCCCATGGCGGCTGAACGCGCAACGCCTGACCAGAACCCGATGGAAAAGGCTCTGCCAGAAGCCTATCAGGAAATGCTGAAGGTGCGTGACCTGCTGGAACGTCACTACAAAGACATGCAGGACATCGAGTTCACGGTGCAGAGCAACACGCTCTACCTGTTGCAGACCCGCTCCGGGAAGCGCACGGCTGCGGCAGCGCTGCGCATTGCCATCGACATGGCGCAGGAAGGCCTGATCACCAAGGAAGACGCAATCTCCCGCGTGCCGCCCGCCTCTCTGGACCAGCTCCTGCACCCGGTTCTGGACCCCAAGGCTGAGCGCAAGCAGCTGGCCCGCGGTCTCCCCGCCTCCCCCGGCGCTGCCACCGGTGTGATCGCGTTCTCCGCAGAAGATGTGGAAGACCGCGCCAGCAAAGGCGAGGACGTCATTCTGGTCCGTATCGAAACCTCCCCGGAAGACGTGCATGGCATGCACGCTGCCCGCGGTGTGCTGACCACCCGTGGCGGCATGACCTCTCACGCCGCCGTTGTGGCGCGTGGCATGGGCCGTGTCTGCGTCGCGGGTGCTGGCAGCATCATGGTGGACTACAAGGCACAGACCCTGACGGTGAATGGCCATACGCTCAAAGCGGGCGACTGGCTGACGCTGGATGGCGGCACAGGTGCCGTCTATCTGGGCCGCGTTCCGACCATTCCGCCCACGCTGTCTGGTGACTTCTCCACCCTGATGGGCTGGGCTGACTCCGTGCGACGTCTGGGTGTGCGCGCCAACGCGGAAACGCCGGAAGATGCGGAAACCGCTCGTCGCTTCGGCGCGGAAGGCATTGGTCTGTGCCGCACCGAGCACATGTTCTTCGGCCCGGACCGTATCGGTCATGTCCGCCAGATGATCATGACGGAAGAAAAAGACGCCCGCGCCAAAGCGATCGGTGCGCTGCTGCCGTTCCAGCGGGATGACTTTGCGGCTCTGTTCCGCATCATGGCCGGGCTGCCCGTCACCATCCGTCTGCTGGACCCGCCGCTGCACGAGTTCCTGCCGCATGGGGAAGCCGAACTGAAAGACGTTGCGAAAGCTCTCGGGCAGGATGTGGAAGCTCTGCGCGCACGT
The DNA here is from genome assembly GCF_002153605.1 of Acetobacter malorum. Classification (GTDB taxonomy): domain Bacteria; phylum Pseudomonadota; class Alphaproteobacteria; order Acetobacterales; family Acetobacteraceae; genus Acetobacter; species Acetobacter malorum_A. The sequence goes on along the minus strand of NZ_JOPG01000016.1, from coordinate 66,226 downwards.
CGCTCAGCCCTTTCCGAATCCAACCCGATGCTGGGGCATCGTGGCTGCCGTCTGGGTATCAGCTACCCGGAAATCTACGCCATGCAGGTGCGGGCCATTACGGAAGCCGCTCTGGCCGTCTCTAAAGAAACGGGCAAGGCTGTGATCCCGGAAATCATGATCCCGCTGGTTGGCACCAAAGCCGAGCTGGATCTGGTCCGCAAAGCCAGCGAAGCCGTGATTGCGTCCGTTCTGAAAGAACAGAACGCAACGCTCGACTATCGCATCGGCACCATGATCGAGCTGCCGCGTGCAGCCATCACGGCGGACAAGATTGCGGAAAGTGCTGACTTCTTCTCCTTCGGCACGAATGACCTGACGCAGACGACACTCGGCCTCTCCCGTGATGATGCCGGGTCCTTCCTGCCTGAATATGTGGAAAAAGGGCTGCTCCCGCAGGACCCCTTCATCTCCATTGATCAGGAAGGCGTTGGCGCTCTGGTGCGTATGGGCGTTGAAAAAGGTCGGGCTACTAAGCCGGACATCAAGCTGGGTATCTGCGGGGAACATGGTGGGGACCCGCTCTCCATTACGTTCTTTGAATCCGTTGGGCTGGACTACGTGTCCTGCTCTCCGTTCCGAGTACCCGTCGCGCGGCTGGCGAGCGCACAGGCCGCTCTGGCTGCGCGTAAAGCTGTCAAAGCCTGAAACAACAAAAGCATGGCCGCCTCCTTGTGGGGGCGGCCATGGCCTTGTGTGACCAGACATGCAGCAAAATACCATAACCCTTCATCTCGTTTCTGAAGCCACTGGCCAGACGCTGGATGCTGTCGCACGGGCCTGTATTGCCCAGTTTCCCAACACGGATGTGCGGCTGCGGCATTGGAACCTGATCCGCTCACGCCTCCAGCTGCGCCGCGTTCTGCGCCATATCGCGCTGGACCGTGGACCGGTCATGTCTTCCCTGACGGACCCGGCCTTGCAGGCCGACATGGAAGCCGGTTGCGCCAGTCTTCAGGTGCGTCTGCTGGACGTGCTGGATAATGCCGTGACGTTCCTTACCGAAGAAACGGGCGAGACCGCCACCCGGCATCCTGGCGGCCAGTATATTATGGACGAGAACTACTATCAGCGGATTGAGGCCATGCATTACGTGCTGGCCCATGATGATGGTCAGGAAACGGATGACCTGAATGACGCTGATCTGGTGCTGGTTGGGGTCTCTCGTGTTTCCAAAACGCCAACCTGTTTCTATCTGGCCAACCGCGGCATCAAAGCCGCCAATATTCCGCTGGTGATGGGCATTGAGCCGCCACCTGCTCTGTTCAAGCTGAAATGTCCGGTCATTGGTCTGACGATTGACCCGGAAACACTGATTGAGATCCGCCGGACCCGTCTGTCCCAGATGATGCCGAACAGCCGGCATGTGGAGCCCTCAGCGGACTACGCGTATATCGATCTGGAAAAAGTGCAGGAAGAACTGCGCTGGGCCCGCCGCCTGTGCCGCCACCATAACTGGCCGGTTATCGACGTGACCCGACGCTCTATTGAGGAGACGTCAGCCTCCATTCTGGATCTGACGACGCCTCAGTAAACGCGGTTCAGTCTTCCAGTTCGGACGCTTCCAGGCGCTGCACGCGCGTGGCCTGCCCCTGTGCATTGTAATAGATAATGCTGCTGCCCCGGCGCTCGGCATAGCCATCCGGCTTGCCATCCTGCGTCCAGAACAGCAGGCGGTTGGCGTCAGCCTGTTCCTGCACCTTGTCCCCTGCCGGGCGGTAACGGAACTTGCTGAAATCCTTATGCGCACGCGGCAGCGGGGGCTTGGCAGCCAGATGGTGCATATCCGGGCCTTTATGGCCTTCTTCACCACCATCATCGTCATCATCCGCCAGAGCGGGAGTGACTGTCAGCACTGGCAAAGCAACAGTCCACAGACCAGCAAACAGAACACACCCTTTACGGAACCACTGTGCCATAGCGCGTTGACCTCCCGCGTACAAACTGCCTCAAGCTTGCCGATCTTTGCCCGGTTTTAACCCGATGCGCAATGCAGGAGCGCCATAGCACACACGCCCCCGTCACCGGCCTCCGAACCGAGCCATGGGTCAGTCGCTCTCTTTTGCTGCCAGCTTCTGGAAAATGGCTTCAAACTCAGGATCTGCAAAACGGCCCACTTCCCGGAAGGCAATCGCCTCTTCCACCTCAGGTTCATGCCGCAGGCGCTGTTCAAGCAGCTTCATGACACCTTCCGCCGTATTGCCCTCGGCATAGAGAATGAAAGGCATCTCAAACCGTTCATTGTACGACTTGTTCAGGGACCGAAACTGCGCAAATTCCTCAGGCGACAACTGGTCCAGCCCCGCCGGTGCGGTGGACCCGGAGATAATCTGCTCACGCGGAGAGGCCACAGCCACCACACTATCCAGCCCGGGATAGGAGCGCAGAACCCGCAGACGCGCGTCCTCCGGTGCGCCGCGCACCATGGCCATCATCGTGCTTTTCAGGCCCGAAAGGTCTGAAAAAGGCCGGCATTCATAGGCTTCTTCCGCCGCCCAGGGCGCGTCCTTAAAAACAGACCCGAATGTCGCAACAAACTCAGAGCGGCTCATGGCGTTGATCACGCGCGTCACGGACTCGTTCATACAGATTATGTCTCCGTTTCAGTCCTGCTCTGGCAGGTCTGGCATATTCCATTCTTGCCCATCCGGTGCAGGCCCGATCTGAAGCAATCCCTTCCAAGATGGGAGGCCAAGAGAGAACAAACAACGCCTGCCGGCAGCTATCGTTCATGCACCGCATGCACGGCGCGGCATATGGCCCTAAAACGCCTGATTTTTCGCCTGCACGGGCCTTGTCGGCCCTCTGGCTGGCCCTTTATCATGCGCGCCATGACGGAAACACTAACCGGCCCGTACACCTTGGAACGGGAGATCAAAAAAAGCCGGTTTGTGGCCAGCGCTGCACCTGTGCATACCATTGAGGACGCAAGCGCCTTTATTTCAGCCATTGTCGCAGCAGAGCCAGACGCCACGCACCATTGCTGGGCCTGGCAGGTTGGGCCGCATTGTCGCTGCCATGATGCCGGAGAACCCTCCGGCACGGCAGGTCGGCCTATTTTACAGATGATTACGGCACAAAAGCTGGATCTTGTCGCCATCGTCGTCACCCGCTGGTTTGGCGGGGTCAAACTTGGCGCTGGCGGCCTTGTACGGGCCTATGGCGGCACAGCAGCCGAATGTTTGCGGGAAGCCCCGAAAGAGGAGCTGATCGAGCGTATCCGGCTCAGTTTTCACTGCCCGTTTTCGCTTCTGTCCCTCATGCAGGCCCGTATGCAGGACTGGACGGGGATAGAGAGCGCACCGCCTGAGTTTGACAGCACGGGCGCCCAGATTGTGCTCACCCTGCCTCTGGAACAGCAGGAGATGATTACAGATCGTATTCAGGATTTAACCAGTGGCCAAGCCACGGTGGCAGTCGTGGAGGAGGACTAGAAGTCCCGCCTGCATCTCTGCGCAGGCAGGCTTCACGCCGTAACCGGATTAGCGGGGCGTCACCCAGCCATTCCCGGTCGAATCCCCAAGCTGCCCGGAGCCATAAGGCCCACTGCTTTCATAAGCAGATCCATAACGGGAGAGGTCGGAACCCGTCACGGCATCACGATGCACTTTGGCCAGATGGTCAGGGTCAGCACCGTGATTGAATTCCATGGACGGCGCATCCTGATAGCCCGGCGGCAGGCTACGGTGACCATGCACGGTCTTCTTTTCGGCTGACTTTTTGCCAGACTGAGAAGACGCGTCATCCCCGAAGGAAATATTGTCATCAGGCGTCAGCGCCGGATCAGCATGAGCAGCGGACAGGCCGGTTGCCAGACTGAAACCAAGGCAAAGCCCGGTGAGCAGAAGTAAAGATGGTTTACGCAGCTGCGCCATTGCGCGTCACCCCGCGAAAGAAATGAACCATAACCTGCACTCAGAGACACTGGCGCGGGCGACAAGTTTTCAGTATCGCACCAACCCGCAAAAAAATCCAATCAGGTTTGATCACATCCTGTTCTGCCCCACACCGGCGGTCAGAAAGGGGCTATGGTGCTGGAAACATTGGAAGTCTGCCGTTCCGGTTTCCTTCCAGAACAGCCATACCCCAGCCACACGGGCGCCATTCCCCATACGCAATCCGTATTGCAGTCATTAAAGAACGGCCCCATCTGGCCTTAACAAAATTTGCGTATTGCGGTGGTTTTAGACATAAAGGCACCCCTTCACGCTCACTGAACGTGTAAGGCCCTTCCGTTTTCCATCCGGCCTTCCCTTTTTTATCTCAAGTATGAACAGACAGGATCGACCCATGAGTGCCTCGCTCAACCAGCCCCACCCGACGTCTAAAGCCTGGATGCCGGATAGCTGGCGGTCGTTTCCAGTCCGGCAGATGCCCACCTATCCGGATCAGGATGCTGTAAAAACTGTTGAAGGCCGCCTGAGTTCCTACCCGCCGCTGGTGTTTGCCGGTGAAGTCCGTCGCCTGCGCGCCCAGCTCGCAAAAGCCGCCAAGGGTGAAGCTTTTGTTCTGCAGGGGGGTGCCTGTGCCGAAAGCTTTGGTGAATTCAAGGCTGATGTAGTGCGCGACACGTTCCGCGTTCTTTTGCAGATGGCGGTTGTGCTGACCTTTGGTGCAAAAGTGCCGGTTATCAAACTGGGCCGTATGGCAGGCCAGTTTGCCAAGCCACGCTCATCCGACACGGAAACGCAGGGTGATGTGACGCTGCCGTCCTACCGTGGTGACATCATCAACGGGCCGGAATTCACGGCTGAAGCCCGTATCCCTGACCCGCTGCGTATGGAAACCGGATACTTCCAGTCCACCGGCATCCAGAACCTGCTGCGCGCCTTCTCCCGCGGTGGTTATGCCAACCTGCATGAAGTGCACCGCTGGAATCTGGGCTTTGTGGAACGCTCTCCGCTGGCCGACCGCTACCGCGTGATGGCTGAGCGCATTGGCGAGACCCTCTCCTTCATGCAGGCCTGCGGGATTGATGCGGCCTCCGCCCCGCAGGTGGACGAGACGGAATTCTACACCTCGCACGAAGCTCTGCTGCTGCCGTATGAGCAGGCCCTCACCCGCGTCGATTCCACCTCTGGCGAATGGTATGACTGCTCTGCGCATTTTGTGTGGATTGGCGACCGGACCCGCCAGCCGGACGGCGCGCATGTGGAATTCCTGCGCGGCGTGCGCAACCCCATCGGTATCAAGGTTGGCCCCACCACCACCATTGAAGATCTGGAACAGCTGCTGGAAATCCTGAACCCGCAGGATGAAGCCGGACGCATTACCCTGATTTCCCGCATGGGCGCTGAAAAGCTGGGCAACCACCTGCCGCAGCTGATGCGCGCTGTAAAAGGCACAGGCCGCACCGTCACCTGGCTGACGGACCCGATGCACGGCAACACCATCTCCACGTCCCATAAGGTGAAGACGCGCTCCTTCGATGCCATCATGAAGGAAATCAAAGGCTTCTTTGATGTCAGCAAGGCAGAAGGCGTGCATGCAGGCGGCGTGCATCTGGAAATGACCGGCCAGAACGTGACGGAATGCGTGGGGGGGGCGAACTGCCTGACAGAAGATGATCTGGGCAGCCGCTACGAGACCTTCTGTGACCCGCGCCTGAATGCCGAGCAGTCTCTGGAAATCGCCTTCCTGCTGGCGGAAGAGCTGACGGGCAAACGCTAAAATCTGACTGACTGGTCTGTGATCACAGAACCGGGGGGTGCCTTTACCGCGCCCTCCGGAGAGACCATCATCCGTCCACCTCAAACCGGAACGGAGCGCTGAGAGTATGACGCATTCCCCCCAAGGCACGGATGCGCCCGGCCTGACCACGGCTTACACATCGGCCCCGCTGCCCGACGCGACCATTCATGCGCGGACGGATTCCTACTTCAATCGCACGCGGGAAATTGTCTCCCATTTTGGCGATTGTCAGGTGACGTATGCCTTCTTCATCCGCCGCCCGGTCATTTCCGCACCGGGGCTGATGCTGGAATGGCTGAAAAATGTCATGGCAGAACGCAACAGTCCTTATTCGGTCGATCTGGTCCATCCGGAAGGCGACTGGGTGGGTGCTGGTGAGCCACTGGTCTATATTACCGGCTCCTTCACGCATCTGGCAGACCTTGAAACACTGCTGCTGCAAAAGCTTGGCAGCCCGTGCGTGGCGGCCCATCGCGCCTATCAGATTGCCATTTCCCTGCCCCAGACCAGATTTCTGGCCATGGACGCCCGCCATTGCGCCGGGTTTGAGATGCAGGAACTCATGGCCTATGCAGCCTCCGTTGGCGGGCGTACTGCCCAGCGCGACGGCGCGATTGGCTTTGTCGGCACCGCGAATGACGCCGTAGCGCCGTTCTTCGGCACGCAGGATGGTGCTGGCACCATGCCACATGCTCTGATTGGCTATGCGGGCTCCACTGTCCGTGCCGCGGAAATGTTTCACGAAATGTATCCAGACGCGACGCTGGTTGTGCTGGTGGACTATTTCGGGCAGGAAATTACGGATGCGCTGGCGGTCTGCCGGCGCTTCCCGCAGCTTGCGGCAGAAGGACGTCTGGCCATGCGGCTGGACACCCACGGCGGCCGCTTTCTGGAAGGGCTGAACCCGCAGCTTTCTTATGCTGTGCTGGACCGGCACGCGCCGGAGTCGCTGCGCCGCTATCGGTCCGATTCCGAACTCCGTTATCTGATTGGCACCGGCGTCTCCGCGGCTGCCGTGTGGCGCATGCGGGATGCGCTGGATGAAGCGGGCTTCCCGCAGGTCAAGATCATCGCGTCCTCTGGCTTTGGCGTAACCAAATGCGCCTGTATGGCCGATGCGCGTGCGCCAATTGATATTGTCGGCACCGGATCTTTTATCCCCGACCGATGGAACGAAACCTACGCCACAGCCGATATTGTCTCTTATAACGGCGTGGAACGCGTAAAAATCGGGCGTGAGTTTCTGCTCCCGTCCGCACAGAAGACACAGAAAGGCAAAGAGGAATGACGGACACCCCCTCCCCCGAGGACAAAACGTGGCGCGTGCGCATTCTGGATCTGTCCGGCGGTGCGGAAGATAATATTTCTGAAGAAGTCGGTGGCTTTCATGATCTGGCCCATGCCAACGCTTTTGCCCGCACCTATGTGCGGGATAGCGTGGAACGGTGCCGCATGCCCGGCTCCTCCGCCAAGGATGTGCTGACAGCCTGGATGAGCTTTGGTGAAGACGCCCTGGTGATTGATGCCGGAGACAGTGGCTGGTCTTCCGCCAACGAGCTGGATGATTTTGCCGCGACCCGCGCAACCCCGATGGAACGCGACTGGCGTGCGCTGGACCCCCGCCGTCTGGTGGAAGATGAAGACGCCGACGAGGACCTGCCCGGCGAGCCGGAAGAGCCTTCTTTCCACTAAACCCATTCGACACTCTGGCAGAGGCTGGTATTTCGCCTCTGCTCACGGCATAGAGACCCCATGAAGCTTCGTTTTGCGCCCAGCCCCACCGGCATGCTGCATGTCGGCAACGCCCGTCTTGCTCTTGCCAATGCTCTGTTTGCCCGCCGCAACGGTGGCAGCTTTCAGCTCCGTATTGATGATACGGACACAGAGCGGTCCCGCGAGAGCCACGTTGAGGCCATCCGCACGGATCTGACGTGGATGGGTATCACGTGGGATGAAACCTTCCGCCAGACCGAGCGGCTGGACCGATACGCGCAGGCCATCAAGAAGCTGAAGGCCTCTGGCCGCCTCTATCCCTGCTTTGAAAGCGAATATGAACTCGCCGCCAAGCGGGAAACACAGATCCGCCAGCGCCGCGCCCCGGTGTATGACCGCGCGATGCTCAAGCTAACACCCGAGCAGCGGGCCTCTGCAGAAGCCAACGGCAAGGTGCCTTACTGGCGCTTCAAACTGTCCGATACCGTTGTCCGCTGGCGCGATCTGGTCATGAGCGATTGTCAGGTTAAACTGCCGTCCGTGTCCGACCCGGTTCTGGTCCGCACCGATGGCACCGTGCTCTACACGCTGGCCTCTGTGGTGGATGATCTGGAAACAGACGTCACGCACATCATCCGTGGCGAAGACCACGTGACCAATACCGGCGTGCAGCTTGATATTGCAGAAGCCCTCGGCGCGCGCCCGGACCATTTCCGCTTTGCGCATCTGCCGCTGCTGCTGGATGAAAACGGCGGCAAGCTTTCCAAACGCTTTGATGCGCTCTCCCTGCGCACCCTGCGGCAGGATGGGATTGAGGCGGAAGCCCTGATTTCCTATCTGGCTCGTCTGGGCAGCTCGGATGATCCGGTTCTGCTGCCGTTTGCCGAGCAGGCTGCGGTGTACGATATTTCCCACATCTCCCGCTCTGCTGCGCGGTTTGATACGCACCAGATGCTGGGGCTGAACCACAAGCTGCTGGGCCAGCTTCCGTTTGACGCCGTGAAGGACCGTCTGCCGGAAGGCGCTACCGAAGCTTTCTGGCTGGCCATCCGGGGCAATCTGGACCTGCTGTCCGAAGCGCGCCTGTGGCACACCGTGACCGATGGCACACTTATCCCCCCCGTGCAGGAAGACGAACAGGACTTCCTGAAGCAGGCTGCGGACCTGCTGCCGGCGGAACCGTGGGACACGACGACATGGAAAGCCTGGACGACCGCCCTGCGTGAGCAGACTGGTCGCTCCGGCAAGGCTCTGTTCCGTCCGCTGCGTCTGGCTCTGACGGGTGAGGAACATGGTCCGGAACTCAGCGACCTTCTGCCGCTGATTGGCCGCGCTCGGGCCCTCTCCCGTCTGGTTCCCGGAAACGCCTGAGCCACCAAAAGCGCAATGCAGAAGAGGATGTGTTCCATGACATCAGGCCCCCACCCTCTTCTGCCCACACCCGCACCAGACGCAGCCAGCCTGACGCCCGGCCCGTCTGATGCGCTGCTGATTATTGATGTGCAGAATGATTTTCTGCCCGGTGGCGCGCTCGCGGTGCCGGAAGGCGACGCCATTCTGCCCGTTATTCAGGAACTGGTGCGACTGCCTTTTGGACTGATTGTCACCTCGCAGGACTGGCACCCGGCGCAACATATCTCTTTTAAAAGCTCTGCCCATCCGAAGGGCTGGCCGCCGCATTGCGTTGCAGAGACACAGGGGGCCGCACTGGCACCCAACCTTGCCTTACCCACCAGCACAGTCGCCGTCTTCAAAGGCACACGGGCTGATCAGGACAGTTATTCCGCGTTTGGCGGTGCAGACACGCAGGGAACGCCGCTCGCAACCCTCTTGCAGCGTCACGGCATCACCCGCGTTTTTGTGTGCGGGCTGGCGCTGGATTACTGCGTGAAAGCGTCCGCGCTGGATGCCTGCACAGCAGGCTTCCAGACAGTTGTGCTAACCGATGCCTGCCGAGGCATTGCCCCGGACCTCACCCCTACCCTCACGGCTCTGCACAACGCAGGCGTGGCGCTGGGCTCGTCCGCCCCCCTTACGCGCGGCCTCTAACGGCTGCCCCTCTACTCGCCGCTGCCCTCGCACTTTCCAGATTAAACACTTTCCAGCTTTCGGGCCGTGACAGCCTCCGGAACATCAGGCACTCTTTCATCAGTTTTGATCAAATCAGTGTTCGACAGTCCGGAAACCCTATGTTGCCGTCTCTCTCCCGCCGCTCTTTTGGTCTTGGCCTCACCAGCCTGCTGGCCGCCCCACGCCTTGCTCAGGCTTCAACATCCTTCATACCCTCAGATGTGCCGCCCCCTACGCTGGAGGTCCTGAAATGGGCCCCCGCCACGCGCGCCGCCCTGCAAAGCGTGATGGATGCACACGGCCACTATTCCGAAGGGTATGACGCCAACCAGCGTCCCTATGCGGTGTTTGACTGGGATGAAACCGCCATTGTCGGCAATGTTCAGGAAACCCTGTTCCATTTTATGCTGGAACATTTCAGTTTTCTGCTCCCTGCCGAGCAGTTCCGGCACCTTCTGCACGTAGGTGGGTCCGAGCATCCTCTCCCTGCCCCGTTTAAAAACCTTGCTGGCCAGCCCATCATTTTTTCTGAGCTGATACAGGATATTCTGGAAGACTACCGCGCCCTTGCCGCGCATTACGGCCATATGCCGCACCCGCTCCCACGAGAAGAGCTGGCGGATGATCCGGCCCTGCAGGCCTTCCGGGCGAGAATGGCGCTGTATCATCAGGCTCTGCGCGCCACACATGGGGAGGAAGTGGCCCAGCGCGGGCTCATCCGCCTGCTGGCAGGCCAGACCGTGCAGGATGTTGTCGCCCTTACCCGCGCCGCGAATGAGAGCGCGCTTGGCCAGTCCATTGAGCGCGTGACATGGAAAAGCCCGGCCAGCCGCCCCGGCAGAACCGGCCCTCTGAGCGTGACCATCACGCAGGCGCTGCGCCTGACGCCGGAAATGGCAGACCTTTTCCAGATTTTGCAGGAACAGGGCATCGACCCGATTATCTGCACATCCTCGCTGGAAGAAAGTGTCGCTATTTTCGCAACATCGGCTGAATATGGCTACAATTTACGCCGCGAGCATATTTTTGGTGCGCGCCTCACACAGCATAAAAAGCTCTATGGCCAGACGGAGGAAGCCAATTATCCGTTCCCCTTCGGAGTGGGAAAAACCTCAATCATCCACACGCACATGGCGCACCGCAAACAACCACCGCTGATTATTTTTGCGGGCGAAGACAGTTCCGGCCATCTGCTCTCGGCTTTTCCGGAAACCCGGCTCTGCTGCCTGATCAATCGCAAACAGACGGCAGACATGCAGCCATTTCTGCAAGAGGCCGTGAAACAGCGCGGCACCTCCACCCCGCGCCTTGTTCTGCAAGGGCGGGATGAAAACACTGGAGAATGGAGGCCGGATGAAGCCAGCATCTTTCTGGGGGAAACCAATCCCACCTTGCCGTAAGGCATAAAAAAAGGCCTGCCGGATTACCCGACAGGCCCTTTTCTTGAAGCAACCAGAAACTGGCTGGCTTCTTAGTTCTTGGTTTTGTCGACCAGACGGGATTTTGCAATCCACGGCATCATGCCACGCAGTTTTGCACCAACAGCTTCAATCTGGTGGGCATCATTACGCGCACGCGTTGCCTTGAAGCCGATGTTGCCGGACTGGTTTTCCAGAATGAAGTTACGGACAAAGGTGCCGTTCTGGATGTCCGTCAGAATGCCTTTCATGGCCTTCTTGGTTTCCGGCGTAATCACGCGCGGGCCGGACACATACTCACCATACTCAGCCGTGTTGGAGATGGAGTAGTTCATGTTGGCGATACCGCCTTCATAAATCAGGTCCACAATCAGCTTCGTTTCGTGCAGGCACTCGAAGTATGCCATTTCCGGGGCGTAACCGCCTTCAACCAGCGTTTCAAAGCCAGCGCGGATCAGCTCGACCAGACCACCACACAGAACAGCCTGCTCACCAAACAGATCGGTTTCCACTTCTTCCTTGAAGGTGGTTTCGATCACGCCTGCACGGCCACCGCCAATAGCGGATGCGTAGGACAGAGCGATGTCCAGAGCGGAACCTGATTTGTCCTGTGCGATTGCCACGAGGCAGGGCACGCCGCCGCCACGCTGGTATTCAGAACGCACCGTGTGGCCGGGGCCTTTCGGAGCGATCAGGAACACGTCCAGATCCGGGCGGGCTTCAATGATGCGGAAATGAATGGCCAGACCATGAGCAAATGCCAGAGCGGCACCCGGCTTCAGGTTCTTTTCCAGAGAGTCCTTGTAAAGGGCACCCTGGCCTTCATCCGGCGTCAGCACCATGACAACATCAGCCCATGCTGCGGCTTTATCCGGCGTCATGACCGTAAAGCCAGCCTGCTGTGCCTTCTCGATTGCGGAAGAGCCTTCACGCAGGCCGATCACGATATCCTTAACGCCGCTGTCTTTCATGTTGTTGGCGTGGGCGTGGCCCTGACTGCCGTAACCGATAACAGCAACTTTTTTGGATTTAATCAGATTCACATCAGAATCGCGGTCGTAATACACACGCATTGTCATACTGTTTCTTCCTTATTCTGTCAGAGCGCGGGCGCTCTGCTCTTTCACCTTCAGAGGGACTGAATCGTCTGGGGACCGCGGCAGATTGCGGCGACTCCGGTACGGGAGACCTCAACTAGCCCAAGCGGACGCATCAGCTCGATGAAACTGTCAAGTTTGTCGGTAGACCCCGTCAGCTCGAACACGAAGGACGAAGCTGTTGTATCCACCGCCCGCGCCCGGAACGCCTGCGCAATGCGCAGCGCCTCGGTGCGGGGTTCGCCAGAGGAGACGACTTTAATCATCGCCATCTCACGCGCAACATGCGGGCCATCTGCCGTCAGATCTGCCACGCGGGAAACCGGCACAAGCCGCTCCACCTGCGCCTTGATCTGCCGGATATCGGCCGGGGTGCCGGTGGTCACAATATTCACGCGGGACTGCATGCCATGCTCGTCCACCGGAGCCACCGTCAGGCTGCGGATATTATAACCGCGGCCGGAGAACAGGCCGACAATACGGGCCAGTGCCCCGCTTTCGTTATCGACCAGAAGAGAGATGACCGCAGAGCCGGGAGCTTCCTGCTGCATTGAAAAAATTCCTGAAAACACGCCAGAACAAGCCGTGTGCCTCACACGGCGAAGAAGAAAGGAGGAGCAATCAGACGAGCATCATGCCCTCACGCGTCACCTTCGCACCGCGTTCTTCCTGGTCCGGACCAAGGATCATCTCATTATGCGCCGCACCTGAGGGGATCATGGGGAAGCAGTTTTCCCCTTCCGTCACGCACAGATCCACAACCACCGGACCATCATGCTCCAGAGCAGCACGAATGGTGTCATCCAGTTCTTCCATCCGTGTGGCCCGCAGGCCTTTAGCATGGAAGCTTTCCGCCAGCTTCACAAAGTCCGGCAGGGCATCACTATAGCTTTCGGAATAGCGAGACCCATGCAGCAGTTCCTGCCACTGGCGCACCATGCCCATATAGTGGTTGTTGATAATGAACAGCTTAACCGGCAGACGATACTGCGCGATGGTCCCCAGTTCCTGAATATTCATCAGGGTGGAAGCCTCACCGGCAATATCCAGCACCAGCGCATCGGGATGTGCAATCTGCGCGCCAACGGCTGCGGGCAGACCATAACCCATGGTGCCCAGACCACCGGACGTCAGCCAGCGGTTCGGATCGTCAAACCGGAAGAACTGGGCAGCCCACATCTGGTGCTGGCCAACTTCGGTCGACACATACGTGTCCCGACCTGTCTCACGCGCCAGTTCATAAATCCGCTGGATGGCCTTCTGCGGCTTGATGACAGCATCCGGGGCCTGATCCTGCGAGAACCGCAGACAGTCCAGCGCACGCCATGCTTCAATCTGCTCCCACCAGGCAGCAAGATCGGCCTGATGCGCGTAAGCGGGTTCTTTTTCCCACTCCTCGATCATCATTTCGATAATCCGACCGGCATCGCCCACAATCGGCTGATCGACTGGGATGATCTTGTTGATCTGGGACGCATCAATATCGGCATGGATCTTGAAGGAATCCGGGGAGAACGCATCCACCCGGCCCGTCACGCGGTCATCAAACCGGCTCCCCAGAGCAATCAGCACGTCACAGCCATGAGTGGCCAGATTGGCCTCATACATGCCGTGCATGCCCAGCATGCCCAGATACTGCTTATCGTTCCCCGGATAGGCCCCAAAGCCCATCAGCGTGGACGTAATGGGGAAGCCCGTCAGCTTCACCAGCTTGCGCAGATTTTCACAGGCTTTCGGACCCGCGTTGATCACACCGCCACCTGTATAAAACAGCGGACGACGGGCCTTTTTCATAGCGGCAACGGCGCGTTTCACGGCCTCACGGTCCGGCTCAGCCGTGCCTTTAGCAACGCGCATCGGCGTCTGGCTGGCGGCAACATACGGGGCATCACCCACCGTGATGTTCTTGGGCAGATCAATCAGCACCGGGCCGGGGCGGCCAGAGCGGGCAATGGTGAACGCTTCATGCACCGCAGGGGCCAGATCTTCAGGCCGGCGGACCAGATAATTGTATTTCGTTACCGGGCGGGTAATGCCCGTGGTGTCGGCTTCCTGAAAAGCATCATTACCAATCAGGGAGGACGGCACCTGCCCGGAGAGGCAAATCAGCGGAATGGAGTCCATCAGGGCGTCCAGCAGGCCGGTCACCGCGTTGGTAGCGCCGGGGCCGCTGGTTACCAGCACAACGCCCACCTTGCCGGTGGAGCGGGCATAGGCTTCCGCTGCGTGCACGGCGGCCTGCTCATGCCGCACCAGCACGTGGCGAATACGGTTCTGTTTGAACAGGGCATCATAAATCGGCAGCACAGCGCCACCGGGATAGCCGAAAATAACTTCCACACCCTGCTCATCTAGCGCGCGCATAAGCACTTCCGCGCCCGGAAGGGTCTGCGGTTTCTGTGCATCGGGTGCTGAAGAGGCGGTCTGCGGTGTCATCTTATCCTGTTCTCCCATGGAGGGGCTGGCCGCATCTTTAGGGAACCCGCTGGCAACCGTCAATCCCGAAAAGAATAAAAGAAATAATTTCGAACCATTTTCTTTCCGAAAATTTCGCGAACTCAGGTATGCACGTATCAAGATCATACGTCTGGCCCGGTTTTGTCAGGTCATGATGCGCAAACCACGTGGCCTGCCGCCGCGTGTAACGGCCCGTTGCGAGGATAGCGAGGCGGGCCGCTTCCTCCCCGGACATCTCTCCACGCAGCATGGCCGCAAGCTCTGGCACGCCGTGCGCCCGCATGGCGGGCAGGGCCGGGTCCAGCTTCTGGGCAAGGAGTGCCTGTACTTCTTCCACAGCGCCCTGTTTCAGCATGGCTTCAAACCGTGTAGCGATTCTGGCACGCAGTTCCGGCCGGGGCGGCAACAGGCGCAAGGCTGTAAACCGACACGGTGCAGGCGGTAGCCCCGGCTGAGCCTGCCACCATGCCAGACTACGGCCCGTTCCCCGCCACACTTCCCACGCACGGGAGACACGCTGCGAATCAACCGGTTGCAAACGGGCCGCCATCTCAGGATCAACCTCGGCAAGCCTGGCATGCAGAGCGGGAGCCCCCTCCTCTGCCACCAGTGCACGCGCTTCCGTCCGTGCGGCCTCCCCGCAATCGGGGATTTCCGCCAACCCGTCGGTCAGGGCGCGCATATACATCCCGGTGCCGCCACACAAAATGGGCAGGCGGCCTGTGGCCCATGCCTCATCCATGGCGGCCAGAGCCTGCGTGCGCCACCAGGCCACGCTGCCTTTTTCCGCGGCGGGCAGAACGCCATAAAGGCGATGCGGTACAACCTGCTCGTCTGCTGCACTCGGGCGGGCTGTCAGCACATGCAGGTCTTTGTACACCTGCATGGAATCCGCATTGATGATGGTGCCGCCGAGTTCCTGCGCTACCGCAAGGGCAAGAGCAGATTTGCCCGAACAGGTTGGTCCGGCAATGATCAGGGCCGGGGGTTGGGTTGTCTGGTCTTCCGCTTGCTTCATGCGGGCATTCCTGTCACACACCGATCTGAAATGATGAGCTTTGTTCTGACACTTGTCGCACAACGCGACGCCACCACCCTTGATAACGCTACCATCGCCCTCGCGCGGGATACGCTGGATGGCGCACGGGACATCACCGTTCTCTCACCGGAAGAAGCGGTTGATATCCCCTGCCCCGCCACAGCAGCCGAGCACCTGCCAGCCCTGCATGCTGCACTGGAAGGCCGGGCGATTGATGCGGTCCTGACACATCAGGCCAGCCGACGCAAACGACTGCTGGTCTCGGACATGGACAGCACCATCGTGGCGAATGAAACGCTGGATGATCTGGCCACTCATGCGGGCATTGGCGAGAAAATTGCCGCCATTACCACCCGCTCCATGAATGGTGAGCTGGATTTTGCTACCGCCCTGCGGGAACGCGTGGCCCTGCTGAAAGGCTTTCCGTCTGCCCTGCTGGAAAAGGCGTGGAACGATGCCACCCTGAACGAGGGTGCTAAAGAGATGGTGCAGACCATGCACGCGCACGGGGCGCATACGGCCCTTGTGTCCGGCGGGTTCACCTTCTTTACATCCCGCGTGGCAGCCCTGTGCGGGTTTGATGAAGACCATGCCAATACGCTGATTGTGGATGAGGCGCAGGGCATTCTGACCGGTGAGACAGGGCACCCAGTTCTTGGGCCAGACACCAAGCTGGCTCTGCTGGACCGTCTGGCCACTGAGCACGGAATCCCGCTGGCAGAAACGCTGGCAATCGGGGATGGCGCGAATGATCTGCCGATGCTGAAAAAAGCCGGTCTGGGGCTGGCCTTCCATGCCAAGCCGGTGGTGCGCAAAGCCGTTGCGGCACAGATCAACCAGACATCCCTCAGAACAGCCCTGTTCGTACAAGGCTACCCTGTCTCGGCTTTTTCAGGCACATAAGACAAAGATTACGGCCCGAAGGGAGGAGACCACACGATGCAGCTTGATCCGCGTGATTTTTCTTCCTTCCCCATTGCCCGCACCATTCTGGTGATCGTGGGCTGCGGCCTGCTGATCTACTGCTTTCAGTATTATCTGGTTTTGCCGCCAGACTCTCCCGAACATGTCATGCGCCATGTGGCAGCACTGATTGTCGGCACTCTTATTCTGCTCGGAACAATCTGGGTTTAAAAAAACGGCCTCAAACAGCCAGCCTGAAAATTCCGGGCTGGCGTTTGAGGCCGTTTTTCATAACGACGCTGCGGGCAGGTTTGCCTGCCTCAGTGTCAGGATTTCTTCACGAACTCGGATTTCAGGTTCATGGCCCCGATACCGGGGATCTTGCAGGCAATGTCATGCCCGTCTCCGCCATCAGACAGACGGATGCCCTTAACCTTCGTGCCGCCTTTGACCACCAGTGAAGACCCTTTGACCTTCAGATCCTTGATCACGGTCACAGTATCCCCATCGGCCAGCACATTGCCGTTGGCATCGCGGATTTCCGTGCTGCCTTCTGCGCCGTCAGCCTCGGCGGCCTGATCCTGCTGGCTCCATTCGTGCCCGCATTCCGGGCAGATCCACAATGCGCCATCCTGATACGCATAGGCGGAACCGCATTTGGGGCACTTAACGTCACTATCCATCATCAACCTCGTTGTTATGGATAAGTCCTAAAGCACGGATCTCGCACCTCTCCTACCCCTGACGGACCCGGATGCAGGGCGGCTATGGTGGAAAAGCGCGCTTGCTGCCTCGTTACGGCTTATCAGACGTCCGGCCTGTCCACAGCCAGAGCGCAAGCGGCGGCACAAAGAAATACAGAGCAACAGCCACAATCAGCAGACGCAGTTCAAACAACAGATCCGTATGCAAAATGCTGCGACAGAAAATATTGGCCAGCCCCAGCATCAGCACGACGCAGGCAAACCCACCCAGATTGGCCAGAAAAGACCGCCCGGCATTAATCTGCACAAGGGTTCTGAACACCACGCCACCCGGTTGCTGCTTGTTCATGGCTTTTCCTTTGGTTCTGCTTTGTGTGTTTCTCTTAAGCGCCTGCCGCCGGGAAGTCACTGACCGATCTGGGAAACGCTGCCCCTAGAATCCCAGCCGCCGATGCATTTCTGCCACCAGTTCCGGCGTATCATCCAGCGGCGTGACAGCCCATGGCGTCAGGCCTTGAGCGGATATGTCCTCATCCAGCATGCGGATGCGGCCTGCCGCCTCCAGTCCTTGCAGAAAGCGGGTAATCCGCCGGGAGCGGCCCGGCAGTGGGAACACAAACACGCTGGCCGGTCCTGCCACGGCCTCGGATACCATGGAAACACTATCCATCGTCACCACGAGACTATCCGCACAGGCCACCAGTCCCCGATACGGATTGTCTCCCTCACCGTTCCAGACGGTGCCGCCAGCCCCTTCCACCAATTCCGTCAGAACCCGCAGGGCGTCCGGGTCTGTCCTACGAGAAGGCGTGACAATCAGGCTTCCGCCCTGTTGCCCGACAGCCTGTGCCAGGAGCGCCCCCAGCTTGTGGGCTTCCTGAACCCCAAACTTGAAACGCCCGTTCGAGCCGCCCACCAGCCCAGCAATCAACGGACGCGGCAGACCGGCAAAACGGGGCATCCAGTCTTGCTGCGCCTGCGCCAGCACTTCTGGTGTCAGGCCATGCAGAGCCGTGCGACCCAGCAGCACATTGGGGCCGGAAATTTCGTCATGCTCACAGGCTACAATCAGATCAAACCGCTCCAGAGACTGACGCGGATTTTGCACCTGCACCACAGGCCGCCCCGGCGCCCGCAGCGCCGCCCCTATCGCACCACCTTTGCCGCCAATGCTGATGACCACATTCGCCTGCGCCAGTTCCGGCATGCTCCCAAACGGTGCGCCGGAGGATGTGCGCAGAAAAGGACGGGCCAGAACCTGCGGACCGGCAAGCATCAAACGTGCAAGCCGACCGGGGCTGACGGCCTGAAAGTGGCTCTCCCACCCCGCCCGGCTTGCCAGCCCCAGAGCCTGAGAGCGCATGCCGGCAAAATCTTCCCCCACCACCAGAGCGGAGACAGGATTTGAACCCGGCACCTTTCCGGCATATACGTCTTCAGCCATCAGGCTCCCCTGCTTTTTTTCGTTTCAAACCCGGTCAGGACGGATACCACACAGCATGTCCAACAGCTTTGAGGCAATGGGCCTTCTGCCGTCTTTGTGCACATGGGCCGCACAGGCAGGCATGGAAGAGCCCACGCCCATCCAGCACGCCGCCATTCCCGCAGCCCTTGCACAGAAAGATATTCTGGCCATTGCCCCAACCGGCACGGGCAAGACGGCCGCCTATGCCCTGCCCATGCTGCAACAGCTTCTGGAAAGCAAACGCACGCAGGATGTACTGGTGCTGGTCCCCACGCGTGAGCTGGCTTTGCAGACGGCGCGTGTATTCCGCACCTGTCTGGGCCAGAAGGCCGATAATTCCCGCCAGAAAGCGGGCACCGTTGCGGTTATTCCGCTCTATGGCGGCGCTGACCGGGCGCATCAGGCCGAGCGGCTGCTGCATGACGGACCGCGTGTGCTGATTGCCACCCCCGGCCGCCTGCTGGATTTTGCCGATGGCGGGGAGATTATGCTCGCCTCCTGCACCCGCGTGGTGATGGATGAAGGGGACCGCCTGTTCTCCCCGGAATTTTTTGAAGAAAGTGCTGCCATTGTCAGCCTGCTGCCCCCTGTCCGGCAGACGCTGTTTTTCTCCGCAACGCTACCGGCAGCACTGAAACAGACCGTTCAGCAGTTGCTGCGGCGGCCAGAAGAAATTCATATTACCCGTGCCGCAGAAAAGCGTGGCCCTATTCGTCAGGGCGCACTCTTTATAGAACCTGCCCAGAAAACCGGCTTCCTGCGGCAGTTTTTCATACGGGACCGCACCAACCGAGCTATTATTTTCGTCAAAACCAAAGCCGAAGCCGACCAACTGGCCGCCACACTCAAAAAAGCCCGCGTTCAGGCCGCCCCGCTGCATGCTGACCTTTCTCAGGCCCAGCGCAATGCAACGGTGGCCAGCTTTGCCGCTGGCAAAATTCTGGTGCTGGTCGCAACCGACATCGCCGCGCGCGGACTGGACCTGCCATCCGTGAAAAACGTGGTGAACTATGACCCGCCAGATCAGCCGGAAGCCTATCTGCACCGCATCGGCCGCACAGGGCGTGCGGGCCAGACCGGTTCCGCGCTGACGCTCTGTGCCGCTGCGGAGCGCGCAAAGCTGCGGCAGATTGAACTGGGAGCATCCGTGCGCCTGCGTATTCTTTCGCAGGAACAGGCACTGCCGGACGCGCCCGAGCCTAAGCAGACCTCCCGAACACCGCGCGGAGGGAAGCCCGCCCCACGTCGCACATCCGGCACTTGAACGCGGGCACAAAACAGTGGACCATAGTCTCATGATTTGCACGAAGAGCGCCCGATGAGCACACGCCAGACTGGCTTAGGCCCGGTTCATATTTATGTCTGCCATCACGCCGCGGGCTTTACGTTTGAAGATGAGGTGTTTCGCCCCATTCAGGTGGGCCGGGCGCTGGCCACCACGCACCTGCCCATTCGGGGGGATGATACGGGTGACAATATTTCCAGCAAAAACCGGGAATATTGTGAACTGACAGCCCTGTACTGGGCCTGGAAAAATGATCAGGACGCCGCATGGATTGGCTTCATGCACTATCGGCGGTTTCTGGATTTTGCCTGCACAGGGCTCAAGCCCGACCAGTATGGCTGCATCACCCTGCCGGACATGACGCCCCAGACGCTGAAGCAGATGGGCCTGAACGCCGCGACTGTCCGCAAGACGATTGAAAACACACCCAACGCCTGCGCCGTTCTCCCGGAGAAGTGGTCCGTGCGGAATGTCGGCTTTACGTCGTTCTACCAGCATTATGTGGAAGCCGATTACCACTTCGCGCATGATCTGACCCTGACCCGCGCGGTGATTGCCGACCTCTACCCGGATGATCTCGCCGCCTTTGATACGGTCATGGCCGCGGATGAGGGCTACTTTACCAATGTCTTCGTCTTCCGGCGGGACCTGTTTGACACTTACTGCGCGTGGCTGTTCGCCATTCTCGCAGAAGTGGAACGCCGGGCAGACCTGACGAATTACTCCGCTCAGGCCCGCCGGATTTACGGCTATCTGGGTGAACGGCTGTTCAACGTGTTCATGGCCTCCCCGCATGTGCCCAAAGAGGGCGTGATTGAACGCGCACGCTGCTTCTTTGAAAATACAAAAACCGGGAAAGAGGTCATCCTCCCCAAGAACCCGTCGGCCCCCGCAGCGAACGCCGTGACCATTGTCACTGCGGCAGATGAAAATTTTGTTCCGCATCTGGCAGCCCTGCTGGAATCCATCAAGGCGTCCTTCAACAGAGACCGTTTTCTGGAACTGGTTGTGCTGGACGGGGGCATTCCGCCCCTCAAACGCAATCTGCTGAAGCGGCAGTTCCATATTGATCTGCCCGCCAGTAAAGGCAGCCTGACTTTTCTGGACTGCCAGCATATGTATCGCGGCATCAGCACGCATATGCATTTCTCTCCGGCCACGTTCTACCGGCTCTCACTGGGGCAGCTTCTCCAGCATCATCCGCGTGCGCTCTATATTGATTGCGACACCATTGTTCTGACGGACCTATGCCGCCTGTGGGACACACCGCTGGATGGCAACGTGATTGCGGCAACGCCTGACCTGATCATGAAGAACTTCGTGAATGCAGGCATCCGCTCCATGGAAGAAACCGGAGCCCTCCCCGCCAGCCGCTATCTGAGCGAATATCTGGGGCTGCAAGGCCGGGGCGATGCCTATTTTCAGGCAGGCGTCATCCTGTTTGACCTTGATGCCTTCCGGGCCGCCAATATTTCCAACGCCGCCATCAAGGACCTGAGCAACCGGCGCTACTGGTTCCTTGATCAGGATATTCTGAACAAATATCTGATCGGCAAAGTCAAAATGCTGGATACGTCATGGAACTGTGTGAACAGCATCCGTGAAATCTTCCCGCATCTGAATGCGGACTGGCGCGCCAAGGTTCTGGAAGACCTCAAAAACCCGAAAATTGTGCATTATGCCGGGTATGAGGCCAAACCCTGGAACAACCGTAACGCACCGCTAAGCTTTTTCTACTGGTTCTTCCTGCGGAAAACCTTCTGGTATGAAGCCATTTTCAATGGCGGCACGGCGCCGGGGGATGAACCGGCCCCCTTCCGGCACAGTCTGGTACGCCGGGTGCTGACACGCGGCTGGCATCTGCTGCCGCGCCCCCTGCGCAGGCCTTTGTCCGGGGTTGCCTCGCGCATCAAGCGCGCGTTGTAAGGCTCGATATGCCTCATCAACCTGCCTCCTCAGCCGGACAACATTTATGCAAGGTGACAGCCGTCATTGTCACCTGCAACCGGCTCCCCATGCTGAAAACAGTTCTGGAGCACACGCTCGCCCAGAATTTCTCCGCCGTGGTGGTGGTCAATAACGCCAGTCAGGATGGCACGCGGGACTGGCTGGAAACCCAGACAGACCCGCGCCTGCATTGCGTGCATGAAGCCGTAAATAGCGGGGGTGCGGGCGGGTTTGCACGTGGCATGGACTATGCCGCGCGCCAGACAGACTGTGACTGGCTTGTCTGTTTTGATGATGATGCCTGGCCGCAGCCTGACGCGCTCAGACTGTTTCAGTCCCTCCCTCTCCCTCCCACGGTGGGCGGGGTGGCCGCTGCGGTCTATTTCCCCAACGGGACCGTGTGTGACATGAATCGGCCCGGCCTGAACCCGTTTGCCAGCATCGGGAATTTTTTCCGCCTTCTGAAGACGCGCAGACGCACCTTTGCCATAGATCCTGCGGCTTACCAGCAAAACAAACCTCTGCCGGTCGATTATGCCTCCTTTGTGGGCTTCTTTGTCCGTGCCGCTCTGGTGCGTGGCCCGCTGGGACTGCCGCAGAAAGACCTGTTCATCTACGCAGATGACATCCTCTATGCGTGGAAATTACGATGCCTGGGGCTGAAGATTTTGTTTGTTCCAAGCATCCGATTTTCTCATGACTGCAAGACCACTGTCAGCTTTGCCCGCAACCGGTGGAAAATCTACTATATCACCAGAAACAGAATCCTTTTTTACAAAAAAATTGCCGGATTGCTGTTCCTGCCGTTCGCTCCCCTCCTGCTCCTCAGCACGCTAAAACTGTACTGGAAGAACAGAACCACTCCCCATATCCGCCGCCTGATGCTAGCTGGCCTGCGGGATGGTTTGCGCAATGACACCACACGCACACATACCAACATTGTGACCCTTGCCGGCGAGTCCTGACACGGATGGGATTGCAGCATAAGCCAAGGGGGATAATACTTTCTCCGCTATGCTGTGTCTTATCCCCTCATCTGGCGAAAATGCCCCCCTGATTTTCAGCTTCATAACAGGCTGGGTTTCGTCATGAGTTGTGCGTCCCGCCGCCAGAGCACGCAACAGGGACGCATCCGTCTTCGGACCCTTTCCGAGACACTCCCCCCACCACAGCTCCCCCTGCCACATTTTGATATTGCTCTGCCACCACCGGACCTCAGCCCGTGGCAAGACGGCAATTGCGGCATTCCCGGCGCCTACCATTTTGAAGCCCGCCGTCCCGGCCCGCACGTCGCCATCACGGCACTCATGCACGGCAATGAATATAGCGGAGCCTATGCGCTGGATCATTTGCTTACGCATGCCGTCCGTCCCGAACGGGGGCGTCTGACCCTGATTTTTCTCAATCTGGCCGCTTTTGCACGGTTCGACCCGGCGCGCCCCACCCTGTCCCGTTTTATTGATGAGGACATGAACCGCCTCTGGCAACCGGACCTTATTGCCTCTGAGCACACATCGCATGAGATGGAGCGCGTGCGCGGCGTAATGCCGATCCTCAACACGGTTGATGCGCTGCTGGACCTGCATTCCATGCTCTGGCCTGCCGAGCCGCTTCTTTTGAGCAACATGACAGAAAAAAGCTGCGTGCTGGCCTCAGCTCTTTCGGCTTTCCAAACCCCTCCGCCGCTGGTGGTGCAGGATAGCGGACATGAGGATGGTCCCCGGCTGATTGATTACGTGCGTTTCGCCTCCAACCGCACAACTGCCAAGGCCTGCCTGCTGGAAGCCGGGCAACACTGGCAGCCCAGCGCTGCCACACTGGCCCTCAGCGTCTGCCAGACATTTCTGGAACAGATGGGCACCGTCTCACCCAATAACAGCCCTGCGCCCAGCCGCCAGAAAATCCGGCAGGCCACCGTGACAGACAACGTACAGGCCCTCACGTCCCGTTTTGTGTTTGTCAAAACGTTTCGCAGCGGCGATGTGATTAAAAAAGCGGGGACTTTACTGGCATTTGACGGGTCTGAAGAAATCAGAACGCCTTATGATAACTGCCTGCTGGTCATGCCTAACCTCAGGCCGATGCGCGGGCATACCGCTGTGCGGCTGGCCCGCTCCATCTGAAAAACCCTGAGGCCGGGGCCAAAGCCCCTGCCTCAGAATTTCATATTTTAGCGGTTATAGATCGGGAAGCGTGCGCAGAGTTCACGCACGCGCTCATGCACGGCGTTTTCCACTGCGGCGTCACCTTCCCCGCCAGATGCGGCGAGAGCGGTCAGCACTTCGTCAATCATTTCACCAACCTGACGGAATTCCGCTTCACGGAAGCCGCGGGCTGTGGCTGCCGGGCTGCCCAGACGCACACCAGAGGTGATGGCGGGCTTTTCCGGGTCAAACGGAATGGCGTTCTTGTTGGCGGTAATGCCTGCGCGTTCCAGAGCATGCTCGGCAGCTTTACCGGTCACTTTCTTGGGTCGCAGGTCAACCAGCAGCAGGTGCGAATCCGTGCCACCCGTCACAATGTCAAACCCACGTTCCACCAGAACTTCGGCCAGAACATTGGCGTTCTTCTGGACGGCTTTCTGGTATTCCTTGAATTCCGGCTGAAGGGCTTCACCAAATGCAACGGCCTTACCGGCAATCACATGCATCAGCGGGCCACCCTGAAGACCGGGGAAGACGGCGGAATTGATCTTTTTCGCCAGCGCTTCATCGTTGGTCAGGATCAGACCACCACGCGGGCCGCGCAGGGTTTTATGCGTGGTGGACGTCACCACATGCGCATGCTCAAGCGGGTTCGGATACAGGCCAGCGGCCACCAGACCGGCAAAGTGCGCCATATCCACCATCAGGAACGCGCCAACTTCATCCGCAATGCGACGGAAGCGGGCGAAGTCGATGATACGCGGATACGCAGACCCACCGGCCACAATCAGGGTCGGTTTGGTCTCACGGGCCAGACGCTCCATTTCTTCATAGTCGAGCAGGCCATCGTCTTTCCGCACGCCATACTGCACAGCGTTAAACCACTTGCCGGAATAGTTCGGAGCCGCACCGTGCGTCAGATGACCACCAGCAGCGAGGCTCATACCCAGAATGGTGTCGCCCGGTTTGGACAGCGCCATAAAGGCGGCCTGGTTGGCATTGGCGCCGGAGTGCGGCTGCACGTTGGCAAAGCCTGCGCCGAACAGGGTTTTGACGCGCTCAATAGCCAGCACTTCGATCTTATCGACCTCGGAGCACCCGCCATAATAGCGACGGCCGGGATAGCCTTCCGCATATTTGTTGGTCAGCACGCTGCCCTGAGCCTGCAACACGGCTTCAGACACCATGTTTTCGCTGGCAATCAGTTCAATGCCGTCCTGCTGCCGCTTCAGCTCACTGGCGAGCGCTGCTGCAACATCCGGATCCGTCTTTGTAACCGGCGCATGAAAAAAACGATCCAGATCCGTCTGGCTCATCAGGAGCTCCTCATTTCATCTCGTTCAACCGGCCCATGCACTGTCCTGTAAGTGCCGGGCCGTTCGTTACGTTTAAAACACATCTTGCTAAGAGAGACACTCTAGCCTCTCTATGGGACGAAGACCACCAATTGCTCTATACGTCGTTTTCTTCACGGTCGAGACAGGAGAGAAAAGTCTATGACGCAAAGGCCTGCATCTTCCGCAGCGTCATTCATTACGCGCTGCATGCCTTTGGATAAGCTGGAATCCGCGCAAGGCCTTAAGCGTGTTCTTGGTCCGGGCAGCCTTGTTGCCCTTGGTGTGGGGGCTACCATTGGCGCTGGCCTTTTCTCTCTGACTGGCATTGCCGCTTCAGAAAATGCCGGACCGGCCGTCATCCTCTCGTTCCTGATTGCGGCCATAGCCTGCGGATTCGCCGGGCTGTGCTACAGTGAACTCGCCAGCATGATCCCCATTGCAGGCAGCGCCTATACCTACGCCTACGTCACGCTGGGTGAACTGATGGCGTGGATCATCGGATGGGATCTGGTTCTGGAATACGCAGTCGGGGCCGCGACGGTGGCAGTCAGCTGGTCACGGTACGTGGTCTCGCTTCTGGATTCGTGGGGTCTTGTGCTCCCTCCACGCCTGACAGCCTCCCCTTTTGAGACCGTGCAGATGCCAGACGGCAGCCTGACAGTCGGACTGATGAACCTCCCCGCCGTCTTCATTATCGGGCTGGTCTCCATGATCCTCATCCGGGGCATCTCGCAATCTGCCAAGGTCAATGCCGTCATCGTCGTGATCAAGCTGCTGGTGATTGCTGCCTTTATCGGGTTTGGCATTTCCTACATCCATCCCGCCAACTATCATCCCTTTATTCCGCCGAATGACGGCACGTTCGGGCATTATGGCTGGTCTGGCATCATGCGCGCTGCTGGCACGATCTTCTTCGCCTATGTGGGTTTTGATGCGGTTTCCACCACGGCGCAGGAAACCAAAAACCCGGCGCGAGACATGCCCATTGGCATTCTGGGCAGCCTGCTGGTCTGCTCACTGGCCTATATTGCGTTCTCCTTCGTCATGACAGGTCTGGTCAATTACAAGGACATGCTGGGTGACGCCGCACCCGTTGCCACCGCCATTAACCGCACGCCCTTCCACTGGCTGCAACTGGCGGTAAAAATCGGCATTATCTGCGGCTTTACCTCTGTGCTCATGGGCATGCTGCTGGGCCAGAGCCGGGTGTTTTTCGCCATGTCACGCGATGGCCTGCTGCCCCCCATGTTCAGTCGCACGCATCCGAAGTTCCAGACGCCCTGGCTGTCCAACATCTTCTTTATGATCATCACCTGCCTGCTCAGCGCCTTCCTGCCCATTTCTGACCTGGGGCATATGACGTCCATCGGCACGTTGCTGGCCTTTGTGCTGGTATGTGCCGGCGTGATGGTTCTGCGTCGCAAATCTCCGGATGCACCCCGCGCCTTCCGCGTGCCGGGTGGGGACCTTATTCCGGTTCTGGGTATTCTCAGCTGCTCCGCCGTCATGATCTCGCTCGACAAGCTGACATGGATCCGGCTGGTCGTATGGCTGGCCATCGGCATGGCCATCTATCTCGGTTACGGGCGCTATCGCAGCGTTCTTGCGCGCTCCTGACCCCCGCGCGCATGGGGTTGCATAACGCGGGAAGCGGCGCATACTCGCTTCCCGCTACTCACCCCCGTCGGGTTTCTGCCTGATCTGGCCTCGCATTGCCCGGCCTCTCAGGTCCGCCCGACACGCAATGGAGATCCCGCCCATGCTGGCTGGTCGCTTCCCTCAGGCCCGCCCTCGCCGTAACCGGTTTGATGATTTCACGCGCAGACTGGTCGCTGAATCCTCTCTGGGCATCAACAATCTGATCTGGCCGATTTTCTTCATGGAGGGTACCAACTCCGTGACAGATGTGGCCTCCATGCCCGGCGTACAACGCGTCACGCTGGACCGGCTCGCTGCCCATGTTGAACCCGCCGCTAAACTGGGCATTCCCGCTCTGGCCCTGTTCCCCATCACACCGGCTGAAGCCCGGAATGAAACAGGTTCCGAAGCCCTGAATCCGGACAACCTGATGTGTCGGGCTGCGCGCCTTCTGAAAAAAGAATTCCCCAATGTCGGGCTGATCGGCGATGTGGCGCTGGACCCCTACACCAGCCATGGTCATGACGGCATTATCCGGAATGGCTATGTGGTGAATGATGAGTCCGTCACCATTCTCGCCCAGCAGGCTGTCAATCAGGCTGCTGCCGGGGTGGATATCCTCGCTCCGTCCGACATGATGGATGGCCGCATTGGCAGCTTCCGCACGGAGCTGGACAAGAACGGGTTTGTTGATACCCGCATCATGTCCTACGCCGCCAAATATGCCAGCGCCTTCTACGGCCCGTTCCGCGATGCTCTGGGCTCTGGCGACCTGCTGAAGGGCGACAAAAAGACCTACCAGATGGACCCCGCCAACAGCGATGAAGCTCTGCGTGAAGTGGAGATGGATATTGCCGAGGGCGCGGACATGGTCATGGTCAAGCCCGGCCTGCCGTATCTCGACGTCATCCGTCGCGTGCGGGACACATTTGCCGTGCCGACCTTCGCCTATCAGGTCTCCGGTGAGTATGCGATGCTGATGGCTGCCATCCAGAATGGCTGGCTGGACCATGAGCGCGCCGTCATGGAAAGCCTGCTGGCCTTCCGCCGCGCTGGTGCCCATGGCGTGCTGA
Organism: Acetobacter malorum; assembly: GCF_002153605.1. Classification (GTDB taxonomy): domain Bacteria; phylum Pseudomonadota; class Alphaproteobacteria; order Acetobacterales; family Acetobacteraceae; genus Acetobacter; species Acetobacter malorum_A. The sequence continues at coordinate 38,206 of NZ_JOPG01000016.1, read as the reverse complement.
CGTATTTTGCGATCGAAGCCGCAGAACGCATCAAACAGACATACGGCGTCTGAACAGTCGCCGGAGCCTCTCGCGCTTCGGCCACCGCCCGCATCGCCTTTCTGTGAAACCCCTCAGGGGTTGAAAGCAAGTGCGTTGCGGGCGGCATTCCTGTTACAGTCAGTCAGGCTGTAGGTCTTTAAGGGCCTGCCAATCCCTTTTCCGGACATGACGTATGGTTTCGACACTGCGGCAATCGCAGTTTTTCTACACAACAGCACCCCAGCCCTGCCCCTACCTCCCGGGACAGATGGAGCGAAAGGTGATTGCGGATCTGGCCGTCCCCAATGCGGACGCCCTGCATAACCGCCTCTCTCGTGCCGGGTTCCGGCGCAGTCATACGCTGGCTTATGCCCCGGTCTGCGCCACCTGCTCCGCCTGCACCCCTATCCGTGTTCCCGTTCATCGATTTGAGCCCGACCGCACACAGCGGCGCACCCTGCGTCACAATGCCGATTTGCAGGCCAGACGTCTCCCGCCCATCACCACGCCGGAACAATACGCCCTCTTCCGCCGCTACCAGACAGCACGCCATACGGACGGCGACATGGCCACCATGACGGGGGAAGACTATCGCAGCATGGTGGAAGACACGCCCGTGGAAACTATGCTGTTTGAATTCCGGACAGAGGCCGGTGAACTGATGATTGTCAGCCTGATTGACCGGCTGGAAGATGGGCTATCCGCTGTCTACAGCTTCTATAACCCAGACCTGCCCCGCCGCTCACTTGGCAGTCTGGCAGTGCTGTTCCTTATTGAGGAAACAGCCCGCCTTGGTTTGCCCTACCTGTATCTGGGCTACTGGATTCAGAAGAGCCGGAAGATGTCCTACAAATCCCGCTTCCAGCCTGCCGAAATCCTGACCCACGGCGTCTGGCATACGCTGGACGCTGAGGCGTAACTCCGGCTCAGGCTTTCTTGAGCGCCCAGGACGGAGCTTCCTTACCGACAGCGGCACGTTTGCCCACCCAGGTCTGGAGGTCAGCAAACGGACGCAGGCGCACGTTTCCGGGCCACAGCAGGCCATCCTCAGCTTTAAAGACGACTGCGTTTTTCAGGGACTCACTGGCTTTGCCATATTTCTGCAAGCCAACACCCAGCCCACGACCCATAACCGGCAATTGCTCCAGCGGGAAGATCAGGAAGCGACGGTTGCTGCCCAGCACGGCGACCTGATCACCTTCCGCCGGCACGCAAAGCTGCGCACTTTCCTCGCCCTTCAGGTTCAGCACCTGACGGCCAGAGCGTTTTTCCGCCACCATACTCTCTTCTTCTACCAGCATGCCGCGCCCGGCGCTGGAGGCAACAAGCCGGCGCTGACCGGCCTGCACCGGGAACACGGCAATCACGTCTTCATCGTTCGAAAGGTCAAACAGCAGACGCACCGGCTGGCCATCGCCACGCCCGCGCGGCAGATCCGCCCCTTTCACGGTAAAGGCACGCCCATCTGTGCCGAAGAAGCACAATTTGTCTGTGCTCTGGCAGGGCACGGCAAGCCGCAGGCCGTCCCCTTCCTTGAACTTCTGGTTTTCCAGATCAACAGCATGACCTTTTACTGCCCGCACCCAGCCTTTCTGAGACAGGATGAGGGTCAGAGGCTCACGCTCCACCGTTTCCACCACGGAGATATCAACGGGGGCCGGAGCAGACTGCAATGTGCTGCGGCGCTTGCCCAGCTGGCCCTGCCCGAACTTCTTGACCATGCCCTCAAGTTCGCGCCCGATACGGGACCAGCGCTTCTTCTCGTCAGCCAGAAGCGTTTCCAGTTCGGCTCTTTCGGCTGAGAGCCCGTCATGCTCCTTGCGGATTTCCAGTTCTTCCAGCCGGCGCAGGCTCCGCAGGCGCATATTAAGCACAGACTCGGCCTGCAAATCGGTCAGTGAGAAGGTGGCAATCAGGCTGGCCTTGGCATCATCCTCTTCCCGGATAATGCGGATGACTTCATCCAGATTGAGGTAAACCGCCAGAAAACCGTCCAGAATTTCCAGACGCCGCAGCACGGCGGCCAGACGGTGGCGGCTCCGGCGTTCCAGCACAACATGGCGGTGGTCCAGCCAGGCCCGCAGAACGTCTTTCAGCCCCATGACGCCCGGTGCGCGGTCTGCACTCAGCACGTTCATGTTCAGCGGAAAGCGGCTTTCCAGCGTGGTCGCCCGGAACAGGGTTTCCATCAGCACTTCAGGCTCAATACCGCGTGTTTTGGGCTCCAGAACCAGACGGATTTCATCCGTGCTTTCATCCCGGATATCGCCCAGCAACGGCAGCTTCTTCTGCTCCAGAAGGTCGGCAATCTGCTCAATCAGGCGGGACTTCTGCACCTGATACGGAATTTCGGTGACAATAATCTGCCAGGTGCCAAAGCGCCCCTGCTCGACTTCCCACCGCGCCCGCATGCGGAAGCCACCACGGCCTGTTTCATAGGCTTTCAGAATGGCATCCGAATCTTCAACAATCAGGCCGCCGGTCGGAAAGTCTGGCCCCGGCATCAGCGCCAGTAGCTCAGCCGTGGTGCTTTCTGGCTTACGGGCCAGCAGTGCAGCAGCCGCACAGACTTCGGCAGCGTTGTGCGGCGGAATGCTGGTGGCCATCCCCACGGCAATCCCGGCCGCGCCATTGGCCAGCAGGTTCGGGAACGCCGCAGGCAGCACAACCGGCTCCTGCTCTTCACCATCATAAGTCGGGCGGAAATCGACGGCGTCGTCTTCGATCCCATCAAGCAGAGCCTTGGCGACTTCCGTCAGGCGGGCTTCGGTGTATCGCATGGCAGCGGCGTTATCACCGTCAATGGACCCGAAGTTCCCCTGCCCTTCTACCAGCGGATAACGGGCGGCAAATTCCTGCGCGAGACGCACGAGTGCCTCATAGACCGAGGCATCCCCATGCGGATGGAATTTACCAATAACGTCCCCCACCACACGGGCACATTTCTTGAAGCCGGAGGACGGGTCCAGCTTGAGCTGGTGCATGGCGTAAACAAGCCGACGATGCACCGGCTTGAGGCCATCCCGCACGTCAGGCAGCGAGCGCGACATGATGGTGGACAGCGCATAGGCCAGATACCGTTCACTGAGCGCATCCGCCAGCTTGGTATCCTCAATATGGCCTTCAAATGTCTCGCTCATTTCCTGCTCCCCAGACCCAATGCCGGCTCTCATACAGCCTGAGACATAACGCTGTGACGCGTTTTGTTCTAGTCTCCTTCTTCGTCAGCAGCCTCATTCGGCTGTCCGGCAAGACGCGTCACACGGTCCACCAGCCGCTCCCGTGCCGCAGGCAGGGGGCGATGCCGCTGCCCGAAGGCGTCCCGCGCCAGAAAATGACCTGTCAGCCGCAGTCCGGCCAGCCAATCCTCCGGTGTGCCGGTTTCCTCTTCAGACAGCAGGAAGGACGGAAGCGGTAAAAGCCGGTCTTTCCATTCCCCGGCGCCGTCTTCTGACACCGCTTTTCCTGTTTTGGGAGAGACATAGGCAAGTCCTGTTGTCGCCCCGGTGACCGCACAGGCGGAAAGATCGAGCCCGAAGCCAAGCTCGGTCAGCAACGCGCATTCCCAGCGCACCACATCCGGCAGCCCTTCGCGCTCGGACACGGCGGGATCAAACCCCAGAAAACTGAGAAGCTTTACCGTTTTGGCAAACAGCACCGGACACGGCTCACCCTCTGGCAAAGCCGCATCGGCCAGCACGCAGACGGACTGGACCATGGCCAGCGTGAGCGGCGCATCCAGCAGCCGGAAGCCGCATCCATAGAGTAATTCACCAGAAAGCCGGACTATGCCGCCGGCAGAGCGGGCCTGAAAACGGGTTTTAACCAGATTCCCCGGCTGCCATAACGCGCTGCCTGCACGGGATCTGGCCCCATAGACCACACCGCGCACCAGCCCGTTTTCTTCTGTCAGCACATGCACACGGGCGTTATTTTCACCCAACAAGGCCGCAGAAAGCACAAGGGCGGGAGCCTCCCTGTCGAGGGAAGTCCCGCCCTGTTGCATCATCGTGCAGAAACGCCTGACTTAGACGCCGGAAACCTTGGCCACTTCAGCAGCAAAGTCGTCGGCTTCTTTTTCAATGCCTTCGCCCAGCTGGAAGCGGTCAAAGCCAACCAGCTTCACGCCAGCTTTCTCCAGAACCTTCTTCACGCGGCTTTCACCGTCATGCACCCACACCTGCTCCAGAAGAACAACTTCTTCATAGAACTTGCGGATACGACCTTCGACCATCTTTTCGATGATGGCTTCCGGCTTACCGGAGTCTTTCGCCTGGTCGATCAGCACAGCGCGTTCACGCTCAACTTCAGCCTGATCAAGGCTGGTCACGTCCAGAGCGGACGGACGCGTTGCAGCAACGTGCATGCCAATCTGGCGGCCCAGCTGGTTGATGGCGTCAGAAGCGGTCGGAGCTTCCAGAGCAGCCAGAACACCAATCTTGCCAACGCCCGGACGCAGTGCACCGTGCACATACGTTGCCACAACGCCAGACGGCACCGTGAACACGCGAGCGCGACGCAGGGACATATTTTCGCCAATGGTGGCGATCAGGTGCGTCAGTTCATCAGCAACCGTGCGGCCGGTAGCCAGCGTTGCAGCCTTGATGGCTTCCAGATCGTCACCGACCTTCAGGGCAACCTGAGCAACAGATTCAACAAAGCTCTGGAACGCTTCGTTACGGGCCACAAAGTCCGTCTCGGCGTTCACTTCAACCATGGCTGCTTTCTTGTCTTCTGATGCAACAGCAACCAGACCTTCAGCGGCAACACGGCCAGATTTCTTAGCAGCAGCAGCAAGGCCCTTGGTGCGCAGCCAGTCAATGGCGCCTTCAATTTCACCATTGGACTCGTTCAGAGCCTTTTTGCAGTCCATCATGCCTGCGCCCGTTTTTTCGCGCAGTTCTTTGACCAGTGCAGCGGTAATGGCCGCCATAGTTCATCTCCTTAAAAACCGGAACGCGCCCGTGGGGGCGCGCACAGGGCTGTCATGCCTGTGTGCAGGCATCTATCGTATCTGAAAAACCGGCCCGGCAGATCATGCGCGGGCCGGTCAGCAAAACTTTAGTTTGCAGCAGGTGCCGGAGCAGCAGCAGCTTCAGGTGCCGCAGCCGGAACTTCTGCTTCCAGAGCCGGGTCAACCGGCAGTTCTTCAGCAGCACCGAAATCCTGGCCAGAAGCGCCCAGTTCAGCGGAGATCCCGTCCAGAACGGAAGAGGAGACCAGATCGCAATACAGGGAGATGGCGCGGATGGCGTCATCGTTACCCGGAACCGGGAAGGTCACGCCCTTGGGGTCGGAGTTGCTGTCCAGAATCGCCACAACCGGAATGCCCAGCTTGTTAGCTTCTTCAACAGCCAGCTTTTCCTTGTTGGTGTCGATGATGAACAGGATGTCGGGCAGACCGCCCATTTCCTTGATCCCGCCGAGGGAGCGTTCGAGCTTGTCACGTGCGCGGGTCAGCTCAAGAATTTCTTTCTTGGTCAGACCAGACGTGCCGCCGTCCAGCGTTTCTTCAATCTGGCGCAGACGCTTGATGGAACCCGTAATGGTCTTCCAGTTCGTCAGCATGCCACCCAGCCAGCGGTGGTTGACGTAATACTGACCGCAGCGCTTTGCAGCTTCAGCAATCGGTTCTGCAGCGGCGCGCTTGGTGCCAACAAACAGAACGCGGCCACCACCGGCAACAGTGTTGCGGATTGCCTGCAGGGCGCGGTCAAGCAGGCCAACGGTCTGCTGGAGGTCGATAATGTGGACCTGGTTACGCACACCGAAGAGGTATGGCTCCATCCGCGGGTTCCAGCGGCGGGTGTGGTGACCGAAGTGAACACCAGCTTCAAGCAGCTGGCGGAGTGTGAAATCTGGCATCGCCATGGGGCGTATCCTACCTTATCTGGTTAATCCTCCGCGAAGCACGGCCCCTTATACTGTTCAGGGCACCAGAAGGTGTATGGCTTCGCGTGCGTAGTCCCGGCCTGGGCCAAGCGATGCCGATATGACGGTTTTCGCTGGCCCTTGCAAGGCAAAAATGCGGGTTATCAGCCCTTGTGGATGGGTTTGGCGTTTGCGTTGGGCACGCCTTTACGGGCCAGCAGAGCCCGCAGAGCCTTCACAATAGGGAAGACTTCAATGTTGTGGTCGCCCCCAAGTTCACGCCAGGCCTTCTGCTCAAGCTCCACAACTTCGCGGTCTTCTTCAAAAATACGGTGTGTGAAGATCCCCAGCACCGGCCAGGCCATATCCAGCAGAAAGCCCCATTTGGGCTTTTTAACGGAGAGCAGACCAAATGTCTGGGTGCCCAGCTGGTCAGACCCAAGCGGCACATAGGCGACCCACAGGTCCATCACCAGATCGCCATCTTTGTCATGAATTTGCAGAGTCTGGTACGGGTAGGTGGTGCGGATGGAGACAATTTCCTCCACCGGCTGTTCCTGCCCTTCAATCTCACGATGCTTGCCGAAAATAAGCGCTTCCGCCAACGGCTGGTTGCCGCCCTTACGGGCAAAGCTATACCGGGCTTCCTGAAAATTCTCGCCCTTGTCCTGCCCCATAAAACGGGCCGTGATGGAGCCCATCTGCCGCCGGTGCAGGAACTGATGGTTCATGTCCATCAGGTTTTCATGCATGAAGGTGTAGTGACATTTCAGGCGCGGATGGAAGCGACGGGTCTTGAATTCCGGATTTTCAACCTGCGCAATGTCGGGCATCGGCACGCTGTCCGCCAGAGCAGGATCTCCGGGGAAAACAAAAATCAGACCGCTTTTTTCCCGGCAGGGATAAGACTTAACTGGCCGCCCCACGCCTTCCTTATTAAGGTAAGGCACCGTGACACATTGACCTGCACGGTCAAACGCCCAGCCATGATAGCAGCATTTGATGCAGTCGCCCTCGACCATACCTTTGCTAAGCGGCACCTGCCGATGCGCACAACGGTCTTCCAGCGCATAGACCGGTCCATTTTCCGGACGGATCAGGGCAATGGGGTGTCCGGCATAGCGGGCAGGAAAAGCCTTGCCCGGACGCACCTTGTGCGACCACGCAATGGGGTACCAGAAATTCGGATCACAATCGATCTGCCGCAGATCATACTCCGGGGCAGAGACCTGTTCAGCCGGTTTTTCTTTGACTGCTTCTTCCTGCATGGGTCACCTCTCATAGTACCAGAGGTGAATGCGCATAAAAAACGGCATCACCTCACCGGGTCATGTCGTCTAGGATTGGTCTTTCCCCCAGGATCAGACAAGCCCCACCTCTGCATGCCTGATTAGCAGGGGATTAGCGCATTATAAAGGAAGAGCCCTCTGCTCCACCGGGGAACAAAGGGCTCCAGCACGCTTTTTATTTAGGCGAATGTGCCAGAGGGTAATGCTTACGGGGGTGAGTCGGCTGATCAGGCTTTTCGGTTTGAGGGCCCGGAGTTGTGGTACCGCGGTTCGTCGTCGCGTCCTGACCATTACCACCATTGGAGGGCGGCTGCGTCCCGGGCTGTTCCGCCTCGGTGCGCGGGTTGTTCCAGAGTTTATGAGACGGCTCAACCCGATTGCCGTTCTCGTCCTTCGCCGCAGGCGGCACCTTACCAACCTGAGACGCCGCAGAATTTGCGGTCGGCGCGCCGGGAACCGAATCACTCTGCGTTGTCTGCGCCAGCGCGAGAGTGGGTGCCATCAGCATGGAAACAGCCAAAGTCATGGAATATAATTTTGAAGACATGGGATGTCCTCCCGTTGAAGATGTATAAAGGCACTCATGCCCCTAACGAGGCCTTCCTGAAAAAGTTGCCTTCCCTTTTTTACAGAGCACACCAGTCAAAACGGGAAGGTAACCTTTACACTGCCCCCTACGCAGGCAACGATATGTCCAGTACAGCACACAGCCTGCTCAGCCCTGCTGCGGACTGCCGGACAAACGCACCATCAAACACCCTCACCTGCCGCACGCTCAGACTGTTAATCAGGTAAAGCCCCTCTGCGGCTTTCAGGCGCGCCAGAGAAACAGGCTCTTCCCGCAACATTCCCGCCTGCAACAAAACAGCCCGCGCGACCCCGGGCAACGCGCCTTCCCCGACCGTCGGGGTGAAAAATTCGCCCCCTTCCTGAAGCACCACCGTACTGATGGTTGTTTCTGCCACCCTCCCCTGCACATTCAGCAACAGGGCTTCCTCACACCCTGCCCGTGCAGCTTCCTGCCGGGCCAGAATATTGGGCAGATAATTGAGGCTTTTCAGACGATTCAACGGAGATTGCTCATCTCGCCGGATGGTTTGGCTTGTCATAAGGGAGACGGATGAGACTTTTGCCTGCCCTGCCGTAACGGTCATAAAAACAGTGGGGCCACCATCCTGCGGCGGCAAAAGCCCTCTCGGAGCCACGCCGCGTGTGACTGTCAGGCGAGCAGAGCCATTTTGCACATCCGTAGCCTGCAAAAGCGCCTGTGCGGCCTGCGCCACTGTTGCAGCGTCAGGAACAGACAAGCCCAGCACGGCTCCCCCATGCTGCAAACGCTGCATATGCAAATCCAGATGGCATACACGACCCTTTTGCACACGCAGCGTTTCAAACAGACCATCCCCCAGCGTCAGACCCCGATCCGCCAGACTGACATGCGCCTGCGCAGCCTCGCACAGATTACCGTTCAACCAGACCAGACTCATGCCTCACCTCCAAACAGCGCAAGAAAGGGCGCTAATTTCAGGCGCATTTCTTCATATTCCTTTTGCGCGTCAGAGAGGATGGTAATACCGCCCCCCGCAGCCAGGGTCAGTGAATCTTTTTTCCGGACAAGGGTCCGAATGATCACGGAGCTTTCCAGACGCCCTTCCACCCCGATACAGAACATGCTGCCGCAATAAGCCCCACGCGGAGAGGCTTCCAGGTCTTCAATAATTTCCATCGCCCGATGCTTCGGTGCCCCTGTGACAGAGCCGGGCGGCAGAGTGGCGCGCAGCAGGTCAAATACATCCTGCCCGGCCTCCAGCTCTCCTCGCACTTCGGACACCAGATGATGCACATGAGCAAAGCGTTCCACCGTCAGAAACTCCGGCACGCTCATGCTCCCAACCCGCGCCACACGGCCAATATCGTGCCGCATGAGGTCAACAATCATCAGATTTTCGGCACGCTCTTTGTCATCTGCATTCAAAGCAGCCGCACAGGCGTCATCCTCTTCCGGCGTCTGCCCTCGTGGGGCTGTGCCCTTGATGGGGCGGGACGTCACAACACCCTGCGCATCACACTGCAAAAACCGTTCTGGTGACGTGGAATGCAACGCGCATCCAGCCCCGCAGGACAGATACGCCCCAAACGGTGCCGGAGCCTTTTGACGCAGAGCCAGATAGAGGGCCGTATTGGAAAAGTCTTTTGGAAAGAAGGAAGAATAGCGCCCTGTGATATTCACCTGAAAAATATCCCCGGCGGCAATATACGCTTTAGCGCGCTCTATAGCCCGGCAATACGATGCGCTGGACTGATCAAGACGAAAACGCACCCGAGGCACATCAGGCAAAGCCCCCACATCCGTAGGCACGGCATTCCATGCCGCAACATGCGCTGCAACCGCCTTCCGCCCCGCAGCCTCATCGCCCTCAGCCAATACAATGCCTGTGGCGAACACCCGTTTTGAAAGACGGTCCCACACAAAGGCATGATCGTAAAAACCGGAAGCCCAGTCCGGCTCATCCTGCACAGAATGCCCGGGCACAATATGTTCCAGATACTGCCCGAAACCATATCCGGCAAACCCGATCCAGCCACCGGAAAATGGCAATTCCGGTATTTCCTCCGGCCCGCCTGCGCGGACAACAGCAGACGGCATGGCCTGCCGTAACCCAGCAAACAACGTATCTGGCAAAAAAGGCACAGGCGGCTGGGAGCCCTGAAAAATCTGCCCATCCTGCGCCACCAGAATCTGCCGCGGCGTTCGGCAGAAAATCTGCCAGCGACTGCGTCCTTCTACTGGCCCACCGCTATCCAGAAACGCACACCAGGGCGCATCGCCCCATGCTGCAAACACCGCTTCCGGCTCACGCCAGGGCAGTTCCTGTACCCAGACCCGCGCCGTGACCATAGTTTTGCACCCTCAGACCTGTTCTACGCGGGAAATGCCTTCCAGCATTTTCAGCCTCTGCCCCAGCAGCGGTGTAACCCGATACCCACCGCGCAAACGGATTTCCACATCACAGGTTTCCGCAACGCCGGGCAGCAGGGTAATCCTGCTGGAACCCCCTTTTTGCTCGGTCAGAATTTCATTCAGACGTGGCAAAACGCCTTCCTGCTCCACCCATATCCGCAACTCACTTTTTGCCTGCGCGGCAGCCTGCTCAAGCTCCACAATGTCGGTAGCTGTAATGCGCATCGCCTCGCCTTCCAGCTTCAGGTCTGCTGTCACCAAAACAGCTGTGCCAGCTGTAAGACTTTCGCGCACACGGGTCAGCACTTCAGAAAACACGGTGACTTCACACCCACCGGAGGAATCTGAAAGCCGGACCCACGCCATCTTGTTCCCCGTGCGGGTCGGGCGCTCCTTACGGTCCACCACACAGCCCGCAATACGCACGCGCCCCACCCCGGCCTCCGCTGCGGAAAGCAGGCCAGAACAACGCGTCACATCCAGACGACGCAGCACTGTGCCGTAGGAGTCCAACGGATGAGCCGTCATGTGGAAGCCAATGGCTTCGGCCTCCATGGCCAGACGCTCGAACTCCGGCCAGTCCTGACATTTTGCAAGACGCAGCGGTTCCACATGCCCACCGCCACCAAACAGACCGATCTGCCCCGACGCCGCCTCCTGCGCCTGACTTTGCGCCCGCCGCAAAATGGTATCCGCCGAGTTAAACGCCAGCGCCCGGTTTTTATCCAGACATTCAAACGCTCCGGCTTTTGCCAGATTTTCCATCTGCATGCGGTTGATCTGCTTCGGGTCAATCCGCATGGCAAAGTCTGCCAGATCCTTAAATGGCTTGTTCCCACGCGTTGCCACAAGAGCTTCCATCGCGCTGAACCCAACCTTTTTGACCGCCGCCAGAGCATAACGAATACCGTGGCTCCCATCCGGCAATGTCTCAACCGAGAAATCGGCTTCCGACTTGTTCACATCCGGCGGCAGAACCTTAATACCCATCCGTTCGGCTTCCTGCCGCAGAGCGGCCAGCTTTTCCGTCCGTTCCCGCGCAAGAGACATACAGCCCGCAAGGAACGCCACCGGATGGTTGGCCTTCATCCACGCCGTCTGATACGAGACCAGCGCATAGGCGGCCGCATGCGATTTATTGAAGCCGTAGTCAGCAAATTTCGCCATGAGGTCAAACACCTCAACGGCTTTATCCCGATCAATCCCGCGCTTGACGGCCCCTTCCGTGAAAATCTCACGCTGGGTATCCATTTCCGCACGGATTTTCTTACCCATGGCGCGCCGCAGCAAGTCAGCGGCCCCAAGGCTGTAGCCCGCCATTTTCTGGGCAATCTGCATCACCTGTTCCTGATAGACCATGATGCCATAGGTCTCTTCAAGAATATCGCGGATTTCCTCGTGCGGCGGCTCCCATGCTTCCCCGTGTTTTCTCCGGCAATAATCAGGAATATTCGCCATCGGGCCGGGACGATACAGGGCCACCGCCGCAATCAGGTCTTCCAGCCGGGTGGGACGCATCTGTTTAAGGACATCACGCATCCCGGCACCTTCAAACTGGAAGACGCCGGCAGTATCGCCGTTGCTGAGCATGTCATAGGTGGCCGCGTCGTTCAGCGGAATACGGCTGAGATCAACCTCAATCCCCATTTTCTTGAGGAAGCCAACGCCTCTTTGCAGAATGGTCAGCGTTGTCAGCCCCAGAAAGTCGAACTTGACCAGCCCCGCCTGCTCAACAAATTTCATGTTGTACTGCGTGACAAGCATGTCGCTTTTCGGGTCTCGGTAGAGCGGCACCAACTCCACCAGAGGCCGGTCACCAATCACCACACCAGCGGCGTGGGTACTGGCATGGCGGAACAGCCCTTCAATCTGCTGCCCAATTTCCAGCAGGCGGCGCAACGCTTCATCATTGTCGCGCATTTCCTGAAGTTTCGGCTCTCCAGCAATAGCTTCCTTCAGCGTGGTCGGTTTAGCCGGGTTGTTGGGAATAAGCTCCGCGACCCGGTTAACCATGCCGTAAGGCAGGCCCAGCACACGCCCCACGTCACGCACCGCAGCACGCGCCTGCAACTTACCGAAGGTGATAATCTGCGCCACGCGGTCCGCCCCGTATTCACGGCGCACATAGGCAATCACCTCGTCTCGCCGGTCCTGACAGAAATCGATATCAAAGTCAGGCATGGAGACACGTTCGGGGTTTAGAAACCGTTCGAACAGCAGGTTGAAGGGGATGGGGTCGATATCCGTAATCGTCAGCGCCCATGCCGCCAGAGAGCCTGCGCCCGACCCACGCCCCGGCCCCACCGGAATATCATGCGCCTTCCCCCACTGGATGAAGTCCGCCACGATCATGAAGTAACCGGGGAACCCCATGCGGGAGATAATATCCAGCTCAAAGGTCAGGCGGTCTTTATATTTCTGCCGGGTTTCCTCATCCATGGTCATGCCGGAAAGGCGCTTTTCAAGCCCTTCCCACGCCATGGCGCGCAGGGTTTCGTCTTCCGTGGCCCCTTCACGCACTTTTGGGCAAACAGGTAGCAACGGCTTGCGCGTTTCCACTTTGATCGCGCAACGACGGGCGATTTCCAGCGTATTGTCACAGGCATCCGGCAGATCGGCAAACAGGGTGCGCATCATTTCCGGCGGCTTGAACCAATGCTCCGGCGTCACACGCCAGCGGTCACGCTCCGCCATAGTACGGCCCTGCGCGATACAAATCAGCGCATCATGCGCCTCGTACATTTCCGGACGCGGGAAGAAACACTCATTGGTTGCCACCAGCGGGAGCCCGAACGCGTCCGCCAGCGCCAGCACACCCGGCTCCACTGCTTTTTCCACCGGCAGGTTATGGCGGTGCAGTTCCACAATCAGGCGATCACCAAAGGCCTCCTTCGCCTGCGCCAGCCAGCGTTCGGCTTCGTCCTTCTGCCCATCGGCCAGCATCTGGAAAACCGGGCCACGGGTGCCACCTGTTAGCAGCAGCAGCCCCTCCGAGCGCTCACACATTACCTCCATGCTGATAACCGGATCAGCCGGGTCGGATTCTCGAAAGCCTGTGGAGGACAGATATTGCAGGTTGGCCAGCCCCACCTCGTTCTGCGCAAGCATGACAATCGGCTCAGACGGCGAGCCGGGTTTGTCGTTGCGTGACGGCAGGCCAAGCTGGCAGCCAATAATTGGCTGAATGCCGCTCTTGCTGGTGTACTGCGAGAACTCCAGTGCCCCGAAGAGATTGCCCGAATCCGTGATAGCGACGGCGGGCATCCGCATCTCTTTGGTCAGAGAAACCATCTCCGGCACACGAATGGCCCCCTGGCTCAGGGAGTAAGCGGAATGGACACGGAGATGAACGAAATCGGCGTAAGACATACCCCGTTCTATCACACCCTCCGGGGCCTGCGTCACCTTACAAATGCTTATCTGGATACCGCCGCGCGCCCGGATGCTTTACAACCCCCTTATGGAGCACACGGGAACAGAGCTACGCCGGGGCTGGACCACCGGAAGCTGCGCAACAGCGGCAGCAAAAGCCGCATGGCTGATGCTCATGGGGCACGAGCCTCCGGTCAGTGTGGCTATTACGCTCCCCGGTGGCCAGCGCCCCGCCTTTGCCATTTGCCGCACAGGACTGGAAAACGGCCATCCGTTTGCCGAGGTGGTGAAAGACGCGGGGGATGACCCGGACATCACCCACGGCGCCATCATCCGTGCCACAGTCTGCCGCCTGCCCACTGGCTCAGGTGTGCAGTTTCAGGCAGGACCCGGCGTTGGCATGGTCACACGCCCCGGCCTGCCCATTCCGCCCGGCGAGCCAGCCATTAACCCCACCCCTCGGGCCATGATCCGCACAGCCCTGACCGAAGCCAACAGCGGCACTTTGCCAGATGCGGACGTCACGCTTTCCATTGAGAATGGAGCCAGACTGGCTGAACGCACCCTCAACAGCCGCCTTGGCATTATCGGTGGTCTCTCTGTTCTGGGGACAACCGGCATTGTGGTGCCGTTTTCCTGCGCTGCGTGGATCGACAGTATTCATCGTGGCATTGATGTCGCCCGCGCAGAGGGCCTGAGGCATATTGCAGGCTCTACCGGCAATGTTTCAGAAAAAGCCGTGCAGAAATTTTACGCGCTGCCTGACACTGCGCTGATTGAAATGGGTGATTTTGTCGGCGGTATGTTGAAGTACCTACGCCGCCACCCCGTGCCACGCCTGACCATTGCGGGCGGCATTGCGAAAATGACCAAACTTGGTCAGGGCAAGCTGGACCTGCACTCCAAACGCGGACAAGCCGACATGGCAGCCCTCGCACAGCTTGCCGCAACAGGCGGCGCACCTGCCCCCGTAACAGACGCCATTGCTGCCTGCCCCACCGTAGCCGAGGCTTTTCTGCTTGCCACCGCAGCGCACATCCCGCTCGGCACGCTCATCGCACAATCTGCCCTGCGCACGGTTCTGGAAACTCTCGCCCCAGCCCCCTGCGCAGTGGACGTGATGGTGTTTGACCGCTCAGGCCAGTGTGTGGGGCAGGCTGGACCGTCCCTCCCCCCAACCTGACTTAACTGCGGAAACGCCGCCGATAATCCGGGTCATACAAAGCGCTTTCCCGAAAATCTTTTTCTGCCAGAGCAGGCCCTACCAGCACCAGAGCTGTACGCTCCACCGGGTTTTGCGCCAGCTCTGCTTCAATCGTGCTCAGCGTGCCACGCAGCACAAGCTGATCCGGCCATGTTGCCCGCGCCACAATAGCAACGGGGCAATCAGCTCCATAAAAAGGCGTTAACTCCTGCACGATTTTTTCCAGAGCATGGATCGCCAGATGAATAGCCAGAGTGGCTCCGGTGGCTGCAAACGCTGCCAGTGTTTCACGCTCCGGCATGGCAGAGGCCCGGCCTGTCATGCGTGTGAGCACCACACTCTGGGCTACACCCGGCACCGTCAGTTCCCGCCCCAGCACAGAGGCCGCAGCGGCAAAAGCGGGGACACCCGGCACCATGCTCCACGGGATCCCCAGCCGATCAAGCCGACGGGTCTGCTCCGCAACGGCGCTGTAAATGGACAAATCGCCTGAATGCAGCCGGGCCACGTCCTGCCCTTCCGCATGGGCTTTGGCATATTCTGCTTCAATCTCATCCAGAGAGAGCGGAGCTGTATCCACCAGCCGCGTCCCCTCCGGGCAAAATTTCAGCATATCCGGTGGCACAATGGAGCCCGCATAAAGGCACACCGGGCAGCGTTCCAGCAGATCGCGCCCACGCAGCGTCAGCAAATCCGCAGCCCCCGGCCCGGCACCGATAAAATAAACCGTCATTTCGTTCCCTCTCCTTCCGCCACTGCACAGGTTACACCCGCATGTGCCTGCCGAGGCACGCGCAACCACGCCCCCGGCCCCGCGCCAGCCAATGCACAGCCTTCCGCCACAGCGGCAAATCCTGTTTCCTGCAAAGCTCTTTCTGAAACTGTTGGGCAAAGTGTCTGCACCGCCCGCAAAGCGCCTTCTGAAACCCAGAATAGCGGGACACCAAGCAGAGCGGCCACTGTCTCCGGCAACGCGTCCCCCTGCCGAAAACCCGGCACCGCCAGAAGCGTCAAACTGCTTACCCCACTTTCCTGCACCATCTGGCGTACAAAGACCGCTGCCTCGGGCGCAGTGGCCGAGCTACTCCATCCCATCCCGGCAACACTCATGAGGGCGCGTCCGGTTTCCACGCAACCCATTGCGTCACACTCATGGCCGGACGAAAACCGTGCATCTGCCCGATCCCTTCCATGCGAGAGACCGCCAGACGGGTGAGCGTGCCACCCCACTCCTGCACTGCCTGCATCAGCCGTGCTTCCGTTTCCATCACCACGGCATTAACCACAAGCCGCCCTCCGGGTTTGAGCGCCTCCCATGCACCTTCCAGAACACCAGCGCGACTTCCGCCTCCGCCAATAAAAATAGCATCCGGACGTTCCAGATTTTCAAAACCCTGTGGTGCGCGGGCTTCTACAATCTGTAAATCGGGCACACCCAAATTAAGCGCGTTGCGGGCAATCCGTGCAGCCCGTTCCGGCACAGGCTCCAGCGTTATGGTGCGGCAGGTTGGGTCGGCCAGCATCCACTCGATCCCGACAGAGCCAGAACCGCCTCCAACATCCCACAGCAACTCCCCGGCACGCGGGGCGAGGGAAGAAAGCGTCACCGCACGAATTTCGCGCTTGGTCATCTGCCCATCATGCTCAAAGCAGGAATCCGGCAGGCCCGAAGTCCGAGGAAGGCTGAACGTCAACCTGTCCGGCACAGTCTCCAGCGCCAGAATAGTCAGCTTGCCGGGAGAGACAGGCACACCCTCCCGTGCCTCAAAATCATAACGGCGTTCCTTTGGTCCACCGAGCGCTTCAAGCGCATGGCAACGCGTGCGCCCAAAGCCTGCCTCCCTCAGCCACTCCGCAAGCTGAGCCGGAGACTGCTCATCCGCACACAGCACCATCAACCGCGCACCGGGCTGCAAAAATGGCTTCATGCGGTGCATATTGCGCCCACACAAAGACACTACCCGACAGTCCTGCAAGGCCCAACCGAGACGCGCGCAGGCGAGAGAGATGGAAGAAGGTGCTGGCAGGCACAGCATCTCCTCGGGCGGCACGTGTCGGGCCAGCGTTGCACCAACGCCGTAGAAAAACGGATCACCCGACGCCAGAACCACAACGGGCTTACCCCGCCGCGCTAGAATAGCATCAACACCTTTTTGAAAAGGTGACGGCCAGACAGCCGTTTCTCCGTGAATCTTTTCTGCCGCCAGTTCCAGATGCCGCGCGCCTCCCACAACATACGAGGCATGAGAGAGCAGTGTGCGGGCAGCAGCACTCAGGCCGTCCAGCCCATCCTCACCAATTCCAATCAGTGTCAGCCAGACATCCGGCATCACATCACTTCCCCCGGTTCTGCGCCGGTGCGCATTACGTTCTGCACCTTTCCGAACACCCGACTTGCGGAACCTCCGCCCAGATCGTTATGGAAAGACGCATACAGTTCTTCAGGATACAGCACGCCATGCCCTTTTCTGCCGCCTCTGCCCCCGTGCCTGTATTGATTCTGGGTGGCACGACGGAAGCCTCCGGCCTGTGCCGGCTGCTGGAACACCACCCTGCTTTTGCCCCCACCCTCTCGCTGGCTGGCGTGACTAAAAATCCGCATCTTCCCAATATCGCCGTCAGGATTGGCGGGTTTGGCGGTGTGGAAGGGCTGAAAGACTGGCTGAAACAGCGTGCTATTCAGGCTGTGATTGACGCCACCCATCCCTTTGCAGCCACTATGAGCCAGCATGCGGCCGCAGCGTGCGCGGAACTGGCGCTCCCGGTGCTGCGGCTGGAACGCCCGGCGTGGTTGCCTACGCCGCAAGACCATTGGTACAGCGTGCCCAACCTGACCGCCGCTGCCAGCCTTCTGGCTGACCCTGCGGGTTTTGGCCAGCGCCCCTTGCGGGTTTTTCTGACAACCGGACGTAAGGAGGTCGCGCCATTCTGCGCCGCCCCGCAACATACTTATCTGCTGCGCTCTATTGATGCACCAGATCCGGCAAGTCTGCCCCCACACACCACATGCCTGTGCGCGCGGGGACCGTTTGATTACGCGGCAGAACTGGCCGTGATGCAGGCGCATCATATTGATATTCTGGTCACTAAAAATTCTGGTGGAAACGCGACCTTTCCAAAACTGGAAGCGGCCCGCTCCCTGCATTGCCCGGTCATTATGATCGAGCGCCCGCCTCACCCCGCCTGCACGCGCGTAGACACGCCTGAAGAGGCTATGGCGTGGCTGCAAACGCATCAGACTGCTTCCACCTTGCGCGACGTATAAAACCACACGCTCCCGTCCGGGCGGGGGATCAGACGACTGGCCACACAGCCAATCAGCACCAGCGTGCTCATATCCGCCCATGTGGCATCCGCTTGCGCCAGAGTGGAGAGACGCACAGCTTCATCTTCCCGCCCGATAGCCCGTGCGAACGCTACGGGGATTGATCCGGGCAGGCATCCGCGCAAATGGTCCAGAGCCTCGCCCAACTGGGTCGGGCGCGCTTTGGAGCGCGGATTATACAGGGCAATCACAAACCCGGCCTCTGCGGCCAGAGCCAGCCTGCGCAAAACAACTGACCATGGCTTAAGGTTATCGGAAAGCGACATTACGCAAAAATCGCCCCCCAACGGTGCCCCCAGCCGTGCCGCTGCGGCCAGAACAGCGCTGACGCCGGGAACAACCGTGATCTCAAGCGCGCGCCATTCCTGCGGCCCGTGGTCCACGGCCTCAAACACGGCGCTAGCCATACCGAACACGCCTGCATCGCCACCGGACACAACAGCAACATGCCGTCCCTGTATGGCCATTTCCAGCGCATGACGGGCGCGCTCCAGTTCGACCCGGTTATCGGAGCTGTGCCGCACAACGGATGCCGGTGCCTCAACCCGCTGCACATACGGACCATAACCAACCAGATCCGTCGCCCGACTGAGCGCCTGATCGGCCTGCGGCGTACGCTGGAGCACGTTACCGGGCCCTAACCCGATAATGGTGACAGACCCTGTCATCGCACACCCTTTCTGCCGGGCACCAACGCCAGAGAAAAATAGGGCGCAGGCCCCTCCTGCTCCACCAGTGGCAAACACCGCGCCTCCGGCTGTGTGCCACGCTCCACGTAAACGGCGTCTGGCAAACGCCCTGCCTGTGACAGCGCCTTACGCAATTTTGGCATATTGCGGCCAATCTTCATCACCACAGCGGCATCAGCTTTTTCCAGCCAGTGCGCCAGATCCTCCTCCGGCATGGTCGCGGGCAGCACGCACAACACATCATCCCCATGCGTCATAGGGCGCGCCGCCTGTGACCAGCACCCGCTCATGGCGGAAATGCCCGGCACGACCTGCGTTGCAAAGCGGCTGCGCAGGCGGTCAAACAAATACATGGACGAGCCATACAGAAAGGGGTCACCTTCACAGAGCAGAGCCACATCCTTCCCCTGCTCCAGAACCACAGCCAGATCCTGCGCGCAGCGATCATAAAACGCGTTCATATTCTTATGATACGCTGGATCTTTAACCGAAAGTTCCGTTGTAAACGGATAAGCCAGCCGTATTTCCTGCGTCGTTGGGGCAATATGAGCCTGAGCAATGCGCCGGGCATGGCCCTGTGTGTCATGCCGACAGAAATACGCTACTACCGGCGCGGCTTGCAGAACTTTGACTGCGCGCAACGTCATCAGGTCCGGGTCACCCGGCCCAACGCCCACCACATGCAATGTGCCGTGCGCCATCACTCAGCCTCACTTGCCAATGCGTTCACAGCCGCTGCGGCCATGGCGCTGCCTCCCAGCCGCCCATGCACAACCAGCCAGGGCACATCATGCCTTTTTGCAAGGGCCTCTTTAGATTCCGCTGCCCCCACAAAGCCAACCGGCAACCCGATTATAGCCGCAGGCTTCGGTGCGCCAGCATCAAGCAGTTCCAGCAAATGGAACAGCGCTGTGGGAGCATTGCCAATCGCGACCACGGCCCCACCCAGTTTCTCTCCCCACAAATCCAGCGCCGCCGCGGAGCGCGTGTTGCCAATCTCCTTAGCCAGTTCCGGTGTGCGGGGATCACGCAAAGTGCAGACCACCGCATTGTCCGCAGGCAGACGGGCGCGTGTAACGCCATGCGCAACCATTTCAGAATCACAGAGAATGGCACAGGATTTTTTAAGGGATGCTCTGGCTGAAGAGACGAAATCCGCCGTCATCGCCACAGACTGCGCGACCTCCACCATGCCGCACGCATGAATAATCCGCACGACAACCTGCGCCTGCTCCGGTGAAAATCCGCTCAGATCCGCTTCTGCCCGAATGGTGGCAAAGGAGCGTTTATAAATAGCGGCTCCATCCCGAATATAGTCATAAGCCTGCATACTTAAACGTCTCCTTTCGGCAGAGCCTGCAAAAAGGCTCTGACATCCTCATTTTTTGGCAGAATACGGCTCGGTTCATCACTGGCCCTGCCATGCAGCACCACACCATAGCCCTCGGCTCCAGCAACAAGTGTGACCGTTGCAGCACGCGGATGCGCGCAGCCCTTGCGGCAGCCCGATACATGCATGTCTGCTGTATCGGGGAGAAACTGCGCGAGAGCTAACGCATCACGCCCCACATCACCCGCAGCCTGTGCGCATCCCGGCGCGCCAATACAGGCGTAAACATGCAGGCGCGCGTCGTCAGGGTCCGTAATCATTCCGGAAATTTCAGGATTTTTTTTCAGTCCGTGAAAAATCAATCCTGACCACGGCGTCATCCGCAGCATACCATCCCCTTCCTGCGCAACCTGTGCGCAGGCACGGAGCGTTGCTGCCGTCAGACGCCCTAGCGGCGCTACCGCTGCATAAATGGAGCCTGTGAGATGACCCGCCAGCGTGCCGGGCCGATTTCCGCCTTGCATTGCCACCACAGGGGCAGGCCCGCACGTCAGTCCTATTGCAGCAAACAGAGATTGTCCTACAGAAGGCATTCGAAGCGGCCTGTGCGTTTCACCCCGTTTTACAAAAGCTGCTGCCAGAGCAAGCGCTGTCTGCACAGTGTCCTGCACGCTCTGCGGCTCTGAGCAGCAGCTCCCACACACGACCCGCCAGGCAGCTTGTGCTGAGGCCGGACCATCCACAGCCTGTACCATAATATCAGCGAGCAGAGAGCCTGTCGGGAAAAACCCTCCACCGTCGACGCAAAAGCCAAATTTATCAGGCAGAGCAGAAAGAGACGATTGGTCTATCAGACCGCTCCGCAGGGTCTCAGCGCACAGCAACGTCTCTGCGGCACAGGCAGGGTCTATACCGGCCAGAGGAGAAACCTGAAGAGCCAGACGGCGCTCGGCCTCCGGGTCAGCCTGCCCCAGACCTGCCGCGATCATACGGTGCGGAAAAGCCTGCGCTGCCTCCAGACTAAACCCGCGCAGTTGCACGTTCCCTCGGTTTGTCAGGCTGATCTGCCCATTGCCGTCCTGCTCCGCAACATCTGCCAGAAGATGAGCCTGCGCTGCGGTCATCCGGCCCAGAGGCGGACGCACACGCACCAGCCAGCCGTCCGCTGCCTGCATGGGCGCAAACAGGCCGGGACACCATCCTTTGACCACAGGTGCAGAAAACGCGGCCGACATGAACACCCTTCAGGCAACACACCGCACAAAGCAGCATGGGGGTGCAGTTCTGAGGCCGACCGGACAAGCCAGACGGTAACGCGCACGTCAACGCGCCATCACGCACCGGACACCCCGCCGGACATGACACTCCAGAAAATCAGATGGCAGGTCTCCTGGCTGATGACACAAAACCACCGGTATTCCGGCGGCTTTCGCTTGTTCCATACCTTCCCGGATAAATCTCCAGTGGCAAAGCACTCAGCGGCAGAGTGCTGAAACACGCCTGATGTCACATACAGTTGCGGGGGCAGCGACGGCCAAGAAACAGCGGAGTTCTCACCGTACTTCCCTTTTTCATCCCAAAGCGGGAACCATCGCGTCCTGTTAAGCAGGCTCTCCGGGAGATGTCAAAACACTGTGTACGCAGCCCTGCACTCTTGAAAGAAAGGCCCTGTGCCGCCAGCTCTCAAAGGGCTTACGCCCCACCTGCCACACGCACGGAGAACAGAATGATGCAGTATCGCCAGCTCGGTCGATCCGGCCTGCGTATTTCCGCCTTTACCCTTGGCACCATGACATTCGGCGGCAAAGGCGCTTTTGCCAAGACCGGCAATACCGATACAGCCGGGGCTCGCCGCCTGATTGATCTGTGTCTGGATGCCGGCATCAACATGTTTGACACAGCAGACGTGTATTCCTCCGGAGAGTCTGAAACCATTCTGGGAGAAGCGCTCAAAGGCCGCGCACAGGAAACTCTGGTGACCACCAAGGCCCGCTTCCGCATGCAGGACGGTCCGAATGGAGAAGGCTCCTCCCGCCTGCATCTGATTGCCGCGTGTGAAGCCAGCCTGAAGCGTCTGGGCCGTGACCATATCGACCTGTATTATCTGCATGAGTGGGACGGCCTGACCCCGCTGGATGAAACGCTGGAAGCGTTGGATACCCTCACCCGTGCTGGCAAAATCCGCTATGCGGGCGTTTCCAATTTCTCCGGCTGGCAGCTGATGAAGGCGCTTTCGGTCGCCGAGCGGAACAGGCTGATTGCCCCGGTCTCCCAGCAGATTTACTATTCTCTGCAAGCGCGGGATGCGGAATATGAACTGTTACCCGCCGCCGTTAATCAGGGCATTGGCGTGCAGGTCTGGAGCCCGCTGGCGGGTGGCCTGCTATCTGGAAAATATCGCCGCAACAAACCAACGCCACAAGGCCGCCAGCTTGAAGATTTTGGCGAACCCCCGGTGCATGACAAGGAAAAGCTGTTCGACATTGTCGAAGTGCTGATTGCTGTTGGGGAAGAACATGGCGTTTCCGCAGCCCAGATCGCGCTGGCATGGACCATGCACCGCCCGGCCATTACGTCCGTCATTATCGGCGCCCGCACGGAAGAGCAGCTGAAAGACAACCTGAAAGCAGCCGAACTGGTGCTGTCGGAAGACCAGTTGAACCGCCTGAACCAGGCCAGCCTGCCGCCCCTGCTCTATCCTTACTGGCATCAGGCCAGCACGGCCGCCAGCCGGCTGAGCGCGGCGGACCGGGTGCTGCTGGAACCGTTCCTGAAAACACAGTAAGACGGGCGCAGGCCGGACGGCCGCCCGCTCGGTTTTCTCGTGCACAAACTGTGCGGGCGGTTGTCCTTCCCTTTTATCGCAAACCGGGATGCGTCATGAAGCTTGTGAGAACCAGACACGAACTGGCCGAAATTGTCACGCAGTGGCACCATGAGGGTGAAACAATCGGGCTGGTGCCCACCATGGGGTCTTTGCACGAAGGCCATCTGACCCTGGTGCGCGCGCTGGATGGCAAAGCCACCCGGCGGATTGTGACGATTTTCGTCAACCCGATCCAGTTCAACAACCCGGATGATTTCCAGCTTTACCCACGCGGTCTGGAGGCAGACGAAGCCCTTCTGGCAGAAACCGGTGTGGTGGATGTTCTATATGCCCCGGATGAAACACAGATTTACCCACCCGGCTTTTGCACCCGCATCAGCGTGTCCGGGCCAGACCGGATGCTGTGCGGCGGAGACCGACCCGGCCATTTTGATGGCGTTGCAACAGTTGTTACCAAGCTGTTCATGCAAACCCGTGCGGACATCGCAGCTTTTGGGGAAAAAGATTTCCAGCAGCTCTGCATTATTCGTCGGGTTGTGACAGATCTGGATCTGCCCATCACGATTCTGCCCGTTCCCACCGTGCGGGAAGCAGACCATCTGGCTTTATCCTCCCGCAACAAACGCCTCACCCCGGCCCAGCGTGAACAAGCCAGCCATCTGCCAAAAGCTCTGATGGCGTGCCTTGCAGCCCTGAAGGCCGGACAGCCCATTACCGCCACTCTGGAACACTGTACGCAAACGCTTAAAGACGCTGGCTTTAGCGTGCATTATCTGGACCTGCGCTCTGAAAAATCACTTGGCTCAGTTGAAAAGGCCGAGGCCGGTGCACGGCTGTTTGTGGCCGCCAGTCTGGGCGATGTCCGGCTGATTGATAACATGCCAGTTGCCTGAAACTGCTGACACACCACAAGGAAAAACCCATGACCATTACACGCCTTGACCCCGAAGAACGCCTGACAGGCGCAGTGATTTATAACGGACTGGTGCATCTGGCCGGTCAGGTCGCAGATGATGCTTCTCTGGATGCAGAAGGCCAGATGGCCGACATTCTGCGGCAGGTTGATGCCCTGCTGGCCAAGGCCGGCACAGATAAAAGCCGGCTGCTCTCCGTGCAGATTTTTCTGGCAGATATGACTGATATGGCAGGCATGAACCGGGCATGGGATGCCTGGCTGGACCGTGACAACAAACCCGCCCGCGCCACAGTGGAAGCCAAACTCGCCAACCCGGACTGGCGCGTGGAACTGACCGGCATCGCCGCTCTGCGCTAAAGCTAACAAAAAGGCTGCTTTCCTCCCGTTTGATACGGAAAAGAGCAGCCTTATTCTGCCTCCGGTAAGATCAGCCAGAACGCGTCACGCAGGGATAGGGCAACAAAGCCATCAACGCAAACCGCATAGCAAAAGCCACGGCTTAAAGCGTTAAACATTATTTTGAATTTTAGGAAAAAGGCTGGCTCCCGAAGTAGGACTCGAACCTACGACCCAGCGATTAACAGTCGCTTGCTCTACCAACTGAGCTATTCGGGATCAGCGAGGCATCGTATAACCGTGATCCGGGGGTGCCGTAAACCCCCTTTTTTCATTTTTTTTGTGTTCCATGTTTTTATGAGCAGACGACGCTGAAAACCCCTCATGGTAAGAAAGAAGCATGAGCGCACAAGGACCTTCCTCCGACCCGGCCTTCCGCCGCCGAATTGTTCTGACCAGCCTTGCCGGGCTGGCCGTAGCGGGAGCCGTGGGAGCGTTTGAACACCATGCGCACAACCGCCCGCCACGCAAGCAGCCGGACGGCCAGTACCGCAAGCTCAGGCTGATCTGGCCGCACTCGGACACCGCCCCCGTGCTGGCCGTGGCGTATCAGAAAGGTTTTTTTGCCCGCTACAGTCTGGATGTGGAAAGCGTTTCCACCCCGCAAAACGGGAATGACACGCTGGATGCACTGGCCGCAGGCAAAGCAGAGTATGCCGTCGCTCCGGCGCTAACCTGGCTGCCCCGCCTGTATGGCGGCCTGCCAGCCAGCCTTATCCTGGGTATTCAGCCCGGCACGTTTCGCCTGCTGGTGCGGCGGGGCGCAAACATCACCCGGCTGGACCAGCTTGTGGGCCGCACAGTGGCCATGCCGGATAAAAATGCTGCGGATAAATTTTTCTTCGCCATCATGATGCGCCGCAAGGGCATTAACGCCATGGGCGGCATTACATGGACCGATATGCCCGCAGACCAGATGGTTGACTCTGCCCGCGCCCGTAGCATTGATGCCGTCGTAGCGCATGACCCGGTGGCCTGGCAGTTGCTGAATGGGCATGCTGACCTGTTTTCTGAGCTGGTTGGCAGCAACACAGGCCATTATGCGGACCGCACCAGCCTGATCCTTGGGGCAGCAAAAACAGCACTGGATGCAGACCCGGATGCAGCAACTGCCCTGACCCTTGCTCTGCGCGATGCTGCACGGTGGGCTAACCAGCACCGGGATGAAGCCGCCACACTGGTCGCCGATGACTCCGCAGACTTCAGCACCGACGCCATGCGCGCCATGCTGCGTCATCAACCTGCCATCACGCCGGTCACGGGCCATGCGCTACGCGACCAGATGGCCCAGTATTGTGATGAATTACAGCTGATCGGATTGCTGCCGGATACAGAAGCCGCCTCCGCTATTGCCCGGCGCTCGACCCGCAATGTGCTGAATGGCTGAGACTTCAGGACAGGTCAGGATTTTTCCTGCGGCGCGGTAGCCGGATTTCACTGGCCAGAACCCCCAGCACAATCAGCCCGGCTCCTGCCATAGCGAGTGGCGGCAGACGTTCCCCTGCAATACGCCCCACAAGCCCGGCCCAGACCGGCTCACCTGCGTAAATGACCGTCGCCCGCGTTGCGGAAATGGTTTTTTGCGCCCAGTTCATGGCGAACTGAATGACTGCGCTCATTACCCCCAGCCCGACGCCAGACGCGACCCACACCCACGAGAAAGCCGGAATATGCTCCCCTGCCACCGGCATAAAGGCCAGCGCCAGAATGCCCGCCACCAGCAACTGCACAATGGTGACGCGTCGACTATCCACCCGCAGCGCGTACCGGCTGATCAGAATGATTTCGCCTGCTATGGAGACAGCCCCCAATAAGGTCGCGATCTCACCGGGGCTGAAGCTCAGGCCGCTGGCGGCGTCGGGCCCGGTCAGGCAGATAAGGCCGACAAAGGCGATCAGAACACCAACCCAACTCATCATGTGCGGCCTGCGCTTAAGCACGGCCCACTGCAAAAACGGCACCATCGGCACGTATAAAGCCGTGATAAATGCGGACTGACTGCTGGAAATGGTTTTCAGGCCCAGCGTCTGGAACGTGTAACCCAGAAAAACGCCAACCCCGATCGTGCACCCGGCCTTCAATTCATACCGCGTCATCCCGGCCAGCGATTTGCGGAACAACAACAGGGACATCAGGCCTGCCGTAATAAACCGCACCCCGACAAAAAACAGCGGCCCTGTGTGTTCCATGGTATGGTGGATGATCAGGAAGGTTGCCCCCCACAGCATGGTGATCAGGACAAGTATGATTTCCTGTTTCGACAGGAACTTGACGTGAGAGCCAGAGGCGGGTGGAGTCTTGATCATAGTTAGCAGCGTATATGGGCACTATAATGCACAATCAACCCCCACGATCCGATGTTTTAAAATATGTGGGGACAAATTTGCGTCGCCTGCGCAAAGACGCCGGCCTTAGTCAGGAAGCTCTGGCCAATGCGTCCGGTATCAGTCGCCGTATGATTGTGAGTCTGGAAGCCGGAACTGCCAATATCAGTCTGGGCAGTCTCGACCGGCTGGCAGAAGCACTGGACACAACCTTTCTCAAACTGGTGAGCAACCCTGATCGCGAATTACGCCGCATTGAGGAAGTGATGTGGCGTGGCAAAACCCCCTCCAGCAAAGCCACGCTGCTTGGGGCAGCTCCGGCCCGGCAGGATACGCAGCTCTGGCTGTGGTCACTCGCTCCAGGAGAACGCTACATAGCGGAACCCGACCCGGAAGGCTGGCATGAAATGATTTTTGTGCTGGAAGGCACACTCACCATTGAGTTCGATACAGAAACTCAGCTTGTGAACGTGAACGATTTCACAATTTACAATAGTGCCCAGAATTATGCCTATCTGAACGCTGGCAAGAAAGCCGTGCGCTTCCTGCGCACGGTTTCATCCTGACGTAAAACGCGACCAGTTTAGCGCAGATTGCTGACAAAGCGCTCCAGACGCTGGCAGGCTTCCATCAGATCAGCATCACCCGTCGCACAGGACAGGCGCAGGTAAGGCGACTGCCCGAACGCGCTGCCCGGCACGGCGGCAACGTATTCTTCTTCCAGAAGAGCCAGCGCAAAATCATGATCTGTTTCCAGTCGGGCACCGCCCGCGCTGGTTTGCCCCAGACATCCGGCCACACCAGGATACGCATAAAATGCGCCCTCCGGCATGGCGCAGGTCAGACCGGGAATACGGCGCAGCGCATCCACCACCATCTGCCGGCGGCGGCCATAGGTTGCGGCCATTTCCTGCACCAGATCCGCCGGACCATCCAGTGCCGCAGCCGCAGCCGCCTGCGCAATGGTGCAAATGCCTGACGTGGCATTTCCCTGCACACTTCGCATGGCGGCAATCAGATCTTTCGGCCCGCCGGCAAAGCCAACGCGCCAGCCTGTCATGGCATAGGCTTTGGACACACCATTTAACGTAATGATGCGATCTTTCAGGTCTGGCGCGACAGCAGCCAGTGAGGCCGAACGCACGCCATCAAACACCAGATGCTCGTAAATCTCATCCGACAAAACCCAAAGATCAGGATATTGACGGACGATTTCAGCAATCGCCTCAAGCTCCTGCGCGGTCATCACCGCACCCGTCGGGTTATTGGGAAAGTTCAGCACGAGCCAGCGAGACTTTGGCGTCAGAGCCTCAGCCAGCGCCTCGGCTTTCAGCTTGAAGCCATCTTCTTCCCGGCACGGCACCGTAACCGGCACACCACCAAACATACGAGCAATCAGCGGATAGCTGACCCAATAGGGCGCAGGTACAACGACTTCATCACCGGAATTCAACGTCGCCATAAAGGCGTTGAAAATCACCTGCTTACCGCCATTGGAGACCATGATCTCGTCCGGCGCATAATCGAGCCCGTTTTCCCGCGTGAACTTACGGGCAACAGCGGCTTTTAAAGCAGGCGTACCGTCAACCGGCGGGTATTTGGTTTGCCCGGCCAGAGCCGCCGCATGGGCAGCTTCCACCACAGCAGGTGGCGTGGGGAAGTCCGGCTCCCCCAGCGCCAGAGAAATAACCGGCTTGCCTTCCGCCCGCAGCGCACGGGCACGACGTGCCATTTCAATAGTGGCAGGAGCAGGCAGCCCCTCCAGCCGACGGGCGAAAGACCGTGCCATACTCTTAAATCAGCCCTTTGCAGAAGCGCTGGATACGGGTGCAGGCTTCACGCAGGCTTTCCGTATCCGTGGCATAGGAAATGCGCATGTAATCCGGATACATGAAGGCCGAACCATGTACGGCGGCAACGCCTTCTTCTTCCAGCAGAGCCGTGACAAAATCCTCGTCGGTTTCCAGCTTGCGCCCACCGGGGGAGGTTTTACCAAGGCAGGCCTTCACGGAGGGGAACACGTAAAACGCCCCTTCCGGTTTGTCACACTGCAAGCCTTCGGCCTCGTTCAGCATGTCCACAACCAGATCCCGCCGCGCCTGATAGGTTTTGACCATCTCACCAATAAAATCCTGCGGGCCGGTCAGCGCTTCAACAGCCGCAGCCTGCGCGATGGAGCAGGTATTGGAGGTGGACTGGCCTTGCAGCTTGTTCATAGCTTTGGTCATTTCCACCGGCGCACCGGAGAAGCCAATGCGCCAGCCTGTCATGGCATAGGCTTTGGAGACCCCGTTCATGGTCACGGTGCGGGACCGCAGCAGCGGCTCCACTTCCACAAAGGTGGCCGGACGGAAGCCGTCATAGGTCAGTTTGGCGTAAATATCGTCCGTAAACACCCACACATGCGGATGGCGCAGCAGCACATCGCACAGCGGGCGCAGATCTTCTGCAGAGTAAGCGGCCCCCGTGGGGTTACAGGGAGAATTCAGAAAAACCCACTTGGTACGCGGGGTAATGGCAGCTTCCAGCTCTTCGGCTGTCAGTTTGAATCCATTTTCCCGCCGGCACGGCACAATCACCGGCACGCCTTCAGCCAGCGTCACGATATCCGGGTAAGACACCCAGCACGGGGCCGGGATAATCGCTTCATCGCCCGGATTGAGCGATGCCATCATGGCATTGTAGATGACCTGCTTGCCGCCGGTGGAGACAATGATTTCTTCCGGCGTGTAATCCAGACCGCTATCCAGCCGGAAGCGGTCTGCCACGGCTTTACGCAGCGCGGGCGTGCCTGCGACATCCGTGTAACGGGTCTGGCCGTCTTCAATCGCCTTCATGGCGGCGCGGGCAATATTGTCAGGCGTGCGGAAATCCGGCTCACCAGCCGAAAGGCTAATGATATTTCGCCCCTGCGCCTTAAGCTCACGCGCTTTGGTCGAAATAACAATCGTCTGGCTCGGGCTGATCCTGTTCAGACGGTCAGCAACAATGCTCATAATCCCAACACTTCCTGACACATTATGCCATCGGCCCCGCCTTGTTCTGCCGGAACAGAGCCTGATGGAGATAAAAAACCGGCAAGGGCCAACACACTAATGCGCTTCTGCCTCGGGCGGAACCGGCGAAACCGCGTCTGTCGTCAAATTTTATGAAAAATCATTTAAAAATGACTGGAGAAAATCTCAGACCGTTCATCCAAAAACACCGGGATAACCCGCAGCCTCTCTTACGTCTTCCGGTGTGAGGCCTGCCTCGCGCATGGCGCGAACAGCTTTAGCCCCATCCCGCTTGGAAAGACGCCGCCCCTCCGCATCGCACAACAACGGATGAAACAGATAAGCCGGTGCAGGCCAGCCCATAAGCGCCTGTATCAGCCGGTGCAGGTCCGTCGCGGGTCGCAGATCCTCCCCGCGCGTGACCAGCGTGACACCCTGTGCGGCATCATCATGCGTGACACACAGATGGTAAGAGGCGGGAACATCCCGTCTGGCCAGCACAACATCCCCAAACAGCTCCGGCTGGCAGTAAACCGTGCCGCGCTCGAGGTCTGTATAGGTCAAAGGCCAGACGGTTGGTGCAGACGCCCTGACCCGCTCCAGCGCCCGTACCATATCCAGCCGCAACACATGCGGCTTTCCTTCCGCAAGAGCGGCCGCCCGTTCTTCGACCGAAAGATGCCGGCAAGTGCCGGGGTAGCGCAGACTGCCATCGGGGGCGGCGTGCGGAGCGGACATCATGCCCGCAGACTCTCGCGCAATATCGGACCGGGTGCAGAAACACGGATACAGCATCCCCATCTGATCAAGCTGCTCCAGCGTGGCCCGATAGGCCGCCATATTGGCAGATTGATACAAGACTGGCCGGGCTGAGCGTAAGCCGAGCCAGTCCAGATCTTCCAGCAAGGCTGTGGCGTAACTGTCGCGGCAGCGTTGCGGGTCAATATCTTCCATTCTCACCAGCCAACTGCCGTGCGGCCCTGTATGCGTCCAGCCAGCCAGAGCAGATGCCACATGCCCCAGATGCAAAAAGCCGGTCGGGCTGGGAGCAAAACGGGTTACCCAGGAGGACTCCGTCATGAGGCACAACCAGAGAGAACAGCACGCATAAAACGCCCTCATAATGATAATAATACTGTTTTGTTAAATACTTAGGCCATTTCTTGCGGCAAACCAATCTATCTGCAATACTCACGACAACACTGATCTCGACGACGCACTTCTGACGGCGTTTTGTTACGAGTTTTTTACGCCAGCTCTGGAAGTTGCGCCCTCACCTGCACCAAGGAGGCGCGTCTTGGCTGACGGCAGTACGATAAATTTCCCTGCTCTGGTGTTGAATGCGGATTTTCGTCCGCTCTCCTACTTTCCACTCTCCTTGTGGTCCTGGCAGGATACCATCAAAGCGGTATGCCTCGACCGGGTTTCGGTGCTGAGTGAGTATGATGCCGAAGTGCATTCGCCCCATCAGACCTTCCGCCTCCCCAGCGTGATTGCGCTGAAGGACTATGTGCCGTCTGCCCGCAAACCAGCCTTTACCCGCTTTAATGTTTTCCTGCGGGACAATTTTTCCTGCCAGTATTGCGGGGACAAGCACCCCACGCAGGATCTGACGTTTGACCACGTCATCCCCCGCTGCAAAGGCGGCCGCACCACGTGGGAAAACGTCGTAACGGCCTGCGGTATCTGTAATCTGCGCAAAGGCCCGCATCTGCCCCACAGCATCAACATGCTGCCCCGGCAGCGCCCGGTACGCCCCACCTCATGGCAGTTGCAGGATAATGGCCGGGCTTTCCCACCCAATTACCTGCATGAAAGCTGGCGTGACTATTTGTACTGGGACACAGAGCTGGACAGCTAAGCGCCTTTATTTGGTGTAGCTGTAACCGTATTCATCCGCCTGCTTTTGCAGGTCCGGGGCATCTTTCAGGTTCAGCGGCAGCGGGTGCGCGTCTTTTTCGCCCAGAATAAAGTTGTGGTTGCTCATGCGCTGGCAGGTATTGGCCGCAAGCGGAAAACTGAGGAACATCGGACCTTTCATCTGATTTCTCAGGCAGGACACATCCGTATCCAGAAAAGGCTTACGGCCTATTTCAGAAGAACATCCGCCCAGCAGCGTAAGCCCGGTGAGCATAATTCCAAAGCCGATTGTCTTCTTGTTCCGTCTCACAACCACGCTGACCTTTTCCTCGCCACTCTGCGCCGGCATCCAAACGCCGGATAGGGCTGCCTACCCTGCCATGCCTTGCGATGTGCGCCTAGTATAAGGCTGGGCAAATCGCCCCCGTGCGAGCCGCATGACAGAGCCGGTTTTTCTTTACCCGACGTCGAAACCAGCCCCAAGAATGGCATTCTGCAAAGAAGACGTCCCTGCCCGTGCAGGATCATACACAATTTTCACCTCGCCCGTGGCAAGATTGACGTCCGTGCTTTCCACCCCATCCACAGCGGCCAGAGCCCGTTTTATGGCAGAAACACAGCCATCGCAGGTCATGCCTTCCACCATAAAGCTTGTTTCTGTGGTTGCCATTGTCGCGTTATCCCTTGTTGAAATCTCATCTTCTGGCTGATTTCTGCCAGAGCAGACGGCATTCTACTCCATCTACTCTCCTTGCCAAAAGCCCTCCTCCGGCAAAACGTATCTATGCCCTTCAGACAGGAAGAGAGTTCAGGAACGGTCTTTTGCCGCTGCCCTCTCGGCATCTTCCTCTGCGCAGAGTAAGATGCGCCCATGCCGGATATGCCTTCTCTTTCTGCCGCGTTGCAGTCTCAGCCTGAATACTGCTGGCGGGATACAGCCGTACACCGCCTGATGCTGACAGCCCTGCTGAACGAACTGGACGCCTCGCTCCTCAGCGCCTCCAGCGCCACCCGGACGCTGGAAGACTGGAGCCAGCGGCACCATCTGGCTCCTAACGCCACAGTACGCGCCATCTGCCAGCAAACGCCCCCGCGCCCGTGCCCGGCAGCATTACGAGAAGCGCTCCACCTCCCCGCAGAGGCCGCACCAGACACTCTGCGTTACAGACATGTCCGGCTAATGTGTGGGAATCTCACGCTCTCTGACGCAGAAAACTGGTACTTGCCCAGCCGCCTGACGGATGAGATGAACAAAGAGCTGGACACAACAGAAACCCCGTTCGGTCGCGTCACAGCCCCTCTGGCCTTCACGCGCCGCCTTGTGCTGGCCGAGCGCGTATGGTCGCCGCTGCCTTTAGGGTGGGAACTTGCTTCCCTGCCCGCAGGCTCAGGTCAGGCTCTGGCTTTTCCGCCTGTTCTGTTTCGGCATCATGCCGTGCTGTCCCGGCTGGATGGCACGCCCATCAGCGCGGTGATTGAGAGCTACACAGCCGGAGCTTTCTGCTTTCCGCCCCCGGCCATGCCGGACGCGTCCTAAACCCCCGTCCAATAAAAAAGCCTGAACCCACAAAACAGGTTCAGGCTTTAGCAATCAGCTATCAGCCGCGCAGGCGTCTTCGCTCATGCGGGTCTTATCAACAAACTGCTCTGTCGCATCGTCGAGCGCACGTGTCTTACGGCCACCCGGACCATGCACATACAGGTCTTTTCGATCTACAGAGTCCACCACATCCGGCTGAATGGGCATCAGATAACGGGCCTTGCGCATATGGTCGGCCAGCTGAAGTTTGGGGTTAAAGACGGAATTGAACTTCCAGAGCATTTTAAGGAAGTTTGTCTGCCCCTTCAGCAACAGGCGGCCTGCAATCCCGGCCGTATCTTTCAGCGCTTCCCAGCCCATATGTTTGGTGTTGAGCACCTGCTGGGTCTTCACCAGCTCTTCATAAAATTCCGGCAGCGGCAGTTTGGTGGGCAGCACAGCATGCTGAATATCAAACAGGCGGTAATCGCGCGTCGTCAGGCGGCGCGCTTCCTTGTGCCAGATTTCCGTGCCCGGATAGGGCGTGGTGACGGAAATATTGACGATTTCCGGAATCTCCAGACACCACTGCCGCACAGCCTCAAAACGACCACGATCCCAGTCCGGGTCGGCAATAATGTTAATGGCGACAATCAGCCCCAGAGAACGCGCGTAATCCAGCGCCTCAAAGTTCTTGTCCAGCGAGACACGCTTACGGAACTGCTTCAGCCCTTCTTCATCCACCGCTTCCATGCCGATGAAGATGTAGGAGAGGCCGATCTCACTCCAGACCTTGAACACTTCCTTGTTGCGCAGCAGCACGTCTGCCCGCGTTTCCAGATAGTATTCTTTCTTGATGCCGCGCTTTTTAATCTCATTGGCAATGGCCATGCCGTGCTCTTCGTGCACAAAGGCCACATCATCCACAATGAAGATGCCGGGCTCCTTAATCTCCTCCAGCTCGTCCGCAATCACGGTCGGGCTGGCGGTGCGGTAGGAGCGGCCATAGAACGTCCATGCCGAACAGAAGGTACAATCCCACGGGCAGCCACGCGCGAACTCAATAGAAGCTGCCGGGTCCAGCGTGCCGATAAAGTACTTGTTGCGGTGCCGCAGCAGGTCACGCGCCGGGCGGATATCGTTAAGCGATTCCACAAAGACCGGAGACGGCCCTTCCCCTGTCATGGTGACAACACCGGGAACGGTCAGCAGATCTTTCCCATCTTCCAGCGCGCGCAGCAGCAGCCCGATGGAGGCGTCGCCCTCCCCTTTGAGAATGCAGTTTACCGCCCCTTCGGACAGAGCCAGCACATCCCGCGCAATAAAGGAGACAGAGTGGCCGCCAATAAACTGGAAAATATCGGGGTAGCGCACCCGGGTAGCGCGGCACAGATCGATAATTTCCGGTACATTGGCCAGATAGTTACCGGAGAAGCAGACAACATCCGGCTTAAAGCTTTCCAGAAGCTCCCAGTAATCCTTATGGGTTTCAACCTGCAGATCAATAATCTGCACGTCATGCCCGGCATCCCGCGCAGCGCCTGCCACCAGCTCCAGCCCGAGCGGCTCCAGCCGGAGAAAAACCTTGGTATACATGAGGGCGCTGGGGTGAACCGCCAGGACTTTCATGACATTCCTTTCCTATACGGGCGACCACAAAAAGGCATGGCCTCTACCGGTTTGTCAGAATTTTCGAGTGTCAGATCATAAAGGATCAGCGGTCCACAACCTTGGTGCTGACAACCCACCACCCATGCGTGGAACAGATGTCTTCAGGCACGTTTTTGGACAGAAAATAAACCATAACTCTTTGTTATAGAATTATTTTTTTATCATTTCAGTTTCCGTTTAACCTGCTTTTTCAGGCTATCCGGTCTGCTCATAACTTTTATGTGCTTTACGCAGGTGTCATCTTTCGGGCGAACCCACACGCCCCATACACATCTGGCCCGTCCAGCTCCCAGAACGCTGTAACGCGCTCTGGGTTCCGGTCCGGGCCAGCGTGTCTCATGCCAGCACGCTCATGCCCTCAGGCAAAAAGCGCGCTGCTTACATGAAAGACCTTCTCAGGGAAGGATTTCGGTTTCCGCGAAGAAGAAGCGGATTTCATTGGCAGCGTTCTCGGCACTGTCGGAACCGTGCACGGAGTTAGCTTCAATGCTTTCAGCAAACTGAGCACGGATGGTGTGTGCTTCAGCTTTCTTCGGGTCCGTTGCACCCATGACGTCGCGGTTCTTGGCAACGGCGTTTTCGCCTTCCAGAACCTGCAGAACAACCGGGCCGGAGATCATGAAGGACACCAGATCGTTGTAGAACGGGCGTTCTTTATGCACAGCGTAGAACGCACCGGCCTGAGCCGGGGTCAGCTGCACGCGCTTCTGCGCCACAATCTTCAGGCCAGCGTCTTCAAACACGGCATTGATCTTGCCGGTCAGGTTACGACGGGTGGCGTCGGGCTTGATGATGGAAAGAGTACGTTCTGTCGCCATGTGCGGTCTCCTCATTCATAATCGGGCCGCACAATAACGCGGCCTTTCAGCCTGCTCCTCTAGAGCATATTCGCGCAGGCTGGTAGGTACTTCGCCTGATCAAAATAAGATTCCAGCCAGAACGAGACCCCCGTTGAGCCTTCTTGTCATTTCCGACCTTACTCTCCGCATTGCTGGCCGCACCCTTCTGGACCAGGCAGACCTCTCCATAGAACCCGGCCGCAAGGTGGGGCTTGTGGGGCGGAACGGGGCCGGAAAATCTACCCTGCTGGCCGCTATTGCGGGCGATATCGCGCCGGATGGCGGGGAAATCCGCCTCTCCTCCCGGGCCCGCATGGCGCGTGTCAAGCAGGAAGCCCCAGCCGACGGCGCCTCGCTGCTGGACACCGTTCTGGCAGGCGATACCGAGCGCACAGCCCTTCTGACCGAGGCTGACACGGCAACAGACCCGGCCCGTATTGCGGAAATTCATGAGCGTCTGCGCGCCATTCAGGCTGATAGCGCCCCGGCCCGCGCAGGCTCAGTGCTGGCTGGACTTGGCTTTAGTGCGGAGGCCCAGCGCCGCCCGGTGTCTGACTTTTCCGGCGGCTGGCGGATGCGTGTCTCCCTCGCCACAGCTCTGTTTCTAGAACCGGATCTGTTGCTGCTGGATGAGCCCACCAACCATCTGGATCTGGAAGCGACTCTCTGGCTGGAAGGCTGGCTGACTCGCTTTTCCGGAGCGGCGCTGATTGTCAGCCATGACCGTGGGCTGCTGGATTCGTGCGTGGATGCCATTGCCCATCTGGACAAAGGCAAGCTCAGCCTGACACCCGGCGGCTACGAAAATTTTGTCCGAATCCGTACCGAGCAGGCGTTGCAGCAGGCTCGCGCAGCCGAGCGAATCGCTGCCCAGCGCGCTCATATGCAATCCTTTGTGGACCGTTTCCGTGCGAAAGCGACCAAAGCTCGACAGGCGCAGGCCCGCCTGAAGGCTCTGGAAAAACTGCCGGTGATTGAAAGTGTGGTCGAAGACGCCCCAACCCGCTTTGCCTTCCCGGAGCCGGAACAGCTTGCCCCGCCGATGTTCACGGCCAATCGCGTTACCATCGGATATGGCACCACACCTATTCTCTCCAACCTGTCCTTCCGGCTGGATATGGAGGACAGAATTGCTCTGCTGGGCGCCAACGGAAACGGGAAATCCACCCTCGCCAAGCTGATTGCCGGTCGGCTGGAACCCATGTCCGGCTCGGTCGAGCGCAACTCCCGGTTGAAAATCGGCTATTTTGCCCAGCATCAGGCGGAAGAACTGGTACTGCACCAAACCCCGATTGACCACATGGAACGCGCGCTTCCCAAAGCTCTTCCTCCTGTGGTCCGGGCGCAACTGGCGCGGTTTGGTCTGGATGCGGATCGAGCGGAAACGCCTGTCAAAGACCTCTCCGGCGGTGAAAAAGCCCGCCTGCTTCTGGCCCTTGCCACGCGCGATGCCCCGCAACTGCTTATTCTGGACGAACCGACCAACCATCTGGATCTGGATGCGCGTGATGCGCTGGTTCGTGCGCTCTCGGAATTTGAAGGCGCCGTGCTGCTCATCAGCCATGATCCGCATCTGGTGGAAATGGTGGCAGACCGGCTGTGGCTGGTGGCGGACGGCAAAGTGACGCCGTTTGAAGGCGATATGGCGGATTATCGCCGGTGGCTGATTGAACAGAATCGTGCCACCAACCGCAGCACCAAGCAGGACACCTCCGCACAGGCCAGCCGCAAGGATGACCGGCGGGAACGCGCCGAAGCCCGCAAGGCTCAGGCTCCCCTCCGCAAAATTATTCGCGATGCAGAGGCCAAACTGGCCAAGCTGGCAACAGAACGCACAAAAATTGAAACCACTCTGGCCGACCCTGCACTTTATACAGACGGCAAGACCGATGAGGTCACCCGCCTGAACACGCGGCTCGCCGCCATTGGCAAGGAGCAGGCGGAACTGGAAGAACGCTGGCTGGAGGCAGAAGCAGAAATCGAAAGTGCCGCTACGGAAGACTGAGGATTGAGTCGCCTGATTTGATGAATTTCTTACAAAAATCTGGGCGAAAATTTGGGATAACTCTCGTGCAAAGCAGTGGTGATAAACGCGCTACAAAACTTCATGAAACCGTTTCGGATTCTGATATTTTTATAAATGGATAAGAACGACAACAATCTCAGAACTGAATGTCTATCGGGTCAGTAGTAATCTTCAATATGGTGGCATTTCGCCGACTGGGAAAATAAAGGATGGCAAAAAGCAGCTAGTCCTCTCCAATGATACCAAGCTGGAAGACTGGGAACTGTATCCAATTCATTTAAAAAAATTCACAACGAATGTAAATTTCATTCCTTATTACGCTGGCAACAACTTTGTTATGGATGAAACCGCAAAAGCCCTGTTGCAGCCTCTGATACAGGATTGTGGAGAGTTCCGGCCTGTCAAAGTAGGAGAGCGGCTGTATTGGTGGTTCAAATGCACCCTTGAATATGACTGCACGGTCAAGGGACAAATCGAGGGTGATATTGGACTTCCAGAATTTAATATGTGGTCCGATGTCAATCGTTGGGTTTTTGATCCCGTCAAATTGAAAAATGCCCCTGCTATTTTCTATCCTCATGAAAAACCAACATTCCTTTTTTGTACCGATGTCCTGAAAGATGTGGTCGAAGCATCCGGGCTGGTGGGACTGACATTCCAACACCTCTGGAATGAGACAACGGGTGGTGTGTGGGTTGAACGCCCCCCTGTTCTCGGCCCCATAGCAGCAAAACTGGGGAAAGAACTGGAGGACAAGTGGAAAAAGAAC
>NZ_JOPG01000015.1 GCF_002153605.1 Acetobacter malorum | reverse complement strand
TTTCCGGCAGAACCGTGTAATTCGCAAAGGTGGAACAGCCCATATAGTGATGAATCGGCTGCCCCTTGAAAGAAAAACGCGAAGTGCCATCAGGCATCAGGCCCTTCCCCTGTGTGGAGCGGATAGCCGTGCACAGGTTGGTCTTGCGGGAGAGGCAGGATTTACATTCCCGGCATTCGGGCGTGTAGAGCGGGATGACATGGTCACCGGGCTTGAGATGCCGCACACCGGGGCCGACTTCAACCACAATGCCAGCGCCCTCATGCCCCAGAATGGCCGGGAACAGACCTTCAGGGTCCGCGCCAGAGAGGGTGTATTTATCCGTGTGGCACAGGCCCGTCGCCTTGATCTCCACCAGAACCTCGCCTGCACGCGGGCCTTCCAGCTGCACGGTTTCAATTTCCAGCGGTTTGCCCGCTTCAAAGGCTACGGCTGCCCGTACGTCCATTCCATCCCCCTGTTGGCTGAGTGTCCCTGCGTCATACGGCGCGCAGGCTGCTCCTGTTTGTCTAAACCATAACCCCAAGGCAGCCTGACGGGCCACCATGCTGCGCGTGTTATCTGCTCACACCAGCTTTTCCGTCATGACGGATCTATATCCATATCGTAATAAAAAAGTGCGGAACCACAGTCCTCTGAATGGTTTCAGAAAATCCCTTCCTCGTGCATAACACTTTCGTGATGCACATCAGCACGCACGGGCTATCCTGTATCCTTGTGCCTGGCACGGCGTGAGGGCTTCCACTGTCTGCAAATGGAGTTTTGTGCATCATGTCCTTCTGGAGCACCTTCGGCCCCCTGACCGCTTTCGCTCTGGTGGCCTCCATCACGCCCGGCCCGAACAATACCATGCTGGCCGCCTCTGGCCTGAACCACGGGTTCCGGCGGTCCATCCCGCATATGCTTGGTGTCACCCTTGGCTTTGTGCTGATGGTCGCGCTGGTTGGGCTGGGGCTGGGCGTGGTGTTTGAGCGCTTTCCTCTGCTGTATGTCTGGCTGAAATATGTGAGTGCTGCGTATCTGCTTTGGCTGGCATGGAAAATCGCCAGGGCAAAACCTGCATCAGCTGAAGCCGGAGCGAGCCCGCCCATCAGTTTCTTACAGGCAGCGGGGTTCCAGTGGGTTAACCCCAAGGCATGGATTATCGCCGTTGGCATTGTCTCCGCTTATCTGCCGCATGACAATTTTCTCTTCGGGTTAGCGCTCGCCTGCGTGATTTGCGGCCTGATGACCCTCCCCTGCGTCAGCCTGTGGACCAGTTTTGGCGCCCTCATGCGCCGCTGGCTGAGCCAGCCTGCCATTCTGCGTGGGTTTAACCTGACCATGGCCGCCCTGCTGGTGGCCTCCCTCTACCCCCTGATGATGGAGGCAAGCACGCACTGAGACAGGTGAAAACAGCCTGAAACGCGCCTGATTTCAAGAATTTCTGGCCTTTCTCCTTGAGATACCCCTGCTCTGCCCTTAATATGCCCGGCACTGAAGCATCTGGCTTCACTGACCCGTGACAATACGAAAAGGTGCCTGTGCATGGAGTGGACCGATGAAACGATCGCCCGGCTCAAAGAGCTCTGGGCGGAAGGCCTCTCAACTGCAGAAATTGGCCGTCGGCTCTCCATCACCAAAAACGCTGTGGTGGGCAAAGCGCATCGTCTGAGTCTGCCCCCGCGTCCGTCCCCCATCCGGCGGAGTGACAAATCCAAAACGGCTGGCACGGAAAGTGCTGCAAAAGCGGCTCCGGCTACCGCAGCGCCAGCGAAGGAAAAAGCACCTCAGGCTGCGGCTCCCGTAGCAGACGCCAAGCCTGCTGTGACCGCAGCGCCAGCTGTGGAGGCTCCGGCTCCCAAACCGGCTCCACAGCCCAAGGCTGAAGCCAAGCCGGCCAAGGCGGAAAAAGCTCCCGCAGCGCCGCGTGCCTCGGCAAAGCCCAAAACGTCCCTGCGCAGCATTTCTGACCCGGAACCCAAAAAGCGCCGCGGCCCGTCCTGCTGCTGGCCGATTGGCGACCCCGGCACCCCGGGCTTCCATTTCTGTGGTGCCACACCGCTGCCAGGTAAGCCCTATTGTGCAGAACATGCGCAGATTGCTTACGTCAAACTGCGTGACCGGCGCGATAACGTCGCCTGACAGCACGCACTCCGTTTCATAAAAAAGCGCGCCGCTTTGCATCAGCAAAGGGCGCGCTTTTTTGTATGTGTCTGAAAGCGGGGGCTTTCACCCCCGTCTGGTCAAAACCAGATCAGCCTTCAGCTTTAACCGGTGCATCTGCAGCAGGCGTTGCAGGCGCAGCAGGCTTCGGTGCAGCATTGTCATCGCCCAGCATTTCCAGCTGACCGGTGATCTGACCACCATCTTCCACCTTCAGGCGGCGGCAGGCTGCTTTACCCAGCAGGCGGCCCGTTGCACGCACCGTCAGGCTGCCGCGCACCGTCAGAGTGCCATCAACCGTCCCGGCGATTTCTGCGTTCTCAACTTCCACGCCACCACGGAACAGGCCACCCGGCATGACCGCAAGTTCCTTAGCGGAAATCATGCTGGATTCCACAGTGCCTTCCACAACCAGACGCTCAGCATCCTGCACGGTGCCCTGAACGCTGATCCCGCGACCGACAACGAGTGTCCGCTGCTCCGGGACTTCTTTTTTAGGCTGCTGCGGTGTCATGCCGCGGGCGGCTGCACCCGGCATGGGGGGCACGCCAGCGTTGGGAGAAAGAGGGGAACCGGGGGGAAGAGGCGCACGACCCATGGAGGTCTCCTTTGTTGCGTCTGGACGGGAAGCAGGTGCCGCACCGCTACCGGATGACGGAGGCGAACCCGCGGGAGAAGAAGAAGGGAAAAGTGTACCAAATGCTCCGGCAGGACGCGCAGCGCCCGGCTGACTGGTACTCTGACCGGCATTTTGCCCGGCCGGTCGGTTATCTTCAGGCTTGCGTCTTTTAAACAAGAATCCCCCCGCCATGCTGGCTGCCGTATCTGCGACAGCGGTTATACGTCTGTACTTGCCCGCGTCGATCCATCAAGCTGGCAGCCATTTTGTTATACAGCTGACAGACCGTGCGGCAAGCATCGGTTAGCGCTTGCTGTTGCCCTTTTTATGGCAGCGCGATACCGAAAGAGCGGATCTGCACATTTTTTCAGGAAAATAGACATCGTCATGACTGGCTCTGAGGCAAAATACGATATTCTCGGCATTGGCAATGCCATTACGGACATTCTTGCCACTGTCGAACCCGCGTTTCTGCTTGAGCAGAATCTGACCCCCGGCAGCATGACGCT
This sequence comes from Acetobacter malorum, assembly GCF_002153605.1. Lineage (GTDB taxonomy): Bacteria > Pseudomonadota > Alphaproteobacteria > Acetobacterales > Acetobacteraceae > Acetobacter > Acetobacter malorum_A. Next base: position 40,507 of record NZ_JOPG01000015.1, on the reverse strand, counting down.
GATTGACGCCGCACGTGCCGACAGCCTGACCGCAAATCTGAAAGTGGAACAGGTTATGGGCGGTGGCTCTGCTGCAAATACCTGTGTTGTAGCCGCGCAGTTTGGCGCACGCGTGGCGTATCTTGGTAAAGTGGCGCACGATACGGCTGGCCAGAAATTTGCGCAGGATCTGCGCGATAACGGCATTACCTTCCCCTCCACACCGCTGGACGGACATATCTCGGAAAACCTGCCGACGGCGCGCTGCGTGGTCATGGTTACACCGGACGGCCAGCGCACCATGGCAACGTATCTTGGCGCCTGCACGCATTTCACACCGGATGATGTGCTGACGGACGTCATTGCGGCCTCAAGAATCGTGTATCTGGAAGGCTACCTGTTTGACCCGCCGCATGCGCAGGAAGCCTTCCGCCGCGCTGCAACGCTTGCGCATCAGAATGGCCGTCAGGTTGCACTCTCCCTGTCTGACCCGTTCTGCGTTGGTCGTCACCGTGAAGCGTTTCTGGATCTCGTAAAAGGCCACGTCGATATTCTCTTCGCCAATGAAGATGAAATCTGCGCCCTGTATGAAACGGAAAATTTTGAGACAGCCGCTCGCCACACGCTGGAAGACACCACTTTTGCAGCACTGACCCGCTCTGGTCTGGGCAGCGTGGTCATTCACGATGGGCAGATGACAACCGTCGCCCCGGTCCCGACACAGGTGGTTGATACAACCGGCGCGGGCGATGCCTATGCCGCAGGCTTCCTTGCAGGTCTGACTTCTGGCCGAAGCCTGCCGGAATGTGGCCGTCTGGCTTCTGTCGCGGCGTCCGAAATTATTTCGCATGTGGGCGCACGCCCGCTGGCTAATCTCTGGCAGGAAATGGGCTTCTAAGAAGTCCTCTCTACTTTCGCTACGGTTTCTGCCTTCCTTTCACTTAGGAAGGCAGAGACTTTAGCGGGTCAGAATATCGACTTTTCCACCTTTTACGCCTAGCGCAATCTCGCCATTGCACAGAGCCAGAGCAGCATCCCCAAACACTGCTTTCCGCCAACCGGCCAGAGCCGGGTTCGGGGCGGACGGATCAAGCGCCAGCGCTTCCAGGTCATCCATGGACGCGACCAGCTTGGGGGCAACGTCATGTTCTTCACAACAGCTGCTCAGCAGCACCTTCAGCAAAGCCATGAGAGCTGCGGACGCCCGAGGGGCATCTTTGCTGCGGTTTTTCGGCAGGCGCGGTAGCTCAGCATCTGGCAGAGCCTGTGCCTCTTTCACAGCGTCCAGCAAACCCAGTCCTGTCCGCCCTTCAGCCAGCCCACGGGACACACCCCGCACGCGGGCCAGCGCCTCAGTCGTGGTCGGCGCTGTGGCTGCAATTTCCAGCAGACTTTCATCTTTCAGCAAACGCTGACGCGGCACGTTCACACGCTGCGCTTCCCGTTCCCGCAGGGCCGCCACAGCGCGCAGAATGCCCAGCATACGGCGGTTCGTCGTGCGGGCCCGCAGACGCTCCCACTGTTTTTCCGGGTCGGCCCGGAAAGTAGCCGGATCTGTCAGCACCGCCATTTCGGCAGAAACCCAGTCCAGCCGCTTTTCCTGCTCCAGCTTTTTGACAAGCCGCTCATACACAAGGCGCAGCCATGTTACGTCGCCTGCGGCATAAGTCAGCTGGGCAGCAGACAGCGGACGCACGGACCAGTCCGTAAAGCGGTGACTTTTATCAATCGCATGGCCGGTGATTGAGCCGACGAGACTGTCATACCCGACCTGATCCCCATACCCGGCCACCATCGCTGCAACCTGCGTATCAAACAGCGGCGTGGGCAGCGCATCAAACAGATGCAGGAAAATTTCCAGATCCTGCCGGGCAGCATGGAAAACTTTCAGCACGGACTCATCCGCCATCAGTTCCGCCAGAGGCGCCAGATCCAGCCCGTCCGCCATGGTGTCAATCAGCACCACTTCCTGCACGCCGCCAATCTGCACCAGGCACAGTTCCGGCCAGTAAGTGCGCTCACGCATGAATTCCGTATCAATCGTCAGATACGGTTCTGCACGCAGGCGGGTAAGAGTGGTCGCCAGATCGTCCGTTGTGGAAATGAGGCGGGGTTCGGGAAATGCGGGGGAGGAAGCTCTGGCCATGTCTGCCTTCATACACCACCTGACGGGAAAAAGAAGCGGACAGCAGCCCCTGACTTTCTGAAAAGCTTGACGAAACTCCACACAGCTTCGACATGAGACAAACACAGACCCTAACGGAAAGAAACGCCATGACCCGCCCTGATGACGGCAGTGACGCCCTCACCCAGCTTGGCCGCGCAACGCCTGCCCCGACCTGCCCGGAAGAAGCCGTTCTGGAACGCGTGCCCGCGCCCTACCCCGGCAAGAATTATCTGGTGCGCTTTACGGCCCCGGAATTCACGTCTCTCTGCCCCGTCACCGGCCAGCCGGATTTTGCGCATATCGTGATTGATTACGTGCCGGAACAGTGGATTGTGGAGAGCAAATCTCTCAAGCTGTTCCTGACAAGCTTCCGCAACCATGGCGCGTTTCACGAAGCCTGCTCCGTGCAGATTGCTACCACTCTGGTTGAACGCCTCAACCCGGTCTGGCTGCGCATCGGCGCGTACTGGTATCCGCGCGGCGGTATTCCGATTGATGTGTTCTGGCAGACTGGCGCGCCGCCGGCCGATGTCTGGATTCCGTCACAGGATGTGCCGACCTATCGCGGTCGCGGCTAAAGGCCCACTTGAGGCTTTCAAGCCGAAGTCAGCGCATAAAAAAAAGCCACCGCAAAGGTGGCTTTTTTTGAAACTGGTCGATGATTCAACGTCTGCTGGGACAGAAACCGGGAAGACCCCGGCTCTTGTTCAGGACGCGAAAGAGCCGGCTTCGATTTCAGCACGCACAGACAGGATTTTGTCCTGAAGCACGTCCAGACGCGAGATATCGGTCTTGTCGGCTTTGTCCCAGGCTTCCGTCAGCGCTTCGAGCGTGGCTGTGGCGTTATCAATAGAGATTTCGCTCACAGGCTCGGCTTTATCAGCCAGAATGGTGCAACGGGTTGCTGTCATGTCCGCAAAGCCACCACCGACGAAGAAACGGTCCGTCACGGCATCATTTTCGTACAGTGAGACAACACCACCACGCAGCAGAAGCATCATGGGGGCACGCTCGGGCATGGCGGCGATATCGCCTTCCGCACCCGGCATGACCACCATATCTACTTCACGCGACACCAGAACCTTTTCAGGGCTGATGATCTCGATCTGGATCGGCATGAATGCTGTTCCTTCCCGGAACCGGTTGTTAGACCGATTCCCTCATTTTTTCTGCCTTGGCAACGGCTTCTTCAATCGTGCCAACCATGTAGAACGCAGCTTCCGGCAGGTCATCATACTCACCGGCACAGATCGCCTTGAAGGAGCGAACTGTGTCTGCCACGGAAACCAGCTTACCCGGTGCACCCGTGAAGACTTCTGCCACGTGGAACGGCTGAGACAGGAAGCGCTGGATGCGGCGTGCACGGGCCACAATCAGCTTATCGTCTTCAGACAGTTCATCCATACCCAGAATGGCGATGATGTCCTGCAGAGACTTGTAGGTCTGCAGAATACGCTGCACGTCACGCGCCACGTTGTAGTGCTCTTCACCCACAATAGCGGGGTCCAGAGAACGGGACGTGGAGTCCAGCGGGTCAACGGCCGGGTAGATGCCCATTTCAGCAATGGAGCGGTTCAGCACGGTCGTGGCGTCAAGATGGGCGAAGGTCGCAGCCGGAGCCGGATCGGTCAGGTCATCCGCGGGAACATACACGGCCTGAACGGACGTAATAGAGCCCTTCTTGGTGGACGTAATACGTTCCTGCAGCGCACCCATTTCCGTAGCCAGCGTCGGCTGGTAGCCCACTGCGGACGGAATACGGCCCAGCAGAGCGGACACTTCAGAGCCAGCCTGCGTGAAGCGGAAGATGTTATCCACGAAGAACAGCACGTCCTGGCTTTCTTCGTCACGGAAGTATTCAGCCAGCGTCAGACCGGACAGAGCAACACGGGCACGGGCACCCGGCGGTTCGTTCATCTGGCCGAACACCAGAGCCACTTTGGAGCCCTCGGTGTTGTTGTTTTCGTCCAGCTTGATAACGCCAGCGTCCTGCATTTCGTAATACAGGTCGTTACCTTCACGGGTACGCTCACCAACACCAGCAAACACGGACACACCACCGTGCGCCTTAGCGATGTTGTTGATCAGTTCCTGAATAATAACGGTCTTGCCCACGCCGGCACCGCCGAACAGGCCGACTTTACCGCCCTTGAGGTACGGGCAAAGCAGGTCAACAACCTTAATACCCGTCATCAGGATTTCAGAAGCAGCAGCCTGCTCTTCAAAAGACGGGGCATCACGGTGGATCGGAGCGCGACGTGCGGTCTTGATCGGACCTTTTTCGTCGATCGGCTCACCGATAACGTTCAGGATACGGCCAAGGGTCTCGGGGCCGACCGGAACAGAAATCTGCGTGCCGGTATCGGACACTTCTGCGCCGCGGACCAGACCGTCGGTGGTGTCCATGGCAATGCAACGCACTTCGTGCTCGCCAATTTCCTGGGCCACTTCAAGCACCAGAGTCTGTTCACCCAGCTTGACGTGAAGGGCGTTGAGAATTTTCGGCAGTTCACCTTCGAACTGCACGTCAACAACCGGCCCTCTGATCTCGGTGATGCGGCCAACAGAATTGGTCTTTGTGGCCGCAGGGGCCTGGGTCTGGGTTGTGGTATCCGACATGGGTCAGCTCCTGCGGGGCAAACGAGCGGGCTCAGACAGCCTGTGCGCCCGAGATGATTTCGATCAGTTCGTTAGTAATATTGGTCTGACGGGTCCGGTTATAGACCTTGCTCAGACTGTCGATGGTCCGGCCTGCATTGCGCGTGGCGTTATCCATGGCCGTCATGCGGGCGCCGTTCTCACCTGCGGCTGTTTCCAGCAGCGAAGCGTAGATCTGAACCTGCAAATTCCGCGGAAGGAGCATTGCCAGAAGCGTTGCTTCATCCGGTTCAAATTCGTACTGCGCTGCATCGTCTGCCGTGGTGGAGGCAGCATCGGCTTTCGCCTCGGCATCATCCATCACCATGGGCACAAGCTGCTGGCATGCCGGAACCTGCGTCATCGCGTTTCTGAACTTGTTGAACACAAGCGTGCAAACGTCGATTTCGCCAGCTTCCAGCAGAGCATTCACCTTGTCACCAAGGCCGCTTGCTACAGAAAACGGAACGTCCTTACCGCTGAACCCGATGACCTTATCAACGATCAGGTCGGCATGTTCGCGGTTAAAGAAGTTCAGGGCACGACGGCCAACCGGCAGCAGTTTGACGGTCTTGCCTTCAGCCTGAAGCTTCTTGATGGTCTGAAGAGTCAGCCGGTGCACGTTGGAGTTGAAGCCACCGCACAGCCCGCGATCACTGGTGATCGGGATCAGCAGATGAACCTTATCCTGCCCCGTTCCGGCCAGAAGACGCGGCGCACCCTCTTCCCCCTTCGTGGCAGCAGCAAGTTCACCCAGCATCCGCCGCATGGCGGCAGCATACGGACGAGCAGCCTCAGCACTGGCCTGGGCGCGGCGCAATTTTGCGGCCGCGACCATTTTCATCGCGCTGGTGATCTTCCGTGTCGACTTGATACTTCCGATACGAGCGCGGAGTTCCTTGAGGGAAGCCATGGATAAGTCCTGCTCCTCAGCCGCCGAAGTTGCGGTTGAAGGTGGTCAGATATTCCGTCAGGCGGGCTTCAGTGTCTTTGGACAGCTGACGCTCTTTACCAATGGTTGCCAGAATATCTTTCCCACCGTTCGGCAGATCAGCCAGCAGAGCGTGTTCCCAGGCCACAACTTTATCAACGGGGATGCCGTCAATAAAGCCACGGGTGCCTGCAAACAGCACAATCACCTGTTCTTCAACCGTCAGCGGAGAAGACTGGGGCTGCTTCAGCAGTTCAACCAGACGGGCACCACGAGCAAGCTGCTTCTGCGTTGCCGGGTCCAGATCGGACGCGAACTGAGAGAAGGCAGCCATTTCACGATACTGAGCCAGTTCCAGCTTAATCTTGCCAGCAACCTGCTTCATCGCCTTGATCTGTGCGGCGGACCCAACGCGGGACACGGAGCCACCAACGTTCACGGCCGGACGGATACCACGGTAGAACAGATCGGTCTCAAGGAAGATCTGCCCGTCGGTGATGGAAATCACGTTGGTCGGGATGTAGGCGGACACGTCACCAGCCTGCGTTTCAATGACCGGCAGAGCCGTCAGAGAACCAGCGCCGTTGGCGTCAGACATTTTTGCAGCACGTTCCAGCAGACGGGAGTGCAGGTAGAACACGTCACCCGGATAGGCTTCACGGCCCGGCGGACGACGCAGCAGCAGAGACATCTGACGATAAGCCACGGCCTGCTTGGACAGGTCATCATAGCAGATCAGAGCGTGCATGCCGTTGTCACGGAAATACTCACCCATTGCACAGGCAGCATACGGTGCCAGGTACTGCAGGGGAGCCGGATCGGACGCGGTTGCTGCGACGACGATGGAATATTTCATCGCGCCTTTTTCTTCCAGCAGACGCACAAGCTGTGCAACCGTGGAGCGCTTCTGACCAATCGCAACGTAGATGCAGTAAAGGGACTTTTTGTCGTCGCCTTCGTCATTGACGGTCTTCTGAGCGAGGATCGTGTCGGTCAGAATGGTCGTCTTACCGGTCTGACGGTCACCAATCACCAGTTCACGCTGACCGCGCCCGACGGGCACGAGGGCGTCAATGGCTTTAATGCCGGTCTGCATCGGCTCGCTGACGGACTGACGCGGCATGATGCCGGGAGCCTTCACTTCAGCGCGACGCATTTCAACGTCAGCCAGCGGGCCCTTGCCGTCGATCGGGTTACCCAGACCGTCAACTACGCGGCCCAGCAGACCTTTACCTGTGGGGACTTCAACCACCACACCGGAACGGCTGACAGTGTCGCCTTCACGGATGTTGGTGTCATCACCAAAGATCACGATACCAACGTTATCGCTCTCAAGGTTCAGCGCCATGCCTTTCTGGCCGGAGGCCGGGAACTCAACGAGCTCCCCTGCCATCACATGCTGCAGGCCGAACACACGGGCAATGCCGTCGCCGACAGACAGGACAGTGCCGGTTTCGACAACATCGGATTCTTTGTCGAACGAAGCAATCTGCTGCTTGAGGATATCCGAAATCTCTGCGGGACGGATTTCCATCACGCGGCTCCCTTCATGGCGTAATGCAAACGAAACAGGCGGGTCTGAAGACTGGCGTCATAAAGCTTGGCCCCAACACGGACGACAAGGCCGCCGAGAAGGGATGCGTCGACACGCTCACGGATAGTAATGCGGGAATAACCGGCTTCGGCCAGACGAACCTGAAGCTGGGCGCGCTGCGTGGTTGTGAGCGGCTGGGCGGATGTGACATCCGCAACCACTTCACCACGGCGGGCTGAAGCGAGGGCATCGACTGCCGCCATAATCTGCCGCAAATTCGGCAGACGGCGGTTGTCAGCAACGACACCCACGAAATTCTTAAGAGTCTGGCAAAAACCCTGTGCGTCCAGCACGGCCAGAACAGCCTTGCGGGAGACACGGATATCAAGCCGCCGATCATCCAGAACAGTGCGCAGAGGGGCACTCTCATCGATCAGGCGGGCAAGTGCCGCACATTCATCAAGCACTGCATCCAGCTGCTGCTGTTCCGCTGCGAGTTCATAAAGCGCAGTTGCATAACGGCCTTCGAGACCGTTGGAAGCAAAAGCAACCGGTTGTGCTGTCGTTACGCCCGAGGCCACCACTCTTTAGGCTCTTTCCTTCTGTGCGCGCCGGCATTCCACATACATGACTCCGCCTCTGGCTGTATCTAGCCACAAGCATGCGTCGGCGCGGCCTCTAGCATGCTGAAACCGGCCACGCAACCGGCAGCCTCTTCCAAAATGAACCCACGCCCCCGGTTTCCCGCTGTCGGGCCGCATGAAAATGACCTTTTCGACAAAAAAACATCTCGGCAGAGACCGCTTTGCGCGCATTTCCGCGCATTTGAGGCCTTGAGCGTCCTGTGGAAAATCTTTGCTGAAAATATTCTCGCACCCGCTCACGAGAGAGCTGCCCGACCACACCGGGACACAACGCGCTCGATAACAGCGAATCCATCAGCGGACGGCCGCACTCCGCACTGGGCTCACGCACGCGCCTTTTATCATGAAGGCATCCTTCACAGGCGTCGGGCAGATTGCCACCCACCCCCGGCTGCCACATATCCATTTAATGAAGCGCCCGATCTAACCCTCCCCGAATCCTTCAGAGCAGGAAAGGACGGCGTGGCGGGCACCACGCACGCTAAAAAACACAGCAAAACATGACGCCATACGATAGCGCGCAAAATTCTCGCCTTAAGTCATGGCAGCAGAAAATTTTAATTTTTGGGGAAATTTATTTTGGAGCGGACGGAGGGAATCGAACCCTCCTCGGTAGCTTGGAAGGCTACAGCATTACCACTATGCTACGCCCGCGCTCTGAGAGGCTTATTACCCTCAAACCGCACCGCTTCGCAACCCCCTGATGAGGGGACTTTTTGCGTCTTCTTTCCACAATCTGACAGGATATTGTTTTCTGCCTCTTGACTTTAGGGCCACAACATATTTTGTTCCGCCTCCTGCAAGGGCCGCGTATGGGTGGTCAGGCTGACGGATTTCCGTTATACCTGCTTTCCGCGTCGGCTTGTCGCACTGCAGGGGTGTAGCTCAATTGGCTAGAGCGCCGGTCTCCAAAACCGGAGGTTGTGGGTTCGAGACCCTCCACCCCTGCCAGACAACACTGGCTGGAAAGCCCCGCAAAGCCTGCGGCGTTTTCCGACAGAAAGATATTGGCTGCGCCGTCTGTCCAAACCAGATCGGACCGGGCAGTGGAGAGAGGATAGTTCGTGTCGGTCAGTCCCGGTAAGTTTCTGCGTGATGTGCGTGCCGAGGCCGAACGGGTCACATGGCCGTCCCGACGTGCTACTTTCATCACAACAGGTGCGGTGCTTGCCATGGCTGGGCTTGCATCTGTGTTCTTCTTTGTCGTTGACCAACTGATTGGTCTCGGCGTGCGTCAATTGTTCGGGCTGGGAGGCTGAGGAAACGACATGGCCAAACGTTGGTACGTGGTCCACGTCTATTCGGGCTTCGAGAAAAAAATCGCCCAGCATATTCGCGAGCAGGCAGCACAGAAGGGTCTTGCTGACCATATCGATGAAATTCTGGTTCCCTCAGAAGAAGTCATCGAAATGCGTCGCGGTCAGAAAGTGAATGCCGAGCGCAAGTTCTTCCCCGGCTACGTGCTGGTGAAGATGGAAATGACGGATGAGTCTTGGCATCTGGTCAAGGATACCCCGAAGGTAACGGGTTTCCTTGGCACAAAGAACCGCCCGACCCCCATTTCCGCCGCAGAAGCTGAGCGTATCATCAAGCAGGCGCAGGAAGGCATCCAGCATCCGCGTTCTGCCGTGACCTTTGAAATTGGTGAGCAGATCCGCGTGGCGGATGGGCCGTTCACCTCCTTCAATGGTGTGATTGAAGAGATTGATGAAGAAAAGGGACGCCTGAAAGTCAGCGTTTCCATCTTTGGTCGTTCGACCCCGGTCGATCTGGAATATGGTCAGGTTGAAAAACTCTGATTTTATCCGATCTCTGGATCTGAGAAGTTTTAAAAAAGAGGTGGCCTTGTGCCGCCTCTTTTTTTATGGCCCGCGCCTTTGAACGCCCTGCAGGGTACCGCGTTTCAGGCACAAGACTCAGGTAGCCCGACTGCCGTGGAGGATTGAGCGGTGCTGGCACATTTTATTAATTTTCTGCACCGAACATGGCTCCGTCATGAAATTTTCAGACTTCGGGGCAAAAATTTTTGTTACTTTCACAATAAGAAGAGCATCCCTGCGTCTGTGTGCGATTTTACACACACGATGCGTTTTGACGTCTCACCATGTTTGAAGGGTTTATAATGCCAAAAGCCTCCATCCCTCATCTCCGGGGAATGTCCCTCCTGAATGACGCCAGTCAGAACAAGGGCACAGCCTTTACGGCTGAGGAGCGGCGGCAGTATGGGCTGGAAGGGCTTTTGCCTACGCATGTCGAAAGTCTGGACCGGCAGGTTGAGCGCATCCATCGGCACCTGGAAGCCAAACCGAGTGATCTTGAGCGGTATATTTATCTGAGCGGCCTGCGAGACCAGAACGAGACCCTGTTTTACCGGGTTCTGATGTCCAACCCGGCCAAGTATGTGCCCATCATCTACGCGCCAACACTGGCGGCCGTCTGCCAGCAGTTCAGCCATATCTACCGCCGCCCCCGCGGCATGTATATCAGCCTGGAGATGAAGGGCCGGATAGAAGAAGTGTTGCGCAACTGGCCGGTGGACGATGTGCGTGTCATTTGCGTCACCACAGGCGGCCGGATTCTGGGCCTCGGCGATATCGGCGTGAACGGGATGGGCATCCCCATCGGCAAACTGCACCTCTACACGGCTTGCGGCGCTGTGCCGCCTGAGCCGCTGCTCCCCATCCAGCTTGACATTGGCACCACCAACAGCGCTCTGCGGGCAGACCCGCTTTATCTGGGCCTGCGGCGTGAACCACCCACGCAGGATGTTCTGGACGAGTTTGTGGAAGAGTTTGTGCAGGCCGTACAGACCGTCTTCCCCCGCTGCTGCCTGCATTTTGAGGACTGGAAAGGCACGGATGCCATCCGGTATCTGGAAAAATATTATCCGCGCGTCCGCTGCTATAATGACGACATTCAGGGCACAGCCGCCGTCACGCTTGCCGGCCTGACGACCGCTCTGCGCATCAAGAACGAACCGCTGACCGAACAGCGAGTGCTCTTCCTCGGCGCGGGCTCTTCCGGGCTGGGCATTGCCAACATGCTGGTTACGGCCATGCAGAAAGAAGGGATGTCTGAGGAAGAAGCCGTCTCCCGCATGACCCTGATGGATGTGGATGGTCTGCTGGAAAAATCCCGCACCGACCTTTCCCCTCAGCAGGCCCGTTTTGCCAAGGACATGCCGCCGTCACGTGACCTGCTGGCTATGGTCAAAGCGGTGAAGCCGACCATTCTGATCGGCGTGTCCACCTGTGGTGGCGCCTTTACGCAGGCGGTTGTGGAAGAAATGGCCGCGCTGAACGAGCGGCCCATTATCTTCGCACTTTCGCTGCCTGCCAAAAACGGGGAATGCACGGCAGAGCAGGCTTACACCTGGTCCGATGGGCGGGCGCTGTTTGCCGCTGGTCTGCAATATCCGGAAGTGACCCTGAACGACAAAACCTTCTACCCCGGTCAGGCTAACAACTTCTACATTTTCCCGGCTCTGGGTCTGGCTGTTTACGCCACCTGCCCGGATCTGATTACCGATGACATGGTGATTAAGGCCGCCAAGGCACTGGCGGATCAGGTTGATCCGGCGGCACAGGAACGGGGCCGGCTGTTCCCGCCGCAGAGCGAGATTCTGGAAGTGTCCATTACCTCCGCCACGCGCATTGCGGAATTCATTTTCGATCAGGGGGCCGCCACGGTGGAACGCCCGCAGGATATCCGGGCATGGATTGAAAGCCTGATCTACACGCCGCGCTACGAACACTAAGCCCGGCGCATACAAAAAGGCCGAATCGTCCACAGGGATGATTCGGCCTTTTTCTTTTTTTAGCGTTAACGTCAGCAGATGAGAAAACGTCTCAGCCGTTGCGCGCTTTGTCTGATCACAAACGCGTATTCACACGCCCTTCACACTTCAAACCCGAACACACGGCCATAAAACGCCAGTTCTTCTTCCAGCGCCTTCCGAATGGTGGTCTCCTGACGGAACCCATGCCCCTCACCGGGGAATTCATGCGGGGTGCAGGGGGAACCCGCTTCTTCCAGTGCCTTTGCCATGGCATGGGCCTGCCCCGGCGGCACGACCTTATCGTCAGACCCTTGTAGCAGCAGCACCGCCGCCTTGATCTTGTGCGCCACGGATAGCGGTGAGCGCGCCAGATAGACCGCTTCTGTCTCCGGCCATGGACCGATCAGCCCATCCAGATAACGCGCCTCGAATTTATGTGTCTCCTGCGCCAGCGCCCGCAGGTCTGTCACGCCATACAGGCTGACCCCGGCGGCAAACAGATCCGATTCGGCCAGTGCCACCAGCACGGTCATGCCCCCGGCGCTGGAGCCGCGAATGGCAAGACGCTTCGGGTCCACGCAGCCCGTGGCCACCATATGCCGGCAGGCGGCAATGCAATCCGCCACATCCACTACACCCCACGCGCCATTCAGCCGCTCACGCCATGCCCGCCCGAACCCGGTGGAGCCACCATAATTGACGTCCAGCACCGCGAATCCGCGAGACGTCCACCACTGCACCTTGAAGGAAAACCCTTCCTGCGCCCGCGCTGTGGGGCCGCCATGCACCTGCACAATCATGGGCGGCAACATACCCTCCGGCACACAGGCCCGACTGTTGGCGGGTGGGTAGAACAGTGCATGACCCAGAACACCGTTCTGCCCCGGCACGGGGAAGCGGATGGTTTCCGCACGGGAAATATCCTCCGGCGCGAGGTCGAGCGTTGCGGCACGCTGCAACACCTGTTCCGCCCCTTTGGTCATGCTGCCGACAACCACGGCAGGGAGCGCATCGTCAGGCACCTCCAGCCAGGCAAACCGACCATCAGCCAACGGCACAGGGCACTGATCGGGGTGGGCCGCAAACGCCAGAGCCTGTCCCTGCGCTGTTTGATACAGGCAGGTTGTGCGGCCATCGCGCACCGCCAGCACCAGACAGCCTCCCTCCGGCAAGGGCTGATAACTCCGCTGACCAAACACCCATGCAGGCTGCCCAATCTCGCCCTCTGGCATGGAGCAGGGCATCAGGGCGGGCGGAGTCTGCTGAAACTGTACGTCCCATACGGTCCAGCAACCGGACCGGTCAGAAATAGCCAGCAACTGCCCGCTCTCGGTCCAGCGTGGTTCCAGCACCGATTCGCGCTGCTCTGTGCCTGCCAGAACCTGTTTCTTGCTCAGCGCCGTGATCCGCCCTTCCGCATCCCGCGTGACCTCTGCCAGACACAGGCGCGTGGCATCCCACGGCATATCCGGGTGCTGCCATTCCACCCACGCCATGCGCGTGCCATCGGGTGAGACTGAGGGAGAAGAGAGGAAATCCGGGCCGCTATACAGCACAACCTCTTCCGCCTGCGTGCCTTCTGTTGGGAGTTTCAGCGCGACCAGAGCCGCTTTGGCCTCACCGCCACCGCGATGATCTTCCCGCACAGCCAGAACTGTGCTGGCCGTCAGGTCAAACCGCAGGTCCGCATAACGCAGCCCGTCTTCCCCCGCGACCTGCACGGGGTCCGCCCCCGGTTGCGCCACCAGCCAGACCGCTCCAGTCCGTTTGTCAGAAAACGCAATGCGACCAGCCCGCACGGCATACGCCCCGCCACCATATTCATGCACGCGGGTCGCGACATCAAAGCCTGCGGGAAGTGCTTCCGCCACGCCCTGCCCTTCGACCCAGCGCATGAGGACAGAGCGGCCTTTTTCTGCCGGACGACGTTCCAGCCAGAACACCACGTTGCCATCAGCGTTAACTTCAGAGAGCGAGAGCGTCTTCCCCGCCACCAGAGCCGCCGTCACACGGGACGGCCACGTGCCACAGGGCATCGGCACGGGGGCACCCGGTGCAACAGAAGAGGAAAAAGGCAGATCAGACATATAAGGCACTCCGGAACAACACACTTACAGTCTATCAAACCGTAATTCCTGCAACAGATACAGGCGTATGACTGGAAAAGAGTTCCCCGGCACACCCGTAGGACAGAAGAGGCGCACCGTGCGCCCGGACCCGGATGCAGCAAAGCCTGAAACACGCTGAGGCTTGACAGTCTGCGGCGGAAACTGTTCCTGCTGCCCCCTTTGACGCCTGCCCAGCCAGAAGTGGATTGTTTGTCCTGTTACACTCTCTCGAATCCATTTTTTCACTGCATTACCTGAACAGCCTGTTCTCCCATTACGGTTATGCCGTGATTGGCGTCGTGGTCATGCTTGAGAGCATGGGGCTTCCGCTTCCTGCCGAGAGCCTGATCATCACCGGGGCGCTGTTCTGTGCCACCACGCATAAACTCCATATTAGCGGGGTGGTGATTGCCGCCGTGATCGGGGCGATCATGGGGGACAATTTTGGCTATCTGATTGGCCGGGCGCTGGGCCTGCGACTGCTGCAGAAATACGGCCCCAAATTTGGCCTGACCCCCAACCGCCTGCTGCTGGGACGGTATGTGTTCCTCAAACACGGCGGGTCGGTTGTGTTCTTTGGCCGCTTTATTGCCGTGCTGCGCATGTTTGTCGCCCTGCTGGCCGGAGCGAACCATATGCCCTGGCACACGTTCCTGTGGCACAATGCGCTGGGCGGCATTTGCTGGGCAGGGGGCTATGCCATCTGCACCTATTTGCTGGGGAATGAAGTGTTGCGGCTTTCGGGGCCGTTGGGAATTGTCTTCGGAGTTTGCGCCGCGACAATCATCATTGCTTCATTCCTTTTCCTGAAACGCAATGAGAAACGTCTGACGGAGGAAGCCTTGGCTGCAGCAGAAAAAGATGAACGCCTGCGGATTATGCCCTCATGATCGGTAAGCATGAATGGTCTGTGACCAATCGCCAGCCCAGCCTGAAAGGGCGTGTGGCTCTGGTCACAGGCGGCAATAGCGGCCTTGGGTTTGAAGTCGCCTGTGGTCTGGCCACGCGTGGCGCGCGCCTGCTGCTGCCTGTGCGCAGTGCCGCGCGGGGTGAGGCTGCTCTGGCTGCCCTGCAGGCCCGCTGCCCCGGTGCTGAGGCTGAGCTGCTCACACTTAATCTTGCCTCACTGGACTCCATTGCGACCTGTGCGACCGAGGTAGCTCATCGGACCAGTCGACTGGATTTTCTGGTGAACAATGCGGGCGTGATGGCCCTTGCCCGCAGGCAGGAAACGGCTGACGGGTTTGAAATGCAGTTTGGTACCAACCATCTGGGCCATTTTGCGCTGACCACCCGCCTGCGCTCTCTGCTGGAAGCGGCGTCCGGTGGTGGCACGGTGGTGACTGTCGCCAGTCTGGCCGCCTGCAAGGGCGCGATCCATTTTGATGATTTGCAGTCCCGCCGCCGTTACAGCCCCTTTGGCGCGTATCAACAAAGCAAGCTGTCCAACCTGCTGTTTGCAAGGGAACTGGCCCGACGGGCTGGGGAAAATGGCTGGAACATTCATTCCCGCGCCGCGCACCCCGGCTGGTCTTCCACATCCATTATTGCCAATGGTCCGGCCTCAAGCCTGCCCGGCGCGGTCGGCAAGGCGGAGCAGGTGATTGGCACTGCTGTTCTGCGCGTGATGGGGCAGTCTGCTGCCCGCGGGGCAGAACCTTTGCTTTATGCGGCCCTCTCTCCGGCTGCGCGTGATGGGGACTATTACGGGCCACAGGGCACTGGTGAACGGCGCGGCCCTCCGGGCCCGGCCAAAGTCCCGCCTGCCGCCCAGAAAATCAGCACGGCCGCCCGCCTGTGGGACGTGTCTGAACGCCTGACGGGTGTCGCCTGGTAACAGCCCCAGACGTTCAGCATCCATACGGTTATAAAAAAGCCTCCCACGCCAGAAGCGGGGAGGCTTTTTTAGTTAGCCGCGTCTGCGGGAACTGCTGCCCGGAGAGGAACTGCGGGTGCGGCTCTGCTGCCGCAGCACGTTTTCAATCCACTCATTCAGGCGGCGTGTGGTTTCTTCCGCATCTTCCCGGTCCGGGTAGAATTCCGGAAAGCGCAGGGCCAGCCAGCGCCAGGCAACCAGTCGCTTATGCCGTTTTTCTGCGCGTTCCAGCTCTTCGCGGCTGGCGCGCTCACTTGGCGGCAGACGCCCTGTGCCGGGCGGCAGAACGCGGCGGCCTGCGGCGTGGTCGGCTGCCCAGCCTACCAGACGGCGGATGCCGTTATCCCGGTCATCCACCGGGCACATGGCGTAGGACCAGCGGGTGGTGAGGTCCAGCCCGTCCACCCCTTCCAGCGCGGAAGCAATGGCAAAGGCCTGCTCCATATCCGCCAGACGGTAATTGGGGTCATCCTTACGCAACACGGCGCGATGAATACGGGAGAGAACGCCATAGAGGCTTTCCGACCCGATTTCCGCCGCAACGGCTTTGACGATATCCGCATCGGGCTGCACGAAGGGGCGCAGATCGTCCGGCATTTCCGGGTCCGCATCCAGCTGGCGACGGATGAAAGACGGGCTGCCCGCGCCACTCAGCACAGACACCACGCCCACTTCATGCTTGCCGTAACGCCCGGCACGGCCCCCAATCTGCTTGACCTCCTGCACCGTAAGATCACGCGTCTGCTTGCCATCAAACTTCTTGAGGGCAGCAAACACCACGCGCTTGATGGACAGGTTGAGGCCCATGCCAATGGCATCGGTCGCAATCAGGATATCAGCAGCGCCAGAGTTAAAGCGCTGTGCTTCAGCCCGACGGACCTCGGGGCTGAGCGCCCCATACACCACAGCGACGCGCCGCCCGTGCTGCATGAGTGCCGCGCGCAGGTCCAGCACCTCGCGCCGGGAGAACGCAATCAGCGCATCACCGGCCTGAAGATCCTGCAAGCGCACGGGCTGAGTGGCCGGCTTCAGCGGGCTTTTGCGCTCCAGAGAAATTTCATCCAGCGGGTCCCCGCACAGTTCGGCAATCCGCCGCACCATGGGGATACAGTCCGGCGCACCCAGCACATACAGGTGGCGGGCCGGTGCCCCCATAATGGCTGCCGTCCAGGCCGCACCACGGTCGGTATCGAAGAGCATCTGCGCTTCATCAATCACCGCAACATCAACCGGATTATAGAACGGGCACATCTCCACCGTGGCCGCCAGATGGCGGCTGCTGGGCACCAGAATGCGTTCTTCCCCGGTTGCGAGGGACGCCTCAACCCCGCGAGACGCCAGCGCCTCCCGGAATTCATGCGCCAGCAGACGGAGGGGCGCGAGCGCCAATCCGCTATCCGCCTGCGCCAGTGCATTCAGCGCCGTGTAGGACTTGCCGCTGTTGGTCGGCCCGGTGACGAGGGTAATGCGCCGGTTCAGCGCCCGGGCGGTGCGGAAATGGGCTGCGTAACGGTCAAGGGCTGCCACGCGGGCAATGACGGAATTGGCCACCTTGCGGCCCATATCCGGGGCCTTGCCCCCTGCCCCGGCAACAGCCGGAGCGCCCCCATTACGCCACTCGCCCAGCTTGCCGCGTAGGGCGATAAGTTCTGCCGGGTCAAACTCCCAGCGTTCCCGATCGCCCGATTCGCGGACCTTTCGGGCCACGGGCAGGCGGTTTTCTGCAATCCAGCGTAGCGCTTCCTTATGGGAGCAGCGCAGCAGGCGCGGTACTTCCTGAAACGGGACCAGACTTTCTTCCCACGTGCGGAGGCGCGATTCTTCCTTCTCGCGCTTTTCCCGCGCTGTGCGCTCAATGGTGCTGGCTGTCTTCTGCCTCTGAGCTTCTTCCCGGCGGGCCGTGTCCAGAAACGGGTCGCCCTCTGGCAGGTCAAACGCCAGCGCAATGGCCATCAGCAGCAGGTCAGTCTGGACCGGGGAGAGCACCCGCCCGGTATCAACCAGATCAGCCTGCACAGTCTCAAAAACCGCCCGCGGGTTAGCCCCGTAAGAGCGCAGCCGCGCGCGGGAGACCGGGGCCAGAGCGCGTTCCAGCACGCGGTCATCCGCTTCCGGTTCTTCTATAGTTCCAACGGCTTCTTCAATTTCATCGCGTGAAACCCAGATGCGGCCGCTGCGCCGCGTGAGGTCCACAAGGCGGGAGACACGCTTCTTGCGCCGGGCCGTGCACAGAATGGCGCGATAGGTGTCATCCTCAATATCCCGCGCGCCCGGCTCCAGAGCGCGGGCGATACGGCGCAGAACGTCCTGCTCTTCCCGTGGTTCGATACTCAGACCAGTGCGGGCTGAAACACGAACAAAGGCCTCACGGGCGGGGGATGCGAAAGTCTCTGATGTCATAGCGTATTCATGCGGCATCCGCGCGGGCGGAACAATGGCTGAAAAAGCAATAAAACCGCACCTGTGCGCTGCCAGAAAGCGTCGCGTGATGAATTTGCACTGGCGTCCTGCTTCCTGGCCCCTTAGAAACGCGCCACGACCAGAAGCACGCCTCCGTGCCGTTCAAGAGTCCGCACCGGGACCACAGGCCGGCTACGGGGCATATCCTCTCGATCTGCTGCAAGCGGAGTATAAGCGGCCCATGTCTGAAACCATGTCTGAAACGTCAACCGGAACATTTTCCGACATTCTGCCGAAAATGACGGCCTCTGAAGTCCCGACAGGCCTCCTGCCGGTAGAAGGTCAGGACGGTGTCTGGCATCTTGCCCCCCCGACCAAGGAATACGGCAACCTGTATCCGGCCAAGGTGCTGACGGTGCATCACTGGACGGACCGTCTGTTCAGCTTCACCACCACGCGTGACCCCGGCCTGCGGTTTGAAAACGGCCAGTTCGCCATGATCGGCATTGAACTGAACGGCAAGCCCCTGCTCCGCGCCTACTCCATTGCCTCCCCCAACTACGCGGATGAGATGGAGTTCCTCTCCATTGCCGTGCCGGAAGGCCCGCTGACCTCCCGCCTGCGCCACGTCAAAGTAGGCGATACGGTTCTGATTGGCCGCAAACCGACCGGCACGCTGCTGCTGGACAACCTGCGCCCGGGCCGGAACCTGTATTTCCTGTCCACCGGCACAGGTCTGGCACCGTTCATGAGCCTGATCAAAGACCCGGACTGCTATGAGCGGTTCGAGCACGTCATTCTCAGCCACACAGTGCGTATTTCCGGTGAGCTGGCCTATGCCAACCACATCCGTCATGAACTGCCGGAACATGAGTTTCTGGGCGAGGACATCTCCGGCAAGCTGCTGTACTACCCGGCTGTGACGCGTGAAGCCTTTGCCGTGACGGACCGCATCACAAAGCTGATCGAATCCGGCAAGATCTTCACGGATCTGAACATCCCGGAACTGGACCCCGAGCATGATCGTGTGATGATCTGCGGGTCACCGGAAATGCTGGCGGATACGGAAGCCCTGCTGCAGGCCCGTGGGTTTGATGAAGGCAATATGTCCAACCCCGGTTCTTACGTAGTGGAAAAGGCCTTCGCTGAACGCTGAGGTTAGTGAACTAAAAAACGGAGCCTGCGCCATGACGCATGAATTTGATCTTCTTGTCATCGGAGCAGGCTCCGGCGGGGTGCGCTGTGCCCGTATTGCCGCAGGGCATGGCGCGCGCGTTGCCGTGGTGGAAAGCCGCCACTGGGGCGGCACCTGCGTCAATCTGGGCTGCGTGCCCAAAAAGCTCATGGTTCAGGCCAGTGAGTATGGTGATCTGGTGGATGACAGCCACGCATTTGGCTGGTCCTCCACCCGTGGCACCCATGACTGGGCCACGCTGATTGCCGCCAA
This sequence comes from Acetobacter malorum, assembly GCF_002153605.1. Taxonomy (GTDB): domain Bacteria; phylum Pseudomonadota; class Alphaproteobacteria; order Acetobacterales; family Acetobacteraceae; genus Acetobacter; species Acetobacter malorum_A. The sequence continues at coordinate 21,006 of NZ_JOPG01000015.1, read as the reverse complement.
AGATAAAGAAATTACTCGCCTGAACGGCATTTACGTCTCCATGCTGGAGAAAGCAGGCATCACCCTGCTGACGGGCCATGCCCGTTTTGTGGATGCCCATACCGTGCGCGTTGAGGCTTCTCCGCTTGCCCCGCATGAAGCGCCGCGCACCGTAACGGCAAAAAACATCGTTATCGCTACCGGCTCCACCCCTTTGCGCCCGGATATTCCCGGAGCAGAGCTGGCCATTACGTCTGACGAAGCCTTTCATCTGCCCGACCGCCCGCAGCGCGTGGTGATTGTCGGCGGTGGTTATATCGGGCTGGAATTTGCCGGAATTTTTGCAGGCTTAGGTTCTCAGGTGGATCTGGTTTACCGGCAGGCTCTCCCCTTGCGCGGGTTTGATGAGGATATGCGCGCCGCAATGGCTGAGGCCATTACCGTGCGTGGCATCACCCAGCATCCGCGCTGTTCCTCCAGCCGTGTGACCAAAGAGGGCGAGACCTACACCGTCACGCTGGATAACGGGCAAACGCTGGAAGCTGACTGCGTGTTCTTCGCCACCGGCAGAAAACCCAAGATTGAAAAGCTTGGGCTCGACAAAACGAGCATTGCCGTGGGGGATCTCGGGCAGATCAAGGTGGATGCCAACAGCCAGACGACGGAACCGGGCGTGTATGCCATTGGTGACGTGACGGACCGCATCAACCTGACCCCCGTTGCTATTGCCGAGGGCCATAATCTGGCTGACCGCCTGTTCGGCAAAGCACCGCCGCGGGAATGGTCTTTCGACACCACGCCCAAGGCCGTCTTTTTCTCCCCGCCGATGGCCTCGGTTGGCCTGACGGAAACGGAAGCCGCACATCATGGCGTGGTGGATATCTACTTCACGCGCTTCACCCCCATGCGCCACACGCTGAGCGGCCGCAAAGACCGCAAGACGGTCATGAAACTGGTTGTGCAGCAGAGCAGCCAGAAGGTGATGGGCGCACATATTCTGGGTGATGACGCGCCGGAAATGCTGCAAGGCGTGGCGGTCGCTGTGACTGCGGGTCTGACCAAGCAGGATTTTGACCGCACCATCGGCATTCACCCCACCTCCGCCGAGGAACTGGTGACCCTGCGCACCCGCACACGGGAAACACCCGCAGCCTCCGCGTCCTGACCCGACCGCGCTCCGGCGCGGCCCTCGCCCCTCTGCCTCGCCCCGCTTTTCTTTTTCCAGCCGCCAGAACAGGAAAAACGCCATGTCCTCCTCCCCCACACCGTCTGGCCCCACGCCGGGCAGCGTTGCCGCTCACGCCCGCGGATCTTACGATCTGGTTCTAAAAGGGGGCACCGTTGTGCTGCCGGACGCCACCGTGCAGACGGATGTGTATGTGCGGGATGGACTGATTGCCGCCATTGGCGGGCAGGCCGACGCCGCCCGCACCGTGGATTGCACGGGGCTGACCATTCTGCCGGGCGTGATTGATACGCAGGTCCACTTCCGTGAGCCGGGCGCTGAGGCCAATGAGGACCTCGAAACTGGCAGCCGCGCCGCTGTTCTGGGGGGCGTAACCGGCGTGTTTGAAATGCCCAACACGCGCCCGCCGACGTCCACGCCGGACGCCGTGGCTTACAAGCTTTCCCGCGCAAAGCACCGCATGTGGTGTGACCACGCCTTTTACGTGGGTGCCACCGTGGACAATGCCGACCAGTGCGGTGAGCTGGAAAAGCTGCCGGGCACGGCAGGCATCAAGGTGTTCATGGGGTCTTCCACCGGCAATCTGCTGATTTCCGAGGATGACATGCTGGAACGCGTCCTGCGGTCCGGCATGCGCCGTGTGGCCATTCATGCGGAAGACGAAACCCGCCTGAAAGAACGCATGGACTACCGCGTGGAAGGTGACCCCGCATCCCACCCCGTCTGGCGTGATGATGAGACCGCCCTGCGGGCCACCACCCGAGCCCTGCATCTGGCCCGCAAGACCGGGCGGCGCGTGCATATCCTGCACATCACCACCCCGGCGGAACTGGAACTGATTTCCGCACATCGGGACATTGCCTCCTGCGAACTGACGCCGCAGCATCTGACACTCGCCGGGGAAGAAGCCTATCCCCGTCTGGGCACACTGGCGCAGATGAACCCGCCCATCCGCTCCGGCGCGCATCGGGATGGCCTGTGGCACTGGGTCAGTCAGGGCATGCCGGACATTATCGGCTCTGACCACGCGCCGCATGCGCTCTCTGCCAAGGAAAAACCCTACCCGGCCTCTCCCTCCGGCATGCCGGGCGTGCAGACCCTGCTGCCGCTGATGCTGGACCATGTGGCCAATAACCGCCTGACCCTGCGTCGCCTTGTGGACATGACCTCCGCCGGGCCGCAGCGCCTGTTCGGGCTGGTGCGCAAAGGGCGCATTGCCGTGGGGTATGATGCCGATTTCTCCATCGTGGACCTCAAGTCCCGCTGGACCATGGAGCAGAGCTGGATGGCTTCCCGCTGTGGCTGGTCTCCCTTTGCGGGCCAGACCGTCACGGGCCGCCCGGTGGGCACCATCATCCGGGGTAATCAGGTGATGTGGGAAGGCACGCTGGCGGACAAGGCGCTTGGCGAACCCCTCCGTTTTGATGCAACCGACAGACCGCAGGCTGCCCGCTGAAACATGACGACGACGCCTTCCAACAGCCTGAAAATTGGTCTTGATTTCGGCACCACCAACAGTGTGGTGGTGCTGGCCCACCCGGACGGACGGACTGAGACCGCCCGGTTTACCTTCCCCCACCACGACGCATCCGACACCTGCCGCACCCTGCTGTGCTTCTGGCATGATGAAGAACACGGCCGCCTGAAGCTGCATGAAGCCATCGGCGCGGGTGCGGTTGATGCCTATCTGGAAGATCCTGCGGAAAGCCGCATGATTATGTCCATGAAGTCCTACCTTGCGCAGAAATCCTTCCGCGAGACACAGATTTTCAGCCGCCGCATGACGCTGGAAATGCTGATTGCGCGCTTCCTGACGCATCTGATGGAAGCCGTGAAAATTGACCCGGCTTCCGTGCAGGTCACGGTCGGTCGGCCTGTGCATTTTGCCGGAGACCGCGCGGATGATGCACTGGGCGAACAGCGCCTGCGCGAGAGCTTTACCGCAGCAGGCTTCGGCCCGATTGGTATTGCGTGGGAGCCGGAAGCCGCAGGCTGGCGCTTTGCCCAGCGGCTGGAAAAACCCACCACCATTCTGGTGGGCGATTTTGGCGGCGGCACCAGTGACTTCTCCGTCCTGCGGTTTGACCCGGCAACCGGCCGCGCCACGCCGCTGGGGCATGCAGGCGTGGGCATTGCGGGAGATCAGTTTGATTTCCGCATTATCAACACCGTTATCGCGCCCCTGCTCGGGCGGGACAGCACCTATCGGATTATGGGCGGTCAGCCTTTGCCTGTGCCGATTGAGTGGTACGCAAGCCTTGGCCACTGGCACCGTCTGGCACTGATGCGTACCCCGCAGACCCTGCGCGATATTGAAGACGTCACCCGCACCGCCGCCGAGCCGGAAAAACTCCGTGCTCTGCTTGATCTGGTGAATGATCAGCAGGGGCAGGCCCTCTACCGTGCCGTGGGAGCTGCCAAAAGCGCACTCTCCTCGGCAGACAGCACGGTGCTGAAATTCCAGCACAAACGGCTGAAGGTGGAACGCACCATCACCCGGCAGGAGTTTGAAGAATGGATTGCCCCGGATCTCGCCCGGTTTGGCGGCGCAGTGGACAAGGCGCTTGAAAACGCCAACCTTGCGGCGTCGGATATTGACCGCGTCTTTCTGACCGGTGGCACATCCTTTGTACCTGCGGTGCGCAATCTGTTTATCAATCGTTTTGGAAAAGACCGCGTGGATGCCGGAGGCGAGTTCGTCTCCGTGGCGGAAGGGCTGGCCCTGATGTCAGGCCGCGCAGCCTGAGACCACCCCGTTCATCCAAAGCCGGAAAAACGCAGAGTGTTTGAAGAAGGGCGCAGGAGGATATCTCCCGCGCCCTTTCTGTTTTACGGAAATGCAGACCGTTTAAAAACATGCAGGTCCACGAGGGCTCGCAGGGGTGCGAAGGCTTTATCGGAAAAGTTTTCCGTATAGACCTTGGAGCCATCCGGCGCTTCCACAAACACCGTGTCATTCCAGTCAGCGGCACTAATGCCTGTCCATAGCGTAAGAGCCAGCACATCTTTACCGCTGGCGTCTTTCAGCATCAGGCGCGAATCGCCGGAAGACGGCGGCGTGCGGCCCAGTGGACCCCAGCCGCTTTTATGCTCGCTCAGCCAGTCATTCACGGATTTCACTTCTTCCGCGCTCAGCATCCGCTTGTGCCGCATCGGGCCGACCTCAATCTCGCCACTGGCGACCTGAGGGAAGACCACCGGCTTGAAATTGGGCAGCGCCACCATCCAGATCAACGATGCCGTGCCAATGGTCAGCACCAGAAACCCGATAAGAAACGCGGTTTCCTTCCTCATTCCCCTAACTCTCCTTAACCGCGCACTGCCGCAATCACGCGGGCGACGTCATCATCAGTCAGTTCCGGGTGAATGGGGAGTGCCAGAATACGCTGTGCCAGATCTTCCGACACCGGCAACGCTGTGCCGTCATGGTGGTCCCGATACGCCGGCTGCTTGTGCAGCGGCAGCGGATAATAAATGGCGGAGGGCACGCCCCGCTCTTTCAGGCGCGCCTGAAGCGGTGCGCGCTCTGCCGGGTCTTTCAGCAGGACAGCATAAATGGCCCACGCGCTCTTGCTGTTCGGCACGCGCACAGGCACCTGCACCACCTCTGCAAGGCCCGCATCATAAGCCTGCGCAATCGCGTCACGCCGGTCCAGCTCTTCCCTGAACCCATCCAGCTTGGCCAGCAGCACGGCAGCCTGCAACGTGTCCAGACGCCCGTTCATGCCGGTACGCAGCACTTCATATCGCGTGCCGCCTTCACCGTGGGTGCGGAGGGAGCGATACAGGGCGGCGCGTTCCGGGTCATCCGTCAGAATAGCCCCGCCATCCCCGTAGCCGCCCAGCGGTTTGGAGGGGAAGAAAGACAGCGTGGTAGCAGTTGCTTCCCGCCCCAGCGGTTTGCCGTCCAGATCCGCACCGAAGGACTGCGCACAGTCCGCCAGCAGGAACAGACCTTCCTCTTCCGCAATCTTGCGCAGTTCAGGCCAGGGCGCGGGCTGGCCGAACAGATCGACCCCCACAATGGCGCGGGCCGTCAGCTTGCCAGCGTCCTTCACGGCACGAATACGGGCGCGCAGATGGTCCGGGTCAATCTGGAAAGTATTGGGGTCCACATCCACAAAAACCGGGGTTGCCCCCAGCACCAGCGGCACTTCCGCCGTCGCGGTATAAGTAAAGGCAGGAAGGAACACGGCATCCCCCCGGCCAATCCCTTCAGCCATCATGACAATCTGCAACGCATCCGTGCCGGAGGAGACGCCCACGCATTCCTTCGCACCGCACCAGTCAGCCAGACGCTGTTCCAGCTCGGCCACTTCCGGCCCCATCACAAAGCGGCAATGGTCGAGCACCGCATCCACACGGGCGCGCAGGGCCGGGCCCAGACGCTTCTGCTGTGCAGGAAGATCAAGAAACGCAATCGGTTTATCTGCTGTCTTATCGGTCATGATGCCACCTGTTTCCTGCTGCCGTCCGGCCCATTGTCCGGGCCGCTGGTCTGTATCGCCCCGGAGCGTGCTGCGGCCTCTGCGGCACCCGGCGGTGCAACGGACCGCACTTCTCCTGTGGGGTTATGATCGAATTCCGGCACCAGCAATGACAGAATGCGCAGGGCTGCCTTCACCTCCCCTTTGCGCGCATAGTCTGCAATCTGGTCCACCGCCTGCGTCACGTCCGTCAGGTCCACCACGCGAGGGGTGGCCATCAGCAGGCCCGGCGCATCTGTGGGCACCGGAGCCTCGCGTCCGTGAAACAGTTCTTCATAGAGTTTTTCACCCGGACGCAGACCGGTAAAGCGGATGCCAACATCCTCTTCCGGCCGTAATCCGGCAAGGCGGATCATCTGGCGGGCGAGATCCACAATTTTCACCGGCTCGCCCATATCCAGCACAAAAATCCCGCCGTCCCGCAGCAGGGCATCCGTGCCTGAGCCATCCACGCCGCAGGTGCCGCGCACACTGGCCTGCAGGACCAGTCCAACCGCTTCCGGCACGGTCATGAAATAGCGACGCATTTCCGGGTGGGTGACCGTCAGCGGGCCGCCGCGCTCAAGCTGCCGCCGGAACAGCGGCACAACCGAGCCGGTGGAACCCAGTACATTGCCAAACCGTACGGTAATGCAGCGCATGGCGTTTGGATTCCCAGAGGTGCGCGCCTTGATATCCAGTGCCTGACAGTACATCTCTGCTGCGCGTTTGGCGGCCCCCATCAGGCTGGAGGGGTTCACGGCCTTGTCGGTCGAGATCACCACCATGGCCCGCGCGCCGTTGCGGGCTGCCGCGTCGGCTACCACGCGGGTGCCGTGCACGTTGGTCAGCAGGCCTTCCGCCGGGTTGGCTTCCACAATCGGCACGTGTTTGAGGGCGGCTGCATGGAACACCAGTTCCGGCCGGAACCGCGCCATCACCTCTTCAAGACGGGATTCATCCCGCACGTCCGCCACCACAACCTCGCGCGGGACGTGGGGTGCCCATTCCGCCAGTTCAGTTTCAATCTGCCAGAGTTCAAACTCGCCGTGGTCCAGCAGGATCAGCCGGTCCGGTTCCAGCATGGCAATCTGCCGCACCAGTTCGGACCCGATGCTGCCACCAGCGCCCGTCACCAGAACAGTTTTGTGGCCGACAAGCCGTTCCATCCCTGCCCGGTCAAGCGGCACCTGCGGGCGGTTGAGCAGATCTTCAATCGGCACGGGCCGCAGTTCCACCCGTTCGGCCGGGGTCAGGTCCGTCAGAGCCGGGGTGCGCAGCACGGAAATGCCATGCGCGGCCCCTGCATCCAGCACTTTTGTAAGCGCGGCCCCACGGAAGGAAGGGTTCGTCACCACCAGCGACTCGGGGAGTGTCCCGGCTTTTTCCAGCCGGTCCAATATCGTCTCAGTCTCATCCACATGGCCAAGGATCGGCACATTATGCAGCCTGCGGCCCGCCTGATGCGTGCCGAGTGCGATCATCCCGACGACACGGATACCCGCTGCCGGGTTCCGCTCCAGAGCGCGCAGATACAGGTCTGCTTCCGTATCCACCCCAACCAGCACCACGCACCGCTGGTCTGCCTTACGAGCGGCCAGACGGTGCCCCAGACGATAGCCAATGCGCAGCCCCCCCAGCATGATGAGCAGGACCAACGCGTAGATAATGGGGAAGGTCGGGCTGGGCAGCCGGAAGCCGGCCCACACCAGCCCTACAGAAAAGAGGACGGCACTGGCCACCGAAGCACCGGCAATCCCCAGCAGGTCCGACACACCGGAAAAACGCCAGTATTGCTGCGGCATTCTGAATGGCAGGCCGCTGATCACCAGCGTAATCGCCCCGCTGGCCAGAAACCATAAAGGGTGCAAAAGCCCGTCCTGCGGCGCGGCCAGCCACCGGGCAAACGGCGCAGCCAGAGCCGCCAGCATCCCGTCCAGCAGGATGTTGACCAGGATTCTGTTGAGCGGGCGCAGCCGGGGGCTACGGTGCAGAGACTCAGAGCGTTGCAGTGCCATTACCTTGCACCTATAGCCTAGCACCTGCCATCCTAGAAGCAGCACAACCAGACGAGACCATGTCCACCGTCCCTTCTCCTTTTTTTCTGGCGGTTTTCTGCCTGTTCAGCGCAGTTTTTTTCACCAGCGTTCTGGTGAGGATGATGATCCGCGTGGCCGTTCTGGACCATCCGGGCCACAGAAGCGCGCATGAAGCCCCGACCCCCAAAGGCGGCGGCGTAGGCGTAATGGCCACATTTTTTGTGCTGTTTCCCATTGTGCAAATGATAACAGGCCAGCCGATCCTGAGCGCGCCGGTGTTGCTGACGGCCCTCGCCACGGCGCTGCTGGCGGGCGTGTCCTGGCTGGATGACCTGTATCAGTGGCCGCCTTCCATCAAATTTGCCGCCCAGTGTCTGGCCGCAGTTCTGGTGGTTGCTGGCGGGACCAGTCTGCCTCTGCCGGCTGCATGGGGTGGACCGGTGGCCGGCGCGATACTCTCCGTACTCTGGCTGGTCTTCATCACCAATGCCATCAACTTCATGGATGGTCTGAACGGGCTGATTTCCGGCTCTCTGGCCGTGGGCTGTGGCATTCTCGCGCTGATCGGCCCCGCTTTTGGCGTGGCTGACCTGTTCTGGCCTGCGCTGCTGCTGTGCGCCTGCCTGTGCGGCTTCCTGCCCTTCAATTACCCAAAGGCCCGTATTTTTCTGGGGGATGTGGGGAGCCAGAGCTGCGGACTTCTGGCCGGAGCGGCGGCCCTCCACGTGGCCCACGCAACGCCCCTGCCTTCCGGATGGGTGCTCGGGCCGTGCCTGCTGTTTCCACTGATTTATGATGTGCTGTTCACGCTGGTCCGCCGCAAACTGGCCGGACATTCTCTGGTGCAGGCGCATCGGGGGCACCTGTATCAGGTGCTGCATCGCAGCGGCATGAACCCTGCGCTGATCACGCTGGCAGTATGGGGATTTGTGGTCTGGGGAGCCGGGGTGGCCTTCTGGGTTGCCCCTATGGCCTTCCTCCCCGGCCTCGCCAGTGCGCTGGGGCTGCTTCTGGCGCCCCAGTTGCTCTGGACAGCTCTTGCTGTCCTGCAAACGCGCCGCCACCCGGTCGGCCCCTGGTAAGCGGCTCATTTCTCAGGCGTCTGGCTTTTATTTTTCCAGCTTCAGGGTCAGACCTTCAGCAGAACTGGCCAGACGCGCGCCTTTGGTCGCTGTCTCGATCTTGATGCGGACGCCGTTCTTGTTTTCCAGAACCAGTCCGCCCAGACCGCTGCCCAGTGTTGCTTCCCCGTGGGCTGCGCCGTAGGTGCCATCAAAATCCTGCACGCGATGCAGGTTGTAAACGGTACCGTTGCCTTCGATTTTGGAAAAACCAACCGCAGCAATCGTCCCGCCCGTCACGGAGAATTTGTAGGTATGGCCACCATAAGTCAGCCTGCCATCACCCCATGTGTAGCCCACTCCAACATCGGCGGATTTCGCACTGAGGGTGATTTTTCCGGTGGGAGACCCCATCGCATCAGCAGCATGAGCCGCAGGCATCATGCTGATGGGAGAAAACGCCAGTGCCGCCACAGCGGCAACAGAAGCAAACCGCATTGGAACGTTCCTTATCTCTTTGTTTCTCTTCCCCTATCCCCCTGCGGCAGAAAGCCGGAGGCGTTTGGGAAGCGCTGAGAAAAAACGCCCGATACAGATAAAAGTTTCTCAGTACGGGCCTGTCCGTCGTTTCTGCAAAAAAGAATCGACGGACAGGACCGTAAGGTCGTCAGGCAGCAGCGACGCGGCGCAGCGTGGCGCGACGCACAGGCTTGTCTTCCTGACGGCCCTTTTTAGCTTCTTCATCGGCGGCTTCACCCATGATGGAGCGGATTTCCTTCAGGTACGCAGCACCTTTGGGCGTGCGCTGCACCAGAACGGAACGACGATCCAGCGGGTCAACCTTGCGGCGGGCCAGATCCAGCTCACCCAGACGGTCCAGCGCACGCGTAATGGCGGGCTTGGAGACGTTCAGGCTGGAGGCCAGACCACGCACGGTGTGACCAGACTCATCAAGGTAGCAGGTCAGGAAGACCGCAAGCTGTCTTGCGGAAAGATCGGGGCCTTCGCCACGCACCAGCGAGACGATGGTATCACGAAGAGTTTTAACCAGCTCTTCGGCTTTGGCGGCAGTCTGTGCCATCAGATTCTAGTCCTTTCCAAAAGTCCAATCCCCGCCTGTAAGGGCAGATTTCGGCTTTTTCATTTTTACTTCCGGCATACTTGGTGAGGCCTATATAGGAGCCGGTGTACATGTTTAAAACCTGTACTCTAAAAATAGTTCCAGGAATGTGACATTTCTTTACGACATCGCGCCGGGTTTTGTCTCAAAAATTTTACACACCGCATCGAAAAGTGCGCGAATCCCCGGAGAATCCCCGCCTTCAGGCCGTCCGGGTCTGCCGCTATCATTCCATGCATAGCTATCGATATGCGCCCACCGCTGGCCTGCATTTACAAAACGCTCAAGAAACAGTCCCGCTGTTACTGCCCCGGCCATAGGTCTGGAGGAAATATTGTTAAGGTCTGCCACTGGGCTTTTCAGCCATCCGGCGTAACCCTGCCATAAAGGCAGCCGCCAGAGCGGGTCAGCCTGACGCTGTCCGGCGGCCAGAATGGACTGCGCGACACCGTCATCATTACTGAAAAGAGCCGGCAGATCCGGCCCCAGCGCAACACGGGCCGCGCCGGTCAAAGTCGCGATGTCCATCAGCAGATCCGGGGTGTGCTCACCGGCCTCGCTCAGCAGGTCACACAGCACCAGCCGGCCTTCTGCATCCGTGTTGCCAATTTCCACCGTCAGGCCAGCGCGGCTCTTCACCACATCCAGCGGGCGCATGGCATGACCGGAGACGCTGTTTTCCACACAGCCCAGCCGCACTTCCAACCGCACCGGCAGGTCCTGCGTCATGATCAACCGGGCCAGCGCCAGCACGCTCGCGGCCCCGCCCATGTCCTTTTTCATCCGCAGCATGCCGGAGGACGGCTTGAGGTCATAGCCGCCGGAATCAAAGCAAACGCCCTTCCCGACCAGAGACAGCAGCGGCGCGGATTTTCCGGCCTTGCTCCCCTTCCAGCGGGCAAGCGCCACACGCGGCCCACGGTCGGACCCGTTGCCCACATGCGCCAGCAGCGGGTAGGCCTTGTCCAGCGCTGCCCCCTTGATGATCTCGACATCCGCGCCAAACGGCGTCAGTGCCTCGCGCGCAGCCTTCGCCAGTTCAGACGGGCCAAGGAGATTGGCAGGCGTGTTGATCAGATCCCGCGCCAGCCAGACAGAACGCGCCGTCTCTACGGCCATCCCTTTCTGCTCGGCAGCCGTCACCACCAGACGCGGCCCCTCATGCTTTGCGGCCTTCCCGGAAGATTTCAGAGAAAACTGATAAGCTCCCAGACAGAAGCCCAGAATCACATCATCACGCGCGATATCGGCGGGCATTTTCACCTGCCAGTCTCCGGCAGGCAGCTCCTGTGCCAGCGCGCCAAAAAGATACGGGTCGCGCTGCCCTTTTTCCGGCACGCCAAACAGCCCCATCGGTGCGCCGCTGGCCTCCGGCACCAGCACCAGCTGGCCCGGCTTACCGGTAAAGCCACAGGCCTGCGCAAATGCGGCCCCTTCAGCCCCCAGCAGAGCAGCGAGAGCCTTCGGGTCAGCTCCCCGCACGCCCTGCACGGTGCGGATGGCTTTCTCTCCTGCCTTGCGACGGCTACGGGATACGACGAGACAGTCTGGTTCACGAACGGACATGGACAGTTCCTCCTTACTCAAACCTGCGCCGGGAGCCCCCCTGGCGCAATGCCCCCGCAGAAGGGAACGGGTTGCTTTTGAACGCATACCAGCGGACCATGGCAGGATGATGGATACCCCAAGCCGCCAGGCCAGCCGCCTGAGGCCCCCCGCCAGTACTGAGGATGCTCCGGTTCGCGCTGTACTGGGGCCGACCAACACCGGCAAGACCCATCTGGCGCTGGAGCGGATGCTCGCGCACACCTCGGGCATCATGGGCTTTCCGCTCCGCCTGCTGGCGCGGGAAAATTATGAACGCATGGTGCGGCTGAAAGGCGTGCGCGCCGTGGGGCTGATTACGGGGGAGGAAAAAATCATCCCCTCAGGGGCCCGCTGGTTTTCCTGCACGGTGGAAGCCATGCCGATGGACCGGCCTGTGGACTTTATCGCCGTGGATGAAATCCAGCTCTGTGCAGACCCGGAACGCGGCCATGTCTTTACGGACCGGCTGCTGAATGCTCGCGGGCAGGCCGAAACGCTGTTTCTGGGTGCCGAAACCATTGCACCTCTGCTCCGCACACTCATCAGAAGTATTGAGATTGAGGCCCGACCGCGGCTGTCAGAGCTGAGCTATACCGGCTTTACCCGCCTCTCCCGCCTGCCGCCCCGCTCTGCCATTGTCGCTTTCTCCGCGGGAGATGTGTACGCCATTGCCGAGGCCATCCGGCGCAGGCGAGGTGGCTGCGCCGTGGTCATGGGCCAGCTCTCCCCCCGTACGCGCAATGCGCAGGTGGAACTCTACCAGAAGCGAGAAGTGGATTACCTTGTGGCCACAGATGCCATTGGCATGGGGCTGAACATGGATATCCAGCATGTCGCCTTTGCCGGGCTGTTCAAGTTTGATGGCTCCCGCCGCCGGATGCTCGCGGCCCCGGAAGTGGCTCAGATTGCTGGCCGGGCCGGACGCGGCGCGCAGGATGGCACCTTTGGGACGACTGGAGACTGCCCACCACTGCCGGAAAACATTGCCGAGGCCGTAGAAAATCATCAGTTCGAGGCACTTCACCATCTCTATTGGCGCAACAGCGCTCTGGATTATTCGTCCCCACGCGCCCTGTATGCCAGCCTATGCCAAAAGCCGCCTTACCCCGGCCTGCGCGCGGCTGAACCGGCGTCAGACATCATCGTGCTCAGCGCGTTGATGCGTGACACAACCATCCAGAGCCTGACCAAAGAACCGGGCCGGACTCGTCTGCTGTGGGAAGTTTGTCAGATCCCCGATTTCCGCAAGCTGGGGGAAGACAGTCATATCCGCCAGTGCGCGCAGATTTTCACCGTTCTGGTCAAGGAAGGCCATTTGCCCTCAAGCTGGCTGGAACCCCGGCTGGCCAATCTGGAGCGCACAGAGGGCGATATTGACGCCCTGATGCAACGGCTGATGGGTATCCGCATCTGGGCCTATGTCTCCACGCGCTCGGACTGGGTGGAAAACCCGCAGCTCTGGCGCAGCCGCACCCGGACAATTGAAGACACTCTCTCCGACCTTCTGCACGAACGTCTGGCGGCCCGCTTTGTGGACAAACGCGCCACCAGTCTGGCCCGCAGGCTGGAGGAAGCTGACAGTAAGCCCCTTCTTTCCGCCATTACCCGCACAGGGGAAGTGAGCGTGGAAGGCCATGCCGTTGGCCATATGCACGGCTTTGCTTTTATTCCCGATCAGGAAGCGGCCCGGTCCGATCAGCCCTTGCTGATGCGCGCCGCCCGCCGCGCGGCCCGCAGCGAGATCCCCCGCCGTGTGACGCAATTCCTGCAAACACCGGATGAAAGCCTGACGCTGGACCCGGCCACAGGCACCTTGCTCTGGCTGGGCGATGCCATTGGGCATCTGCAAAAAGGCGAGGAACTGTTGCGGCCTGCCGTGCATGTGACCACAGCAGAATTTCTGGAGCCGTCCCATCGGGAACGCATCCGCATGAGGCTTGCCACCTTTGTGACGGCTACCCTGCACAACACCCTCGCCCCCCTTTTCCGGGCAGCCCATGCTGTAGCGGATAAACCAGGCCTGCGCGGGCTGGTACATGGGCTGACAGAGCAGGGCGGCGTCTTGACGCTCTCGGCGCATAGTCTGACGAACAAAAAAGACAGTCATTTTCTGCACAAGCTGGGCCTGCGTGTGGGGAACGGACTCCTGTTTTCCCCGCAGCTTCTCCGCCCGCGCCCCATGACGCTCCGGGCCTTGCTGGTGCAATTGCATACAGGCCAGCCCGTGCCGCCACTCCCCAAACCGGGTGCTGTCTCCCGCCGTCTGCCGCCAGAAACCAAACTCTCTGCACAGGATCGTGCCGTGCTGCTGCAAATTGGCTGGCAATGCGCGGCTGACTTCCTGATCCGGCTTGATATTGCTCAGGAGACCCACAAAACCCTGTCCGAACTTGCAGCACGCTCGGGCGGCTGCCCGCTTCAGCCCGGTATGGCATCCCGTCTGGGTGTACCTGCGGCAGACCTGCCGGGAGTGCTGACGGATCTGGGATTAAGAGTGCAGAAAGCGTCCGTTCTGAGCAAAAAACAATTCGGGCCAGCCACGCCCGTCCTGCTTTTACCCCCACGGCTCCCAGCCCCTGAGCGCAAAGGCCGCAACAATGGTTCACGAGCACGCCGGCAGATCATGCAGGACAATACAGGCCCGTTTGCAGCCCTCGCGGTGTTGCAAAAACGTCGTTAAGGGCAGCTCTGCTCAGAAAGAAACAGTAATACCTAATAGAAGCGGGTTGCCACGGGGCAAAAAGCCCCTCATATCTTCGCCATCCTTGGTGGCATGGCCCGGAATGACCATGCCATTTGTCCCGGGACCGGACCCGCTCCGATCCCCCAGAAATCTTCGGAGATGGCAATGACCTACGTGGTCACTGAAAACTGCATCCGCTGCAAATTCATGGACTGTGTGGAAGTCTGCCCTGTTGACTGCTTCTACGCCGGTGAAAACTTCCTGGTGATCAACCCGGATGAATGCATTGACTGCGGCGTGTGTGAGCCTGAATGCCCCGCAGAAGCGATTTTCCCGGACAGTGATGATCGCGCGACAGCATGGGCAGAACTCAACGCATCCTATTCCACCAAATGGCCGAACATCACCCGCAAGGGCACACCCCCGGCTGATGCGGAAGAATGGAAAGACAAGCCCGACAAAGCTGGCCTGCTCTCTCCGGAGCCGCATAAAGGCTGAAGCCCCTCCCTTTTGGGTGCTTTAAAAACGGCGCGTTGACCCCCAACCGGGTGGTCCGCGCCGTTTTTTATGAGCCCGTCTCTGGGAAAGCCATCTCCTGAAAATCAGGCACAAAAAAAGCCCCGGAATTGCTTCCGGGGCTTTTTTCTTACCAAACACAAGACCCTGCCGGTACGAGACCGGCAGAGCTGTCTCTTATTAGCGGGACATCATGTGCAGGGCGGTGTTGTTCATGATGAACATGGTGCCGATGAGCAGAATCACGACGAAACCAACAGTGAAGAAGAAACACATGTTGTTCCAACGCTGTTCCGACCCATTACCCATATGCAGGAAGTAATGCAGGTGCACCAGCACCTGAATGAAGGCGAGAACCGCAAGACCCGTCAGCGTACCTGAAGGAGACAGGCTATGGCTCATAACGAGGCCAAAGGACGCTGCCGTCAGGATAACCGCAAGAACGAACCCGATAATGTATGACGATACACTACCGTGGCTTTCACCCGAAGGGGATGTGTGAAGATCGCTCATCAGATCATGCTCGCCAGATAGACATAGGTGAAGACGCAGATCCAGACGATATCCAGGAAGTGCCAGAACAGGCTCAGGCAGGTGAGCTTATTCATCATACGTTCCGGGATCTCAGTCGTGCCCATCAGCTGAACGATGAGGGTCACGAGCCAGATCAGACCACACGTTACGTGCAGACCATGCGTGGACACCAGTGTGAAGAAGGAAGACAGGAACGCGCTGCGGTCCGGCCCATTACCTTCATGGATCATGTGTGCAAATTCATTCAGTTCCAGGCCAACAAAGCCCAGACCCAGAAGGAACGTTACACCCAGCCACATGATGACTTTGCTGACCTCATTCTTATGGGCGGCAATCATGCCGAACCCATAAGTGATGGAAGAGATCAGCAGCAGGGCTGTTTCCTGCGCCAGTCCGCTATACTCGAACAGGTCACGGCCGCTCGGGCCGCCGTTAACCTGGTTATGCAGGACTGCAAACACGGCAAAAAGTGAGCCGAAGATAATGCAGTCGGTCATCAGATAGACCCAGAACCCGAACACCACCGGGGACTCGTGATGGTGTTCGTCGTGGCCTGCGGTCTGAACAGTTGTGTCGTGCGCCATTACTCAGCTGCCTGTGCCATGAGTTTACGGGAATGCTCGTTCTCGATCCGGGCAACTTCTTCAGCAGGGATGTAGTAATCGATATCCTTGTTGGCGCTACGGGCAATAATCGTCCCGATCACACCGATCAGGCCGATGGCTGCCAGCCACCAGATATACCATACTGCAGCAAAGCCGAAGACGAGGCTGAACACACCGATAAGGAACCCGGCAGCCGTGTTTTTCGGCATATGGATCGGAGCATACGGCCCACCAGCACAACGCGTATCAATGCCGTTTTCCTTGTCGTGCATGAACGCATCGAGTTCATGAACGTGCGGGACAATAGCAAAGTTGTACGGCGGCGGCGGAGAAGACGTGGACCATTCCAGAGCGCGACCATTCCACGGATCACCCGTGACATCACGGTTAGCGGGCAGGTTGCGGTCACGAATTGTCACGTAAAGCTGGGTCAGCTGACACACGATCCCGAACAGGATCAGCACAGCACCGACTTCAGCAATCAGCAGCCAGATGTGCCATTCCGGATTGTCGTAGTGGTTCATACGACGGGTCATGCCGTCGAAGCCCAGCACATACAGCGGAACGAACGCAAAGTAGAAGCCGACGAACCAGAACCAGAAAGCACGGATGCCCCAGGTTTCGTTCATCTTGAAGCCCATGACCTTCGGGAACCAGAAGTTCATGCCACAGATGTAACCGAAATACACACCACCGATAATCACGTTATGGAAGTGAGCAATCAGGAACAGGGAGTTATGCAGAACGAAGTCAGCACCCGGAATGGCCATCATCACACCGGTCATACCACCGATGGTGAAGGTCACCATGAAGCCCACGGCCCAGTACATGCAAGCATGGAACTGAACGCGACCCTTATACATGGTGAACATCCAGTTAAAGAGTTTCACACCAGTCGGGATCGAGATGATCATGGTTGCAATGCCGAAGAAGGCATTCACATCCGGACCAGCACCCATCGTGAAGAAGTGGTGAACCCACACGATGAAGGACAGAACCATGATGGAGCAGGTTGCGTAAACCATGGTGCCGTAGCCGAACAGCGGCTTGCCGGAGAAAGCAGGAACAACTTCAGAGAACACGCCAAAGGCGGGGATAACAAGAATGTAAACTTCAGGATGACCCCAGGACCAGATCAGGCTGAGATACAGCATCTGGTTACCGCCACCATCATTGGTGAAGAAGTGCATACCGAAGTAACGGTCCAGACCCAGCAGTGCGACAGCAACGGTCAGCACGGGGAAGGAGACCATGATCAGGATAGAGGAGCAGAAAGCCGTCCAGGTGAAGACAGGCATCTTCATCCAGGTCATGCCCGGAGCGCGCATCTTCACGATCGTCACGAAGAAGTTCACGCCGGTCAGCAGGGTGCCGACACCGGAGAGCTGAATGGCCCAGATATAGTAATCCACACCAACGCCAGGGCTGAACTGAGACTCAGACAGCGGAGGATAAGCCAGCCAGCCACACTGTGAGAATTCACCGATGAACAGGGAGACGTTCACCAGGATGAATGCAATGGCGGTCATCCAGAAGCTGAGGTTGTTCAGGAACGGGAAGGCAACGTCGCGGGCACCGATCTGAAGCGGCACAACGAAGTTGAACAGCCCGGTCATGAAAGCCATGGCCAGGAAGAAGATCATGATCGTTCCGTGAGCGGAGAAGATCTGATCGTAGTGATGCGGCGGCAGGTAGCCGGGGTTGCCAGCATAGGCCATGGCCAGCTGGGTACGCATCATGATGGCGTCCGCAAAACCGCGGAACAGAGCAACCAGCGCCAGCACAATATACATGACAGCCAGACGCTTATGGTCAACGGAAGTCAGCCACTCTTTCCAGAGGTAGCCCCACTTGCCGTAATAGGTAATCAGCCCCAGAACCGCGAGACCGATAATGGCAACGCCCAAGAACGTGCCTACCAGGATCGGCACATCCAGCGGGATGGCCGAGAACGATAGTCTCCCTAGCATAGATCCTATTCCTTCATATTCATGTCGGACATCGCGGACTGCACCTGAATCATCTTGCCAGTGCTTTTGTCCATGACCATGCCGTTGTTGTATTTGGCAACGATCGTGTTGAACATTCCGGGTTCAACATGCGCGAAATATTCGACAGGATTGGCTTCGCTCGGCGCAGCCAGCTTCGGATAGGTCTGACCATCCAGCTGCTCGGAGGAAGACTTTACTTTATCAACCCATGCATTGAATTCATCACCACTGACAGCCAGCGTGCGGAATTTCATGTCAGAAAAGCCACGGCCACTGTAGTTGGCGGATTCACCCAGGTAATCACCCGGCTCGTTAGCCAGAAGGTGAAGCTGAGTCTGCATACCGGCCATTGCGTAAATCATGGAACCAAGACGCGGGATGAAGAAAGAGTTCATCACGGAATCAGAGGTGATTACGAAATCGACGGGGGTGTTAACCGGAATAGCCAGCTGGTTGACAGTCGCAATACCCTGTTCCGGGTAGATAAACAGCCATTTCCAGTCCAGAGCCACAACTTCAACGTGAAGCGGCTTGGTGGTTGCTTCGGCTTCCAGCGGTTTGTACGGGTCAAGAGAATGACACGTCTGGTAGGTGATCACAGCAAGAAAGAGAATGATCAGGGAGGGCACGCCCCAGATGATCAGCTCGATCTTGTTAGAATGAGACCACTTGGGAAGATATTCTGCACTGGTATTGGACTGGCGGTAATGCCAGGCAAAATACACAGACAGAATGATGGTCGGAATGACCACAATCAGCATTGCGATTGTAGAGGTGGCGATCAGTGATTTCACCCCATCGCCAACCGGGCCTTTCGGATCCAAGACATCCATCTCACACCCGGCAAGCAGCAACGCTGACGATAGGCCGCCCAATCGCGCCATTCTCGCCAGTAACTTGTTTTTCATCGCACGCCTCTTGGTTCTGACATCTACTTAGCCTCACAAAGACTCTTCGCTCCTGCTGCCATAGAAGCCCGACAACAGCAAGAAACCGCGCTCCGGCTTCCCTTGGGTGCCAAAATGCCGGCAACCCTGCACAGACTGGCCATCTCCTCCGCAAAAGAGATGAAAAGCCTGAGCCGGAACGACAGTTCAACAGGCTCCTCGGGCAGCGAAAACGCCTTGCGCCCTACTTTATTCCTAAAGCGCAGATTCTCAATGTCCGAAAAGTTCCATCAGCCTTTCGTCACAGTCGATCTATTCCCTAAAGAACATTTCGTTCCTGTGTTATTTCGCCAAATTTCGAGGGTAGCAAGACTTCACAATTTGTTACGAAATATTTCATACCAAAAATGTCCTGATTTTTTTTCTGTTCTGAATCAGTGCCTTATAGCACAAGACCTCAAATCACAGATATGTGAGCCATCTCATCGCGCTCTATATAAGTCTTATTTTGAACGCATTCTGAATGGGCAGACGCCCTTTCCGTCACTGCATAGCTGGTCACACAAAAAAGCCCGACCTGTGCAGGCCGGGCTTTCCAGATTTATTCAGACTCCCCGAATTAAGGAGTCTGCACCTCTTATTCCAACCTTAGTCGTTGGAGTTCCGCACGCCCATGAACTGGAGCAGGAACTGGAAGAGGTTGATGAAATTCAGATACAGGCTCAGCGCATCATAGACGCTGCGTTTGGCCGCTTCATCCGGACCTTCATACGCTGCGAATTGCGGGTAGGTGACGCGGATACGCTGGGCGTCAAACGCACTGAACGCCGTGAAGATGAACACCCCGATAATGCTGTAGACAAAATACACTGCCGAGCTTTTCAGGAAGATATTCACCAGACCGGCAATCACCAGTCCGAACAGCCCCATCATCAGGAAAGAGCTGAACTTCAGCAGATTAGCTTTGGTCGTGTAGCCCCACAGGGACGTTGCTGCGAAGGTGCAGGCCGTCACCAGAAAGACGCGCACAACGGAAACGCCGGTATAGACCAGGAAAATGCTGGCCATGCTGGCACCCATCGTCGCACAGAACGCCCAGAAGAGACCCTGCGCCCCCTGTCGGGACAGACGGTTCACACCAAAAGACATCACCAGCACAAAGCCCAGCGGTGCAATCATGGCCAGATCACCCAGCAGTGTGGGGCGCAAGGCCAGACCGCCTGCCATGGGGGTCAGATGGAAAAACAGGTTCCGCAAGCCAGTAAAGGCTACGGCGTAGGCCACGATGCCTGTCAGCAGCAGGCCTGAGGCCATCCAGTTATAAACGCGCAGCATGTAGGCGCGCAGACCTGCATCCAGTGCGCCGGTCTGGGCATTTAAGCCCGCAGCTGCTGTAGGTGAACGGTAGTCGTGACTGAACGACATCTTTTCCTCTCCTTGTCCGGACAAGCCGGCGTTGCTTTATACTTGTGGCTGCCCTGCCCCTGCGTCAAGGGTTGGTGGTTCCATTCATGCCCAGCCTGAGAGTGATGAAGGTCTGACGATGTACCTTATAATTGGCGCGACACTCCCCGCAGAACTCCGGACAACCCTGCTTGGGCTTCAGGCTCATTTTCCAGACAAAAGCTGGGAGCCGGAGTCTTTCCTCTTTTTGCCGTTCTGCGCGGTGGGAGACATCACCGACCCCACACTTCTGGAAGAAATTGATCACGCTTTGCGGAACGTTTGCCCGCGTACGCCGCTTTCCTTCACGACAGATGGATTTGAACTCTCTCTGCGCAAGGACCGAATCACGCTCGGAATAAAAGTGCAGCCCTCACAGCTTGATCACCTTTCCGTGAAAATCCGGGCGGCCATGCTCCGGGCCGGGGTGCATAAGCCAAAACTTTATACCCCTCTGACCATTCCTCTGGCGACTGTTACGGACGTCCCTCCCCTTAACGTCAGTCAGTGGATTCAGATGCATCACCCACAGACATTTTCCACACAGGTCATTTCCGAAATTACCCTTTTCAGCTCTTGGAAAAACGAGGAAACACCCCTCATTATTCCGGAGGAGGAATATCATTTCAGCGGGATTATCTAAGTCATTTTCTCACGTGTTATAACATAAACAATTACAGTTCGTGATCACGCAGCTACAAGCCGGCGCGCCGCTTCTACGCTGCTGTAACGGCTAGATAATCTCCAGGAACATGGAGGCAGCTATTCATCTGGCGTGATTGACAGAAACAGGGCCTCTTGGCTGATTGTGAGAAACCGGCCTGCCGGCTTTTTTTCTTCTTTCCTCACCTTAATATCAGTCGAGGACGCTAACGCATGACCCGCCCCGCCTCCGCCAAGAGACGTTCG
>NZ_JOPG01000111.1 GCF_002153605.1 Acetobacter malorum | reverse complement strand
GGTTTTATATCCCGTCGACAACGACGATTCATTCAAATACCGACCTGTTGACTGTCCCACAGGTCACCCAAGACGCCACGGCATTTTCTGAGAGCGTGGCTGAAATGAATGTCAGTCTCGCGCGATCCTACCGGCGCATCGCTAATCAGCTGTAACCTGATGCGGGAATGCGAGAAGGTCGGAAAAAGCGATTATTGTTCTATGT
>NZ_JOPG01000014.1 GCF_002153605.1 Acetobacter malorum | reverse complement strand
GGACAACGTGCTGCGTCTGGTCCCGCCTCTGACGATTTCTGAAGACGACTGCCGTGAAGCGGTCTCCCGCCTGAAAAAGGCGGTGCAGATTTTGACCAATACCCAAAATAACAAAACACTGGAGCCCACCCTGTGAGCGCTGCCCTTTCCTCTCTCTCCACCCCCACCAAGCAGACCGGGCCGCGCCACTTCCTCGACCTGAAAGATCTGGACGCCACAACGCTGCGCCAGATTCTGGATGTGGCTGCCGGTATGAAGCAGATGCAGAAGGGCCGCCGCTTCCCACTGCATCCGCGCGTGCCGCTGGCTGGCCGGGCGCTGGGGATTATCCTCTCCAAGCCCTCCACCCGCACCCGCGTCTCCTTTGAAGTCGGGATTCGCCAGCTGGGCGGGGATGCCGTCATCCTCTCTCCGTCCGACATGCAGATTGGCCGCGGTGAGACCATTACGGACACTGCCCGCGTCCTCTCCCGCTTTGTGGATGCACTGGTGCTGCGCACGGGCCGCACGGAAAACCTGCACGAACTGGCGCGTGCCGCTAGCGTGCCGGTGATCAACGGCCTGACGCCGTCTTCTCACCCGGTGCAGATTCTGGCTGATATCCTGACCTATGAAGAGCATCGCGGCCCGGTCAAAGGCCGCACCTTTGCGTGGACCGGTGACGGCAACAATGTGCTGGTTTCCCTGATTGAAGGGGCTGTGCGCTTCGGCTTCAGGCTGCGCGCCGCCACCCCGGCGGACATGACCCCGCCGCAGGACGTGCTGGACTGGGCAAAACAGGAAGGTGGCGATGTGGTGCTGACTACAGACCCGCGCGCCGCCGTTGAGGGCGCTGACTGCGTGGTAACGGATACATGGCTGAGCATGTCGGACTCGGAAGAAGAATCCGCCATGCGCCTTGCCAAGCTCTCCCCCTACCGAGTGGATGCGGCTCTGATGGCTCACGCTGCGCCGGATGCCCTGTTCATGCACTGTCTGCCTGCCCATATCGGGGAGGAGGTGACGAAAGACGTGTTTGAAGGCCCGCAATCCGTGGTGTTTGATGAAGCCGAGAACCGTCTGCACGCCCAGAAAGGCCTGCTGGCCTGGACCATGGGCGGAGAGAACTGGCTCTCTTTCGGGAAGGAATAAGCACATGAACGGCGCAGATAAACCCGTAACCCCATCCGGCACGGAAGAGACACCGGCCACACCGGGATGGGTGGAAGACAGTCTGGATACCATTCTGGCCAGCCTGCCGCTTACAGCGGAGAAACTCGCGCCGTTCCGTGCCTCCTATCTGGACTGTCTGGCAAGCTGTGGCCGCGCTGCGGATCTGGACAGCGCACATGACGCCTGCCGTCAGGGTTTCCTGCGCGCTCTGCAGGACAGTCTGGGCCTGAACGCCGAGGCCGCCCGCACACTGGAACAGCAGCTTGAACAGCTGGAACTGTCCATTTCTTCAGACATCTAAGCTCCTGCATCAGTCAGCGAGGACACCCCCTGTTATTGCAGCGGGTGCCTCCCCATATTCTCAGCACTGATCGCACTTAAGGTTTTTTATGGAAACTCCTGCTTTTCTTGACCGTGACCGTCCCGATGTGCCGGATCTGGTTGTGCCCGGTGGCGTCACGCCGTTTTACCTTCAAGGCCGCCCCGTGCGCGGTCGTCTGGTCCGCCTCGGCGTCCTGACCGATGTGCTGCTGACCCGGCATGACCACCCCAATGTGGTCAACCGTCTGGCTGGCAAAGCACTGGCACTGGTGGCTGGTCTGGCCTCTGCGCTGAAGTTTCAGGGCGCGTTCTCCCTCCAGATTAAAGGGGACGGCCCCGTCACCATGCTGGTGGCAGACTGCACCGATACCGGCGCGCTGCGCTTTTACGCCCGCACGGATGATGAGGCACTGGACGCTCTGCTTCAGGACACCCCGAACCCGACTGACCGCGACCTGCTGGGCAATGGCTATATGGCCCTCACGGTTGATCAGGGTCCGGACATGGAGCGGCATCAGGGCATTGTGGACCTTGCTGGCGATGACCTCGCCGCCATGGCAACGCATTACTTCAGCACCAGTGAGCAGCATGCCTGCTGGATCTATCTGTGCTGCACCATGACGGATGCGGGCTGGCGCGCTGGCGGCCTTGTGCTGGAACGGATTGCCGGTGAAGGCGGCACCCACGTTGTGGGTGATGAAGACGCCGACGCAAGCTGGGAAACCGCCACCATTCTGGCCTCCACCTTGTCCACAAAGGAAGTGCTGGACGACGCTCTGCCGTCTGCCACGCTGCTTCACCGCCTGTTCCATGAAGAAGATCTTCACGTCAGCCAGCCCCGTGCTCTGGCCTATGGCTGCCGGTGTTCCCGCGCGCGTCTGGCCAATGTGCTGGAAGGGTTCGACACGGATGATCTGGACCACATGTGCCAGGATGACGGGCAGATTGTGATGACGTGCGAGTTCTGCAACCATGACTTCCGCTTCCCGCGCAAGGACATCGCGCCGCGCACTGCCTGAAGGGACTTGTTTCCATGTCGCTGTTTTCTCGCCCGCTTCGCGCAACATGCTCTGTCGCTCTGCTCCTGCCAGCTTTTCTGGCAGGATGCGCGGGCGATAAGCAGCCGACAAAATTCGCCCCGCTCCGCTATGACTATCTGAGCGTGATGCACCTCAATGCGGCTACGCTGAACATTGAGGACAACACGCTGCAAAACCCGGTGGCAGGTGACATTGGCAACCGTGCCCCCACCCCGCCCGCACAGGCTCTCTGCCAGATGGCGCAGGACCGGCTGGTAGCCGCAGGGGCATCCGGCACAGCACAGTTTGTGATTGATCGTGCGTCCATCCTGCATAATTCAGGCGGCGTGCTGGCGGGGCAGATGGATGTGCATCTGGTGTTGCTGAACAGTGGCGGCACACAGGCCGCACGGGCTGAAGCGCACGTCTCCCAGACGTTGCGCCCTGATCTGTCCAAAGGCGATGCAGACAGCCCGGCTAATCTGTACGAACTCACCAATGACATGATGCAGCGTATGAACGTGGAGTTTGAGTATCAGATCCGCAATACGCTGAAGGACTGGATGGTGGATGCAGGCGGCACGCCGGTTGGCTCCGCCATTCAGAGCCAGTCCCTTGACGCACCGGGGGCTAAAAGCAGCACAGCGGCCACCAGCGCCGCAGCGGCTGCGGTTCCGGCTGCTGCCACGGGCGTGACCAGCGCCCCTGCTCTGACAACACCAGCCGTCACGACACCGGAAGTCACCACTCCCACGATCACCACACCAACGGTGACCGTGCCGAATATCACCACCCCGACTGTTTCCGTGCCGGATGCAACATCCGTCACCACACTGCCTGAAAATGCACCTGTGTCTGACACATCGGGCAACAGCGCTGTACCGACTTCCAGCGCAAACAGCACATCCTCGGGGAATAAGGCCTCCACAAAAACCTCTGAACCCGACCCGGTTTTTCCGGCAGGTGAGGATGATGATGCATCGTCTTCCTCCACCACCACAAAAGCCCGCTCCCCTGCACCCGGCGTTCTGCAACTTCCTAAAAAATAAGCCTGTTTATTGAGCCCGACCTGCCATTCCTTCCGGCAGGTCGGGCATCACACAGCAGTTTTCAGAAGTTACTTTGCACGGAGGCCATAAAGCTCCGGGGCTCTCCATAATAATTGTAGTAATAAACGTTCCCCAGACGCTGATAATACCGCGTATTGGAAAGGTTATTGACGGTGAACGTCATGTTCAGTTCCGGCCGCCACTGATACCCAACCTGCGCACTGGCCACCACATACGCCCCCTGCCGAACGGCGCGGTTTGTGCCAAACGTGCTGCTTTGTGCATCGACCCCGGCCCCAATACTCCAGACATTCCGCGTCACCTCCGGAGCGGCAAAGCGATAATGCGTCCAGAGTTTGAACAGATGGCGCGGTGAGTTAGGCGTATAGGCCAGCCCCGCCAGACCGGAATCATCCTTGAGTATCTTGTTATCATTGAAGGTGTAGCCAAGGCTGATGTCCCAGCCCGTTAGCAGACGGCCCAGCATTTCAAATTCAACGCCCTGACTGCGCACCTTCCCCGCCGCATGGTAGCAGGTGCTGGTGCCGGACAGCCCACAGGTGGAAGACCCGTCCTGATCTTCCATACTCTTGTTGCGCTCAAGAATATGGTAGCCCGCCAGCGTCACGCTCAGATTGCGATGGAAGAAAGACCCCTTAAAGCCTCCTTCAATCTGCTGACCCAGAACCGGCTTCAGCCGCCCGGTGTGGCTGTAAGCGGATTGCGGCTGGAACGTATCCGTAAAGCTCACATAGGCCGCAACATCCGGCACAATATGCCACACCAGCCCTAAATAGGGCGTGGGAACCGCACCGTTCTTCTGGCTGACAACATACGGCGTATTTTTGGACAGGTTTTTATATTTATACTGGTAAAAACTCAGCCGCCCACCAAGCAAAAGATCAAGTGAGGGCATGAGCTGAATACGGGCTGACCCGTAAACCCCATATTGCTGCGTGGGTTCCCGATAACGGGTCGTAATATCCGGCCGGATAGTGTCCGAAATAACAGGCGAGAAAATATCCAGATTACTCAGGCCCGGCGTGGTGCGCCATGACGCGGATGAGCCACCATCATACAGCAGATCCGAATCATAATTCGCCCCGATCAGCAAATCATGTTTGCGGTTCAGCAGATGCACGGGGCCGGTAAAATACATGTCCGCGCCATCATAAATTTCCCGCCCTTCATACCGCGCCACAACAAAGTTGCCGGTCTTCTGAGGCGTCACCACACTGTTCAGATAGGTGTAGTGCATGGAACTATCGGTTTCGCGGTGGCGGCCCGTCAGCTTGCCGCGCCAGCCTGCGCCAAACTCATGCTCCAGTTCTCCGTCAAATTCATACATCGGGTTGCTGGTCTTGCCCCAGTTAGCCCCCACAAAACTGTTGCGCGCCAGATGCAGGTCCGCGCCAGAGGCCGCCATAGGCAAGCCCATAAAGCGCGTGGTGTCATTCTTCTGGCCGGTGGCGGACACGGAAAGCGTGGTTTTGTCCGTGATATGCACATCAATATCCGCATAGGCTGTCCAGCGGGTATCATGCGCATCCTTGTAGAAATAGTTGCGGTCTCCCCCTGCCAGCACAAACCGGCCCGTCACCTTTTTATTGCCTGTCAGCGGGCCGGTCACATCGGCGTCCGCATGGAACGTATCCCATGACCCACCACTGAAATCCCCCTGCGCCCGATACGTATCCAGCGCATGCTTACGCACAAAGTTCACACTGCCGCCGGGCGGTGCGGACCCCTGAAACATCCCGTCCGGGCCACGCAAAACTTCAAGTCGATCATAAATAGCCAGATCAAACTGCTGACTAAACTGCATCCCGCCGCTGGAGGGCACACCATCATATTGCGGCTGCATAATATAGCCACGGGAGGTGAAACCTGCGGTGCCGTCCCCATACTGGTTGACGTTCACACCTGGCACCTGTTTGAGCGCCTGATCCACCGTTGTCAGATTCTGATCCTGCATCTGCTGGCGACTGACAACGGAAACGGATTGCGGAATTTCATCCAGCCGCAACAGCATTTTGGTCATGGAGACTGCCTTCACCTCGTAGCTGCCGGTGCCATCGGTCGTCGCATTCTTGTGCCGCTGCCCCTGCACCAGCAGTTTTTCAACACTGGCAGGCATCTCAGTTTCATCAGACGGCCGGGCCGCTTTTTCTGCCTGCGCGCTCTTTGTGGCCTGCGCCATTTTTGCTGCTGGTTGCGTGACTTTTGCGGATTTGGGGGCTTTTTCTGTTGTTTCTGCTGCTGTTGCACAAAAAGCAGGGGCAGAGCAAAAGCCCATCCCTGCTCCGCACAGCATCAGGCCAGAGCAGGAGAGCAGTCCTGCTTTTAAACGCGTCATCGTTATTCCTGCTCTCTGTTCGGCATGGTCTTTTGCCGTCGCCATGGGCTGTCCCGCCGCCTTGGTTGTTAAGAATTATTCTCATTATCACTTATTCGTGAAGTGCGGCAAGAGAGATGGCTCCAGATTGATAAATTTTTTTTATGAGACATGTTCACAAACCGGTATCAGACCGTCAGCCTTCCCCGTCCAACATTTGAAATTGCAGCCAGCGCACGCCCCGGCCATAACATCCCGATGCCGAACCAGACGCTCTCAGCCTCCCCGTTTGCCATTGCCGATGGCCTGCCCGTTCAGGACGTGCTGCCTGATCTGTGCGCAGCCCTCTCCCGCACGCCCACGCCAGAGCAGCCAGCCTCCGCCATTCTGGTTGCCCCTCCGGGCGCGGGGAAAACCACCACGGTCCCACCAGTTCTGGCGGCAGCCCCGTGGCGGAAGGAAGTGGACCGCATCATCATGCTGGAGCCACGCCGTCTGGCCGCCCGCGCCGCTGCCACGCGCATTGCCTCGCTGATGGGGGAAGATGTCGGCGGGTTTGTCGGCTTCCGCACCCGGCTGGATGCCGCCGTGTCTGACCGCACCCGCATCGAGGTGCTGACGGAAGGCCTGTTTCTGCGCCGTCTGCTGAGCGACCCGATGCTGGAAAACGTCGCCTGCGTGATTATTGACGAGGTGCACGAACGCTCTCTGGACGCGGACCTCGCTCTGGCTTTCTGTCTGGACCTGCAACGCACATTGCGGCCCGACCTGCGGCTGGTCGCGATGTCGGCCACGGCAGAAACCGAGCGCCTTGCCACCCTGATGAACGCCCCTGTGCTGACAAGCGAGGGGCGGATGTATCCCCTCACCGTGCAGCACGCCAAGCGTGACATTCCGCATCTGCGCGATCTGGCGACCGTGACGGCTGCCGGTGTGCGGCAGGCGCTGGCAGAAACAGAGGGCGATATTCTGGTCTTCCTGCCCGGCACAGGGGAAATCCGACGTGTTGCTCAGCTTCTAGAAGACTGCCGCGCCACGGTCCTTCCCTTGCATGGGGAACTCCCGCCAGCAGAACAGGCGCTGGTACTGCGCCCCGGCCCACAGGGGCAGCGGCGCGTTATTCTCTCAACATCCATTGCGGAAACGTCGCTCACGGTACCGGGCGTACGGGTGGTGGTGGATTGCGGCTTCCGTCGCGCCCCGCGCTTTGATGCCGGGGCCGGTCTGTCCCGGCTGGAAACACTGCGCATCTCCCGCGCGGCCGCCCGCCAGCGGGCAGGTCGTGCCGGGCGAGAAGCCCCGGGCACCGCTTTCTGCCTGTGGACCACCGCGACAGAACGTGGCCTGCCCCAGCATGACAGGCCCGAAATTCTGGAAGCGGACCTCTCAGACTTTGTTCTGGCCACCGCCTTATGGACAGACACAGTCGGTCAGTCCGACACCCCCCTTCCACTGCCCGACCAGCCTTCCGGCAGTGCCGTGGCAGCCGCCCGAGACTTGCTGATCATGCTCGGCGCACTGGATGACGACGGACAAATTACCCAGCACGGGCGCAACATGGCAGCCCTTGGCACACACCCCCGCCTTGCCGCCATGATGCTGGCCGCCCGCACGCCGGAGGAAGCTGCCATGGCGGCTGATCTCGCGGCCCTGCTGGAAGAACGGGACCCTCTGCGCCCCCGCGCTGCCGGACGCGCTGGCCCACCGCCTGTGCCGCCCTCCGATATTTCCCTCCGGCTGGATTTAATCGCCGGAGGAGACCACCCACAGGCTGACCGGGGCGCTCTGGCCCGCATCCGTCAGGCCGCATCTCGCTTCCGCCTGCGGCTGGGCCTGCGTGCCCGCCAGCAGGCCGGGGGCGACCCAGCCGCACTGATTGCCGCAGGCTTCCCGGACCGTATCGCCCTCTCTCGTGGGGAAGCCGGCACGTTCCGCCTCTCCAACGGCAGCAATGCGCGCCTGCGGCGCGATGACGGACTGGCGGAGAAGAAGCTGCTGGCCGTGGCCGGATTGCATTTACGCACCTCCGCAGAAATCCGCCTTGCTGCCCCGCTGGATCTGAACGCCCTGCCCCCGGCCCTGCTGGACCGCACGAAGGAACAGGTGGAAACCTCGCTGGACCCGGTATCCGGCAATATTCTGGCCCGTCGCCGCACCCGCATCGGCTGCCTTGTGCTGCGGGACCTGACGGAGAAGGTGAAAGCGGGGAACGCTGCCTCTTTATTGCTCGCACAGGCCAAAGCGACACCAGACACCACGCTGGACTGGCCTGAAGCCGCGCGCCAGCTTCAGGCCCGCGTGGAACTGGCCCGTGCCCTGCCCGGCGGCGCGGGACCGGGCGAAGAGTGGCCGGACTTTACCACTCCGGCACTGGCCGGGCGCATGGAGGACTGGCTCGCCCCTTATCTTGACGGGTTAACCTCTCTGGCCGATCTGCGCGGGCTGGATTTAACGGCCCTGCTCAAAAACCATCTGGGCTACACACTGAACGCCTGGCTGGATAAGGAGCTGCCCACGGCCCTCCCGTTCCCCGGCGGCAAGGCGAGCGTGGATTACACGCAACCCGTGCCCGTTGCCTCCGCCCGCGCGCAGGTCTTTTACGGCACGGAAGAGACACCAAAGCTGGCCGGAGGGCGTGTGCCGCTGCGTCTGGCCCTGCTCTCCCCCGCAAGCCGACCGCAGGCCATTACGGCAGATCTCGCAGGCTTCTGGAAAGGCGGCTGGGCGGACATGCGGCGCGACATGCGCGGGCGCTACCCCCGGCATGAATGGCCGGAAAATCCAGCACTCAGCCCGGCAAAACCACGGAGGCCGGCGCGTTAACGTTTTGTCACATCAGTACCACAACGCGTTGCAAAACAGCACCATAGAAGGGTGTTGCAACACAGGGGCATTGCACTTTGTGGGTAAAGGAGGCCAAAAGTCTCTATGGACGGAAAGCAGATCACAAACTCATGAAGACATTTATGCGGAGCCTGCCCGCCATGGCGGCACTGTGTTCGTCTGGCCTTTCCATGGGATCCCACACCGCACACGCAGATCCCTCCACCCTTTTTGCCCCAGCCACACCCATCGTTGCCGCCCCCGGCCCAACAAGCTTTGCCCCACTGGTGCGCAAGGTTGTGCCAGCGGTGGTCAATATTGCTGTTACGCGCGATTCAGATTCCAGCACCCGCAAAAAGCTCCCCTCCGCCGTAAAAGGCACGCCGCTAGAGCGCCGCTTTCGGGAGCGGATGCGTAAGCATAGTGATGAAGTGCTGGGCGCTGGCTCCGGCTTTATTCTCGACCCGTCCGGCGTGATTGTCACCAACGGGCACGTCGTCGAAGATGCTGACAAAATCACCGTAGCCCTTGCCTCCGGCAAAGAATACAACGCCCGCCTGATTGGCATTGATGACCTGACGGATATTGCCGTCATCAAGATAGACAGCACCACTCCGCTACCATTTGTGGAATGGGGGGACAGCCGCCTTGTGCAGGTGGGGGACTGGATTATGGCGGCGGGCAACCCGTTTGGCCTTGGCTCCTCCGTGACGGCGGGCATTGTCTCCGCCCGTGGGCGGGACATTGGCACCGGCCCGTTTGATGACTTTCTGCAACTGGACGCCCCCATCAACCCCGGTAATTCCGGCGGCCCGACCTTTAATCTGGCCGGGCAGGTCATTGCCCTGAACACGGCCATTGTCTCCCCGACCGGCGGCTCCGTGGGGCTGGGATTTTCCATTCCGTCTGAAATTGTCATGCCCGTTGTCAACGCTTTGCAACGCGACGGGCGGATTGACCGGGGCTGGCTGGGCGCCACGCTGGAAGACATTAGCACCCATAACGGCACCCGCGTGGCAGAGGTGGACCGCAACGGCCCCGCAGCCCAGGGCGGCCTGAAACGCGGTGACATTATTACCGCCATGAGCGGCGAACATATGGACACAGCCCGCACCATGATCCGTGCCGTGGCCGCCGCCCACCCCAACAGCACGGTGCAGATCAGCGTGCAGCGGCAAAGCCAGCCCATGACGCTGACTATCCATGTCGGCCATCGCCCGCTTTCGGAAGACTGAGGCCGGACCGCCTTTTACCCTCGTTTATTTTATTTAAAAATTAGATAAATTTAGAAAAATATAGAGAAATCTACTTTTAATTACGCAAGCGTGAAACAAGACCAGATTAGTCCATTACTTACGAAAGCCAAATAAATATTGACCCCACCCTCCGTGAGCGTAAAATGCGCGGGAAACGGGATACATTTTCAGAATAGATTTGTTTGGAAGATGTGTTCCTGAATGACTCCGCGCCCGGTTTTCCGGGGGCTGGCGAGTTTTCTGCTGATGTTGTGCGCCACCGAAAGGGCTTCACCATGCAAATGTACGGTTTTCTGACACTGCTGGGTCTGGACATGCTGTTTACCGGCCTCAAGCTGAACGACATGTCCTTCCTGACCTTCAGCATCGCTTTCGGCCTGCCGGTTGTGCTGATGGCAACCTACGTGCTGGACAACATGCAGAAAGACGGCGTCTGATTTTTCAGACCCGGTCCTTCTGACACAAGCCCACAAAAAAGCCGCCGAGGCCTCTGCCCGGCGGCTTTTTTGCGCCTGAAACCCAAGGGCGCGGGTTAGATCATGTCCAGCGGTTCCTTGCTGGTCGGCGGTGGGAAGGCAGCGTCCAGAGCTGCCAGATCCTCATCCGTCAGGGTAATTTCCTGCGCGGCAATATTATCTTTGAGATGCGCCAGAGACGATGCTTTGGGGATTGGCATCACGTTGTCCATCCGCAGCACCCAAGCCAGCGCAATCTGA
Organism: Acetobacter malorum; assembly: GCF_002153605.1. Lineage (GTDB taxonomy): Bacteria > Pseudomonadota > Alphaproteobacteria > Acetobacterales > Acetobacteraceae > Acetobacter > Acetobacter malorum_A. The sequence goes on along the minus strand of NZ_JOPG01000014.1, from coordinate 68,502 downwards.
GCCGGGCTTGCGGGACCATTGCTGGTGGTGTGCCGGGCGGCTACAGCCTTCACCGCCTTGTTCTGCAACAACGCCCCGCCCTGCCCGATAGGGGAATAGGCCATGGTCATCACATGCCGGAAGCGGTTGGTGTCCAGCAGGTCATACTCTACCCCCCGATGCTCCAAATTGTAGAGGATCTGGTTGCTCGCGCATTCACAGGACCGGGTGTATTTTTCCAGCTCCTGCATGTCGTCCACATCAAAATTGGACACACCCCAGTAGCGGATCAGTCCTTCCTCTTTCAGCTTGCGGAAGGCCTCAATAGTTTCAGCCAGCGGCACGCTACCGCGCCAGTGCAGCAGGTAGAGATCAAGCCGGTCCGTCCCCAGCCGACGCAGGGAAGACCGGCAGGCTTTGGCGACGCCTTCGGCTGAGGCATTGGTCGGCAGCACCTTGGAAACCAGAAAAATCTCGTCCCGCAGATCCCGCATGGCTTCACCCACCAGACTTTCCGAGCGGCCCTGCCCGTACATCTCGGCGGTATCCACCACCTTCAGGCCAGCCGCCACCCCCTGACGCAGCGTGGCGACTTCCTCTTTCCAGGTGGCGGAAGATTCCCCCATGTTCCAGGTGCCCATACCCAGCGCAGGCAGTTTTGTGCCGTCCGGCAGTGTGACTGTTTTCGCCATATCGTTCGCGTCCTTCTTCCTCAAACAGAGAGTGCCTTCACTCCAAAAGACATCCGGCCCGATCTGACTGGTCATCCGACTTTGGTCTCTGGTCAGGCAGCCTTCCCTGTTGTGTGCTGATAGTCCAGCCAGCGCGGGAGCATCACAATCGTTCCCCTGCGGGAAGCCCACATGCCTGCAACACATACCGGCCTGCGACCCGAACGCAGCGCGTGAACCCGGCCAGAATGACGCACAGATTGCCGGGGAAATTGTCCGCCACAGGCTCTCTGCACGCCCCCCGAAAGCTGATAGACTGGCCCCATGCCAGACCACAGGACCCGCCCCGCATGACGCAGATCGGCTTTTACCACCTTACCCGCACCAGCGTGGCCGAAGCCCTGCCGCAACTGCTCTCCCGCACGCTGGCCAGTGGGCAGAAGGCCGCAGTGTGGTGTGCCAGCAAACCCCAGCTGGATGCGCTGGATAAAGCCCTGTGGAAAGTCTCGGACCCGGCATGGCTCCCGCATGGCAGCGAGGGCATTCTCTGCCCGGACCTGCAACCCATCTGGCTGACGCTCGGTGAGGATGTGCCCAACGCCGCCCCGTTCCTGTTCCTGCTGGAAAACCGCACCTGCCCGGATAACCCGCCTTTTGAGCGCGTGTTTGACCTGTTTGACGGGCATGATGAAGCCGCCGTGGCCGCCGCCCGGGAACGCTGGACCGCCATGAAAGCCGCCGGGCATGACCTCGCCTACTGGCGGCAGGAAGACCGGGGCTGGAAGCGCGCGCGTTAAGAGCGGCCTGATAACGGTCTTTTCTTTCCCGAGACACGTTCCGTGAAATATGCCCATACTCCGGCAGGCAGTGCATTTAAAATGCCGGGGTAGGACAAAAGGCGTGGACCAAAAAGAATGAAACGATTGACGGGCACGCTGGGCGGCCTTTTCCATACGTTTGGCAGCCTGATCCTGTACTGGGGCGTATTGCTCACTTTCGGCCTCAAACCCGCCATTGTCGCCACACTCCTCTTTATTGTGACCGAAGTCATCTGGCGTATGGCAACACACCGCCCCTTTCCGGCTTTATGGTGGTTCTCCAATATCATGGCGCTGGTATTTGGCGCGGTCGATCTCTATGCCGACACGCCGTTTATGATGCGTTATGAGGCCACGGTTTCTAACCTGATTACAGCCGCCTTCTTTGCAGCCGGTGCTCTTGGGGAAGAACCACTGGTGCTACGTTTAGCCATGAACTCCAGAAACGGGCACACCATTCCCAAAGACCGGCCAGAGATCATACGGTTTTTCCGGGCCTTCACACTGTTCTGGGCCGCCTATTTTGTTGCCCGCGCAGGCGTGTTTCTCTGGATTATGACAGCTTTCCCGCTGACAAAAGCCCTGATGCTCCGCACCGTTATCAGCTGGGCCAGTCTGGGTGTGATGATGCTCATCAGCCTGAATGGCCGCAGGGTGTTGATGCTCTGCCGCCACTTTGGCTGGTTTACCGCGCCAGCTCCGGCACCCCTGCCCCCCTCTGCTTAATACGTCATCCCAACCCGAAGCCCCAGCAGGCGTGGGTTTGCCGCCACAGCCTCCCCTGTCGCCAGACCACGCGTCAGGTAACGCGCGTCCGCAAGATTGCGACCATAAATGGCGATATTCCACCATCGCCACTTCTTTTCAATCTGGGCATCCACAAGCACGTAGGGATCATTCACCAGTGTGCTGCTGGGATACAGGTTTGTGCGCCCGCGCCGCACCATACTGATGTTGACAGACCAGCCATCTCCGGGCGTCCACGTGCCGCTCAATCCAAAACTGCTTTTGGGGGTGCCGTTCAATTGCTGCCCACTAAAGTTCTGTCCGCCAAACACAAAGCGATCATACCCCGCATAGGTCAGTCCCAGAAAACCACTCAGCGTGAGGGTGCTGACGGGTTTGAACGTCGCGTTCAGTTCCATGCCACGCGTATGTGCTTTTGCCGCCGTTGCCACCACAGATTCCCCATTCGCATTACTCGCAAGAACCTGAAGATTGGAAATGAGATTTGAATATCCAATGATTTCAGCTGACCATTTATCCTTACGGTCATGCAGGCGGTAGCCTACTTCCAGATTATTCCCATAGCTGGCGTCAAAGGGCGTTTGCGCTGTAGCGGCCATAACGGCATGCGGGTTAAAACCCGGCGGCATATAGGCCCGCGTATAGCTCAGCCAGCCAAACTGCATCACTCCACTGTCTGTTTGCGGATGATATTCCAGCTTAAGCCCCGGCAGCGGCACCGTGCGGGAGGCTGTTTGTTTGGGGAGTTTTTCCAGCAGGGAGTAGGCGTCCGGCATGGAGGCCGTTTGCAATCCGCTCCACCGGGACATCGACCACTGGTTATGCTCCACCCGGAAAGACGGAACCAGCCGCCATGAGGGCGAAAAACGCCAGACCAGCTCAGCAAATCCCGCCACATTGGCATTGTTCAGCACAGCGGTTGTGTTGCTCATATAATAAGGGGACATATCAAAAAGATACGGTGTGTCCCGCATCATCTCCTGCCCAAAAATGCCCCCACGCCAGTCCAGCGTGCCGGAAGAGCCGGACAGCGTAACGGTCCCGCCCGCCTGCCGCGTGGGCATGGTAAACCCGGTGCGGGCCGAAAAAACGCTTTCAGGAATTTGTGATTTCCATTGGGTCGCGTTGCCACCAAGAGCAACATCCACAATCATTTTGCGACTGAACATACGATGATACTGAGCAGACCCCGCCCAGTAGTCATTATCATTCACGCCGCGCTCTGTGTTAACTGACTCATGCTGCAAAGCCAGTGCCGGGGACGTAAAATAATCGTTCCCTCCATGGTTTAACACATGGTGCAAAGATACCCGCCATTCTCCTCCGGCTGAATCTTTATGCAGCAGTTTCAGCCTGCCAAACCAGCTGTGCCAGCCTGCGGTGTCCTTCCGGTCCAGAAAGCGGTTGGACACATAGCCATCCGCTACCTCACCGCCCACCGTTACGCGGAGCGCCGTGTTAGGCCCCAGAGGAATATCGTTGCTCATCACGGCGCGGCGGCGGTTCCCTGTGCCATATTCAAAATCCAGAGACCCGCCAAATTTGTTCCCGGGATCACGCGATGTCGCCAAGACCATGCCACCAAAAGCATTTGGGCCTTTTGTTAGTTCCGGCCCCTGCGTGACATCCATATGGTCCAGATCAAAAATCTGCCCCAGCGCAAGACTCATCATGGGGATACCGTCCAGCACAAACGGCACGTAGAGTGTGCTCCCCTCATCCTCAGCGCCGCCCAGACCCCGCATTATAATCACCGGGTTTGCCTGAGTGGTGGAGGTAAAAGAGACATTGGGCAGCCGCTCCGCCACATCCCCCAACGTGTCCAGATGGCGCTCTTTCAGAACAGCTCCCGAAAGGCGGGAAAGACTGGACGAGACAACAAAGGACGCATTCCGGCTCCGCACCACAACCTCTTCTGCTTGCTTGCGGCAGGCGGCCGTCTGTCCGGACACCGGGTGTTCAGGACATAAGGGGGCCGCCCACCCTGCGGGTGAGGTGGCGCAATCCAGCACGGGCACAACAAGCAGCGCGTATTTTATGGCTGAAAGAGAGGGATGTGTTTTACTCATGCCAACATGATAATGTCTCGCAATTGCATCGCTACTCAGATTGGTCTAATCACTCCAATCAGACACAGAATGAGGAATTTTTCTGGAGATGCATCACGTCAGATCCAGTCACATCCATCGGCAACAGCCAGAGCATCTGGCGGGCCAGTCCCTTCTGCATCCTTTATACAGCAAGCTTTATAACGGGCTGAGTGCCGGCTTTTTCTCCTCCGCCTTACCCACCACGCTGCATGGGGAAATGGATGACTGTCCGGCAGTCCTGCGCTGTTCCATTATGCTGTCCGGCGCGTGTGAAATCGTTTTTGGGGGCAAAACCCATCTGTTTCAGGCGCGGGACGTAGCCACCGCCTACCTGCCGGCAACTCACTTCCAGATTGCGACCAGTGCAGATTTCTCCTGCCTTGAGGTGCACATTACGCCCGAACTCCTGCAGGAAATGCACACACCTCCCCCATGGGGCACGGCAGACCTCTCCCCCCACACGCCATTTTTCAGCAGCCTCAAGGCGAACACATCCGTGCACAAGGCTGCCATCGGGCTGTGCCAGAACTTACAGAAAAACCAGACCAATGGCCCTCTGAGCTGTGCCGCAGCCCTGACCATTCTGGGCCTGTCCTTTGAACAGATTGAGGCTGCACCGCAAGGGCCTTCCCTCTCCCATCATGAAAAATCCTGCCTGCATAAGGCACGTTCCTTTCTGCTGGCCCGCATGGATAAAGCGCCCACCATTATTGAACTGGCCCGCTATAGCGGACTCAACGCCACGCGGCTGAAAATGGGGTTCCGCATTCTCTTTGGATGCGGCCCTTACAGCCTGTTTCAGGCGCACCGCATGGAGCACGCCAAAAAGCTTTTAAAGACCCACTCCGTGACAGAAACTGCCATGGAGCTTGGCTACAGCAATATGAGCCACTTCAGCGCGGCGTTTAAACGGCAGATTGGCAAAGCCCCCCACCTCTACCGTAAGGAAGGTTAAATTCTGTCTGATCGGGGCAGCGGGCTGATTCGGGTGGCCCTGCACAGCCGGTCGCCTATCCTTGCTCTCTATGGAAAAGAGCCTTTTTTTCTCCCCGTTTTCCACTCTGCCTCTGGTCTGGAAGCGCGTCATCACGCTGGGGCTGATGTATGCCGGGCAAGGCATTCCTGCGGGACTGGCCTTTAATGCCTACGCCACTATTTTGCGGGAAAGTGGTGTTTCTCTTCACACCATTGGCTGGAGCGGCCTGACGTTTCTGCCCTGGGCTTTAAAATTTCTCTGGGCTGGCCCGACAGACAATGCCGGAAAACGCCGGGGTTACGGGGCTTTGATCCTGCAAACGCAACTCCTCGCCATTCTGGTCTGTCTCGTCCTGGCGTTTTTCCCACCAGAACACAGTTTTGCGCTCTCACTGGCCGGCATCATCCTGCTCAATACCGTGTTTGCAACACAGGATATTCTTACCAATGCGGCCGCGGTCTCCCATCTGCAAGGGCGCAATGCGGGGCTGGCCAATGGTATTCAGGTTGTCGCCTTTCTGCTGGGCATGCTCGCGGGTGGGGGCGGAAGCCTGCTGGTTTACGCACAGGCTGGCTGGAGTGGCATGCTATGCGCCATGGCGGCGGCTCTTTTCCTGCTTTGCCTGATCCTTTTGCCTCTCCGGAAATATGTGGAGCCAGACACCAGCCGGATTACCCATCCCTCTCGCCTGAAGGATTTTTTCCGCCAAAAAGGCTTTGGGTGGGCGATGACCTGTTCTCTGGCATTTAAATTTGCGGGCGGAGCACTTTTAGCGCTTCTGCAACCGTTCCTGATCGACCAGCATATCGCCGTTGAAACCATCGGCACGCTGCAAATCTCAAATCTTCTGTGCGGCGCGCTTGGCGGGGCTTTACTGGGCACGCTCATGGTCAGAAAAGCTGGCAGTTGCAAAGCTGTTTGCTGTCTGGCCCTCCCCTCTGCATGTCTGCTGGGGACTTTATGGATTTTGCAGGCAACGCACACTCTTTCCGCCCCGGTTCTATATCTTGCTCTTGGCACAGAGAATTTTTTTGATGGCGGGTTTTACGTCGCGCTCTGGTCCTTATTGATGAACTGGTCCTCCGCAGAACGTCCCGGCCTGGACTATAGTTTTCTGCAATGTGGTGAAAGCATCGCCAATGTTCTGGCGGCCTCGGCCATCATGCCACTGGCTGCCTGTGCGGGATATTCTCTGGCGTTTCTGATGGTCTGGCTCTGCGGGCTTGTGTTGCTTGTCCCGCTGTTTCTCGCGGCCCGTCGTCTGGCCCCGCTTTGTTGCGACCACGCTTCAACCAATCAGTCTCTTCCTGCAATCCTATGACAGAAAGACTTGCAAATGCTTCACTATAATCTTGAACAGGTTGCCGCCACGCTTTCTATTCTGCACCTCAACCAGCAGACAGATGATTTTGCATCAAAAAGCATGACAACGCTTTTTGCATTCGGCCAGCACAATATCGGCATGGTCCGGTTTGAAGGCTCTACCCCGTGGGAAGAACACCCGCATGATGAATTTCTGCTTGTTGTGGAAGGGCAGACAACGGTCGTTCTGAAAAAAGACGAAGAAGAACTCACTCTCGTCGGTAAAAAAGGTGATGTTCTTTTTGTACCCGGCGGTTCATGGCACCGGCAGGAGACACAGGGGCCGGTCGCTCTGCTCTATATTACCGATAAATCCGGCACCCAGCACACGGCCAAAACGCCGGCCTGATGGCGTTGCCGGAAGCTGCCGAAAATCGGTCAGCTTCCACACTTTACACGGCAGGCCCACCACTGGCAGACGGCCCGGTAAGGCTGTCTGCCAGTTTATAAATTGACTTACTGGCCACCCCGTACAGCCGCACTCTTTGCGCGCGTGTCGGCAAATTCTGACCCCGGCTTCCACTGCGGCCAGTTTTGCGAAAACGCCAGAGTGCGCCCAACGGTATAAAGCAGCGCAACATCTTCCGCCGCACCACGCACATCCCAGTCTGGGCTCCATGCGTCACAGGCCTGATGGTAGCAGACCATATAATCCTGCAACCATTTCCGCCCGGCTTCCACGCCGCCTTTCAGCAGATCCGGGTAGCCCGCCATATCCATGAGCGCTGCCACCGGCACACCAGCGCGGGCAAACGGCAGATGGTCGGCACGATAGAAAGCCCCGCGTTCCGGCATGGCTTCCGGCAGCATCACGCGGCCCTGTTTTTCCGCAGCGGCGGCCACGTCATCCTGCACGGTGTCCTGCCCTGCCCCAACCATAAAGACGTTGTGAGACGGCCCCGCCATCTGCAACACATCCATAGTGAAATTCGCAGCTGTTTTTTCCAGCGGCGCCATGGGGTGCGCGGCATACCATGCCGAACCGAGCAGCCCGCGTTCCTCAGCCGTCCATGAGGCAAACATCACCGTGCGCTCCGGCTGCGGACCGGCCTTGAACGCACGGGCAATTTCCAGAACACCGGCCACGCCGGAGCCATCATCAATCGCGCCGTGGCGGATCACCTCATGGCCCTGCGCATCCTTGCTCATGCCAAACGCATCCCAGTGCGCACCAAACATCACGGTTTCATCCGGGTGCTTGCTGCCGGTCAGTTTGCCCAGCACGTTCTGGCTTTCCAGATGCGAGACCTCAACCGGCACATCGAGCGAGAAACGCGCTTTGGGCAGTGTCACTGGCTTGAAAGAGGCCTGCCGCGCCTGCATGCGCAAAGCGGGCAGATCCAGACCGGCCTGCGCAAAAACCTTTGTGGCAGCGGGGGTGGAAATCCAGCCCTGCATCAGCACCGGCTGGTTTTCACCGCTCTGGGCAATGTCAAAGGACTCTCCACCCGGCGCAATAACCGTGGACCAGCCATACGCCGCTCCGGGCGTGTCATGCACAATCAGCGCACCAATCGCACCCCGTCGGGCGGCTTCCTCATATTTATAGGTCCAGCGGCCATAATAGGTCATGGCCCGACCGCCAAATTTACCGGCCACGGCTTCATCCGGTTTGGCGTCAAAATCCGGGTCGTTAATCAGGAAGACGGCAATCTTGCCTTTCAGATCCACGCCTTTGAAATCATCCCACCCACGCTCCGGCGCATGCACGCCATACCCGACGAACACCAGCGGCGCGTTCTGAATTTTAAGGCGATCCACGCCCCGCCCGGTGGTGAAATAGACGTCTTTCGTCTGTTCCAGCGGCAGCGTGTTTTTGGCAAAGGCCACCTGCAGGAGATCAGGCTTCCCCACGCGGGTATGCTGCAACGGCACACGCTGCGTCCAGCCACCGTTCTCGCCCGCAGGTTCCAGACCAATCTGCTTATACTGCTCAATCAGCCAGGCGACGGTCCGCGCTTCCCCCGGAGAACCGGGAGCGCGGCCTTCAAACGCATCAGACCCCAGAACCTTCATGGCGTCCGACATCCGCTCCGGGCTGATCGGCGCGTAAACAGAGGGAGAAACCTCCGCAGCCTGCGCCACGCCGGAAAGCCCGTGAGGACCAGTGAGCCCCGATGCAAGAGCGGTGACCGAAACGGCACAGACCAGCAGGCCTTGCCGCAAAGCGCGCAGCCCTCCGTCTCGTGACGTCCTGCACCGGCCCGTTGTCTGTGTTGTGCGCATTGTGTCTGTCCTGCATTGGGTAAAGGAATGGTGTCGCAACAATAGTCAGGACAGTTTTCACAAAGCAACAGGGCGCCCCAAAAACAGACAGAGCGCGTCCGCCGGAAAAAGCGAACGCGCCCTGCTAGAAAGGCAAAACTCTGTTTTCAGATCACGGATGGATCAGAAGCCGCAGCGCACCGGCCACAACGCCCAGTGCGGCAACTCCCCCTACCCACAGCCCCACAAACCAGAGCAACCGAAGCCACAGGGGGCGTTCTGCTGTTTGCGGCATGGTCGCCTCCCTCAATGGTAGCTCTCACTATGCTCGTTCACCGTGCCACGGAACACATGGTAGGCAAACGCCGTGTAGGACAGGATCAGCGGGATCAGCACCGCAGCACCCACCAGCAGAAACGCCTGACTGGCTGGCGGAGCCGAGGCATCCCAGATGGTCATGCCCGGCGGCACGATATACGGCCAGATGGAAATACCCAGCCCCGAGAAGGACAGGAAAAACCAGCCAAGCGCACAGAAGAACGGAATGCGGCGGGACACCTTGCGACGCAGCGCCACAAACATGAGCAACGCCAGCGCAATCACCGCGACCGGCACCGGAGCGACAAAGAGGATGCGGGGCCATTCCGTCCAGTTCTGCATATAGGCGGCATGCAGCGCGGGGGTCCACAGCGAGACACCGGCGATCATCACCAGCATGGCGATGGACAGAATGCCGGACCATTTGCGCATGGTGTCCTGCAGGGTGTTTTCTGTCCGCCAGACCAGCCATGTGGCACCCAGCAGCGTGTAACCACAGGCCACAGCCAGACCGCAGAACAGCGGGAACGGGGCCAGCCAGTCAAACCCGCTGCCCACAAAGGCATTGTTTTCAACATGAATGCCGGACACCAGCGTGCCGAGAATAATGCCCTGCATGACAGCCGCGACAAGCGAGCCACCACAGAACCCGACATCCCACAAATCCCGCATCTGCTGCGTATGCATGCGGGAGCGGAATTCAAACGCCACCCCGCGCATAATCAGCGCAAACAGCATAATCAGGATGGGCAGATACAACGCTGGCAGGATGGTGGCGTAGGCGTTGGGGAACACGCCATACAGCGCAGCACCGCCAAAAATCATCCATGTCTCGTTGCCGTCCCAGACGGGCGCAATGGTTTGCACCATCACGTTCCGATAGGTCTTGTCGCGCTCGGCAAGAAAGAGAATACCAAGCCCCAGGTCAAATCCATCCAGCACAATGTAGATGAAGATGGCCAGAGCCGCGAGAACCGCCCAGACAATGGGGAGCCAGTAGGCCGCACCGGTCATATCCATGATCAGCTTTCCTTCCCTGTTTCGCCTGCGGCGGCTGTGTTGGAAACGGCAGCCTGCATGGAGGCCGCACGCTGCGGATCATGCGCATCCGGCCCGACTTCACCCACATGCGGTTCCTGCGCAAAGCCCCGCAGAAGAATGCTGATGCCCGACGCAAAAACAATGAAATACACAATGACGAAAACAACCAGCGTGGAGGCAATGCTGCCCGCAGCCACCGGCGAGGCACTGTCTGCCGTGCGCAGCAGGCCGTAGACGGTGAAGGGCTGCCGCCCCACTTCCGTCGTTACCCAGCCGCACAGCATGGCGATAAACCCGGCAGGCGCCATAACCAGTGCAAACCGCTGCAACAGCACGTCCGAACACAGGCGCTTGCGCCAGCGCAGCCAGAGCGAATATACGCCCAGCACGGCCATCAGCACACCCAGCGCCACCATAATGCGGAACGTGAAGAACACCACGTAAGACGGCGCGCGCTGGTCTTTAGGATAATCCTTCAGGCCAGGCACTTTGCCATCAAGGCTATGCGTCAGAATAAGGGAGCCAAGCAGCGGAATTTCCACTTTATAATGAGTGGTTTCATGCTCCATGTCCGGGATACCAAACAGCAGTTCCGGCGCGCGGCTCTGGCTGTCCCAGTCGCCTTCCATGGCGGCAATCTTGGCTGGCTGATATTTCAGTGTGTTCAGGCCCTGCGTATCACCCGCCAGAATTTGCAGCGGCGCAACAATGGCAGCCATCCACATGGCCATGGAGAACATGACCTTCACCGCTTCCGTCGGGGCACGCCCTGCCCGTCTGGCCCGCAGCAGATGCCAGGCTCCTACGCCACCCACCACAAACGCCACGCACAGGAAGGCGGCCAGCGCCATGTGCACAAGGCGGAACGGGAAGGATGGGTTGAAGACAATGGCCCACCAGTCTGCCGGGATAAAGCGGCCTGTGCCGGGCTCAATCGCGTAGCCTTGCGGAGTTTGCATCCAGGAGTTGGAAGACAGGATCCAGCTCATGGAAATCAGCGTGCCCAGTGAGACCACGCAGGTGGCGAAAAAGTGCAGCTTCCGCCCCACCTTGTTCATGCCAAACAGCATGATGCCGAGAAAGCCTGCCTCCAGGAAGAAGGCGGTCATCACCTCATAGCCAAGCAGTGGCCCCAGAATAGGCCCGGCTTTTTGCGAAAACTGCGCCCAGTTGGTGCCGAATTCGTACGACATGACCAGCCCGGAGACCACGCCCATGCCAAAAACAATAGAAAATGCCCGCAGCCAGTAGCGGAACAGGTCCAGATAAACCTGCCGCCCGGTTTTAAGCCACAGGCCTTCCAGCACCGCCAGAAACGCGGCCAGCCCGATAGAAAAAGCGGGAAAAACAATATGAAATCCGACAGTGAATGCAAATTGCAATCGTGCCAGAAATAAGGGATCCAGTGCGCCCACGAGGCCCGTACTCCATTCTCAGAACGTACGCGCCTTCAAAACCTGGTCTCGACGACACGAACGCGGTTTTAGTGCGAAACATTTCCGATGCATGCGCCTGAAATGTCGTCGCGTTCTGCCTGGATGTGCCACCAGCACACCCCACGCGACAAAGCGTTTGTCGTCATGACATCATAAACAGGCTTTATAGTGAACACGTGGGCACACGGAAAGTTGCATGCCCCGCGTAAGAAAACCCTGCGCAGAGCGTGCCCTTACAGGGGGCAACCTTCCGGCGGCAGGGCCAGAGCCGGATTATGCAGAAAGCTCGGGTCTGTCAGCGTCTGAAGGAAGGCCTCCAGCGCCTGCTCGTCCATCGGAGACAAGGCGGGGCTGTACGTATGCGCCTGCAAAGCAGCACTCAGCGTGGGAGCTGAGCCATCATGCAGATAAGGCGCGGTCACCCCGACATTGCGCAGCGATGGCGTTCTGACCCGCGCCGGATGGGCGGCGTTAATGCTGTGGAAAGACTGATCCGTGAACAAAGAGCCACTATGGCAGGACGCACAGTGAGCCTGCCCGAAAAATAGCGTCGCCCCGCGTTGCGCATCATCCGGCAGACGGGCCTGTTTTTTCTGCGCCTGATCCCACAGACTGTTTTGCGAGATCAGCGTGCGCTCAAACGCGGCCAGCGCCTCCGGCACGGTATGGGCATCAATACGCCCGTTTTCATTTTTGAAAGCACGCGCAAAAAGCTTCTGATAACAGGCATCAGCAGATACCCGATGCAACAACGTCGTCCAGTCCGGCATGCCCATTTCCACCGGACCATGCCCGAAGACGGGCGTGGAGACCTGCTGCTCCAGCGAGGTAATATGCTGGTCCAGCCATGTCAGCGTTTTTAACCCGCCAACATTCCCGAGTGATGGCACGTTGCGCACCCCGGCATCATCCGTAATGCCTGCATGGGTTGGCATCCCATCCGCAAACGCATGCCGCTGCTCATGGCAGGAGGCGCAGGACATGCTGCCATCGCCCGACAGATCCGCATCATAAAACAACCGGCGCCCAAGCTGAATACGCGCCTCGTCATCTGACAAAGGCGCGCTCTCTGCCGGAGCGATGAACGCGGACGCCAGACACATACCCACCACAAAACGCACAACAGAACCGACTGACCTCATGGGGTCGGGATCACCATCAGCGTCATGTCCGGCTTGCCGCTGCCACTCACTTCAATCACTGCGCGTCCGGCTGCCAGTGGGAAATCCACCATTTTGCCAATGCCGCTACAGGCTGGCCCGCGATTATGGCCGGAGGAGAGAATGGTTTTGCCGCCCTGCACCACATCCAGCCAGGCCCGGCTGCCCAGCATGACGCGATACGTACCTGCTGCTGGCGCATCAAACGCAAACATGCCGCCGGAACTCACCTTGCCACCCGGCTGCTCAGGCCGCACGGCATAATGCATGTCTGCGGTGGAGCGGAGCTGCGCGGCCACGGCTTTTCCGGCTGTGAGTTTGACGCCGTCCAGTTCATCTGTGGTCGCGGCGGCTGTTACGGGGGCTGGTCCCGCCCAGCCCTTTAGCGCGTCTGGCAGAGGCGCTGCTTCCTTTGGGCAATTCTGCATGCCGTGGCCACCATGCTCTGCATGCTCACTGTGGCCCTGATCCATCTGCTGAGCCTGAGCCGACGCCCCCGGAAAACCCGGCACGGCCCCTGCGCCCACAAACCCAAGTGATAAAATTGTCACAGCCTTTAACGCAAACTGTTTCCCAATTGCCATACGCCTCACGCTCCATCTATATACCAACGGATATTGTATATATCGGAATATTGATAAAGGACCCTTATCCTAAATGAAAGCCTTCCTCCCGGCGACCACGCGCACCCTTTCTGCCGTGACACTGGCCAGCCTGCTTTCCACAGTTGCAAGCGCAGCCTTTGCCGAAACATCTTCACTTATTGCCGCGCCGGACCGCCATCAGGTTAAACAGAAGGCTTCCAAACCAACGCCGTCCGCGCCTCCTGCGGCCCCGCAGACACGGGCCGACAGCGCCTATGATGCGCTGACAACCGGCACCCCCACCTATAACAGCGTGGTGGCGGACCGCTCCAATTCTGACATTTATGGCCCCGGTGAAATTACGGTATATGGCACCCCGCACCGGAATGCGCTGGTAGGCAATTCCACCGTCTCCGCCGATGCTATTTATACTTTGAATAAAAACACGCTGGATGAAGCTGCCAATCTGATCCCCGGCGTAAACTCAGCCAACACCGGGGGCACGCGGAATGAGCGCACCATTCTGGTGCGTGGGTTCAACCGCTTTCAGGTCCCGCTGATGGTGGACGGTATCCGCATTTATCTTCCTGCGGATAACCGGCTGGATTACGGGCGTTTTCTGACACCGGACATTGCGGAAATTCAGGTCGCCAAAGGCTATGCCTCCGTGCTGGACGGCCCGGACGCTATGGGCGGCATGGTCAACCTTGTGACCAGAAAACCCCATAAGGAGCTGGAAGGCGAACTGCGCGGCGGCAGCATGCTGGGGCATGATGGCGGGTATTCAGGCTATAACGTGTTCGGGCTGATCGGCACCAAGCATGAAAAATGGTACGCGCAGGCCAATTTCGCCATCAATAACGTGGACCATACGGACCTTTCTTCCAATTATGACCCCACGCCGTCTCAGGGCAAAGGCAAACGCCTGCTGACAGATTCTGAAGACTGGCGCGTGAACTTTAAGGTTGGCTACACACCGAACGCCACGGACGAATACACCATTAACTACACCCGCCAAAGCGGTGAAAAGCGCGCGCCGTTTAGCGTGACGGACTCTGTCAGCGCGCAGAAGGACTGGACATGGCCCGCGTGGGATCTGGACAGCCTCTCCCTCACCTCCCGCACAAAACTGGGTGACCGACTGACCCTGCGCTCCCGCCTGTATCGCAATACCTTCTATAATCTTCTCAGAAGTTTTGATAACGCTGAGCTGAATACCCAGACAAAACCCAAAGCCTTTAACAGCTATTATAATGACACAGCCTGGGGCGGGAACGTCCGTCTGGATGCCGAACTCTCCCGGCAGGATACGCTGGGCATTGCGTTCTATGGTCGTCGGGATGAACATTCCGAAAACGAGCAGGTTTTTCCCAGTGGCGCTTACCAGCCCACCGTCAGTTCGGTTGAAGAAAGCTACAGTATTGCGGGCGAAAACGTGTTTCGCTTTCTGCCCAACCTCGATTTGACAACCGGCGTCAGTTATGACTGGCGCGTGCTGGACAAGGCGCAGGGTTATTCCAGCGGGATTATCCATTACCCCACCCGCAACCGTGGCGCGCCCAACGGGCAGGCTCGCCTGAGCTGGCGGCCGGACAAAGTGTCTGAACTGCATATCAGCGTGTCGGACCGCGTGCGCTTCCCTACTTTGTTTGAGCGCTTCAGCACCCGTTTTGGCGGTGCTGTCTCTAACCCCGGCCTGCGCCCGGAACGCGCCCAGAACTATGAGCTGGGCGGGTCCCATACCTTTGGAAAGATCGAGGTCTCCGGCGCTCTTTTCTATTCTCACCTGACAGACCTGATTGCGTCGTTCCCCGTGCACTATAACGGCACCACCGTCTCCCAGAGCCGGAACATCAACAGCGGGAACTATGCCGGGGCGGAAATTTCTCTGGCCATTCCGGTGCGGAAGGACCTGCTGATTGGCGGCAACTATACCTACACGCATCAGGATGTGAGCGCGCCGGGGTCCTCCCCACGCTACCGGCCAACAGATGTGCCGTCTCACAAGGCATTTGCCTATGTGGAATGGTCGCCTATCAAAAAGCTGCGTTTTATGCCGAACGTAGCAATTTCCTCCAATCGCTGGACCATGAACTCCATGGGCACAACCTATTTCCGCACCGGGCATAATGTGAACATCTCCGCCCGCGTGGACTACCAGATTACCCCCAACGTGCAGATTGGCGCGAATGCCTCCAACCTGCTGGACCAGAACTACCAGATGGTGGGCGGCTACCCGGAACAGGGACGCAACTTTTACGTCAATCTGAAAATATCCGGTTAAACCGCACAGCCCTGTGCAAGGCCGCGTTTGCAGTGAACGCGGCGCATAGCTGACCGGCTATGGCGTTAACATGTTGGCACGGCCTTCGGGCTGTGCCTAAAAATGTCTTATGACATCAGCCCGCCCGGCCCAGACCGCCAGCCTCCGCCCCCGCGCCATCCGCCGTGCTGAAGGCGTGAAGCTCCGCAAGAGCGCGCCCCGCACCAAACAGGCAGACTGGCAGCCCCCTAAAAACCGGAAGGACCCGGTTTCCATCCTTGTGGAACAGGGCACGCATCGCATTACAGCGCTGATGCCGGTGCGGTATGCGCGCATGGCGGCCTCTCCCTTTGCCTTCCTGCGCGGGGCTGCGGCTGTCATGGCGTCAGATCTGGCCGGAACGCTCTCTGCTGGCCCCAAAGTGCAGAGCTGTGGCGATTGCCATCTGGCTAATTTTGGCAGTTATGCCTCCCCAGAAGGCATCCCTGTTTTTGACATCAATGATTTTGATGAAACGCTCTCCGCCCCGTTTGAATGGGACGTGAAGCGTTTAGGCACCTCTCTGGTGCTGGCCGGGCGTGAAGGTGGCCTGTCCGAAAGTGCCTCCCGCGCGCTGGCCCGCACCATGGCCCAGACGTATGCACAGGAAATGGCAAAACTGGCCCCGCTGAACCCGCTGGCGATCTGGGCTGAACGGATTGACCTGTCCGCCGCCATTGCCGGTTTTCAGGACAAGCAGGCGCGCAAAAAGGTGCAAAGCCTGCTGGATGCGCGGCTGGAAAGTGCCCGCAGCCACTTTGGCCTTGTAGCGGATGAGGGCGGCACCCCGCGCCTGACGGAAAAACCACCGCTGGTGGTGCGTCTGCCGGAACAGGATGACACCATCCGCGCCGCCTTTGCCCGTTACCTCGCCACACAGCCGCCGGAACGCGCCATTCTGCTCTCCCGCTACACGTTGCAGGATGTGATTTTTAAAGTTGTGGGCGTGGGTAGCGTGGGCACCTTCTGCGCCATTGGTCTGTTTGCCACACCGGATAATGAGGTGCTGCTGCTCCAGATCAAGGAAGCGCAGACCTCTGTTCTGGCCCCGCATCTTGCCCCCTCCCCGTTCCGCAATCAGGGGGAACGGGTGGTGACGGGCCAGCGGATTATGCAGACCGCATCTGACGCTTTTCTGGGCTGGACACATAGCGGCGGCACGGATGAAGTGGACGGTGAGACCGGCACCCAGCCCATCGGCCAGCGCCAGTTTTACGTCCGCCGCCTGAAAGACCAGAGACTGGCCGCCATTGGCGCGGAATTTGCCCAGATTGGCCTGCCAGACTACGCCCTGCTGTGTGGCCGCACACTGGCCCGCGCCCACGCCCGCTCTGGCGACGTTGCCACCCTCTCCGGCTATCTCGGCGCAGGCCGCGCCTTTGCCGATGCCATCGCCACCTTCTCCACCGCCTACGCCGACCAGACTAAAGCCGACTGGAAAGCGTTTTGTGCGGCGATTAAGAAGGGGAGGATTTCTGCGCAATTACCCGGCACAGAGAAGAAAGCGCCAGAAGATTCCAATATATACTCTTGATCTTTCTGAAACGTCTTGGTAGCGCTAGCATACTCTAGGTTGCAACTCTGTCCACAAATTTTATTATTGAAAAAATGACCGCCTTTGCTCGCTGACGATTTGGGCTGAAATTGCTGATTATCCAGATCCTGCTCAAATTATTAAGAGCATTCCTAAATTTTACTATTCGTGATGCATAACTGAAATGTTCTTACTTTACATATAAAGAATTGTCTCGGGCGCCACAAAGGCAGATACTATTTTACTATGTTGCACGCATTCAACCAAAAAGGTGTTCGCCGCGTTCTATGTAACCGGCACGAGGAACATACGAACAATAAGAACGAAGATGCCATTACATCCATGGTCTTTTCTCCGCTTGCCTTTATGCGAGCAGTAGACGCTTGGTTAGTCGTCAAAACCCTACTTGGACCAGATCTACTCTCTGATTACGCAACACGGCATCCTAACGCGCATGAAATCCAGTTGTGGCCAAATGGACTGAAAGCTCAAGCGCGAAATGGAGATTCCACTTCCCGCTGTGAACCCGATCTTGTGATGCAGTTTCAGTTTGATGACATCCGTTCACTTATCATCACATGGGAAATGAAGTGGACATGGATTATGGCTACAAATGAATTATTGTATGAAATCGTTCGCGAACAGGAAGCCATAAAAAAGGCATATCCTCGGTCTCGGAGACTGATTGTGGCCCTGACCCAGACCGCAGGTCCAATCAAACGTGCAGGCGTTATAAATATACGATGGACTGATGTGCATCGCATAGCCCACCAACTGAAGTCAGAAACTTTTGCTACACCAGTCCGAGAGTGGGGGAAACAAGTGAGCACATTCTTAGAAAAAGCTAAACAGATATCATTTTCTGGCTTTCATACCCTTTCAGTAGAAAAAATTAAATTCCAATTCACGGAGCAACCAAAATGAATGAATGCAATATTTTCAAGTCGTTTTTAAATTCTGATACAACATGGAGGGAAGTAGAGCGCTTATCTGAAGAAGCGCCAGAGATGTTCCATAAAACTGGCTTATCTCTTGATTTACAAGAAAATGATTATGATGAAGCCTCTTTCCAAGATGTTATTGCGAGCAGCTCATGCTATTCCTATAAATTATTTCTTCCAAAGAGCAAAAAACATAGAGGGCTGTTGATCGCTTTTGAAATGTACCGTCCTGTTAGTCATTCATCTTGGGAGCACTCCAACTCTGCTTTGATAACATGCGCTTACACGCCAGCATACAAAGATCTCTGGAGTTTACAGATGGTACTGGCGGATGAAAATGGATATCCCGCGGATGATTACACTAGGGACAATTGTTATTTATATCCTGACGTTCCGGAACTAGTTGTATGGGGAGAAAAAAATAATACGACTGAGCGTCCCAAGGTCCCTTTGGACGAAACAGATTGGTTTTTCAGTATCCCACTCTCAACAATCAGCAATCGACAAGCATTTTTTGAAAAAATTGTGCTGCCATGTTCTAGTCTACTGAAAGGAACAGAGCCCGCTAGCGCTTTGGCCGTCTCTAATGCTGTGCGTTTTAATGAATGGTCAAAGAAATAAAAAATGAAATTTCTAGTATTTTCTAAATAGAATAATTTTGTGAATTTTTAAAGGTGCATTATAATGTTTGTTAATATTTATAATTTTAAAAAATAAACTCCATGACTATCAGTTACAAAAAAGGGCCTCAAAAGAGGCCCTTTTCGCGTCAAACCAAACCCCGAAAACCTCAAACGGTTTCGTAGTTCTTCTGCACAAACTCATTTAGCAGGCGCACGCCAAAGCCGGTGGCACCTTTGGGCTGGCCGTTGCGCGGGGTTTTGCTCCAGGCTGTTCCGGCAATGTCCAGATGCGCCCACGGGGTTTCACCCACAAAGCGCTTGAGGAACTGAGCGGCAGTGATGGAACCACCCGGACGGCCACCGATGTTTTTCATGTCGGCAATGTCGGATTTCAGCATGGCGTCATACTCAGCGCCCATCGGCATACGCCACAGCTTGTCACCCGTTGCCACGCCCGCTGCCGTCAGGTTGGCAGAAAGATCGTCATTGTTGGAGAACAGGCCTGCATATTCATGGCCAAGGCTGATGATGATGGCACCCGTCAGCGTAGCAAGGTCCACCATCAGCTTCGGCGCAAAACGGTCCCGCGCATACCAGAGGATATCTGCCAGAACGAGGCGCCCCTCGGCGTCCGTGTTCAGCACTTCAATGGTCTGCCCGGAAGCACTGCGCACCACGTCACCGGGGCGCTGGGCCGTGCCGGACACCATGTTTTCCACCAGCCCGATCACGCCAACAGCGTTCACTTTCGCCTTACGGCCAGCGAGCGCTGTCATCAGACCGGTCACGGTAGCGGCACCGGCCATGTCTTCTTTCATTTCTTCCATGCCAGCAGCCGGCTTGATGGAAATGCCACCAGAGTCAAAGGTCACGCCCTTGCCAATAAAGGCCAGCGGAGCTTCATCCTTCGCGCCGCCGTTCCAGCGCATCACCACAGTGCGCGGTGCGTTTGCACTGCCCTGTGCCACACCCAGCAGGGCACCAAAGCCGAGCTTTTCCATATCGGCCTGCTCAAGCACCTCGACCTCAAGTCCAAGGCTGCGCAGTGTCGTCACGCGGGCGGTGAATTCTTCCGGGTTCAGCACGTTGGCCGGTTCCGTCACCAGATCCCGCGTCAGGATCACGCCGCGGGCCACAGCGGCCAGCGGAGCGAACGCGGCATCTGCTGCGGCGGGATCAGCCGTCAGCACCGTCACGCTTGCCAGACGGTGCTTTTTCTCAACCGCCGGAGCACTGTGATACAGTGAGAAGTGATACGCACCCAGCACCGCACCCTGCGCTACAGAGGCGGCAAAGCCCTGCGGCACATTACCCAGTGCAACGGTCGCTTTTTCCTGCACCCCAAAAACAGAGGCCGCAATGCCACCAGCGGCTTCAGCTTCTTTCGCGCCAAAAGCGTCCAGCTTGCCAACGCCAATCAGCACAATGCGGGAAAAGCCAGCGCCCGGTGCCAGCACCACGCAGGTGGAGCCGTCTTTGCCGGTAAAATCATCGGCTTCGGCAGCGCGGGTCAGTGCGCCGTTGGTGGCTTTGTCTGCGGCGTCAAAAATGGCCGGGCGGTCCTGCCCTTCGGCCAGCAGAAGAGCCAGTGCCCCACCATCGGGCAGGGTCTCGGGAGAAAATGAAATCTGAAGCATTGCGCGCTGGCCTCCTTAAGACGTCTTAGCTTTTGCCTGACTTGGGTACGTCCCGCCTCGCCCCTTGGCAATAGGGCAGCCGGACCGGCTCTTAAAAAAACAGGCAGGGCATGACGCGCCGCCGTTCCTGGCGTATGATGGGCAAATGAGCACCCATACCGACGCTGACCTGCTGGCCCTTGCCGCCAGACTGGCGGATGAAGCCGCCGAAATTATCCGCACCATTCGCGCGCGGGGTTTTGAAACGCTGACCAAAACCGACTCCTCGCCGGTGACGGAAGCGGACCACGCGGCAGAAGCCCATATCCTCAAGGGCCTGCGCGCTGCCGTGCCCGATATTCCGGTGATCGCGGAAGAGGAAGTGGCCTCCGGGCTGCGTGGCGCTGTGTCCGAGGCCTACTGGCTGGTGGACCCGCTGGACGGCACGCGGGAATTTGCCGCCGGGCGAGATGACTTTACCGTCAATATCGGCCTTGTGCGCAATGGCCGCGCCGTGCTGGGAGCCATGGCGCTCCCCGCTTATTATCAGCTTTACACCGGTGGCGTCGGCCTGCCTGCGCAGCGCCGGGACAAGAACGGCACCACTGCCATTCACACCCGCACACCGCCCGCTGAAGGGCTGAGCGTTCTGGCCTCCCGCCATTATGCGGATGATCCGCGTCTGGCCGCGTATCTGGGGGAACGCCGCATTGCCTCCGTGGGTAATATCGGTTCCGCCGTCAAATTTGCGCGCGTAGCAGAAGGGGCGGTTGATTTCTATCCGCGCCTCGGCCCGACCATGGAGTGGGACACCGCAGCCCCGCAGGCTATTGTGGAAGCCGCTGGCGGCCACATCACGCTGCTGGATGGTTCCCCGCTGCTCTATGGCAAGCCGGACTGGAAAAATCCGCCTTTTGTCTGCACCGGAAAACTCTGACTTTTATGACCGAACGCCTTGCTGCCACCCCTTCTGGCATTGCCACCGCCGCCCGTATTCTGCAGGCCGGCGGACTGGTGGCGTTCGGCACGGAGACCGTTTACGGGCTGGGCGGAGACGCCACGCAACCCGCAGCCGTGGCCCGGATTTTTGAAGCCAAGAACCGCCCGCGCTTCAACCCGCTGATCAGCCATTTTGCCAGCGCTAAGGCCGCCTTTACGCAGGTGCAGGCCAACCCGCTGGCGCAGAAACTGGCAGAAAAATTCTGGCCCGGTCCGCTCACACTGGTTCTGCCGCGCGCCCCCGGCAGCACGGTGAGCGATCTGGCCGCCGATGGCCTGTCCTCCCTCGCCGTGCGCGTTCCCCGCGGTGAGGCCGTTCTGGCATTGCTGGAGGAAGTCGGGCGTCCGGTCGCGGCTCCCTCTGCCAACCGTTCCGGCCGTATCAGCCCCTCCGACGCCAGCCATGTGCTGGAAGAATTGTCAGGCCGGATTGATGCCGTGCTGGATACCGGCCCCTGCGCCGTGGGGCTGGAAAGCACCGTGCTGGACCTGACCAACCCGGACCGCCCCTGCCTGCTGCGCCCCGGCGGTGTCTCGGTTGAGGAACTGGAAGCGGTGTGCGGCCCCCTCGCCCGACCGGAAACAGAAGCCGATGCCGCGCCGCTTTCTCCGGGCCGCATGCTCTCCCATTACGCCCCCAGCCTGCCCGTGCGCCTGAACGCGACCAGCGTTGGCCCGCAGGAAGGGCTTCTGGCCTTTGGCCCCACTCCGCTGCCGGGTGCGGCAGTCACATGGAACCTCAGCCCGACCGGTGATCTGGAAGAAGCCGCCGCCCGCCTGTTTTCCGGCCTGCGTTTTCTGGACAGCCAGCAGCCGACGTTTGATCTGACCGGCCTTGCCGTGCAGCCTATCCCTTCGCACGGGCTTGGCCTTGCTATTCAGGACCGTTTGCACCGTGCCGCCGCCCCCCGGCCTGCGGAACACGATCTGCCATGAGCCAGATGGACCCCAGAGAAATCAAGATTCTCTCCGATATTCTGGCGCTCGTGCTGGAAGATCAGAAGGGACAGT
Organism: Acetobacter malorum; assembly: GCF_002153605.1. Lineage (GTDB taxonomy): Bacteria > Pseudomonadota > Alphaproteobacteria > Acetobacterales > Acetobacteraceae > Acetobacter > Acetobacter malorum_A. Next base: position 46,089 of record NZ_JOPG01000014.1, on the reverse strand, counting down.
CTGAGACCGCGCTGGAAGCCATCAAAGCCCGCGCCCGCCGGGATGGCATTACCGGTGGCGCACTGAAAAACCTGTTCCAGACCCTCGCTCCGGATATTGACCGCCTGACAGCCGCCCGCAAAGCGCGGGAAGATACCGAAATCCGCACTCTGGAAAGCACCATTCATACCCTCCGCATCCAGTTGCATGACCGCGGAGAAGTGCTGAACCGGATGGAGCATAATCTGCGCATTGTGCGCGGCAATAATGAAAACCTGAAATCTCAGCTGCATGTCATGCAGACAGCCCATGCGGAAGCAAGACATATGCTCAGCATGAAGATGATGGAAAACAGCTACCCCCGGCTGATGATTATTTTCGTCGCCGTTATGGCCGGGTTGCTGGCTGGCATTGCCGGCACACAGCTTTTCCACCTGTTTTATAACGCGTTTCATCCCGTGACAGATAACGCACGCTACCTCTATTAAGAAAAATGCGTGATCTGCTCACAGTCTCTTGTTTATGATACTCTGATCCCCGATCAAGGCTTGCTCCATGTCCGACACTCCCCTGCCCTCCGCTCTTCTTGATGCTCTGTCTGCCCTGCTTGGTCCGTCCGGGCTGCTGACCGAAGCCGGGGATACGGACCCGTTCTGCACAGACTGGCGCATGCTCTATCATGGCCGCTGCGCCGCGGTGCTGCGCCCGGCCAATACGGAAGAATGCGCAAAGGCTGTGGCCCTGTGTGCAGAATACGGCGTGCCGATGGTGCCGCAGGGTGGCAATACCAGCATGGTGGGCGGTGCCACGCCGGATGAAAGCGGCAAGGCTGTTGTTATTTCCACCAACCGCATGACCCGTGTTCACGCCATTGACCATGCCGACCTGACCATGACAGTCGAGGCTGGCGTCACGCTCAAAGCCGCACAGGATGCCGCAGCGGCGGAAGGGCTGATGCTGCCGCTTTCCATTTCCTCGGAAGGCTCTGCTGAAATTGGCGGCATTCTGGCCACCAACGCAGGCGGCAACAACACCGTGCGTTATGGCAATGCGCGGGAACTGGCGCTGGGGCTGGAAGCGGTTCTGCCAGACGGACAGGTACTGAACCTGATGCGCCGCCTCCGCAAGGACAATACCGGCTACGCCCTGCGACAGTTGCTGATTGGCTCGGAAGGCACGCTGGGGATTATCACCACCGCCATTATTCAGCTTCAGCCCGCCCCGCGCTCCCGCGAGACCGCGCTGTGTGCGCTGGCTGACCCACAGGGCGTGCTGGACCTGTTTGCCGCTTTCCGTAGGCAGGACCCGGCCGCCATTCAGGCGTTTGAATATATGTCCGGCACCAGCATGGCGCTGGTCAACAACCTGATTGAAGGAGCCTCCCTGCCGCTTTCCGAACCCGCCCCGGCTTACGCTCTGGTGGAACTCGGCAGCCCGCGCGCGGATGACAGCCTGCGCACCCTGATGGAAGAGGTTCTGGGGCAGGCTCTGGAAGATGGACTGGTGACCGATGCCGTTCTGGCAGAAAGTGAAGGCCAGCGTCAGGCTCTGTGGGTGATCCGTGAGGAACATGCAGAAGCCCAGAAACGCGCCGGGGCCTCCGTCAAAAACGATGTTTCCGTCCCGCTCTCCGCCATTCCGGAGTTCATCACCAAAGCGACGGTGGCGTGTGAGGCGCTGATCCCCGGCATCCGCGTGGCCCCGTTCGGGCATATTGGGGATGGCAACATCCACTTCAATCTGGTGCAGCCGGAAGGTATGGACCCGAAGGCCTTCCTCGCGCAGGACCATGCGATGATGGACACTGTCGCCAATATTGTCCGCACCCTGGACGGGTCTTTCTCTGCCGAACATGGTGTCGGGCAGTTGAAAACCTACATGATGCCGTCCTGGCGTGGTGGTGCGGAACTGGATGCCATGCGCAAGATCAAAGCCGCACTGGACCCGAAAACCCTGATGAACCCGGGCAAAATTTTTCCGTAAGCTTAAAGAAAAACAGCGCCTGCCCTGATAATTTCAGGACAGGCGCTGTTAAGAGAGACCGATAAAGCCGAGCGCAGATTTCAACGCCTCGGCAGGCTTTAAAAGCCACTCACGCAAACACGCATTTATTTATTGCGCGAGAAGAAATCCATTTCAGGATACCGCAGCGCGGAGAGCTGAAGCAGCAGGGCTGGCAGCAGGATCACACCCACGTCCACACCCATCAGCCCGATGGCCGCAATGGTCAGGAGCGGAGCAATAATCCGCTCCACATGGGCCGCGCGTGGGCTGCCACAGGCCAGAACAGAGCACAGGCCACCCACGGCAATAAAGGCCGCCGCGATGATGGCGCGGAACGGATGACGCAGCATGCTCGGCGTAAGACCGCCCATCACACTGTCCAGAGAGGACATGTCTGACGACCAGCCAGCCAGTCCGAACAGGAAGGTGAACGGCAGGATCAGCACGCCAAACACATCTTTGAGCAGCGTCAGAAAGCTCATCACCACCGGAGGCAGCAGAACAAATGCCACCCCGAGCGCGACATCCACAACCAGAACGACAAGTGCGGGCGTGACAGAATTATTCTTCATGCCCGCACTTTACTGCAAAATGTGTCAGGATTTCAGTCTTTCCACCACTTAACGGGCTGCGGCTCATCATTTTCCACCACCAGCACCTCATCTTCTTCCACCGTTTCAAGCGGCTTCAGACGCGGGCGACCACGCGGGCGGGCTTCCAGCTTTTTACGCAGGGCCTGCATTTCTTCTTCCAGCGCTTCCACAGTGCGCTGGGCGCTCCGCAGGGCGCGTCCGGCTTCAGTCAGCTCTTCCTCACGCTCGGCCAGCTTGCTTTTCAGTTCCCGCACCATGATATCCGCATGGGCCTGCCGGGTTTCAAGCCCGCGCTGCGTGGTCTGCAAAGACTCAATCTGGCGTTCAGCGTCTTCAAAACGCAGCTTTTCATCAGCCAGCTGACGACGCAGCTTGGAAACTTCCGAATTTTCTTCATCGGAAAAATGCACAGCGCGAGAGGTTGTACCCGTCCGCGGCATGGCCAGTGTGCGGGGCGTTGTGCGCGCCAGAGAATGTTTTTCCACCTGCACATCACCATCTTTTACAAAACGACGGCGTTTGCCCTGAGCGGGATCAGATGCCGGGCGGGGCGTTCCGGCGCGGGCGCGGCTGGGCGATCCAAGCCGTTCCAGAGCGTTGCGCAGGGAGGCTTCTTCAAAAGCCTCATCACGTTTGTCTTCACCTCGTGAGGTGGATAAAAATGATGGTGTCTTCATAAATTCGGAAGTCACGCTTCTTTATACTTTCCTGACTCTGTCAAACATGAAAACCGGATTTGCCACACAAAACTGATGCTGGACGATGCGCCCACTCCAGCCAGAGCAACCCGGAAAACGTTTTTCCCTGCCCGAGGCAAGGTGGGTATGACCCAACAGGTTCCATGATATTTGTTGGTAAAGACCTGCCTGAGCTTTAAAAGCAGTTAGACGGGTTCGTTGCTCCTGCTTATCACGCATTTCACGGTTTTCAAAGGGTTTCTGGGAAGAACACCCTTCTTTTCTATGAAAAATCCGTCATTTAGCGCAACATACCGCCCGTTCCGGCTAAAACAGTCCAAGAAGAAATCTTGAAATCTCTTTGCAAAACAGACTGTATTTTAGAAAATTCTTTGGCAGAATATTATAATCATTTTTTAGTGTTATTACTTCAAAAACACGGGTGGTTTTAGAAAAACAACCACCCGTCAATCTGATTTTATACCGCGGGCCGCTGCGCCGCAGGGGTCCAGACAAGGTCCGTCTTACCGTCCTGATTAAAATGCCGTGCCAGCACGAAGAAATAATCAGACAACCGATTCAAGCATTTTAAAAGTTCCGGGTTCAGCACCTCCTGCTGCGCAAGTGCGACCACACGCCGCTCTGTTGTGCGCGTCTGAGTGCGGGCCAGATGCGCCCATGCTGCGGCTTGCGTGCCACCGGGCAGCACAAAACTGGTCAAAGGGGCCTGCGTCTGCCGTAACTGCTCCACCCAGAGTTCCAGTTCCAGCACAATTTCTCCACTCAACCGGCTGGCTTTCTGCGCTTTTGGGCCTTCCGGCTGGCAGAGGTCGGCCCCCATATCAAAAAGCCAGTTCTGGAGCTGTGCCAACTGGGCGGCGTCTTTGCTCTCTGCGGGCACATGACTACGCACCAGCCCCACCACGGCATTGAGTTCATCCAGACAGCCCATAGCTTCAATCCGGGCACTATCCTTGGCCACGCGGGAGCCGTCGCCCAGAGAAGTCTGCCCGGCATCCCCGCCACGGGTCACAACACGATCAATGCGGATACTCATGCGCTCATCCTCTTCTCATTCAGGCAGGTTTCTGCTTCCGCCCTGCCCGGTTCTGCCTCTATAAGGCGGCATCATGCTTTCATTATCCAGTCTTCCCCGTTCATGGCGCGTCTGCGGCGCTCTGCTTGCTGGCATCGGCACCATTATGGGCGCGCTCACCGCCCATCTGCCGGAGGCTGACTTCGGCCCCGGTGGCCGCCTGATGGCGCATGGCGCACTGGAAATGCAGATGTGGCACGCCCTCGCCCTGCTTGTGCTGGGCCTGACCACACAGGGCCGCCCCACCAAACCGCTGGCGCTGGGCGGCTGCGGCCTGCTGCTCGGCACCCTGCTGTTCTGCGGGGGCGTGTATTACACGGCCTTTACCGGCCAGCATGCCGCGCATGTTGCCCCGACCGGCGGGAGCATTCTCATTCTTTCATGGCTCTGCCTTGCTGCCGGATGGGTGCGCGGATGACTGAAACTATTCGTGGCGCATGGCTGGGGCCGGAAGGGCTGGAAGCTGTTCTGGAGCAGGATTTGCAGCGACGCGGCGTAACCGTGGACCGCTGGCACGGCCAGCTTGCCCTCTCATCCCAGCCCTCCGTATTTTCCCCCTGGGCGCTGGATGTGTGGGAAGAGCCGGAACTGGTCACCATCCCCTCCATCAAGGGGGCTGCAAAAATCCTGCGTGCCCGCCAGCGGAACTGGGGTTTGTATGCCGCCGACTTCTTCCGACGGGCTGCACTGATTGAAGACAATCTGCCACCCATCAAAGCCGCTCTCCTCACCTTCCCCACGGCAGCACCAACTGCCCCCCTTGGCGCGTGGACCCTGCTGAGCCCGGAGACCATGCTGTTTTCCGCCCGCAAAAGCAGCCCGTTTATCAACGGTGCGCCAAAATTTGTGGAAAACCGGACGGGACCGCCATCCCGTGCTTATCTGAAACTGTGGGAAGCCTGCACGCTGCTGCGCCGCTGGCCGCAGCCGGGCGAAACCTGTCTGGATCTGGGAGCCACACCCGGCGGCTGGACATGGGCCATTGCCCAGCTTGGTGCAGACGTTACCGCCATTGACCGCGCCCCGCTGGACCCCGCCGTGGCCGCCATGCCGCACGTCCAGTTCCAGCAGGGCAGCGCCTTTGGGCTGGAACCCTCTTCCTTCCCGGAAGTGGACTGGGTGTTTTCAGATATTATCGCCTATCCGGCCCGCCTGCTGGCGCTGGCCAGACGCTGGATTGAGTCAGGCCGCACCAAAAACATGGTGCTGACCGTCAAATTTCAGGGCGAAACGGACCATGAGACCGTAACGGCTTTTGAGGCCATTCCCGGTGGCAGCCTGCGGCATCTGGCCCATAACAAGCATGAGCTGACGTTTTTCTGGTCGCAGGCGGAGGCGGCCTCAGCGGCTGCGGTCTAACAACCGCTCGCCCCAGCGCACCAGAACAATCGCCAGCAGGAAACACAGCACCATCAGGCCAGCGGCAATCATCTGCTGCTGGCTGGTGTTGCCATCGGCGGCCAGAACCTGAAGCACTGAAGCCCCGGCATGCTGGCCCGTTTTACGATCCACCCACGGCAGCAGGCTCAGTCCTTCCCGCAGCAGGGAAATCAACAAAGCTGTCAGAGCGACAGCGCACACTGTTTTCAGCAGGGTGCGCCCGATGCTGCCTGCGGCAGTCGGGGGGTGCCTTTTATCCGGCATGCAGTCTCCGTCATGTTTCAGGTCATTGCAGCCGGTCCTTATTCAGAAACCGGATGGCCGCTTTTTTTCATAGCCGCCTGATGGCGACGGATGGAGGTTTTAAAGCCCGGCAGGTCAGTCGCCACCAGCGTGTCGGTATAGGTGCCTTTTTTCCAGATCCAGCGATCAGACCCGTCCACCAGAATATCTTTCATGATGCCATGCGTTGTCGGCAGCAGGCTGATAGGGCCGCTGACAGAATCCAGCACCTTGGTCCAGTTGCCCTTCTGCTGGAGGTAAACGTCCGTGGAGCACCCCGCAGAGCCGCACAGGCTGGCGGACTGTACCTGCACAAACAGGCCAATGCTCTTTCCCGTAGTAGACAGGGGGGCTGAGCCGATCAGCACCAGCGGTTTTTCATGATGCCGCGCGGCAGAAGCCAGATCCTCCGCATTCAGGATGCGGGCCTGTTTATCCAGCGCGGAGCCGGGCTGGCTGGTCATAATCACCGGGTCCCCGCTCTGCTGCGCCGTCCCCTTGCTGGCATGCCCTTTATGCGCGCTGCTTTTGTGCGTGCTGGCCTTTCCTTGTGTTGCGGCATGGCCGGGCACGGCGCTCAACGCCAGCACGGCAAGGCCTGCCAGCACCCGGCCTGAAAGAACATGTCGGTTCAAGGTTGCGATCCTCCCGCAAGCTGTGGAACAGAAGACTACCATGAAAATGCACGATCCCAATACGTTCGATACGTCCGAACCCGACCATCCGCGCCCCGGCCCATACCGACATTATAAAGGTGGACTTTATACCGTGATTTGCGTGGGGCGCCACAGCGAGACCGAGGAATGGCTGGTCACTTACCGGAGTGAAGCACGGGGGGATTACTGGGTGCGCCCTCTGGCCATGTGGCAGGAAACTGTAAACGGTGTGCCGCGTTTTGCTCCCATTGCGTCTTCTGATCAGTGAATAAATAACGATTTCAAAACTATTCACCAACGCCCTCTTTAGAAATAGAGAGCCCATCCACAACACAGAACGACGCTCTTTCGGAATCTTTCTAAAAACCTATTCGGAACCTTTTTAGAAAGAGCGCGTTTAGACCTCCTGTAAGACAATTATACTTCGACAGGAGACGATTATGATTTCAAAAAAACATTTTACGCTTAGTGCTGCTCTGCTGACCGGCGCTCTGGCTTTCGCTCCAGCACTTTCCCACGCAGAGACTATCCAGTCTGAAGGCAATTTTGCCAGCGCGAAAGCAACCCCGTCCCGCGTGACAGGCGGCGTGCGCGCCACGCTGGAAACCGAGAACAATCTGCTCAGCTATACCATCACCTGGAACAACCTGTCCGGCCCGGTGACGGGGGCTGAACTGCTGGCGGCGAAAGACCTGTCCAAAACCGCGGAAAAGGTTGCGGACCTGAAGGGCCCGTATCTTGCACCGCTGACGGGCACCATCACTCTCAGCGCGGATCAGATTGATCTGTATCGCCACGGCCAGCTGTTTGTGGGTCTGGGCACAGCATCCCATCCGCATGGTGAAGTGCGCGCGCAGCTGATCCCGGCTCCGGGCACCAACACCAAATAATCTGAACACATCCGCCTAAGTGTTGAGAAAAAAAGGGGGTGGCCCACATGGGTCGCCCCCTTTTTACTGTCCGGTCAGACCTTACGCGGCCTGCGCCTTCACCAGTGCAATCAGTTCCGGCACAATGTCGGGGTCGGCCAGTGTAGACAGGTCACCCAGTCCTTCCAGATCATGCATGGCAATTTTGCGCAGCAGACGGCGGACAATTTTGCCAGACCGGGTTTTGGGCAGATCCCGCACCACATAGATTTTCTCGGGCACAGCATAACGCCCAACCCCGGCGGCTACCGCACGGTTGACGGCAGACGGGTGAAACACGCCCTCTTCCTTCGGCACCACAAAGACCACCAGCCCCTGCCCTTTCAGGTCATGCGGAATACCGACGGCGGCACTTTCCACCACCTCATGGTCCATCGCCACGGCATCTTCAATTTCCGCCGTGCCAATCCGGTGGCCGGAGACATTCACCACATCATCCACGCGGCCTGTAATCCAGTAATAGCCATCGGCCTCCCGCCGAGCGCCATCCCCGGTAAAGTAGTAGCCCGGACAGGTGGTGAAGTAGGTCTGGCGGAAGCGGTCGTGATCTTTCCAGATGGACAGAGCCTGTCCCGGCCATGAGCGTGCCATGCACAGCAGCCCTTCACCCGGGCCTTCCACCAGTTGCCCCTGCGTATCCAGCAGAGCAGCGCTTACACCCGGCAGAGGCAGGCAGGCCGCACCGGGCCGCGGGGTCACGCAGCCAGCGGCAGCGGTGATCATCACGCCGCCGGTTTCCGTCTGCCACCATGTGTCCACCACCGGGCACCGGCCTTTGCCAACTTCATCATGGAACCACTGCCAGGCTTCCGGGCTGATCGGCTCCCCGACTGTCCCAATCACCCGCAGGCTGGCCAGCGAGCGGCTGCGCACCACATCATCCCCTTCCCGCATGGCAGCACGCACCACCGTTGGGGAAGAATAGAAAGCCGTCACACCATACTGGTCGATCACGTCCCACCAGCGGCCCGGCGCGGGCCATGAGGGCAGACCTTCATACACCAGAATGGTGCCGCCATTGGTCAGCGGGCCATAGACCACATAGGTGTGGCCGGTAATCCAGCTGGTATCCGCCGTGCACCAGAAAATATCGTCCGGCTTATGGTCAAACACCGTGGCATGCGTAAACGCCGCCCAGACCAGATAGCCGCCAGAGCCATGCACCAGCCCCTTGGGGCGCCCGGTGCTGCCGGAGGTGTAGAGCAGAAAGAGCGGGTCCAGCGCGCTCATGCTTTCCGCCGGGCAGTCTGGCTGCTCCTGCGCCACTTCATCCGCGTAAGAAAGATCCCGTCCCGGCTGCATCGGCACATCGGCCCCGGTTACGGCCACCACCAGAACATGCCGCACGCGGCTTTCCGCACCGCAGCGCGTAATGGCCTCATCCATGGTCGTTTTGCTGGGAATGCGCTTGTCGCCCCGGCGGGCTACATCCGCCGTCAGCACCAGCACGGCCCCGCTATCGCTCAGACGCTCAGCCAGACCATCGGCGGAAAAGCCGCCGAACAGCACGACATGTACCGCCCCAATACGGGCGCAGGCCAGCATGGCAATCACCCCTTCCGCCACCATGGGCAGATGGATGGCGACGCAATCGCCCTTCTTGACACCAAGCCGCCGCAGCACATTGGCGAGACGGCAAACGCGGACGTGCAGCTCCTGATAAGTCAGGCTTTCCTTCTGGTCCTCATCCTGCCCCTGCCAGATCAGCGCGATCTTATCAGGCTGGGTCCGGACATGCCGGTCCAGACAGTTTTCCGAGACATTCAGCCGCCCGTCAGAAAACCAGTCAATCCGTACATCATTCTTAAAGTCAGAGCGGGATGCGTGTTGTGGTGGAACATGCCAGGCCAGCTTACGGGCCTGCTCAAGCCAGAAGGTGTCAGGATCCTGATGTGCCTTATGCACCATATCCCCATATTGCCCGGCTGTCAGACCCACTCCAGCCGGAGCTTTAAACACTTCTGGCACGCTCGTTCCGCTCCTTATCTTTGTAGCCCCGTTCTGTCTGGTTACAGGGACAGAATGGTTTTGATCACATCGGGGGCCAGGGGGAAAGGCACAGCGACTTGATCGAGAGGATTAAACTTCGTTCATTACAACACAAAAAAGGCCAGCCGCACTGCGACTGACCTTTTTGCAAAACTCTGCTCTTCCGGTGCTGGGAGACTGTCCCCTCAGCCCAAAAGAGAGATCAGGCGATGCCTTACAGAGCGGCTCTGGCGCGATCCAGAACGGCCTTACAGGTTTTCTGGCGCACAGGAATGCTGGACGTGGCAATAGAATAGGTCTTGCCATTGGCCTGCAGCTGGCCTGCTGTTCCACGCGCGTAGAACATGTTGCCTTCCTGACCATCCGGCACGGCATTGGTTTTCTGATTATAGGACTGAAGCACCTTAAAGGCGTCGTCATAATCAGGAACGTAGTTGCCCTGCGTACAATAGTTCAGCAGGCCACCCACTTCAGCCGGGTCGATGGAACCAACATAACCGGACAGGTCCGTATCGGTCAGCGTCGCCGTTTTACCACCAGATTCAGCCTGTTCGCCCCCTTTGGAGACAGGGGCCGGGGTATCGGCAGCATGAGCAAACAGCGGCGCGCCGGCCAGCATAGTCGTAACAGCAAGCGCCGACAGGGCACGTACGGAAATCAGTTTCATTCAGAATCTCCCTAGCGGAATATGCGCCAAAGTGGCCTGCAAATTTGGGAAAGATCAAGCCAGCCCCCTGCGCACCGGGAGCATGGCAGACCACAGGTCAGCCGCGGCTTTCTTACCAGCGCACGGCCCGGCCGGCCCAAAAAGAGGCCTGCCCGCCTGCCGCTTTCTGGCCATCGGGCAAATGAGTGGCCGCTGTTCCGGCCTGCCTTGCCACCACCCTCATTTTTGATCTGATAACAAAACACCTTGATGAGAGAGGCGCTTTTGGCCTTATCCACAAAGCAGAGACGCCCGCTTTATTCGCCAGAGCACTCTCCCCCCGGCAGCGCACCGGGGCACTGTGATCGCCCCTCCGTTCCTGCCTTGCGCCTCTCCTCACACCACGCCCCAAACCCTGAGCCTCTCCCCCTCTGCACCGTTCACGATAGTGTGACCAGAGCGCCCAAGCCCCTGTTCCGGCAGCTTTATGCAAACTGATTGGACAGAAGGCCTGTGCTGACTATGATAGATAGTCACGAGTCAGAAACGATCTGAAGGGAGCCGTCGCCCATGCTGCCGGCCAGTCTTTTTCACCAGACCGAGTTTGCAGGCCACGGCAAGGCATCGGAAACCATTTGCGACGCGCTGCGCAAAGCTATTCTGGCGGATAGCCTCCGCGCGGGGCAGGCACTCCCACAGTCCGAACTCGCCGCTGGCTTTGGGGTCAGTATTATTCCCGTGCGGGAAGCCCTGAAGCATCTGGAAGCCGAAGGGCTGGTGACATTCCAGCCCAACCGGGGCGCGATGGTGATGGGGCTGGATGCCGAGGACATTCTGGAATACTCGCAAATCCGCGCGTTGCTGGAAGAGCAGGCCGCGCGGGATGCTGTGGCGAACCTGACCCGCGTGGACCTTGCCCATATAGAAGATGCCTATGAGGCTTTTGTGGAAGGCACCCGCAACCCGGATACCTCCCGCCCTTCCGGCGCGCTGAACCGGGCCTTCCACAACGCTATTTATGCAGCAGCCCGTAAGCCCCGCCTGCTGGAAATGATTGACGACCTGCACAACCGGCTGGACCGCTACATTCGCGGGCACCTGGTTCTGGAAGGCCGCAAGACCGTAACCGATGCGGAACACCGGGCCATTATGGAAGCCTGCCGCGCCCGGGATGCCGATCTCGCCGCCCGCCTCACGCGCGAGCATATTCTGGAAGCTGCCCATATCTCCGCTGATGTCTTCCGCAAGAAGAACAATCTGGATGAGGCCAGCTAACAAAACCCTGCGGCGCTCCGCCGAAGGACACATGCGTAGAGGCTGAAGAGGCTACCGGATGATTCTCTGGAATCAGCCCGTTTGCCTGCTTGATGTGTGAAACCGGCCTGAAACGGCCTGCCCCACACGAGTCTGAACACCCCCATATCCCGCAGAAATCTGGCGAAAACACAGGCTTAGCCACGCTCTGATTATATGATTTTGCAAATCATATAATATCGTGTAACGAGGAAAAATCGTTGTGGAGCCAAAACTTCCTGAGTCTTCCCGCAGCCAGCGAAGTCAGGCTTGTCCTGTTCGGAATTCATGCCATGTCCTTATCTGACTCTTTTGCGCCTGCATTCGCCTCCCGAAGCCCGCTGCGTCAGGCGATTATCCGGGCCATGCGCCAACCGGAAGAGCACTGCGTGGCGGCTCTCACGCCCGATGCCACACTTACGGCAGAAGACGGCAAACGCGTTACCGATCTTGCGGCCGGTCTGGCCACATCCCTCCGGGCGGAACGCAACCCCGGTATTGTGGAAAGTCTGGTGCAGGAATTCGCCCTTTCCTCAGCCGAGGGCGTGGCGCTGATGTGTCTGGCAGAAGCCCTGCTGCGCATCCCCGATACCGCAACGCGTGATGCGCTGATCCGTGACAAGATTGGTGAGGGCGACTGGCTCTCCCACATTTCCCGCAGCACGCCGATTTTTGCCAATGCTGCGGCATGGGGGCTGGCCGTAACAGGCAAGCTCGTCACCCCGCAGGATGACAGCAGCCTGAAATCCGCTCTGCTCGGCTTTGTCAGTCGCGGCACCAAGCCGGTGATCCGCAAGGCCGTCGATGCCGCCATGCGCATGATGGGCGAGCAGTTTGTGCTGGGGGAAACCATTGAAAAAGCCCGCGCTAACAGCAGCAAGCTGGAAGCACTCGGCTTTTCCTATTCCTATGACATGCTGGGAGAAGCCGCCCTCACCGCGCGTGATGCCGAGCGTTACAAGCAGGATTACCTGACCGCCATTCGCGCCATTGGCCGCAGCGCGCAGGGGGCAAATGTGTATGAACGCCCCGGCATTTCCATCAAGCTCTCTGCCCTGCATCCGCGTTATGCCCGCGCCCAGCATGAACGCGTAATGACGGAACTGCTGCCGGTTGTGCAGGAACTCACTCTTCTGGCCCGCAAATATGACATCGGCCTGAATATTGATGCCGAAGAAACCGAGCGTCTGGACGTCTCGCTCGACCTGCTGGAAGCCCTGTGCCACACGCCGGGTCTGGAAGGCTGGAACGGCATTGGCTTTGTGGTGCAGGCTTACGGCAAGCGCTGCCCGTATGTGCTGGATTACATTATTGACCTCGCCCGCCGCAGCGACCGCCGTATCATGGTGCGTCTGGTTAAAGGCGCTTACTGGGACAGCGAGATTAAAAAGGGTCAGGTTGAAGGCCTGAAAGACTTCCCGGTCTATACCCGCAAAGCCCACACGGACATCAGCTATATTGCCTGCGCGCGAAAGCTGCTGAACGCACGGGATGTGATCTTCCCGCAGTTCGCCACCCATAATGCCCGCACACTTGCTACCATTTACACACTGGCAGGCGAGAAATTTGAAGTTGGCTCCTATGAATTCCAGTGCCTGCACGGCATGGGGGAACCGCTTTACAAACAGGTTGTGGGGGCAGGCAAACTCAACCGTCCGGCCCGTATTTATGCGCCCGTCGGCACGCATGAAACGCTTCTGGCGTATCTGGTGCGCCGTCTGCTTGAAAACGGCGCGAATTCCTCCTTCGTTAACCAGATTGGCGACCCGGCCATTCCGGTGTCCAGTCTGGTGGAAGACCCCATTCAGGTTGCGCACAGCTTTACGCCGTATGGCGCATCGCACCCGGATATTCGTAAACCGCCTGCCCTGTTCGGGGCCGAACGCCGCAACTCTGCCGGGACCGATCTGGCGGATGACAGCGTGCTGTCCGATCTGCTGGAGGGCCTGACCAAAGCCTCCGGCCCCTGGCAGGCCGCGCCAATGGTGGTTGGCGTCAAACCCGGCAAAAAAACCCAGCCTGTCACCAACCCGTCCGACCGGCGCGATGTGGTGGGCACGGTGGAATACGCCACCCCGGATAGCGTGAAAAAGGCCGCTGCTGCCGCTGTTAAAGGGCAGGCAAGCTGGTCTGACCTCACCCCGCAGGCACGTGCTGATATTCTGATCAAGGCGTCTGACAGCCTTGAAGCCCACCGTGATGAACTGCTGGCCCTGCTCTCCCGCGAGGCTGGGAAATCCCTGCCCAATGGCGTGGCGGAAGTGCGGGAAGCCGTGGACTTCCTCCGCTATTACGCTGCCACCATTGCAAGGGATTTTGACAACGCAACCCATGCCCCGCTGGGCGTGGTGGCGTGTATCAGCCCGTGGAACTTCCCGCTGGCCATCTTCCTCGGTCAGGTGGCCGCAGCCCTTGCCGCTGGCAACGTGGTGCTGGCCAAACCGGCAGAAGAAACACCGCTGATCGCCGCCCTCGCTGTGACTATTCTGCGCGAGGCCGGGGTGCCCGCCGCGGCTCTGCAACTGCTGCCGGGTGAAGGCGACATTGGGGCTGCTCTGGTGGGGGATGAGCGCGTATCCGGCGTAATGTTCACCGGCTCCACCGTCGTGGCCCAGATCATCAATCGTCAGCTTGAAGGTCGCCGCACCCACACTGGCCAGCCGGTACCGTTTATTGCGGAAACCGGCGGCCAGAACGCCATGATTGTGGATTCCTCTGCACTGGCCGAGCAGGTGGTGATGGATGTTGTCGCCTCCGCGTTTGACAGCGCCGGGCAGCGCTGCTCCGCCCTGCGCGTGCTGTGCGTGCAGGAAGATTGCGCCGACCATGTGCTGACCATGCTGCGCGGTGCCATGCGGGAGTTGCGTATTGGCAATCCCGCCTTGCTCTCCACCGATGTTGGCCCGGTGATTACGGCAGACGCAGCGGAAGGCATTACCAAACACGTCGAGACGTTCCGCCAGAAAAAAGCGCCTGTTTATGCGCTGCCCCTGCCGGAACACTGCGCCAACGGCAGCTTTGTAGCCCCCACGCTGATTGAAGTTGCCAACATTCGGGAAATTGGCCCGGAAGTGTTCGGCCCCGTTCTGCATGTGCTGCGCTATTCCCGCAGCACGCTGGATACAATGCTCTCCAGCATTAACGAGACGGGCTATGGTCTGACCTTTGGCCTGCACACCCGCATTGAATCCACCGTGCAACATGTGCTCTCGCGCATTGATGCCGGGAACCTCTACGTCAACCGCAATACCATTGGCGCGGTAGTCGGTGTGCAGCCGTTTGGTGGGCGTGGCCTGTCCGGTACTGGCCCCAAGGCGGGTGGTCCGCTCATTCTGCGCCGTCTGCTGGCGCAGGCTCCGGCCCTGCCTCCGCTGGTGCGTGGGCGTATCCCTGCCACCATGGCCCGCTGGACGGACTGGCTGCGGGAGCAGGGCGAGAGCAAAGCCGCCTGCACGGCTGCTGCTCTCAGCCGCCAGACACTGGTGGGCGGGCAGATCGCCCTCCCCGGCCCGGTCGGAGAAAGCAACCTCTACAGCCTGACGCGGCGCGGCAATATCCTGTGCATCGCCCAGACAAAAGCGGGGCTGTATGACCAGATTTCTCTGGCTCTGTCCGGGGATAACGCCGCTCTTGTTCTGGCGGATGCAAGCCTGACGTGCTGGATTGCAACCCTGCCGGATGCGTTGCAACTGGTTATCCGCCCGGTCACCTCAGCCACGGAAGAGGCCTGCGCCATTGTGCTGGGGGAACAGGATGACGCTGCGTTTGCCGAAGCCCGTAAGGCACTGAGCACCAGTGAGCGCCCGATTGCCTCCGCATGGCTGACGGCGGCAGGTCTGCCTGCGCCGGAAAGCGTGGTGGAGGAACAGTGCCGCAGCATTAACACCACTGCGGCGGGGGGGAATGCCAGCCTGATGGCGCTGGGCTAAACCTTCCGCCCTACCCCTGCACTCCGGACAAAGCAGGCAAGAGACTCCACACAAGCCGGGCGAATAATGATATGACGCCCGGCTTACCGGATCTTTTTCCCGTGTTTATTTTTTAAGTGGAGACCCTATGAGCACCCGTGCAGGACATGACCCCCGACTGGTTATCAGCATCATTCTGGTAACCATGGCCATGGGCATGCTGGACGCTATTTCCCTGCTGCATCTGAAGATTTTTGCCGGATACATGACCGCCACCGTCCTGCTGATGGCCGTGCATATCGCCACATCAGAAAGCGTGGTGCTATCCGGCTTTGAAGCCATTGGCCTGTATCTGCTGGGCGCACTGACGGGTGGCCGCCTTGTGCGGCGGGACCGCACCGTGCGCCTTGCTGTGGGCGATGTTCTGCTGGTGGTGGGCACCATTGTTGGGCTGACTGCACTGGAATGGGCTGCGCAACCGCCGGGCTGCACCTATATCACGCTCGGCCTGCTGGCCTTTGCCATGGGGCTGCAAACCTCCGCCACCCGCCACGCCAAGGTTGCGGATATGAGCCTGCCCGCCGCCACCATGCTCCTGCATGGTCTGGCACATAACAGCACGTTTGCCGGGGGCACCAACCCCGGCACATGGCGTCGGCTGGCCGCCATCAGTAGCCTGTTTGTGGGGGCTGTCATTGGCACACTGACATCCAGCCACAGCGTTTCCCTCGCCATTGCCGTAGCCGCCGGAACGATCCTCACCGCCGGCGCCCTGCTGCACGTGCGCGAGCATAAACTGCTGGCGCATCTGGACCGGATTACGGTGCATTAATTTGTGGAACCGCCTGCGGCTTTCCCCACACTCCCCTCCAAAGACGCGTGTTGGCACTGGATTGAGCAGCTCAATAGTTTTGGCCCGCGTCTGACCGGCACGCCCGCGCACGAGGCCTCTCTTGCCTTCCTCGCGACCGAACTTGAAAAAATAGGGCTGAAAGCCGAAGAAACCGTTCATTCCATCACCCGCTGGACGCCTGAGCATGTGTCCTTAAGCGGGCCGGATGGCCCCATTCCAGTTGCCGCCCCTTATCCATATTCTGGCCAGACCCCGGCAGAGGGCGTGAGCGCAGAACTCGTCTGGTATGACGGCAAGCCGCATTCTTTTCGGAAAGCACAGGGCAAAATCGCCGTTATCCTCCTTAAGCGGATCGATCTGACGCGTTTCCTGATCAGCCTGTTCATGAAACGCAAAAACAGCCTGCCAGATCAAAGCGCCAGCTTTCCCGCCCGGATCAAAACACCGCTTCTTACGGGACTGATGGGCGTTGCGCTGGATAAGGCCCGCAAGGCGGGTGTGCGGGGTGTGATCTGCCTGTTCGAGGGTGTTTCTCCCCCACAACTGGCCGGACAGGTTGTGCCGTTCACAACCCCCTATGCGGATCTGCCTGCTCTCTGGGTCAGTGCGTCTGAACGCACGCGCCTGAAAGCACTCGCCACCACCGGCCAGAAAGTTACGCTGACACTCAAAGCAACTGTAGAACCGGTGCAGACACGCTCACTTCATGCTGTGTTACCGGGGCAACGACAGGATGAAACGCTCCTGATCACTACGCATACGGACGGCCCTAATGCGTGCGAGGAAAACGGAGCAGCCGGCGTTCTGGCGTTGGCACACTATTTTTCCGGCCTCCCGCTACAGGCTCGCCAGAGAACATTGATCTTTGTGCTGGCAACGGGCCACTTCCAGATCCCGCAAATTGGCCTGAAGGGTGATCAGGCCACCTCTGCCTGGCTGGCTGCCAATCAGCCATTGTGGGACGGCAAAGCAGGCCATGCCCGCGCCGTTGCCGGAATAACGCTGGAACATCTGGGCTGTATGGAATGGCGGGACAACCCGACGACCGGGACCCCTGAGGCGACAGGAGAGCTGGAACGGGACATTGTTTACACAACCAATCGTCAGTTCAACCAGATTTACTGTCAGGCCGCCCGGCTCCAGACGCGGCTACGCGCTGTGACCGTCTTCCCACGCCTGAAAAAGACCATGCTGGGTGAAGGACAGCCGCTCTATAGCGCTGGCATCCCCGTTATCTCAACCTGCCCTATCCCCGATTATCTGTGCCAGATCCTGCCCGGCGGCGGGCTGGAACGCCTGAATGCTGAGTATGCTTCTCAGCAGATCATGACGTTCGCACGCGTTGCCACAGCACTCGTCACACTCCCGAAAAAACACTTCGGCCATGTGCCTTTTTCAAGATTTCGCGCCCTCTTGCGGTCTGTCTTATCCCGCTAAAGCACATCCTGAAAATGGGCACATAACCTGCGTCTTGTCGTGCGTGCCCCAGCCTATGCAGCCCCGGTCATAGCGAGACTATTTTTTGGGAGACTTTTCAGGTTTTTTCGGAGGGTCCCGGTCTCCCGTTACCCCGCTGTGGGACGGCGGATCGCTCGCCGGAAAGCTATCGTCCAGAGTGTCGTCCAGATTTTCTTCCTGAATCTGTCGTTTGCCGTTTTTGTCTTTTTTATCGACCATGACACAACCTCACATTGATCTGTGAAAAAGCGCCCCTCACACGGGAAGACGGCAGGACATTTTATCCGGCGTGTTTAAGGGGCATTACAACAGAACGCCGTGCAGACAGAAGGTTTCCATTTTAAATGAAGCCAGATGTTCATCATAAAAAAAGGGCGCTGACTGTGCCGAAACATCAGTCAGCGCCCCTCTTATCTGGCGCGAAAAAGACCGCCCGCTTTTAAGCGCTCTTGTTCTTCAGCGATGCCAGAACGAAGAAGAAGACCGAGGTGCTAAGGCTGGCAATGGCGGTCATCCGTTCTGACGGGTTGAACATCATGGCGATGAACACAAAGGCCACAGCCAGCAGCGTTGCATAATTGCAGAACGGGAACAGCGGCAGGTTGAAGCCATCCCCCTGCCCCGCCTGCTCCGCCCGGCGCCGTGTTTGCACATAAGCGGAGACAATCAGGCAATACACCACCAGAATGACGCCACCGCTACAGCTCAGCAGGAAAGCAAAAATAGTGTTGGGCGCAAGGATGGAGGAAAACGCCACCAGCGTGCCCGCCACACTGCTGACCGTAATGGCCAGACGCGGTGTGTGCGTATGGGATTTACGTGCCAGAATGGCCGGAGCATCACCGCCCCCGGCCAGTTCCGTCAGAATACGGGACGTAATATACATGCTGGAATTGAGGCAGGACAGCACCGCACTCAGCACCACAATGCGCATCAGCAGGCCAGCACCCGGAACACCCATAACGTCCATGGCCGTTACAAACGGAGAGCGGCCCGGAATAATGGAAGGCCATGGCACAACCATCAGGATCATGGCGACGGACGCCAGATAAAACAGCGTGACACGGGTGCCGATACTGCGCGTCACCCGTGCGACGTTCTTGCCCGGTTCCGGGGATTCTGCTGCTGCAACGGTCGCAATTTCAGACCCCATCATGGTGAACAGAATGGTGGGGATAATGGACAGAACCGCCACCGGCCCATGCGGGAAAAAGCCGCCATGCCCAAGCACGTTTTCACGCACTGGCACACCCGGTCCAAACACATGGAAAACATACAGCAGAGCCGCCCCGATAAAGGCGACAATGCTGATGACCTTGATCATGGAAAGCCAGAATTCACACTCCCCAAACACGCGGGGGGCTGCAAAATTGACCAGCTTAAGCAGCACAATCAGGGCAATGGACAGCAGCCAGACCGGCATGGCAATCCAGTCCTGTAACAGAAGGGCGCCGGCAATTGCCTCGCTCCCCAGCACCACAACCCAGAAAAACCAGTAGAGCCAGCCTGCGGTAAAGCCCAGCTTATCCCCATGTGCTGCGCGGATATATTCCACAAAGGAGCCACGTCCCGGGTCCGCCGTGACCATCTCCCCCAGCATACGCATGACCAGAATGACCAGAAAACCGACGGCCAGAAACGCCAGCAGCACGGCCGGGCCAGTTGCGGCAATGGCCGCACTACTTCCGACGAACAGCCCCGCACCAATAATGCCGCCCAGAGCGATCATCGCTATATGCCGGTTTCTTAAACCCGCAGGCTGTGTGGTGGGTGGGGTGCTGTCCTGATCGACCATAAGCGCGGCGTCCTGTGTTGTTGTTATCCGGGAGATTATTGCTCATTCGGAAGAAAGAGGGAAATTTCCGTTAGAAATGCTTGAAGAAGTAAGCCTCGATAATACCGGCATGGTGGCCAAGGTCCGGCAGGGCATAGTTTTGGGGCACGCCAGCGCGGGCCAGCGCCTTTCCGGCAGGGCCGGAAAACGCAACGCCTCCGGTCAGCGCGGCGGATGTTGTGGCGTTGAGCGTATATTCAGCCGAGACATCCAGCTCGTCTGAAATATGCCGCCCGGTATGGGGTTTGAGGCCTGCCCCTGTGGCATAAAGCAAAGACAGATCATAATAATGCAGACCAAGCTTCAGGCTGTCCTGCGGGTTCATCAGATGCACGGGCGGAGTGGCTGTCAGGTCAATCTGATGCACTTCCAGATTGGAAAGCGGGGCCAGATACATCCCCACAATTTCCCCCGGCCAGTACCCGCCATAACAATAGCGCTTACCGTCATACAGGAAGAACGTGTCGTAACTCCGTTTGACGGAGCCTTCCGGGTTTCTGGCACCGCTATAGCGCGTATAGCGATAGAACAGGGAGGGCTGCCAGGGCAGCATGGAAAATCTGTAGCCGGGCTCAAGAAACATGCCGTAGGCCTCAACAGATTGATACCCATTGCCAGCGTGACTGTTCTGCTCGGATACAAAATCTCCGTAGAACGTAAAGTTCTTGGAAATGCCAAGCTGTTTGATGGGGAATAACGTGCCGCCCCAGCTCAGGGAGGCCACGTTCATCCCCTCCCTGTCCGCACGGGCGGAATAATCATAGTGTGCGGACGTATCGGCCTCACGCACATGGAAGTAGGTAAGCGTTACAAACGCCGCGCGGTCCGCATAGGTGTTTTCCCCATGCCCGCCGGGACGATTGACAAACCAGCTGACGTCAAACCCGACAAACTTGGTTTTAGGGCGGTCATACCCCTTGTCGATATCATTATCGGAGTTGCTCTCCAGCATGAAGACATCGGCGCGCACCGGGTTGCCTTCCAGCTTGATGACACCGGGGCCGGAAAAGGCAAAGCGCGGTGCATACCACCATGCGCCACGGTTGCCGGCACTGTAGGTGCCTTTGCCAATCAGGAAGCCATCATCCACCGCAAAGGCCTGCCTGCCACCCAGAATTGTCAGTTTGTTAGGATTTCCGAAAAGCTTGACGGGCATTTCCACGCCCAGATTGGCTTCTTCCAGATAAATAGAACGGGGTGTGCCGGAGGTTTGAGACACCTCTTCCGCATCCCCGTTGCCCAGCGTCGTCGCACCGAGGGCGGAGGCTCTGCCAATAACCGTAAAACCATGCCCCAGCGCCCACTGGCCGGTCAGAATGGGTTTGCCGTAAAACTCACCATAAACAGGGTTTTTATGCCGCTGATAGGCACCGTTTTTCTGGGGTGCGTAAGAACCCGCGCCAAAGTTGGCATTGGGAACAAAAAAGGCTGAACCCCCAATGTCCAGACCGCCCTGCAGCGTCAGACCACGCACAGACACCAGCGTTGTATCCGCCTGTGCGCTTTGGCTTTGCATCCCAAAAGACATACACAGGCCCAGACCGCCCAGAACAAGAGAATGAACTGTCTTGCGCATGGTGCCCTAGCACACACTGCGGCAACAGGCCGCCATACTCTGTCTCATGCCATAACACTCCCTCTTTTTGCCTCGGGGCACATCTTGTGCTTCTGCCCCTGAGGCTCTGACATTTGGGACCAGAAGATCCCTTTCTTCCTCCACATAAAATTCCAGCCTCTGTCTGGAAAAACCCTGCGCACAGATGTGCGAAGACCAGACATCAGGCTCCGCCAGTCAACCGCACACACCAGCCAGAAGGCTGGACGTACAGAGCCCGGACAACGCTCTAAAATATTATAACAACTTCATAACAATATGAGGTTTGCACGATATTATATTATTTTCAAGCGTAACGTGCTTTTACGATTATTACCGCACGGTGGGATTATTAACATATTCCACATGGAAAAGACAAAGAATAAAAAGACATTTCTCTAAACATATAGTTTTGAAAAGAGAATGATGTTGTAGATTATCTGCTTAATACTATACGAACCCGAAACAAAAAAATTATTCGTTTTCGATTTGCCTCTGAGCAAGAAAGCAGATTTCCGGGCCTTCTCAGACAACACAAAATCGTGAGCCGTTGCGAGCAGCAGAAAACACGGAGGGCGTTCCTCCCCGCCCTCAGTCCGTCACAAAATTGTGACGGCCCCCGCCTCCAACCTGCTTCCGGCTGATCCGTTCCCACTGTCATTACAGGGATTACACCGCGCTGCTCCGCCTCCCGCCCAACCAGAAGGAACTGACGCCATATGGCTAAACCCAATGTTTCAGAAGTTATTGTCCAGACGCTTGAAACCGCTGGTGTGGACGCCATTTACGGCGTGGTGGGAGACAGCCTGAACGGCATTACAGATAGCCTGCTCAAACATAAATCAATCCGCTGGGTGCATGTCCGGCACGAGGAAGTCGCCGCTTTTGCCGCCGCTGGTGCCGCCCATGTGACCGGCAAACTGGCCGTGTGCGCGGGGTCCTGCGGGCCGGGCAACCTGCACCTTATTAATGGGCTGTATGACGCGCACCGCTCCCGTGTGCCGGTTCTGGCCATTGCCGCCCAGATTCCCAGCCCGGAACTGGGGTCGGGTTATTTTCAGGAAACACGTCCGGAAGCCCTGTTCCGGGAATGCAGCCATTATTGCGAGACCATTTCCTCGCCTGAACAGGCCCCGCGCCTTGTTGAGCTAGCCATTCGCGCCGCCGTGGGGCAGCGCGGCGTGGCCGTTATTGTCATCCCCGGTGATGTCGCGCTGAAAACGGCTGTGACAACGGCTATTTCTGCACAATCTGCTCTTCTGCCTAAAGCCCCGCGCGTTATCCCGTCAGAAGATGAGCTGAGCGCACTGGCAACGCTTTTAAAGAGCGGCAAGAAAATCACCCTGCTGGCCGGGCGCGGCTGTGCCGGTGCCCATAAGCAGCTTTTAAAGCTGGCGGAAGCGCTGAAGGCTCCCATTGTCCACGCGCTGGGCGGCAAGGAGCATGTGGAATACGATAACCCCTATGATGTCGGCATGACGGGGCTGATCGGCTTTTCCTCCGGCTATCACACTCTGATGGCCGCCGATGTGGTGCTGATGCTGGGCACGGACTTCCCTTACCGGCAGTTCTATCCGGAAAATGCCAAAATTGCGCAGATTGATATCCGGCCAGAACAGCTTGGCCGCCGCTGCACGCTGGCTCTGGGGCTGGTGGGCGATGTTGCCTCCACACTGGACGCCCTGTTACCTCTCCTGCCCGTGCGCACCGACCGCAGCCATCTGGACCGCAGTCTGGAACTGTATGCCAAAGCCCGGCAAGGGCTGGATGATCTGGCAACCGGCGGCAAAGGCCCCATCCACCCGCAATACCTCACAAGGCTTGTCGATCAGGCCGCCGCCGATGATGCCATTTTCACCGCAGATGTTGGCACCCCCACCGTCTGGGCCGCCCGTTATCTGACCATGAATGGTCGGCGGCAGCTGATTGGCTCCTTTGTCCACGGCTCTATGGCCAACGCCTTGCCGCAGGCCATTGGCGCACAGGTGGCGCAGCCTGGCCGGCAGGTAATCAGCCTTTCGGGCGACGGTGGCTTTACCATGCTGATGGGCGACCTGATCACACTGACGCAGGAAAAACTGCCGGTTAAGCTGATTATCGTGAACAATGGCTCGCTCGGCTTTGTCGCGATGGAAATGAAAGCCGCAGGTTATCTGGAAACCGGTGTGAACCTGTAAAACCCGGACTTTGCCGCCATGGCTCGCGCCATGGGCCTGCACGCCGTGCGGGTTGAAAATCCGGCGGACCTGCCCGCTGCCGTGGATGAAATTCTCAACCACCCCGGCCCCGCCGTGCTGGATGCTGTGACCAACACGCAGGAACTCGCCATGCCACCCAAAATTGAAAAAGCCCAGATTACCGGCTTTAGCCTCTACGCCCTGAAAGCCGTGATGAACGGGCGGGGTGACGAAATACTTGATGTTGCCAAAACGAATCTTCCGTTTCTCCGGTAAAATAAGGCAGCAGTTTTCGAAATTCTGGTTGCGGGGCATCTTTTTTTGCGTGATGCTCCTCTTTTTTATTCAGACAATCCATTTTTTAGAAAAAGTGTTTTCAAATTTAAGAACTAACAGACTGTCTGGAATTCTCTTATGGTCATACTTAAAATATTACATAGAAAAATTTACCAGAAGCCTTGAGCATAATATTGACTAAGGATCATCCCATTCACATGTCACAACAAATCGACCACCCTTCTATAAAAGAAGAACTCTTCCTAAAATTACAACAAGACCATTCTATTTTTGATCCCAGCAGTGCAAACACTGATAAAATCAGGTGCTGCATGTGCGGAAGATTACTCGCAAAAGATCAGTTCTCACTCGAACATATAATTCCGCAACAAGCTTTAAAAGCAGACCTAAGGGCTGCTCGAACATTGGTTCCCACGAATACTCGAGCGGGCTTGACGTTACTATGCAACACTCCTTTGGAACTTAAAGGTCGAAAATATTCCGAGAAGGGTTGCAACTCATGGAAAGGAGCAAAATACGACACAAATATAAACAAAATAATAAACGGAGTAATTAATAAAATAAATCACAAAAACCCAATAATTTCATTACTATCTCTGTGTTATTTAGCTCTATTCAGTAAATTTGGCTATAGAGTTGCGTTTACAAAAGCAGGCATCATTTGTAGAAAACAGTTTTTCTCTCCCGCGAAATTTCAAGCTGATCTTCCAGATTTTTCTCAACTAGCTTTTCTCGGTTCTTCACCACTGGATATCACCGAAAATAACCAAGCTTACTGGTCTTCTCCTTTTTGGTTTGATGAAGGGCAGCAGCAAGTAGGCCAGTATGTCGAGTAGGTGTACGTCATTTATCTATGACGCTGCCTCTGTCTCACCCATTAACGCATCCGATCAGTTCATCTATTCCATGGCTACCCCGCAAATACATTTTGCGCCCAGATTTCCGTCAGTTTTTCGACTAATATTTTTCTTTATGCATCAGATATACTGCTCAACCTTACCAAAATGCTTCCACTCAAACGTCGAAAATTTTTATTCGCCGACTGTCCGGCTTCCGACCAAACATTTCAGCATTTTCCCCCAACATAAAAGATTATCGCAGAACGACACCCAATACGGCATCAACCAGCAACAACTGCACATCTGCAATTTGGTGTTTTTATTGGATTTTTGGGAATTGGAGCGGATGAGGGGAATCGAACCCCCGTATGCAGCTTGGGAAGCTGCCGTTCTACCATTGAACTACATCCGCATACCGTGGCGCGCACTATAGCGAGATCAAACGGGCCTGACAATCCGTTCTCTCTCGCTTTTTTCGGCAGTCAGTCTGCCTCCATATCCGCCGTCACCAGATCAGCCACATGCCCAATCTCGCGCAGGGTCAGGCCTTCAGGCGGTTTGGTGCGCGCACTCCCACGGGCAATACGGCGCGGCAGCACGGCTTTATCAAACCCCAGCTTGGCGGCTTCCTTCAGGCGCGCATCGGCCTGTGAGACCTGCCGCACTTCGCCAGACAACCCGACCTCGCCAAAATAGACCTCACCCGCGCTGGTCGGCATGCCGGTTGCTGCGGAAATCAGGGCAGCCGCCACGGCCAGATCGGCCGCAGGTTCGGCCACTTTCAGGCCGCCAGCCACATTCAGATAGACATCCATGCCAGAAAGCTTCACGCCGCAGCGTGTTTCCAGCACCGCCAGCAGCATGGACAGGCGGCCACTATCCCAGCCCACCACGGCACGGCGGGGTGCGTTGTCCCCACTTTTGGGGGCCAGCAGCGCCTGAACTTCCAGCAAAACAGGCCGCGTGCCTTCCAGCCCGGCAAACACGGCAGATCCGGCAATATTGCCGCGTCGTTCCGCAAGGAACAGGGCTGAGGGGTTAGAGACTTCCTCCAGCCCCCGGTCCGTCATGGCAAACACGCCAATCTCATCCGTAGCGCCAAACCGGTTTTTGGCAGCGCGCAAAATGCGGAACTGATGCCCCCGGTCGCCCTCAAAATACATGACGGCATCGACCATATGCTCCAGCACACGTGGGCCAGCCAAAGCCCCTTCCTTGGTGACATGCCCGACCAGTATCAGGCTGAACCCTTTGCGCTTGGCCAGACGGATCAGTTCAAACGCGCAGGCCCGCACCTGAGAAACCGAGCCGGGCGCGCTTTCCACCGTTTCCAGCCACATGGTCTGGATGGAATCGATCACCACCACCCGCACATCCGGCTCGGCTTCCAGCGTGGCGACAATGTCGGCCACGTTGATGGAGGCCGCGAGGTCCAGCGTCGCCTGCCCTACGCCCAGACGCAGGGCGCGCAGACGGATCTGGTCTACCGCTTCCTCGCCCGAGATATACAGAACGCGCTCGCTCTTCGCCGCCAGCTTACAGGCAGCCTGAAGCAGCAGAGTGGATTTCCCGATCCCCGGATCACCCCCCACCAGCACCACAGAGGCCGGAACCAGCCCGCCACCCAGCACGCGGTCCAGTTCTGCAATGCTGGTCTGGATACGCGGTGGCGGAGCGGCCATGCCCTCCAGCCCTTCCAGCTTGACGCGCCGGCCTTTGCTGCTGGCGCGGGGGGAAGACGCCGCCAGCGGCTCCACCGCGATTTCCTCCAGCGTATTCCACTCACCGCAGGCCTCGCACTGGCCCATCCATTTGGGATACACCGCCCCACAGGCCCGGCAGGCAAACTGGCGGGCTGGTCGTTTAGCCAAGAGCGTTCTCCCCCATCATCGTATCGCTCATCTGGGGGCGGACACCCCGGTTCTCAAGAGCCGGGGCTTACGGACGCCCCACGGACTCATAGGTAAACCCGGCAGCGCGCATGGCGGCGGGGTCAAAAATATTGCGCAGGTCCACAATGGTACGAGTGCGCATCCGCTGGCTGAGTTCCACCGGGGAGAGCGCGCGGAAAATGTTCCACTCCGTCAGCACGACCAGCACATCCGCTTGCTCCGCCGCATCGAGCGCATCGGCACAATAGGTGACACTTTCCGGCAGCAGCGGTCTGGCTGCTGTCATACCCACCGGGTCATACGCCCGAATATCCGCGCCGGCTTCCGCCAGACGATGCAGAATCGGGATAGACGCGGATTCGCGCATATCATCTGTTTCCGGCTTAAAGGTCAGCCCCAGCACGGCCACCGTCTTGCCCGCCACCGAGCCGCCACAGGCCGCAATAATGCGCCCGGCCATGCCGGCCTTCCGCGCCTCGTTCACCTGCACCGTGGTTTCCACCAGACGGCAGGCGCTATGGGCTTCCTGCGCAATGCGGGAGAGGGCCAGCGTATCCTTGGGGAAGCAGGAACCCCCATAACCGGGCCCGGGTTGCAGGAACTTGCGGCCAATGCGCCCGTCCAGCCCCATGCCGCGGGCCAGATCATGCACGTCCGCACCCAGCGTTTCGCACAGATCGGCCATTTCATTGATGAAGGAGATCTTCATCGCCAGGAAGGAATTGGAGGCGTATTTGGTCAGTTCCGCCGTTTCCAGCCCGGTGAAGAGCAGCGGCGCTTCAATCACGGACAGCGGGCGATACACCCGGCGCAGCACATCTTCTGCCCGGCTCGCACGTTCCGGGCGCGTCTGGTCCAGCCCGATAATCACACGGTCCGGCCGCATGAAGTCGCCAATGGCGCTGCCCTCCCGCAGGAATTCCGGGTTGGAGGCCACATCAAAATCTGCCTCCGGGCGCGCCTGCCGGATAATCTCGGCAATACGGCGGCTGCTGCCCACCGGCACGGTGGATTTGGTGACAATCACGGCATAGCCGGTCAGGGCCTCGGCAATCTGGCGGGCGGCGGCGTGGACATACTGCATGTCCGCAGCGCCATCGCCATTGCGGGGCGGCGTGCCCACGGCAATGAACACAGCCTCTGCCCCGGACACGGCGCTGGCAATATCATCTCCAAACGTCAGACGGCCTGCCTGACTGTTGGACGCTACCAGCGCATCCAGCCCCGGCTCGTAAATGGGAATACGGCCTTCCCGCAAAGCGGACAGACGCGCGGGGTTGGTTTCAACAATTGCGACATTAATGCCGAACTCGGCAAAACACGCGCCTGATACAAGCCCGACATACCCGCCGCCGATCATGGCTATGCGCATTCCCTGCCCTCCTGCCTTACTCATTATCCATTGGGTAGACTTCAAAACTGGCTGACACCAATGCCCTCCGCAGGCGATTGTCGCAATGCTTGATGTCGCATTTTTATAACCGGACCTTTGACGGCCCCCTGACTTCACGCTACGGCTGAACGTTCCTTATGACTCACCCCAGAAACAGGACCGGACCGCCTGACCGGATGGATATGTTGCTCGATCTTGTGGCCAAACTGGGCCGTACTACCCTCGGCCTGATCCGCGCAGCGGGGTCTCTGACGCTGTTTGCGCTCTCCGGCCTCTCTCATATTTTCAGGCCGCCGTTTTACGGGCGCGTGTTCCTGTCCACGTTTCTGGAAACCGGGTTTTTCTCACTGCCTGTGGTGGCACTGACGGCCCTGTTCTCTGGCGGTGTGATCGCCCTGCAATCCTACACCGGCTTTGCGCAGTACCATGTGCAGAGCGCCATTGCAGGCATTGTGGTGCTGGCCGTAACCCGTGAGCTGGGGCCTGTTCTGGCCGGGCTGATGGTGGCGGGCCGCGTGGGTGCTGCCATGGCGGCGGAAATTGGCACCATGCGGGTGACGGATCAGGTGGATGCACTCACCACCCTCTCCACCAACCCCATGAAGTATCTGGTGGCCCCGCGCCTGCTGGCGGGACTGATTGCCCTGCCGCTGCTGGTGCTGGTGGCGGACGTGCTGGGTGTGGCCGGGGGCTTTACTGTCTCCGTCGTCAAGCTCGGCTTTTCTCCCCACGCCTACATCACCGCCACGCTGAATTCGGTAAAGGTGATTGATGTCACCGTCGGGCTGGTCAAAGCCGCCCTGTTCGGCTTCCTGATCGCCCTGATGGGCTGCTATTACGGCTATAATAGCAAAGGCGGCGCGGAAGGCGTTGGCACCGCCACAACCTCCGCCGTGGTGGCTGCATCCATCCTGCTGCTGGCCTTTGATTACCTCCTGACGGACCTGTTCTTCTCACAATGACCGGCACCCTCCCCAAAATCCGTATTCGGGACCTTCACAAGTCCTTCGGTTCCAAAAAGGTGCTGGATGGCATCAATCTGGATGTCATGCCCGGCACGTCCTTTGTGATTATCGGCGGCTCCGGTAGCGGGAAATCCGTTCTGCTGCGCTGTATTCTGGGGCTGATCACGCCGGACACGGGCAGCATTGAAATTGACGGCGAGGACATGATTACCGCCTCCCCCCGCAGGCAGGACGCTCTGCGCGGCAAGATTGGCATGCTGTTCCAGAACGGCGCGCTGTTTGACAGCCTGCCGGTGTGGGAGAACGTGACCTTCGGCCTGCTGGCCCTCAAAAGGCTGAACCGTAAGGAAGCCCGTGGCCATGCCGGGAGCATCCTTGCGCAGGTCGGGCTGGACCCGTCCGTTGGGGAACTCTACCCGTCCGAACTCTCCGGCGGCATGCAAAAGCGCGTCGGCCTTGCCCGCGCCATTGCTGCCCAGCCGGACATTCTGTTTTTTGATGAACCCACAACCGGGCTGGACCCCATTATGGGCGCTGTCATTGACGGGCTGATTGTGGACTGCGTGAAAAAGCTCGGTTCCACCGCCATTGCCATTACGCATGACATGGCCTCCGCCCAGCGCATCGGGGATGAAGCCGCCATGCTCTATAAAGGCCAGCTGATCTGGCAGGGGCCGGCAAGCTCACTGATGGATAGCGGGAACGCCATGGTGGACCAGTTTACCCACGGGCGGCGTGAAGGCCCCATTACCATGGAACTCCGCCGCTAAAGGCTACGCCTGGGCGGACTTTTCCACTTGCTCCCCTCCCCGCCGGGTGAGATAGAAGCACAACCGGATTGAAACACAGGAACAAGACCATGAAACACGCGGTTCTGATGCTGGTATGTGCTTTTACGCTCTGCTCCTGCGGGATGTTCGGCAAGAGTGAGCCGCGCCACATGACGACAGCGGCACAGTGGGAAAAATACGGCTACAAGGACCACCTGCAGGAAACGGCGCAAACCGCTAAATCCACCACCGCAGACGACGCCGACCCGCTCCAGATGCATAAAAACGACAAGACCAAAGACAGCAAGAAGAGCAAAAAGAAGTCCTCTTCCTGATCTCAGTCTGACCGGGAGGACACACAGCCTCCCGCCTCCTGAAAGCCTTCTCTTCGCAACCACCCGGTTCTCTGGCACGTTGGAGCTGCATGTTCCTTGTGCCGGAGTTTAGAGAAGCCTTATGACCCGCCAGCCGTTCCGCGTTCTTCTTCCTGTCCTGTGTATGGTGCTGGCAGGGCTTTTCCACCCGATAGTTTCAGGTTCGACAGCATGGGCGGCTCAGGCAGAAGCCCCTGCGACGCAACCTGCCTCTCCGGCACAAACGCCAGCCCCATTGATTGCAGACATCACGCTGTTTGCGTCGGACGCCACGCTGAACGCGATGGGGGATGAGATCCGCGCGATCTACGTCGGCAGCCGCAAAGATTACTCCACAACCCAGAATACCAATGCCCTGAACATGCTGCTGCGCCGCGCAACAGCGGTCTCCACCAAGGCGGAGGCCCTGCTGGCGCAGATCAAGCCGTATGAATCCGTCTATCAGAATTTTGTGGACATTCTGGGCAAGCCGGAAGCATCGGAACCCGCCTCCATCACCCAGCAGCGCAAAATGCTGACAGCCCGGCAGCAGGACATTTCCGGCCGCATGACGCGCCTGCGGCTTTACCAGCTGGAAGCCCAGCAACTGATGCAGGAACTCCGCCAGCATGGCACGGCCATCCAGCAGGCCACCATGACGCAGCGGTTCCCCACCCCGCTGGGAGTCAATTTCTGGTCTCAGCTTTCCAGCACCGCCAAACAGGACAGAGACCGCGCAGCCGCTCTGGTTTCCGAGATTGGTCTGGTGCTGAAAAATGCCTTTACCGGCCAGCATGCACTGCTCACGCTGGGGGCCATGGCGCTCTCCGGCCTGCTGCTGGCGTTCCATTTTTTCTGCCACACGCCTGTGCGAATGCTGGTCTCCCGCTTTCTGCCCACGGGCCGCATTCGCCCCATTACAGCCGCCGTCATTTGTTCGCTGATTGGCGTTGTGGCGTGGGGCGGGGCGTTTCAGATCATCTGGAATGCAATCAGCTTCAACAATGATGCGGTTGCGGATGATCTGTCTGCTCTGGCCGATATGGTCGCGGCACAGGTGCCGCTGTGCGGGTTTGTGCTGGAACTGGGCATGAGCATTCTCTCCCGCAAGCCGGAATGGCGGGTGTTCCCCATGCCGGACACGCTGGCGCGCAATCTGCGCCTTTTCCCCTTCTGGTTTGCCTCGGCCCTGATTGTGCGCGGCGTTCTGCGCTATGTGGATACCCAGAGCGGGCTGGGGCTGCTGCCCATTCAGCTTCTGGACGGGCTCTATACGCTCACCGTCAGCCCGCTGCTGTTTGCCATCCCCCGCCAGTTGCGCCTTTCGGCCCAGCAGGATGACCCGGCGACCAACTCTGCCGAAATTGCCCCACTTTTAAGAACACTCGTAACCACCATTGCCATTGTCTGCTGGGGGGCGGTGCTGACGGGCTATATCCCGCTGGGTTACACCATCATCTCATGGGTGTCCGTCATGGCCATTACCATGACCGGCCTGCTGCTGGTGGCCCTGCTGGCAACGGCGCTGGGCAGCAGCGTCTTTCCCTCCAGCGCCCCGGTTGGCGCGCATCTGGTCAAGCTGGGTCTGCCTGCCCGGCTGGTGGATCAGGCGAGCGTGGTCATCCCCGGTCTGATCAGCGTTTTTCTGCTGGTTGTTGCTTTTTCTGTCGCCACAGCCGGGGCGGAGTTTGATCCCTCACAGGTTGGCCGCCGTATTCTGTCCATCTTCAAAGGCCAGTCGGCAACGGAAGGCAGCTTCAACCTCTCGCTGGATGCGGTGCTGCTCTGTGCCGGGCTGCCTATTCTGGGCCACTATGCCATCCGCATTGTCAGAAACTGGTTCCGCCTGCACTTCTTCCCCACCACGCGGCTGGATATTGGCGCGCAGGCGTCCATCCTGAATATTCTCACCTATAGCGCCTGGATCGTCATCGGCCTGTGCATGGCCTCTGCCCTTGGGGTCACGGTCAAAAGCATGACATGGGTTGTCAGTGCCCTCTCCGTTGGTATCGGTTTTGGCCTGCAATCCATTGTGCAGAACTTTGTATCCGGCATTATCCTGATGGCCGAACGCCCCGTCTCCATCGGTGATGTGGTCGATATTGCCGGGGCACATGGGGAGGTCGCGCGCATCAGTGTGCGTTCCACCAACATCAAGCTGGCTGATGGCTCCACGATGATTGTGCCAAACTCGCAGTTCATCACCTCTGCGGTGCGCAACGCCACGCGGGCAGAAAAGCCGGGTGTGTTCACCATTCCGTTGCAGGTGCCGTTTACGTCTGACCTGCACAAAGCCATGAATGTGATGACCAGCACGCTGGCCGCCTGCGAAAATGTGGAAGCCCAGCCAGTGCCAACCGCCAGCATTACGTCAGTAACAGACGGCTCCGCTATCCTGACCGGCACGGCCCGCGCCCGTGTGGGGATGGATACCGCCACCGTGCGCAGTCAGGCCCTGTTCGCCCTGTGGCAGGCCTTTCAGGACAATCAGATTCCGGTCACGGTCACCAGCACCCTGATCCCACCCAAACAATAGAATAAAAAAAGCCGGGCTTCTCACCCGGCTTTTTCTTTTTAGAAATCAGCCTGCGCGCTGATGGAAAAAGACCGTGGCGCACCAAGCATCACCTCACTCGGGTAGCTGGTGTCCGCCCACTGGATGAAGTGCTTGTTGCCAATATTATCGATGCGGCCATAGACCGTAATGTTCTTATAGGCATGCCAGCCTGCAAAAACATTGACCAGCGCATAGTCTTTCAGAGACAGGGTATTCGCGTAATCCCCTTTCCGTGCCGAGACGTATCGCATCCCCGCCCCCAGATCGAGCGGCAGATCCCCCACACGGGACCAGATGGCCCACAGATTGGCCGTAACCGCAGGCACATCCGGCACCTGATTGCCCGATGCATCCACTGAGGCGCTGGGATGAAAAGACCCGTAACGGGAATAAGTGTACGCGACGTTGCCCGACAGGCTCCAGTGCCGGTTAAGGGTCAGGTCCCCCTGCCACTCCACCCCGCGAGATTTCTGCACACCTGCAGTCGCTACCGTATCCGGCCCGGTGGAAACCAGCATGCGGGTGCGGCGAATATCATACAGCGCCAGAGTGGTAGTAAAGCGTCCGTCCCACAGGCTGGCCTTCACGCCAATTTCGCCCTGCCTTGAATGGCTCAGCCGGGTAAACTGCCCACGGTTGGCCAGAAACAGGTTAGACCCCGGCGGGTCTTCCCCCGTCGTATAAACACCATACACGCTGACGTTTTTCGTAATATCGAACACCGGCCCGATACGGAAATTATCCGGGTTATAATGGCCTTTAAAGCTGGTCGCTGCGTTAAACTGCCCGGCCTGCGTATAATTCTGCCGGTCGAGCGAGAGCCAGTCATACCGGAACCCGCCCACAAGCCGCAGATTATCCCGAACGGTCAGAACATCTTCCAGAAACACCCCCGCCTGCACCATGGTGGTGGGAGATTTCATGAAGGGATATTCCCCGGCAAAAGACCCAAGCGGCGTGGCCTCCGGGCTGGTGAGAGACACACTGTCCGCATAATCCGCAGACGGAAAGCCACGGTTCCGGATAAAGCGCAGATAATAGGCATCCCCACCCAGCACAAAACGGTTCTTCATACCGAAGAGCGAAAAATCAAACTGCGCGTGCAGCGTATCCCCCACCTGATGCTGGTTTTGATACACATAAAACCGGTCGCGCCCGATGCGCCCCGGCGCAAGGGCATTACCTGCGCTATCCGTACTGCCGGGACTGCTGAGATAGCTCAGGCTTTCCGCATTGTTCCAGCGCCGTTTGGAATAAATGAAGTAGCTGCTGTTATGAAACAGAACATGGCTGTTCATCCGCCAGTCCAGATGCAAAGTCGGTGTGGCGTTGACAGACCCGGCCTTGCCATCCCGCACATTATAATACCGCCACATAGAAGCACGGGTAATGCCCAGGCCTTTGCTGGAACTCAGCAGGCCGCCCACGCGCCCGCCCGTCTGGGAAAGGTCCACCAGCGGTGTGCCATAATAGGTTGAAAGCCGGTCCGTCAGATAATCCATGCTCAGCCGTGCCGTGAATTTTGAGGTCGGCTTCCAGAGCAAAGTCGTGGTGAAATCATCCGAGTGCGGATCAGCCCCTTTTACAAACCCGTCGGAAGAAATGCGACTGAAGTCCGTGCGTAACGCCAGCGTTTGCGTAATGGGCACGGAACCACCCACGCCCGCATTCCATGTATTAAAACTGCCATAGGAGACCAGCGCATTCGCATGGGGGCCATCAAAAGTCGGGGTTCTGGAACGCATGTCCACTGTGCCGCCCACAGCCCCCTGCCCATACAGCACGGAGGACGGGCCTTTAAGCACCTGCACGCTTTCCAGATTGAAACTGTTCTGGGGCCGGTTGACCATCGTGGTCGGGCCAAAATACTGGCCGTCATGCAACACCAGAATCTGGTTCCCGGTAAAGCCGCGCATCATCAGCTGCGCCGGACTGCCCGGAGACCCACCGGATGATACACCGGGGGCGCTGTCCGCTGCTGCCTCGGCCTGTGCGTAGCCGCGCTGCATCATCAGGTCATGAGACACTACATTGATGGTGCCCGGTGTATGCTGGATGGACAGACCGAGCTTCCCGCCTACGGCTGGCACAGCCTGAAGCGGCGCAGTCTTGCCATAAGCCGTAATATATTCCGGGCCGGCAGCGTGCAGGACTGCGGCAGAGCTTTCCGGCTGAGACCTTTTGGATTTCTTTAAAGGTCTGGCATGAGGATTT
The DNA here is from genome assembly GCF_002153605.1 of Acetobacter malorum. Taxonomy (GTDB): domain Bacteria; phylum Pseudomonadota; class Alphaproteobacteria; order Acetobacterales; family Acetobacteraceae; genus Acetobacter; species Acetobacter malorum_A. Next base: position 11,461 of record NZ_JOPG01000014.1, on the reverse strand, counting down.
CCCGATTCATCGGGCGTTGCCGCATAGACTGCGGAAACAGGATTCAGGCCCAGCAAAAGACTGAGCGCGTAAGAGAGTGGACGCACGGGGTTCGCTCCAAAAAACGTCACCGCGGTGGAAGCACTGAGCAAACCGTGCCTCGCCGCCACATCACCCCGTATGGCAGCTCCGTCCGTGACTTTCGGGCAATGGCAGGTCTCCTGGCTTGCTGGTCATCGGATCTTGCAGCAGCCTTCCCCCCCATGCCCGGCACGGGGAGTGGCATGAATGCCGCTCGTCCTCTCAGCTTACAGTTGCGGGGGCAGCATCGGCTTCAACCGATTTCCCTCTTAGCCCTCCGGCGGCAGACACAGCCAGAAGGCACCATAGCTGCGTGCAGCCTAAACATGCTCCGCAAAAACTTGTCAACGAACGTGGGGCTGCACGTAGCCTGAAAACGGCCCGCAAGCCACGGCCTCAGCGAGGCCCTGTGATGCCGGCTGTTGCGAAAAACCGGGTTTGCGTACACTCTGCCCGCATCAGTCAACAGCCCCGCGCAAGCGGGTTAAAAGGGAAGACCGGAGGCCGTTTTGCACGGCTCAGTCGGTCGCTGCTCCCGCAACTGTAGGCGGTCTATCTGGGCTTTTTCTGCCATGCGGCAGGCCACTGGTGAACAACCGGGAAGGTGAGGCTCAGACGCATATCCGCGAGCCAGGAGACCTGCTGTTGTCGTTCAAGACCGTGCCGCCGGGCGGGATGTACCGGAAGGCAGGAGTGTAACACCGTGAGACCGTTCTCACCCTTATCCCTTTCCGGCTTGCCCCGGCCATACCGCACTGCCGAGGCTTATCATCCGGCTTTTGCCAGACTGCTGCGCGCATGCCCGCCTCGTACCCATGCCCTGCAGGCCGCCCGTCTGGCTCTGCTCCCGCCCCCGGAGCAGGAAGACAGTATTGCGCGTAATGGCCACGCTCTTTTCCTGAAACTCATGCCCCGCCTGCCCGCAACCCACCGGGAACGCGGGGCCATGCTGGAAGAGGCTTTTCGCCCCCTTCTGCTAACCGCCACGGACTCTCTTGAAACCATGCCCACACTCACACTGGACATGGAGCCCGATGCCGCGCAACGCATTGTGGAGGCCTATGTGGCCGTGCATTGGGCCCGTGGCGCACAGGCCGCCGCCATGAGCCTGTATAACGCTCCAGCATGAAGGCGCTCCGCAGGGCGCTCTATCTGACGCACAGATGGCTCGGCCTCGGCATGGGCCTGCTTATGGCAGGCTGGTGCGCCTCCGGCATTGTCATGCTCTGGCACACGTGGCCGCAGCCGGATGCACGCGCCCTCGCCGCTGTTCCGGCAGAACTCCACTGGCCCGCCTCCATTCCGAACTTACGCGATCTGGACAAAGACAAACGCTTTCAGGCGTTTCAGATCAGCATGGTCGGTCAGGAACCCGTTCTGACGCTTACGCCCGAAGACGGACCGCCTTTTGCGCTCGACCTGCGCACTGGGCATGCTGGTCGCATCCCCCCGGAAGACGCCGCCTCCAGCGCCAGCCGCTACGCCCGCGCCACAGGCGCACAAGGCCAGCCAGTATTTGACGGCCTCACCACGGATGACCAGTGGGTTCTGGATACCCACGGGCGAGAAAACGGGTTTTATCGTTTTCTTTTCCCTGATGCCAACCACATACAGGTTTACGTTTCCTCTCTGACAGGCGAGGTCATGCAGGCCACAACCCGCACAACCCGTTTATGGGCGTGGGCTGGCGCTATCCCGCACTGGCTTTATCCGGCAGTGCTGCGCAGACATCCCGCTCTCTGGCAACAGGTCGTGATTGTGCTGTCTGGCACAGGTGTTTTTCTGACGATCACCGGGCTGTGGATTGGCGTTCTGCGGCTCCGGCGCGGCTCCCGCTTCACGCCTTACCGGGGGTGGCACTGTGTCCACCATATCAGCGGGACAGTGTTTGGCTTGCTGGCTTTGCTGTGGGTAACAACCGGATTGCTCACCATGTCCCCCGGCGGCCTGTTTCACAGCAACCCGGATGTGGTCAGTCCGTTGCGCGTCACTGGCAGCGTGACCGGCGCAGAACTTCAGGCTCTGCTTTCCCGGCTTAGCGACGCAGCCCCTAGCGGCTGGACCGGTGTGAAAAGTGCCTTGGTGAGCGGGCATGCTTTCCTGCACGTCATGCAGGCTTCCGGCGCTCAAAGGCTGGACGGAACATTAACCCCGGCTCCTTTGAGCAAAGAGCAGCTTGCCCACCTCCTACTCCCCAAAGGCCTGATCAGAAACGCCGAAAGTCTAACTTTTCTCCCCAGCGGAGACGCCTATTACTTCGACCGCCCGACGCATAAACGGCACTTCCCTGTCTGGCGCGCGCAGGCTGTGGACGGCACTTTGATCTATCTGGATGCGCAGTCCGGCGCTGTGCAGGCCATGCTGGACCAGCCTGCACGGCAGTCGCGCTGGCTGGTTTACGGCTTTCACGATCTCGATTTCTGGCCATGGTTGCGGGAGGCCCCCACACATTGGAGCATCGCCTTGCCGCTCCTGAGTGGCGTGCTCTGCGTGTTTCTGTCAGGCGTCCTTATCGGCATGCGCCGTATCCGGCTGATGCGCCGCAAGCGGTGTTGAAGAGCTGGCAGACCAGCCTGATGCAGGCCTTCAACCGCCTTTACTGCGTCACAACAAACTCAAGCTGATAAAATGCCTGATCTGCTGAGCGTTTTTGCGCCTGCACCTGAATGGTTTCATCCTGCGGTTGCAGGCAGTTCACCAGATACACCGTGTCGGCTCCCGCCCCGTGATTGGTATAGGCGAGATGATACAAGCCTTTTTTTAAACGACCCGGCACAGAAAACTGAAGGGCAATAACCCCTTCCCCACCTTTGATCGCCGGGAGTGTGGGAAAACTGGCTGAGTTTACCAGCAAGGACACCGGCTTTCCATTCAGCGTAACACGCAGAGAATGGGCTATCCGGGCCGCATAGGCCTGCTGTTCCTCCGCAGAAATCACGCCATCCCCGTTCCGGTCAATCTGGGGGATCACACGGTCTGCCACATCCACGCCGGGTGTCAGACGCAAACGGAGTGTCACGCCCTCCCGCGCCAGATCCACCGTGGTGGCCTGCAAATATTCATCCAGCCGGTGGGCCGAGGCCGGATGCACCCCGGTCAGACCCATCAGCCCGCCAATAAGTGCTGTTTTGCGGATTATCCTACACACACTCATTTGACGGTAAACCGGCTGCCGTAACTGTTAGTCGGGTCCCGATAGACCGTATGCACATGCAATGTCGGGTCACCCCCCACACCCTGCGGGGAAAACTCAATAACCAGATGCGGCCCCTGAATACGGTAATAGGAAGAGCCATTGCGGTCGGGTGCATGGGTGGTCGGGCCGCTCCACGCAAACCATGTCTCGTTCAGGTCGCTCTCAATTTCTTTCAGACGCGGCGCGGCATAAACCGGATTGATAATCCCGGCCCATTCACGGATGACATCCAGCAGCAGCGCCTTCTGTGCGGGCGTCATGGCCGAGCCTTTCAGCCCTTCCGGCACAATGGTTTCCCCGTCATGCCCCGGCCCCATCACCAGATCCTCCACCTTGTAAGGCAGAATGGCCTGTTTGCGCTGGGCCGGTGTCAGGGCGTCCAGCAGGGCAAAAGCCTTGTCATTCTCACCCGCCAGAACACGCACGGTCTTGCCACCCGCCTGATACACCGCAGGCTGCGCGCCCGTCAGCGTAGGCGTCATCACGCCATGTGCGCCATCAATCACAATATTCAGGCCCAGATGATGGCCGCCAAACTGCACCATCCACGGCGTTGTCGCACTCGGCTCCCCAAAAATAGCGATGGTGTAAACCGCTTTCCCGGAGGCGAAATTGGTGCCGGCATCCGTCAAAGCCTGATCCGACCCCATAATGTCCTGCACTTTCTGAAACCCCTTCTCGCTAAGGAGTGTTTTCAGAAGCGTCATGGCAGCAGCACGCTGCGGCTCCGTCAGACTACCCATCTGGCGACCGGGGCGCGGTACGTCGCTGACCGGAAAGTTGGACCACATGGCCTTGCCATATTGCTCACCAAGAAAACCGCCCGGCGGCCCCATCCCCGGCCCGCGTGCTACGGGAGCGTTGGCATTGGCGCTTGTTACTGGTTCAGCCGGTCCACCGGGTGTCGTGCGGCGGAACCGCGCCAGCACAGCAGATTTTTGCGCCACAAACGGAAACTGCACCGTCGCTTTGCCCTGCGCGTCGAACGTGGCGAGAAACGCCTGTGCCGCCGCAACGCCCTTTTGTGTCTGCTGCACAGGCCCCTCCTCCTCAGTGGAAGCTGCAACGGCTGGTTGCATCATCTGACCCGCGAGAGACGGTGCAGCCAGAAGTAATCCTGCCGCCACAACAAAAGTCTTTTGCATAAAACGCACTCCGCGCCCGCAGCCGGGCAATTTTAACATCTCTTCTGTGCAGCACAGACTGCCTCCCAATTCTGGCGGGAGCAAGGTGCTTCCCCTATGGTCTGTCAGGCGTAGAGTTCAGTCTCTTAACAGCAGGAGCTTTCCATGCCTTTCCGTGCTTCTCTGAAGCCTGTTCTGGCCCACCGGACACAAACACTGTGTCTGGCTGCGGCTGTTCTGGCGGTCTCCGCCCCCCTCCTTTGCCCAACAAACGCCCACGCTACCAGTTGTGCAGATCTGGCCCGGCAGGCATTGCCCGAGACCACCTTTACAAGCGTGCAGACGGTGGAGGCCGGGCAATGGCACGCACCCCAGACTCAGCTGACGCGCATTATGTCCGCACCGGGCATGAATGTGGCAGGCAAACCCACACGCGGCAGCACACCCGCTTTCTGTCGGGTTGCCGCAACGCTGCATCCCTCCTCTGACTCCGCCATCCGTATTGAAGTCTGGATGCCGCTGAAAGGCTGGAATGGTCGCTTTCTGGGGGTTGGGAATTTCGGCTGGGCTGGCTCCCTGATGTATCAGGGCATGGAAACCGGCGTGAGCGAAGGCTATGCCGTAGCCAGCACAGATACCGGGCATGACGACAGCACGCCGGACGGACAAGGCGGTCGCTTTACCCTTGGCCACCCGGAAAAAATGGTAGATTACGCCTACCGCGCCGACCACCTGATGACCACCACAGCCAAAACTCTCATCCACAGTTTTTACGGCCAGAACGCCAGCCATTCTTACTGGATTGGCTGCTCACTGGGCGGACTGGAAGGGCTGATTGAAGCCAAACGCTTCCCCGAGGATTATGACGGCATTGTTGTGGGTGCCCCGCCCAACCCCATTGTAAATTTCAATGCCGAGCAGCTCTGGGCCGGGTGGATGAGCTACCATAATCCCGCCCTGCGTGTGCCGCGCGAGAAATTCCAGCTTTTGAACAAGGCTGTGATGAACGCCTGCGCGACGCCCGTTGGCAAAAAGCAGGGGTTTCTGGATGAACCAGACGCCTGCCATTTTGAACCTAAAGACCTGCTTTGTAAGGGCGCGGATACCTCCAGCTGCCTGACGGCGTCCGAAGTGCAGTCCGCCGAACAGATTTATCAGGGTCCGGTCAACCCGCGCAGGCATCAGGTGATTTTCCCGGGGCCAGCCAAAGGCAGCGAGGGTGGTTTTTCAGCCGATGGCAAAGCCTTTCCGGTCGCCCTTGATCTTTTCAAATACGCAGCCTTCCAGAACCCGAACTGGGACTGGACGACCCTGAACTGGGACACCGACATTGCCAAGGCCACACAGACCGTTGGCCCCCTGCTGCATGTGGATGACAACCTGACGCCGTTCTTCCAGCACGGTGGGAAACTGCTGATGTATATTGGCTGGAATGACGGCCACAACCCGGAACAGCTGGCTGAGTATTATCAGGCTGTGATGAAAAATGCTGGCGGCAGCGCAAAGGATGCCATGCGTCTGATCACCATCCCCGGCATGGGCCACTGTTATGGCGGCGCAGGGTGTGATACGTTCAGCAAGCTGGGTGCGATTGATAACTGGGTCAGCCACCAGACCGCCCCGGACAAACTGATTGCCGCCCGCGTGGAAGACGGCAAAATCACCCGCACCCGCCCGCTCTGCGCCTGGCCCGCTGTTGCCCGCTATGACGGTAAAGGCAGCATGGAAGGTGCGGCGAGTTTTGCGTGTGTGGTGCCGGTAAAAGCACACTGACATCCAATGCCAAAAACAGTTCAGGCTGACCCAGCCTTTAAAAGGTCAGCCTGAAAAACACCCTGCCCCCTAAGGACTGTTTCCCCAACAGTCCTTAGTGATGCGGTTCCTCATGCACCATATCCAGATCAGCAAAGCGTGTGTATTCGCCTTCAAAGAACAGATGCACGACGCCAGTGGGGCCGTGACGCTGTTTTTCCAGAATGAGTTCGGCCTTGTTATGCACAAGGCTCATTTTACGCTGCCAGTCATCAAGAGCCGCTGAATATTTCTCCATGGAATCAAACGCTGTTTCCTTGGGCATACGCTGCTGGAGATAATACTCGTCTCGATACACAAACATCACGGAATCCGCGTCCTGCTCAATCGAGCCGGATTCACGCAAATCCGAGAGCATCGGGCGTTTGTCTTCACGGCTTTCTACCTGACGGGAGAGCTGGGACAGTGCGATTACCGGCACTTCCAGTTCCTTCGCAATTGCCTTCAGCCCCTGTGTAATCATGGAAATTTCCAGAACGCGGCTTTCCGGGCGCGTGCCAACGGAGGGCCGCATCAGCTGGAGGTAATCGACCACCACAAGGCTTAGTCCACGCGTCCGCTTCAAACGGCGGCAACGGGTTCGCATGGCAGAGAGCGAGATAGCCGGCGTATCGTCAATGACCAGTGGCAGGCGGGAGAGTTCACGGCTCACGCGCACAAAGCGGTCAAACTCTTTCTGGCCAATGTCACCACGACGGATTTTTTCACCGGACACTTCCGCCTGCTCGGACAGAATACGAGTGGCCAGCTGTTCCGCCGACATTTCCAGCGAGAAAATAGCGACGGTGCCGGTCGGTTCGACACCCGGCCCTTTTTCTTCCGCCTCAATCATCAGCGCACGGGCCGCGGAGAAGGCAATTTTGGTGGCCAGTGCGGTTTTACCCATTGCCGGACGACCGGCCAGAATCATCAGATCCGACGGGTGCAGACCACCGGTTTTCTTATCAAGGTCGCGCAGGCCGGAGGTCAGGCCGGACACATGCCCTTCCCGCCGGAAGGCCAGTTCGGCTGTTTTAATGGCGTCGGTCAGGGCGCGGTCAAACACCACAAAGCCGCCGTCCTGTCCTTTTTCCGTGGCCAGACGGAACAGCGCCTCTTCCCCCGCGGCAATCTGATCCGGGCCGGAAAGGTCGGAGATTGTGCCGAACGCGCTGTTCACCACGTTCTCGCCAATATCAATCAACTGGCGACGGATCCACGCATCATGAATGGCGCGGCCATAATCCCCGGCGTTGATAATACCAACCATGGAAGTCAGCAGTTTGGCCAGATAGGCCATGCCGCCAACGTCATTCAGGATACCGGAATTTTCCAGCTCCGCCCGCAGGGTCACGGGGTCTGCCAGCTGGCCGTTTTCAATCCGGCGGGCAATCGCATCATAAATGCGGCCATTCACCTGATTGGCAAAATGCGCGCCGGTCAGAAAGTCCGAAACGCGGTCATACGCCCGGTTGTTTGTCAGCAGCGCGCCCAGAAGGGCCTGCTCTGCTTCAAGGTTGGCAGGAGGATGGCGAAGGGAGAGCGACAGAAGTGTTTCTTCTTCCTGCCGCGCGGGTTGGGTCTGGGTCATGCTCACGCCATTTGTTCTATCAGGTCCTGAAGCACACGTCTCCCGGCATCACCGGCAAGACGCATACGCCCCCGCTGCATGCGGGAGATGGCCTGACCGCAGTCAGACCAGAATATCACGCTTTAAACGTCCTAAAGCTGGGGACGCGCAGCCTGTGTGGCCAGCTTTGCCGCCTGATCCAGCGAATCAAACGCGGTGATGATGTGGTAGAGCGAGCTGGTCGGAATTTTTGTGACCGCAGGCGCACCCGCCGCATCCAGCTGGTCTACCCATGTGCCCACCGGGCAACCGGTAAAATAGTGATCCAGCAGATTTCCCGCCAGACGCACCGCCATACCGCGGCTGTCCTGCTTATCCTGGCTCAGCACACCCCGCAGGGCTTCCCCCTGCACCCACAAGCGGGAGCCGCCCCGCAGAACCGTGCCATCCCGCTTCAGCACATCCCGCACCCGGCCCGTTTCCGGCACCATGCCAAAACGGGTAGCAAAGCTGGCAAGCCGCATAGCGGGTTCGGACGTATCAACGCCCGTCAGGCGGCTATATTCGCCCAGCAGCCAGACCCATTCAAAATGGTGCCCCGGCTCGACCCATTGCCCGGCCTCACCGGGAGCAAGCTGCCAATCCTTTGTAAAGAACTCACCCAGCGTGCCCGTTACAGGCTCAAAAAAGCGCGTGCGGAACAGCCGGTAGAGCGTATGCGCCAGAGCAAGATCAGGCTCATGCTTTGTGGTGCCATACAGCGCCAGCACGGCTTCCAGCAGATGCATGTGCGGGTTCTGCTGCCGCGCTGCGCCGTCATCCGGCAGGCAGTTCAGAAAGCCACCTTCTGCTGTGGCCATATTTTTCTGAATCCAGACCAGTGTTTCCCGCGCCAGTGTTTCAGCCCGCCCCGAGCCTTCCAGCCGCCCGTACCAGGCCAGCGCGAACACTACAAAAGCGAGGTCATACAGGTCTGCGGTGTTGTCCTTCACACCGCCTTCCCGCGTGAGGTTCCGCACCCAGCCGCCATCTTCACGCCGCGCATGCAGCATGAAGCGGAAAATACCGTGGGCGCGGGACACCCCTTCTTCCCACCCCTGCAGTGCCGCCCAGGAGAACGCAAACAACTGCCGCGCCTGCACGCGCACCCGCTTGAACGGCGGCAGAGCAGGCTCTCCCTCCAGCGTCAGAGATTCCTGTGCGCCCAGCAAGGCCAGATCATGCGGCGTCCCGTCGCATCCTGTTGTGGCCCAGAAAGGCAGAGCCTTCTGGAACAGCCAGTCAGAAAACCGGTCCCGCACAGCCACCAGCGGCAGCGGTGCGCCATCTGTCTGCGCGTCGGTCAGAGGGTTGGGAGGAAGTGTGCGACTCATGATCCCTGAATCCGTCCAATCGTAGCCGTTGTGGAATGCCCTGCGGCCAGAGTGGCCAGCACGAGCCGCCCGCCATTGCTCTGCACAATATCTGCTCCCACAACCTGCTCCGGTTTATAATCCGCCCCTTTAATCAGCACATCTGGCATCAGTGCGCGAATGGTTTCCAGTGGTGTGTCCTCATCAAAGGACACCACGGCATCCACGTAGCGGATGGCGGCCATCACGCGAGCACGGGAGTCCAGAGAATTCACAGGCCGCGTCGGGCCTTTCAGGCGGCTGACGCTGGCATCTGTATTGAGGGCCACTACCAACCGGTCACACGCAGCTCGGGCTTCCGCCAGCAGGCCGACATGGCCGGGGTGAATGATGTCAAAGCAGCCATTGGTAAAGCCAACCTTCAACCCCTGCGCCTGCCAGCGCTGCACCTGCGCACAGGCTGCGGAGAGCGGGAGCAGATGCGGAATGTCATCCGGGCCGGACTGTTCCTCCAGCTCGTGCTGCACTTCCTGAATATCCGCCGTAGCCGTACCGAGCTTGCCCACCACAACGCCCGCTGCCGCATTGGCGACGCGCATGGCCTGCTCGAACGACATGCCGGAGCCAACGCCCAGCGCCATGGTCGCGATGACGGTATCCCCCGCGCCGGAGACATCGAACACTTCCCGCGCACGGGCTGGCACGGACAACACCGGGCCATCCCGTCGGACCAGCATCATCCCTTTTTCCGACCGCGTGGCGAGAATGGCGGAGGCATCGGCCTGCGCCATCACGGTACGCGCCGCCAGTTCCGCCTCTGCTTCTGTCCCCACCGGCATGCCGGAGGCCAGAGCGAGTTCCTTCGCGTTCGGCGTGATACAGGTCGCCCCGCGATACTGGGTGTAATCCGCCGTCTTGGGGTCCACAAACACCGGGATGCCCCGCGCGCGGGCCATGGTGAAGATATGTGTCAGCACGGTAGGGCTGCATACGCCCTTGCCATAGTCGGACACCACAACGGCCTGAACCTGATCAATCTGTGCATCAATCGCGCGGCACAGCGCCTCGGCCTCTTCCGGCTGGAGCGGAGCGCGGCTTTCCTCATCCGCACGGACCACCTGCTGATGCACGGCAATAAACCGCGTCTTGCAAATGGTAGGCCGCGCAGGCGAACAGACGGTGGCATCTACCACGCGGGGCTGACTAACAAGAGCCTGCCGCAGCACCCCTCCGGCTTCATCCTGCCCGACCAGCCCGACCAGAATGGCGCGCCCACCCAGAGAAATGACGTTATTGGCGACGTTCCCTGCCCCGCCCGGCATTTCCCGCCGGGAGTCCAGCAGAAGCACCGGCACTGGCGCTTCTGGCGAGATCCGCTCCATGGTTCCGTAAAGGAACCTGTCCAGCATCACGTCCCCCAGGCAGAGGACCGAAACTGAAGAAAAATCCATCCCCGTCAGCCTCCGAAGGTCTGCACAAAATCGGCCAGACCAGTCTGCCGCCGCGTCAGCAGCCGTCCGGCAGTCAGCACGGCGCGGGCTTCAAAAATCGCGCGGTCGAGTTCCGTATTGACCACTACATGGTCAAACTCCCGCCAATGGGAAATTTCATCCCGTGCGGCAGCCATCCGGCGGGCAATCTCATCCGGGTGGTCGGAGGCGCGGGAATGGAGGCGGCGTTCCAGCTCTGCCAGAGAGGGCGGCAGCACAAACAGGCTGACCACATCATCCGGCAGCGCCTTGCGAATCTGCTGGTGGCCCTGCCAGTCGATATCAAACACCATATCGTGCCCGGCGTTCAGCGCCTCTTCCACCGGGGCGCGCGGGGTGCCGTAGCCCCGGCCAAACACAATGGCCCATTCCAGCAGCTCGCCATTGGCGGCCATCTCTTCAAACTGCTCCATCGTGCGGAAGTGATAATGCACACCTTCCTTCTCACCGGGGCGCGGCTGCCGTGTGGTGACGGACACAGAATGGCGCAGCTTGGGTTCAGACGCCCGCAACGCGTTGGCAATGGTCGATTTCCCTGCGCCCGACGGCGCGGAAATAACAAAACACACCCCCCGACGTTTGATGCCCTTACCCTGTTCAGACGCTGCGTTCGACATACCGCCGTTCCACCCTATTCCGTGTTCTCAACTCACCACCCACCCTGCGTCTCTGCCACAAGCGCCGTCTGGGTGCCATAATGGGAAGATCTTCTAACAGTCTCGGGTTAAGAGGGCGACATGAAACACGATACCGTTCTGATTACCGGCGCGTCATCCGGGCTGGGGCGCTCGCTGGCTCTGACGCTGGCCCGGCCCGGCCGCAGGCTCTTTCTGGGTGGACGCAATGGTGACCGCCTGACCGACACGGCCCGCCAGTGC
>NZ_JOPG01000110.1 GCF_002153605.1 Acetobacter malorum | reverse complement strand
GGGGCGATGGACATCTCGTTATCGTTGAGGATGACGATCAGCCGTTCAGCCCCGGGACCAGCCACGGCGGCGTTGTTCATGGCCTCATACGCCATACCGGCGGAGATGGAGCCATCGCCGATGACGGCGATCACGCTGCGCTCATGGTAGGACGGGTCTTCTTCCGCGCGCAGGTGGTGCGCCACGGCCATGCCCAGACC
>NZ_JOPG01000109.1 GCF_002153605.1 Acetobacter malorum | reverse complement strand
CGTTTTCCTGCTCTGGACCGGGTGAGCTACCCGTCTGACATGCGGAACCTCTCGGTCGAGCAGCTCAAGCAGATTGCGGACGAGCTGCGGGCCGAAACCATTGACGCCGTCTCCACCACCGGTGGCCATCTGGGCGCCTCTCTGGGCGTGGTGGAACTGACCGTGGCCCTGCATGCGGTGTTCGACACCCCGGCCGACAAGGTGATCTGGGATGT
>NZ_JOPG01000013.1 GCF_002153605.1 Acetobacter malorum | reverse complement strand
GTATACAGGAACGGCGGTTATTCCGCAGAGTGTAGACTAACCGCCGTTTGAAAAACGCTCAGGCGGGTGCCCGGAGACACCCTGAGAGAAGAGCGTTAGTTTTTGGAACCGTTCAGGCCACGGAATGTCAGCATCGGGCCAATATCCGGGTCCTTGCCATAGAAGGCGCGGAACATCGGGCCGTAATCCTGCGTATGGCCGCGGGAGAGGATCATGTCACGGAAGCGGTCGCCATTCTTACGCGTCAGGCCACCGTTTTTCTCGAACCATGCGAACGTGTCGTCATCTAGCATTTCCGTCCACAGATAGGCGTAATATCCGGCGGAATAGCCATTGGACCAGATGTGCAGGAAGTAGCTGGAGCGGTAGCGCGGCGGCACCATGTCCGTTTCCAGCCCCATTTTGCTCAGAGCGGATTTTTCAAACACATCCACATCCTGCTTCGGCGCATCGGCACCCAGGCTGTGCCAGTCCATATCCAGTTCTGCGGCGCTCACCACTTCACCCAGACGGTAACCCTGATTGAAGGTTGCAGCCTTTTTCAGCAGCGCCACCAGATTTTCTGGCATGGGCGCACCAGTTTTGTAATGGCGGGCATAGTGGGCCAGCACCGGAGCGTTCAGCGCCCAGTGTTCGTTGAACTGTGAGGGGAATTCCACAAAGTCCCGCGCCACGGAGGTGCCGGAGATAATCGGGTAAGTCTGCTTGGCAAACAGACCGTGCAGCGCGTGCCCAAATTCATGGAACATGGTCGTCACGTCATCAAAGCTGATCAGAGCAGGTTCGCCCTGAGCCGGTTTGGTGAAGTTGGCCACGTTATACACAACCGGCTTGGTGCCCAGCAGAGCAGACTGCCCCACAAAGTTGGACATCCATGCGCCGCCGTTTTTGTTGTCGCGCTGGAAGTAATCGAAATAGATCAGGCCGAGTTCGGACCCGTCTTTATCGAACACTTCAAACACCATGACATCCGGGTTGTAGGTCGGAATATCCGTGCGGCGCTTGAAGGTGACGCCATACAGGCTGTTGGCGGCAAAAAAGACGCCATCCTGCAGAACTGTATTCAGCTCAAAATAAGGTTTGACCTGATTTTCATCAAAGTTGAGGCGGGCCTTGCGCACCTGAGCGGCATAGTAAGGCCAGTCCCACGGCTTGAGCTCAAAGGACGCACCGCTTTTGGTGATGGTCTTCTGAATGTCAGCGGCTTCACGCTTCTGTTCGGCGGCGAGGGCCGGGACGATCTGCGCAATAAAGCTGTGCACGGCTTCAGGCGTTTTGGCCATCTGGTCTGCCAGCACATAGGCCGCATAGTTCTTGTAGCCAAACAGAGCGGCTTTCTGGGCACGCAACTGGGCGATGGTGGCAATGGTGTCACGCGTATCGCCGTCACCACCTTTTTCTACACGGGTCCAGGACTGTTCAAACAGTGCCTGACGGGTTTCACGGTCCGTCAGGGTTTCCATGGTCGGCTGCTGCGTGGTGTTTTGCAGCGGCAGGAGCCATTTGCCGTCAAGCTTGCGCTCTGTGGCAGCTGTCTGTGCAGCGGTAATGGCGGCGGCATCCAGACCAGCCAGTCTGGCTTTGTCCGACACAACCAGTGCGGAGGCCTTGGTGCCTGCCAGCAGCTTCTGCTGGAACACGGTTTCCAGTTTGGAGAGGCGGGTGTTCAGGTCACGCAGTTTGGCTTTGTCATCATCAGAGAGCTGCGCGCCAGCCTGCACGAAGTTCTGGTAATAGACGTCCAGAACCTGCTTCTGCTCAGCGTTCAGTCCCAGCGTATCCTTGCGGGCGTGCAGATACTGGATGCGTGCGAACAGTTTGGGGTTGAGGAAAATGCTGTCTTCATGCGCGGACAGTTTTGGCCCCACCACTTCCTGCACTTTATCCAGAACCGGGTTGGTGTTGGCGGAATACACACCGCTGAAGGTTTCCAGCGTGCGGTCCAGCAGGCGGCCGGAGCGTTCCATGGCGGAAATGGTGTTCTCAAACGTCGCCGGTTCGGAACTGTTGGCGATTCGCTCCATTTCTTCTGCCTGCTCGGCCATGCCCTGCTCCAGCGCGGGCTGGTAGTCCGTGTCCTTGATCAGATCAAAGCGCGGGGCGTGGTAGGGCAGGGTGCTTTCTGCGGCAAACGGGTTGGACGCCGGCAGGGGGGCTGCGGTGGCGGCTGTGCTCCAGCCTGCCAGGCAGGTTGCGGCTGTCGCGGCGTACAGCCAGGGACGACGGATCATTCAGAACTCTCCTCAAATGCCCCGGAGCGCGCGAGAGTCCCGCCGCACCAGTGGGGTAGGGCCTTCACGGTTAGGGGGCAGGAGAGGAGCGAGTCAAGAAAGCTGTGTGGCATCCGGGTAACAGAAAGAATGGGTTCAAAACGATTTTTCTTTTCGGAAAGAAAATGTTGAATCGAAAGATCTTTTTGGTCGATTGGAGTCTGGTTTCGGAAACAAAGTGACATCGTTACGATAGTGGTGTGTTTTTGATGCCGCATATTTCGAGAAAAGGTTTTTGTATCGAAATTTAAGCGTGACACGCGCAGAGCTGTTTCTTAATTCGGAGATACTTATCGTAATCAAAATGTAATATCGCGCAGGAAACACCTATGTCCCATACTGATCGCAGAAAGACGCGCCTGCCGCTCTCTTTCTCCCTCCTTTATGCGTTGCCGGTTTTTGCTGCGGTATCGCCTGCCATAGCTCAGGCTGCGGATGTTGAAGCAAAAGCTGGCAAGACAACTGTTGCCAGCAAGACGGCAGCCCGCACGGCTTCCAAAACAACAGCACAGCCTGTTGCCCGGAAAGTAACGGCCACCAAAAAGAATAGTGCGACACTTAAAAGCGTTGCCGATACGTCTCCCAAGGAATCCAACAGCCCTGAAAACGTGGTTGTAACGGGCTCCGCTCTGCGCTCTGGCCGTTACAACCCCAACCCGGTGCAGACGGTTACGGCTAAAGAAATTCAGCAGACTTCCGCCACGACCATTGGTGATTACCTGCAGCGTCTCCCCTCCATTGGGAGCAGCGGCACGCAGAACACCACGCAGAATGGCGGTGGCGGCATGTCCTGCGCGGATATCCGTAACCTCGGTTCCAGCCGCGTTCTGGTGCTGGTTGACGGCAAGCGCATGATCCAGACCATGGGTAACGGTGCTTCCTGTGCGGATCTGAACAACATCCCGTCCGACATGGTTGAGAGCATCGAAATCCTGAAAGATGGTGGCTCCGAACTGTACGGTGCTGATGCTGTGGCGGGTGTGATCAACGTCAAGCTCAAGCATAATATTCAGGGCGGCAACATCACCGTGCGCGGTGGCATCACCGATGTCGGCGATGACCGCACCGGCAAAATTTCCGGCCATTACGGATTCAATTTCGATCACGACAAGGGCAATATCTCGGTCTTCGGTCAGTATATGACGCAGGGCGGGATCATGCAGAAAGACCGTAATTATCTGTCCAGGCCCTGGGCGACAGATCCGACGATTGGTAGCGATCCTACGTTCGGCTCGGGTATTACGGCGGGTTCCCGCATCATGAACGATGCGACAGGGCTGGATGTTGTCGCCAACGCCAATGGCAACGGCACACACCCTTATACATCAGCTGACCGCTATAACTACGGTAGCACGTCCTCTCTGCTCAGCTACCTGGAGCAGGGCTCTCTGAATGGCGATGCGCATTATGATGTGAACGAACATTTCAAGCTTTATGCCAATGTTCAGTACACTCATAAGGCTTCTTCCCAGATGATGGCGGGGATGCCGGTGACGGGGAGTGTCTATCCGTCCGACCTGGTCAATCCGCTGACCATGCCCACCAATGCTCCGTATTATGACAGCTCCTGGGGGGAAAACTCCTATATGTATCGTCGTTATACAGAGCTGGGCGGTCGTGAGAGCAATCAGGCATCTGACACCTATCAGGTGACGGCGGGTGCCAAGGGTAAGATTGTCGGAAACTGGGAATATGATGTTTCCATGGGCTATGGCGATAGCCAGACGACCTACAACACCCTCAATCAGATCAACTACAACCATCTGATGCAGGTCTATGGCATCCGTCAGCTGGACCCCACGAGCTCCAGCAGTGCTGTGACGTATGATCCTTCAGTCTGTCAGGCCTCTGCTGGCTGTGCGCTGGCTGATCCGATGCAGAATCTGACGGGTAAGGCGAAGCAGTACGCCACGTTCAATGAACATGATCATGCTGATTACCAGCTGCGTGACTTCAATGCGCGCGTTCACAACGACAAAGTTGTGAAGCTGCCGTATGAGCATGGTGGCACGATTGGTGTTGCTGGCGGTATCGAACACCGCAGTGAGCAGGCCAGCTACCATGCCGACCCGCTGACCATGAACGGCGATTCCGCAGGGAACTCTTCCTCCAACACCGGTGGCGGATTTAACGCAACGGAAGTCTATGCAGAAGCAAAAATCCCGCTGCTGCGTGATGCTTTTCTGGCAAAAGATCTGTCTGTCGACGGGCAGGGCCGCTGGTCTCACTATAACACCTTCGGCAGCACCCAGACCTGGAAACTCTCCATTGACTGGGCACCGGTGCGTGACATCCGGTTCTATGCAACGCTGGGTACGTCCTTCCGTCAGCCAAGCGTGAACGAACTGTATGGCGGTCAGGGCATCAGCTACGATACTGCGAATGACCCCTGTGCACAGGCGTCATCTTACGGTTCTCAGTCTGCTGCTGTTACGGCGTATTGCCAGAAAATGGGCATCAACACCGCAACCTTCAAACAGCCCAACAACCAGATTTCTACTGTAACGGGTGGGAACTCGCATCTGTCTCCGGAAACAGCTCGGACCTACACCATCGGGACGACGGTTACTCCCCGTTGGATTCCTGGCCTGACCGCAACGGTTGATTACTGGCACTACACGATCAAGAACATGATCGGCACGCTGCCGACGCAGTACATCGTTGACTCCTGTGCAACCGGTAATTCTTACCAGTGCCAGTTTGTGAACCCGCGTAACTCGACTGGTCAGCTGACGACGGTGGAAAATATCTATCAGAACGTTGGTGGCCTGCGCACGAGTGGTATTGATTTTGACCTGACCTATCGCCTGCGTCTGGGCTGGCAGGACATGATTGTTCTGAACAACAATTTCCAGCAGCTGGTCTCCTACCTCCAGCAGAACGAGCCGGGCGGTGAGTGGAACAACTATGCTGGCCGTATGTTCTATCAGGGTTACGGCTCAGGCCAGCCGCGTGTGCGTGACTATGCAACGGTCACCTGGAACCATAACAACTTCCGCCTGACCTACATGATGTCCTACATGGGCGGCATGAAATGGAATGATGGAACGAGCGATGTGTCCTGCTCCACGTATTCCTATTGCAAAACGCCTGGCATCTTCACGCATGATGTCACAGTGGGTTACACCATGGGCCGCTGGAACCTGTCTGCGGGTGTGAACAACATTCTGGACAAGAAAGCCCCGTTTGTGGCCGACGGTGCAACCAACACCAATGCTCAGCTCTATGGGTCTGAGATGATTGGTCGTTATGTGTTCATGCAGGTTGGCGCAGACTTCTAAACTCTGACCAGTCGGAGCGGTGTTTTCCCGCTCCCTCGCACAGACAAAAAAGCCCCCTTCGTTCAGAAGGGGGCTTTTTTTATGACCGAAGCTTTTTTACAGCCCCAGCAGCGTCAGCTCTTTCTGCAAATGCGGCGGCAGGTTTGAGCTTTGTGTGCCGGAAAGATCTGGCGGGGCGTCGGCAGGTTTCAGGTAGCGCCATCCCTGAAAAGGGCGCATGGCGCGGGGTTCAACCCGGATGATCTCTGGGGAGAGCAGGATGAGCGTGCCCTGTGTGCCATCTGCCCGTGTTTCGGTTTGCAGGTCCAGCACCTGCTGGCGGCACTGGATCAGGCTGCTGATAACCCGATAGAGAGAGCCACCCTGCAGGATTTCCTCACTCTGGCGCGGAAAGGTGCGGGTATGCACCACTGGCAAGCGCGCGCCGTGCTGCGGGTGCTGCCGGGTGTTGTGGGGGTCTTTCTGTCGTTCCGCCAGTTCTTCAACCGAACTGACACCGACAACCAGTTTAATGAGGTTGAGGCCAGAAGAAATCATTGTGACCTTTACGTTTTGAGTTCGGATTAATTTATTGACAGGGTAAGATTTCAGGGAGTTAATAATTATCTCCTGAACATGATTGGTTTAGGTATAGCAGGAAGGATGTTTCAATGAAGAAATTTAGAACTTTTGTGTTCGCTTCCATGTCTCTTACCGGTCTACTGGTTTCCTATGCCGGGGTTTCTCCGAAAGCGCAGGCGACGGTCTCCCTTACCTCAAGCAGTGATGTTGGATCATACCTGCGAAGTGCTGAGGAGACTCATCATCATCTTATTGTGACGTACCCCAACGGTCAGAAATGTGCTGTGATTGCAGGAATACCCGTTGAATGCTGGGGCGGAAAATTTGAGCCGTAAGCAGTCTGAAATTTATAAAAGTCTTAATGAGTGCTCTTCAGATCGCGTGAATCTGAAGAGCATTTTTTTTCAAAGACCCTGCGCCTGCTTCACGAAGTTTTCCTGAAACTTCTCAGCATCAATTTTCTGCACCAGTGTTACTTCCCGCACGCCCATTTTGACGGGAGCGAGATTTTTGGGCCAGACATGGGCATGGCCGTAGCTGTAGCCTTTGGCGATTTCCACATCCATGTAGGCTTTGACAGACTGTTTCACGAGCGACGGATCAGCCGCAATGGCGGCGGCCATTTCATCCCACAGCGGCAGCGGGGAGAAATTGCGGCTCATGTAGCTGGTCACCGGAGTGTTCTTGCTGGCAATGCGGGCCATGTAAGGCTTTGTCATCATGATATCGTTGGACACATTCCCCACTACCGTGATGGACGGCCATGCGGCGGTTAGCGTGATGTGGGCGGCTTCCGGGTCAAAAATCATGTTGAAATCAGACGCAAAGTTCGCGCTGCCGGTGATGGACATCATGCTGGTGTCAATCAGCCCACCCATGAACACCAGCTGTTTGGCAGTGGCGGCAAAGGTTGGGTCCAGACGGATGGCCAGCGCCAGATTGGTCATCGGGCCCGCTTCATAAATTGTCACCTGATGCGGGTGCGCATGCACCATGCGGATCAGGAACATGGCCGCCGGTTCTGCAATGGCGGGAGTTTTGGGGGCGCCTTCTGTAAATTTGGGTAGCGGCGGCTGGGTGGAGGGCACATTAGCCATGGAGCCGGGGCCACCCCATGCGCCTTTCCACGGAATGGCGCCATATTGCTGCTCACGCAGGCGCATGAGTTCCACGCTGTTGATCAGCGGATACACAGCGCCATCGGCCACCGGAATATCCTCACGGTGAGCAATTTCCAGAAAGCGGCGCAGGTGGGCGGATTCCGCATTCTCCCAGTCATCCCCCGCGCAAACGGTAAAGCCGAGAACCTTGATATGCGGGTTGGCCAGCAGCGGGATGGTGGACTGAATGTCTGAACCACCCGGACCGAGAAAGTCGTTGTCTTCAATCACCAGTTCCGGGGCGTCGGATTTTTCATCCGCACGGGCATGGGGGGCGGCGCACAGCACGGCCAGCGTTGCGGCAAGAGCGGAAGTCAGCCGCAGAAAAGGGCGATGAGTCAGGGAACGCTGGCGCATGAAAAGCCTCGGTTGGTTAAGAACGGCACCCGATCAGATACCATGCCGCAAGCGTATCGTTAAATGGAATGGGAAGGGAATATGGGTGGGCAAAAATTTAATTCGCAGGGGATAAAGGTCGGGTATTTTAAACCATTGCCACGTAGTCCTTGGATGGCATAGCAGATGCCGGGGTTCGTGTGGTATTTGAAAGTGCGGAAAGTATTAAATCATTATAGTGATTGGGTGGGATTATAGAGAATGGGAAATTCCAGATATAAATGGTCTTTGGCTTTTCTTATTTTTTGTTTGGTTTCTGTGATTTTTATCATCATCTGTGAAACCTATAGATGTATTTATGATTTTTCTTTCTGGGGAGTTCTGGTGATCATCTTATCTCAGATCATCTCTGTTCATGAGTTGCTGTGTAAAAAATAGCAGAACTGCTTACAGCACCAGCGCGCCCAGCAGGGCTTCCAGCCGCAGGCGGCCTTCCGGGGTGGCGCGGAGGGTTTCGGTGGTTTGCTCCAGATAACCTTCCTCAAGAGCGGCTTCCAGAATCACCGGATCCAGCGCGTCGTGCAGGCTCAGGCCGGTGCGGGCGGTAAAGCGGGGGGCGTTGATGCCTTCCGTCACGCGCAGGCCCATCAGCAGCATTTCCCGCGCGCGGTCTGTCGGGTCCAGCGCATCCTGCGAGGTCTGGCCGGTGCCGGTGCGTTCCACCAGATCCGCCCAGGGTTCCGGCGCACGATGGCGGCGGGTGGCAAACAGGGCGTCGCCTTGCGTGATGCGTCCATGCGCGCCGGGGCCGAGGCCCAGATAATCGCCATAGCGCCAGTAGGTCAGGTTATGGCGGCTTTCACTGCCGGGGCGGGCATAATTGGAGACTTCATAGCCTGCCAGCCCGTGCCGCGCGGTGACCTCGCTGGTTTCCTGATACAGGCGGGCTGCGGTGTCTTCATCCGGCAGGGTGAACGCGCCGGTGCGATACAGGGCTTCAAACTTGGTGCCGGGCTCAATGGTCAGCTGGTAGAGCGAGACATGGTCTGCCACCAGACTGAGCGCCGTATCCAGTTCCGCCTGCCAGTCGGCCAGTGTCTGGCCGGGGCGGGCGTAAATCAGGTCAAACGTAATGCGGGGGAACAGACCCCGGGCAATTTCCAGCGCCGCGAGGGCCTGTTTGGCTGAATGTTCCCGGCCCAGAAATTTGAGCGAGGCATCATCCAGCGCCTGAATCCCCAGAGAAACGCGGTTTACCCCTGCCTGCCGGAAGGCGCTCAGGCGGCCGGATTCTACGCTGGTGGGGTTGGCTTCCAGCGTGATTTCAAGGTTGGGGAGAGGCTCGAAAAGTGTCGTGGCGTCGGCAATCAGCGCGGCCACACTCTCGGGTGCCATCAGAGAGGGCGTGCCCCCGCCAAAAAAAATGGAGCCGAGTTTGCGACGGCCCAGCCGTGCGGCCTCATGCGCCAGTTCCGTGCGCAGGGCGGCAGCAAAGCGGGCCTCCGGCATCCGTTCCCGCACGTGTGAGTTGAAGTCACAGTACGGGCATTTGGCCAGACAGAATGGCCAGTGGATATAGAGCGCGAGGGGGTCAGCGCTGGAGGGCACGAGGGCGGTCAGATGGCCACCTTCACGCCCAGCTGCACCACGCGGTCCGGCGGAATACGGAAGAATTCCATGCTGGACGTGGCATTGCGCGCCATGAACAGGAACAGAGACATCCGCCAGTGCGAAATACGGGGCACAGAGGAGCGGGTAATCAGTTCGCGCGAGGTGAAATAGGAAGCTTGCAGGGCATCAAAATCCACGCCGTTGGACTTCAGGTCTTCCAGCGCGCGCGGGATGTTCGGCATTTCCATAAAGCCGTAGCGCAGGATGACGCGGTAGATATTGGGGGCCAGCTCTTCCACCGCCACGCGGTGGCCGCGGTCGGCTTCTGGCTGGTCAAGGTTCTGCACGGTGACAAACAGAACGTGGTCATGCAGGATCTTGTTGTGGCGCAGGTTATGCAGCAGGCAGGGCGGCACAAAGTCCGGCGTGCCCGTCATGAACACGGCCATGCCCGGCACGCGGATAATGCGGGACTGCGGCAGACGCGCGATGAAGGAGCCCATGGGCAGGCTGTCCTGCCGCTGGCGGGCCACAATCAGGCCACGGCCCTTCTTCCATGTGGTCATCATCAGGGTCAGCACACAGCCCAGCAGCACCGGCACCCAGCCCCCATCGGGGATCTTCAGCGCGTTGGCAGCAAAGAAGGTGCTGTCCAGCGCCAGGAAGCCGCCAAACACAAGTGCCACCTGCCAGACCGGCCAGTTGAAGTGTTTGCGGAAGACGACAATGGCCAGAATGGAGGTGCAGATGAAGGTGCCTGTCACGGCAATACCGTAAGCCGAGGCCAGTGCATCGGAGCTACGGAACGCCACAACCAGCAGCACGGCGCCCACGGCCAGAAAGCGGTTGAAGTCCGGCAGATAGATCTGGCCTTCCTCTTCCGCATTGGTGTGGGTAATGCGCAGGCGCGGCATGTAGCCAAGCTGGATAAGCTGGCGACAGATGGAGAAGCCGCCGGAAATCCCGGCCTGACTGGCAATAACGGTGGCGAAGGTGGACAGCACCACCATCGGCCCCTGCATCCAGTGCGGGCACATCAGGAAGAACGGGTTCACCAGCGCCTTGGGGTCGGCAATCACCAGTGCAGCCTGCCCGAAGTAGTTCAGCACCAGCATGGGCAGCACAAAGAACAGCCACGCGTAGCGGATGGGCGCGCGGCCAAAATGGCCCATATCGGCATAGAGTGCCTCGGCCCCGGTGACGCACAGCACCACGGAACCAAGGGCCAGAAACGAGAGCCTGCCGTGATAAAACACAAATTCCAGCGCATAGGTGGGGGAAAGTGCCATCAGAATACCGGGGTGATGCAGGATCTGCACAACGCCCAGCGCCCCCAGCGTGCCGAACCACAGCAGCATGACCGGCCCGAAAATGGTGCCGACTTTGCCGGTGCCGATCCACTGCACGCTGAACAGACTGATAATGACCAGAATGGCGATGGGAATCACAAAGTCATGCGCGGCGGGCACACTGACTTCCACGCCCTCAATGGCGGAAAGCACGGAAATGGCCGGGGTAATAATGCCATCCCCAAAGAACAGACAGGCCCCGACAATTCCCACCAATCCGAGCGCCCACCGGGTTTTTGGACTGGTGGCCATACGCTGGGCGAGGGACATGATGGCGAGAATGCCGCCCTCGCCATTATGGTCGGCCCGCATAATCAGAATGACGTATTTCACCGTCACAATGAGGATAAGGGTCCAGAAAATAAGACTGGCGACCCCCATAATTTCCCACGGCGCGACGCTATGGTGCCCGGAAATGACTTCCACTGTGGAGCGGAAGGCATAAAGCGGGCTGGTCCCGATATCCCCATACACCACGCCCAGCACACCCAGCAGCGCGGCAAAGCCAACGGGGGCTGCAGCATGTTGCGGGTGGTCGGCGTCAAATTCCGTAATCTGCGGCTTTTCAGCGTGAGCCGGAGCGGGCTGTGCCGCAGCGTGCGGTGGCGTGCCAGACTGCGGGTCTGTTCCGGGGGTATTAGCAGGGTCTGTCATGTCAGTTCTGGCTCCACGTCGCTCGTGGGAAAATGAGTCCCGGCGTTTGCATAGGGGGTCAGGCCGGGGAATTGCAAGTTATCTGGTCTCCGCCCGTCAGGCGGTGGGTGGGCGCGGGCCAAAAATGGCTGTGCCCACGCGCACCAGTGTCGCGCCCTCGGCAATGGCAATCGGGTAATCGGCGGACATGCCCATGGAGAGCACCGGCAGGCCGTGCGTCTGCGCCATGCTGCGCAGCAGGCGGAAATGCGGGGTGGGGTCCTGCTCTGCGGGCGGGATGCACATCAGCCCGCGCAAACTGTCACCAAACCGTTGGCGGCAGATGCGGATAAAGCTGTCAGCCTCTTCCTTCGGCACACCAAATTTCTGAGGTTCGTCGCCCGTGTTGACCTCAATCAGCAGCTCCGGCATTCGGCCAACACTGTCTGCTGCGCGCGCAATGGCGTCGGCCAGCGCAGGCCGATCGAGGCTCTCAATCATATCTGCAATGCGTACGGCGTCTTTGGCCTTGTTGGTTTGCAGGCCGCCGATCAGATGCAGGCGCAGCGCCGGGTTCTGCTCCCGCAAGGGCGGGAACTTGGCGGCGGCTTCCTGCACGCGGTTTTCACCAAACACCGTCTGGCCTGCGGCAATGGCCTCCTGCACGCTGCTGGCAGGGTGGAACTTGGAAACCGCTACCAGAGAGACAGAGGCAGGGTCTCGCCCGGCATCCAGCGCTGCTGCGGTGATGCGGGCGCGGACATCAGCAAGCCTGTCCGCAAGAGAGGAAGTTGGGGCCATAAAAAACGAAGCTTCTCAAAGAGAGGGATCAGATCTCTTCTTGTAGCGAAAAAAGCCCCATGAGGGGAATGGCCGTGCGGACATGGTGCTATGTGCAGCCCCGCACGGGCCACGCATCAGGCTTTTGCGTCAGGTACCAGAATAATGCGGCCCAGATGTTTGTTGTCTTCCATCATCTGGTGAGCCTCTGCGGCTTTGGAGAAAGGCAGGACGGTATCAATCCGGGGGCGGATGGTGCCGCTGGCCAGCAGGGGCCATACCTGCGCGTGTAATTCCCGTGCAATGCGCGCTTTGGTTGCGGTGTCTCGTCCGCGGAGTGTGCTGCCGGTGACGATCAGCCGCCGCGTCATGATCCGCGCCAGATCGGCCTGCTCCGCCTTGGCCCCGCCTTGCAGCGCGATAATCACCAGTCGGCCATCCATCGCCAGACTTTTGATGTTGCGGTCAAAATACGCGCCGCCGATCATATCCAGAATGAGGTTGACGCCGTTGCCATCCGTCAGCTCCCGCAGGCGGGCGGCAAAATCTTCCTCATGGTAGTTGATGGCAATGGCGCCGAGCTTTTCACACAGGGCGCATTTTTCCGCACTTCCTGCCGTGACGTAGGGAATGGCTCCAAATGCCCGCACCAGCTGGATGGCCGTCACGCCAATGCCGCTGCTGCCGCCGTGGATCAGCACACGCTGCCCCACAGCCGGGGGCGCGGGCATGAACAGGTTGGACCAGACTGTAAAAAAGGTTTCCGGCAGGGATGCAGCCTGCACGGCATCATACCCTTTGGGCCAGGGCAGGCATTGCCCGGCGGGCACCAGACAATAGTCCGCATAGCCGCCGCCATTGGCCAGGGCACACACAGCGCTGCCAATTTCCGGCATGGGGGTGCCTTCCAGCGGCGCACCGCACGCCACAATCTCCCCGGCAATTTCCAGACCAAGGCGCGGGTTGGCGCCGGGCGGCGGAGGGTAAAGCCCGGCGCGCTGCATCAGGTCTGGCCGGTTTACGCCAGCGGCCTGCACGCGCACCAGCACTTCACCCCGGCCCGGCTGCGGGATGGGGAGCGTTTCACAATGCAGCACATCCGGTCCGCCCGGCTCGGCAAAACAGATGGCCGTCATGGTGCTGGACTGAGTGGGGCGGTGGAAAGCTGTCATCAATGCGCCTCGCGGAGAAAAACCGTGAGGCAGCATGAAGCCCGATTTCTCAATCCGGCAAAAGAGGGGGGCTCTTCACGTCTGGGATAGGCGCTGGCCGGGCACCGGCTTTCAGTCAGCGCCCGGCCAGGGGGTTACAGACCCAGAACCCGCTTCAGGCCCGCGCAGTATGCGTCTGCAAAGCGGCGGGACAGTTCGGCATCCGGCACATACATGTCGAACACATGGTAGGCACCGGGCACCACCATGACTTCGGTCGGCACACCTGCGGCCATCAGGCGTTTGGCGTAATCCAGATCTTCACACAGGAAGAGGTCCATGGACCCGACCCCAATAAAGGTGGGGGGCAGACCGGCCAGATCCTTCGCGCGGGCGGCGGACGCATAAACCGGGGTGTTGGCGCCCCCGGCGTCGTTCCCCAGATAAGCCTGCCAGGCAAATTTATTGGCGGAGCGGGTCCAGACAAACTCGCCAAAATCTGCGGCGGGGTCAGCCGTTGTGGCCGTGCGGTCATCCAGCATGGGGTAGATGAGCAGCTGATAGGCCAGCTTGTATTCTTTCTTGTCCCGCGCCATCAGCGAGAGGGCCGCACTCAGGCCACCACCGGCGCTTTCCCCCGCGACAACAACCTTTTCACGGTCGATGCCGAGTTGATCGGCGTTTTCGTGCACCCATTTCAGCACCGCGTAACAATCTTCAATCGCGCCAGGGTATTTGACTTCCGGCGCCAGACGATAATCGACGGAAAAAACCTTCAACCCCAGTTGGCTGGCCAGTTTCTGGCATTTGGGGTCATCCACTTCCGGGTGGCCGGACACAAGGCCGCCGCCGTGGATATAGATCATGGCTGGTGCTCTGGGTGCGGGTTTGCGGGGGCTGTAGGTCAGAATACGCACGTCCGGCGCGTTGTTCAGGCCGGGCACATACTCTTCCTGTGCTTCCACGTCCGGCAGAGGTTTACCTTCTATAAGGCGCACGGAGGTCAGGAATGTTTCCCGCACTTCCGGCAGGGACATGCCCGAAAGGCCGTCAAAAGACGGCATTTTTTCAAGAACAGGAAGAAATTCGGGATTTACGACAGATTTCGGCATGGTGCGTCATCTCCTTTTAACAAGCGACATCACAGATCGTCTTGCTGAAAGAAGTTATAGCGTGCGGTGTGTGTGTTTTATTTGATGGAAGTCAAAATAAACAAACGCATTTTCAATATGAACTATAGCCTTAGAAATTTTTATTATGTCACCAATAAAGGATTTCTATGCCTAATCATCAAATCGCTTACTGCGGCCCTGCTTGATGCTGGAGCGGCGGGATTTGCCGTCCAGCCGCCGCTGGCGTGCGCCTTTGCTGGGGCGGGTGGGCACACGGTAGGCCTGCTTATGTGCGGCCTGCCGGATCAGTTCAGCCAGACGTTGGGTCGCGTCCTCCCGGTTCTGCTGCTGGGTGCGGTAATTGCGCGCGGTGATGACAATCACCCCGTCCCGCGTGGCGCGGCTCCCGGCCAGTGTGAGCAGGCGGGTGCGCACCCGTTCGGGCAGGGAGGGCGAATTGGCAGCATCAAACCGCAACTGCGCAGCGGTCGCC
Source organism: Acetobacter malorum (assembly GCF_002153605.1). Lineage (GTDB taxonomy): Bacteria > Pseudomonadota > Alphaproteobacteria > Acetobacterales > Acetobacteraceae > Acetobacter > Acetobacter malorum_A. The sequence goes on along the minus strand of NZ_JOPG01000013.1, from coordinate 94,238 downwards.
ACCTTGTTCACATTCTGGCCGCCGGGGCCGGAGGCCAGAATGTAGGTAAAGGAGAGTTCCGAGTCATCCAGAGCAAGGCTGGGGGTGATGGCAATCTGCGCCAAGGGTCCGTCCTACGTTCTGTTCAGGACTTTTTCTTCTTCTCTTTTTTGTCTTTCTTGTTCCGCTTTTCCTTCGCAGCGCGCTGCGAGGGGGCTGCTGTGCCGCCACGGGCGCGTTCAATCACAAAGCGGGCGTAGTCATCCATATCGCCATCAAACGGCACAATGGTGTTGTCCGCTGCCAGCCACAGGCGGTCGGCGACCAGCTCCATCAGTGAGCGGTCATGGGTAATCAGCAGCACAGCCCCTTCATACGCGTTCAGCGCATCCAGCAGGGCGCGGCGGCTGTCGATATCCAGATGGTTGGTCGGTTCATCCAGAATGAGCAGATGCGGGGCGGACATGGCGACCATGTTCAGCAGCAGGCGGGCGCGTTCCCCACCGGAGAGCGCCTCCACCTTGGTGCCCTGCTTTTCAAAATGAATGCCAAACTGCGCCAGCCGGGAACGATGAGACTGGTCACTGTCCGTCGGGCGGGCTTCGCGCATGATATCCAGCGGGGTCTGCTGCGGGTCCAGCGCTTCAATCTGATGCTGATGGAACCAGCCCACTTCCAGCCGGGCCGAGCGGGACACACGCCCGGACCGTGCCTGCAATGCGCCGGCTACCAGCTTGGCAAAGGTGGATTTACCGGCCCCGTTGACGCCCAGCAGGCCGATGCGGTCATCCACATCCAGCCGCAGATCAAGGTCTTTCAGAATGGCCGGGTCATCCCCGTAGCCGACATCCACATTTTCCAGCCGCAGCAAGGGCGGGGCCAGCGGGCGCGGCGGGGAGGGCAGGATGAAGGGGGAAACCTGTGCCTCAATGGTGGTTTCAATCGGCGTCAGCTTGGCCAGACGTTTCACGCGGCTCTGGGCCTGAGCGGCTTTGGCGGCGGAGGCTTTGAAGCGGTCCACAAAGGATTGCAGATGCGCGCGCTCGGCTTCCTGCTTGGCGCGGGTGGCGCTTTGCAGGCGGATTTTTTCAGCCCGCTGATGCTCAAAGGAATCATAGCCGCCGGTATAGAGTTCCAGCTTGCCTTCCGTCACATGCAGCGTGAAGTCCACTGAGTTGTTCAGCAGCTCACGGTCATGGCTGATAATCAGGGCGCAGTGCGGGTAGCGTTCCAGCCGGGCTTCCAGCCACAAAGCGCCTTCAAGGTCCAGATAGTTGGTCGGCTCATCCAGCAGCAGCAGGTCAGGCTCGGAGAACAGGGCGGCGGCCAGCGCCACACGCATCCGCCAGCCACCGGAGAATTCCGCCATCGGGCGGTCCAGATCTTCGGTGGAAAAGCCAAGGCCGTTCAGAATTTCCGCAGCGCGGGAGGGCGCGCTGTCGGCATCAATTTCAATCAGCCGCATCCAGATATCGCCCATGCGCTCCGGCTCGGCGGTTTCCAGCTCGGCCATTAGCGTGGCGCGTTCCAGATCTGCTGCCAGAATGGTTTCCAGCAACGTGACATCCGTGGCCGGATGTTCCTGATCCACCGCCGCAATACGGGCAGCTTTGGGGATGGAAATTTCACCGGAGTCCGGCTGCAACTCGCCTTTAATCAGCTTGAACAGCGTGGATTTACCAACCCCGTTCCGCCCCACAAGAGAGACCTTGGAGGGGTTGGGCAGGCTGACGCTGGCACGATTAAAAAACTGGCGTCCCCATGCGTTGAACACGAGGCTGTCGATCTGGAGCATAAAGCGAGAGGTCCGGTAACAGGGAAGGGCCGGACCTCTCTATCGCGTTTTAGACGCTTTCCGCCACCCAGTTCTTCTTTTTAGTGGCCAGACCAATGCCAGGGTTCATGCAGTTGCAGGGGTCCAGTTCCCGGTAATGCGCCAGCATGACATCCGGGGCCTGATAGAGATGGCCTACGTTATGTTCCGCCGGGTAGCGCGCGCCGCGCTGGTCCAGCCCGGGGAGCATGCTGTGCTCCACCGCCATGGCGTTGTAGCCTTTTTTGATGACGTAATCCTGATGCATCACATGGCACAGGAAGTGGCCGTAATAGAGTTTGACGATAATCTTGTCTTCAATCTCTTTGGGCAGTTTTTCAAACCATTCCCGGTCATTCCGGCGCAGGGCGACGTCCAGCGCCACAATGTCTTCGGCCTCACGGTGATGCACAGCACGGTAACGCACAGCAGCCCCCGCAGCGGCAAAGCGGTGCAGGAAGGCGCGGGTGCCTTCATCGGGCGTGCATTCAAAAAACTCCCCCGTTGCCTTGCTGAAGAACTGCTCCAGATAGGCCTTCATCGGGCCTGCCAGCGTGGCGGAGGTTTTCAGCATCAGGTGGTGTTCAAACTTGTCCCGATACTCCAGCATCCGGTTGGGCAGCTGGTTGGGGATGAACACGCTGAGCGCCTGCATGATGCGGTCGCTCAGGTTTTCAGGCAGGAAGCCGAACTGCTTGGCAAAAATGTCAAACCGGGACTTCATCGCAAACATTTTCGGCAGGAATTTCGTGCCGAACTTGCGGATGACGGCAAACGTGTCCTTGCCGTATTTCTCGGCAATATTGAACGCATCGCGGTGGATGTATTCACCTGCAATCGGCAGTTCTTCAAACCCTGTCAGCATATGGCGGCGGAGGTCTTCCAGCTCGTCCGTGCTGTTGGAGCCAATGTAGAACACGGCGGGGTCTTTTGCGGCGGGGAAGGTGTCCAGACGCACGGCAAACACCACCAGCTTGCCAGCGCAGCCTGCGGCCTCATGCCAGCGGGCCGGGTCGGCATTAAAGCGGGCAGGGGTGTCCGCATCCACATCACGCACATGGGTGATGTAATTGTTGTCATGCCCGCGGCCGGCATCCCAGTCGATATCCGCATCGGAGAACGTGCCGGCCTGAAGCTTGTTCAGAATGGCTTCCGGGTCATTCCCCAGCTGGATGCCCAGATGGTTGACGAGCTGGAGCTTACCGTCTTCCCCTACCTGACCAAACACGGCCATTTCCGTATAGGCCGGGCCACGCTGCACCAGCGCACCGCCGGAGTTGTTGCTGATGCCACCCAGAACAGACGCGCCAATGCAGGACGAGCCGATAACGGAATGCGGCTCGCGCCCAATGGCACCCAGCATATTTTCCAGCTCATACAGCGTAGAACCGGGCAGACAGACAACCTGCTTGCCGCCGCCAATCAGATGCGCGCCGGTCAGCCGAAGGGTGCTGATCAGCACGATCTCACGGTCATAATCATTACCATCCGGCGTGGAGCCGCCCGTCAGGCCGGTATTGGCGGCCTGCATGATGATAATCTTGCCCGCATCCACACAGGCCTGCGCCACCCGCCAGAGTTCCACCAGCGTGCCGGGCTGCACCACGGCCAGCACCTTGCCCGCGCCAAAGCGGAAGCCATGGCGGAAGCGGTAGGTTTCGGCCTCGCTGGTCAGCACGTGGCTGTGTCCGGCAATGTCCTTCAGGCGGCCCAGAAGAGACTGGTTCGCCGGGGTCTGGGCAGGGGCGGTCATAAGGGAATGGCTCCGTCTGGATCAGGCTTAAAAAGGAAGGGCTGTTATAACACTGTTCTGCGTCCGTGCCAGATCACAGATATGCGTTTGCGTTGGTGCGGCCTCCCGTTCCATGCGGGAAGGCCACTGCGTTAAAGGGCCGCCGGAGGCGTGGGGGTGAAGTCAAACACCACGACCTTCGCCAGATAAGGCCCGGCAAAGGTTTTGAAGGCATCATGCGCCGGGTCAAAGCAGCCTGTCTGGGTGACAATCGGGCGGCCAACGTAAAAATTCCTGTCCCCTTCGGACTGGAAGGTGACCAGATAGCCCTGCTCCAGCCCGAGGTCGGAATTTTCCCCGCTGTTCTGCGCCCCTGTCTCAATGGACGTCACGACCGTCTTACCATCTGGCCTGCGGGAGAGAGTGGTGAGAGCCACAAAGCGCCGGGTGACCTCCGCGCGCTGTGCCGCTGTGGTGCCGGGGCGGAAGGTGAACATCACTATATGGCGCACCACACCGAGCTTGTAGTCCGGAGCGGTAAAGCGGGCCGCCCCCACGGATTTCAGTTCGGCTCGCACGGCAAGGGCTGCGGCATCCAGCGTGGGGGGAGTGGCCGAGGCGGCTTTAGGAGCCGGGGCGCTCAGGGCGGGGCCAGCTACCCCAAGAGCCAGAGCCGCCGGGGCGCAGGCCAGCAGGCATGTTTTGAGAAAAGCGGTGCGAGACATAAAGGGTTCTCCTGACTGAAATCATCAACGCATCGAATGGTATAAAGTGCATGCCCGGTTAAACCCGGTATTTTTCCCCCGCCAGTTCCCGCCGGGTGCGTTCCAGTTCTTCCGCATAGCGGCGCAGCACGTAGCGTTCACTCAGCAGGCCCAGAATGTGGTTGGTGTCATCCACCACAGCCAGCGCCGGACGCGCCAGCCGCTCAAAGGTATCAATGGCGGTGGAGAGGGAGAGCGCCGGGGTCAGTGCCAGATCATCCGGGGCGACAAGTTCGGTCAGAGGCGTGGTTTCCGGCACGCGGTTGGCGTGGAACAGCACGTTTTCCACCAGCCCCTTATAGTGATTCTGCTCATCACACAGAACGATGTAGCGCGGCGTCTGGTTGGGGAAGGCGAGGCGGGCGGCCTGCACGGTTTCCGTCGCGGGGAAGGTGGCGACTTCCGTGCGCATCATCCGCTCCACCGTCAGCGTGCGCATCCAGCCCACATCCACGCCGGAGCGGATATTTTCCCCACGCAGATGGAAGCGCCATGTGGCGAAGGAATAGCCAAAGGTCCGCCGCACCGTCATGGAGGATACAATGGCCGAGACCACCACAGCGCCCGTCAGCGGCAGGCTGCCGGTGGTTTCCAGCGCCAGAAAGATCATGGTCATGGGGCCGCCAATAACGGCCACAGCCAGCGCGCACATGCCCACAATGGTGCAGACGGAAACCGGCAGCACGGCCAGAGGGGCGAGTGCCCCGGCAAAGACCGCGCCCGTCAGAACCCCCAGATACAGCGAGGCAAAAAACAGTCCGCCGCGAAAACCCGAGCCAATGGAAATGGCGGAGGCCAGCGCCTTAAGCCCCAGCAGACCGAGGGCGAGCATAAAGGGCGGCGAGCTGATCAGGCCTGCCCGCATGGCCATATGGCCGGAAGACAGCACGGAGGGGGAAATAAGCGCCAGCCCGCCCACCAGCAGGCCGCCCAGCGCGGGCCGCAGCCAGACAGGCAGAGGCAGGCGCTGGAAGGTATATTCCGTCAGCGTGACACCGCGCATCAGCATCACCCCCACCAGACCGGCAAAAATGCCCAGCAGAATAATGGGGAAGTAAGCCAGCAGCGGAATACCCTGCGGTGTGGCCACCCAGACGGGCGGCAGTACGGTGCCCGTCAGATGCACAACGCCAATGCCACAGATGGCGGCCAGCGCCACCGGAGCCAGCGCGGTAAAGGTGTAGGAGCCAATAATCAGTTCAAACGCATAAAAGGCCCCGGCCAGAGGCGCATCAAACGCCGCGCCAATGGCTCCGGCTGCCCCGCAGCCCACCAGCAGGCGCACATCCGCCCGGTGCATGCGCAACTGCCGACCAATGCGGGAGCCAAAGGCCGCGCCCAACTGGCTGAACCCGGCTTCCAGCCCCAGTGACGCCCCGCAGCCATTGGAGAGAATGGTCTGTCCGGCCAGAATCAGACTGTCTCGAAAGGACATCCGCCCCCCATGCAGGGCATTGGCTTCAATCGGGTCAGCCGGGCGGAAGCGGGTTTTGCGGGCCAGATACAGGCCGGTCAGTCCCAGCAGCAGCCCGCCGCCCATGGGGACCAGCAGGGCGCGCACAGGGTTGACGGTTGTCAGGCCAGACAGGCGGCCGGAACCGGGGGCCAGCAGATGATGAGCAAGGAAGGTTGCGAGGGTCATCAGGCTGACCACACCACCCGCCAGCACGCCAACAAGGGCGGCCAGCGCGATCAGCCACAGAGTATCTTTGCGGACAAGCGCCCTGAGCGCCGCCAGAAGCCGGGGCGGCGTGTTGTGGGTGCGCATATGGTCCAGCAAGCCGGTCATGGCTGGGCTGAAACAGGCAGAGGAGCGTCTGTCTGGTGTTTCACGCTGTCCCTAATGCCTGTTTTCTCCTGCGGGAGGGAAGGGCTAATTTCATTCCAACAGTAAGAGAACGGCGTCAGTCCCGCAGCGTTCCCCACGTACACTCAGGCGCGGGGCTGTGCTCAGGGCGTGGCGGGGGGCTGGCCTGCCAGAATCCGCGTTACATCATCATCCGTCAGGGTGTAGCGGAAGAATTGTGTGTAGAACGCTTTCAGGTCCCGGCGGAGGTCGATGTCCTTGAAGATTTCCGGCTGAAAGTGCTGGGCGGCCCATTCCAGCTGGAGCAGGACTTCACATCCATAGCGATCCCATGGGAACACGCCCTGCGGGTTGGTCCACGCCTTGCCGTTCTGGAAGGCCGCAAGGGTGCGCAGCGGGGCGTCTGCCGCCAGTGTGCCGGCGTTGGCCCCGATGACAATCATGTCCGGGTTCCAGGCAGCAATCTGCTCAAACGTGACGGGGCGGTGGTTGCCGGAAACCTCGGCTGCCGCATTGCGACCGCCCGCGGCCTGAATCCACGCATCAATCAGCGTATCCGTGCCGTCAATCTGCAAGGGGTTCAGGCGGGCAATATGCAGCACGCGCGGGCGGGCGGATGCGGGCAGCGCGGCCGTGCGGGCATGCAGGATCTGCTGCAACGCTTCCAGCTTCTGGCGGTATACGCTGGCGATCTCATGCGCATAAGGCGTGGCCAGTGCGTCGGCCGTCATGTCCACGGAGGTCAGCATCTGCGGCAGCGTGGTGTAATGTGCGTCCAGCGTGGGCAGGCCGGTTTTGCGCAGTTCTTCCGCCTTGGCGTGGGTGGGCACAAACACCAGCCCGATATGGCGGTTCAGCAGGTCTTCCGGGTTGACGCTTTCCGGGTGGATGCCGGTTTCAGCCGAGCGCAGCATCGGGGCGACCTTGAACAGCCAGGGCAGGTCCGCCGGTTTGTCTGCCGAGACCTTGATGCGCTCCGCGCCACCCAGCATGACGGTAATTTCGTTATGGGCAAACCAGAGGTCGGCAATGTTGTGGGCACTTTTGTCCAGCGCAACGCTGGTGCCACTCATATCCTTAACCGTGCGGGGATAGACCGGGATATTATTCACCGCCGGCATGGTGGCCACAGCCTGTGCGACAACGTGCGCGCTGGGGCCTTCTGCCGGATGCGCGGCCTGTGCCGCGGCCTGACCGGACACAGCCAGAGGGGCGGCCAGCCCCACGCCCAGCAGGCTGAGCATGAGGGATGAGGAGCAGAGCAATCTGCAACGGAGCATGAAAGAGCGCATGAGTATCCCGGACCTGATCGTATTATATACGTTAGAATACAGAAGGCGCGGGTGCAATATGGTGGCTTTCCGCAGAGGAAAAGGAAAAACCGGTGCGACAACACAAGGTAATGCTGGGGGATAAAGTGCTGTATCAGGCCGCGCAATTAAGCCATGCGGAACGTTTTGCAGCGGCCCGTCGGGCGGAGGGCGTGCCCTGCCATGTGGTGCCGGATACTACGCCCAAACCACCGCGCCGGGAGCAGATCAACCCGCTTACCGGCCAGCCCCGTAAACGTGGGCGGGTGCGTTAAGCCAGCACGGTCCGGTTGCGCCGCCATGCGTCTTCCAGCGCGTCAGCCGGGTCCTGATGGGCGTCACTCCACGCGCCCTCGGTCGCTTCCGGGGCATGGACCGTGGCGCGCCATGTGGCGGAGCCTGTCACGCGCTCCATCTTTATGGCCCATGAGGGGGGAATGCGGGTGAGCAACCGTTCCATCTTCTGGCCAGATGTCAGCGGTTTTGCGTAATTATGGCCCACGGCGCGTTCCCCTTTGTCTTCAATCAGGCGGTTTTCAGATAGGACAGAATTTCCGCAATGGTTTCAGCCGGATTGGTGTCAGCGGACATGCTGAGGGCGTGCTCGTCCGTGCTCGGCACTTCCAGCGTCTGCAACTGGCTGGGCAGCAGGGTAGGGGGCATGTAGTGGCCCTTCCGGCGCTTCAGCCGTTCCAGCAGAACGGATTCCGTTGTGTGCAGATAGATAAAGATGGGGTCCAGGCCGTCTTTGCGCAGCGCATCCCGGTAGGAATGTTTCAGGGCGGAACAGGTGAGAATCCCGCCGGTGCCAGCCTGTTCACACTCGGCCAGCCATTCCTGGCAGCGGGCCAGCCAGGGCCAGCGGTCCTCATCATTCAGCGGGATGCTGGCAGCCATTTTGGCAACATTGGCGGCGGGGTGCAGGTCATCCCCTTCCTGAAAAGGCCAGCCCAGCTCGTTGCGCAGGCCTTCCGCAATGGTAGTTTTGCCAGAGCCTGAAACACCCATAATCACCAGCAGGCGCTTTTTGATCCCTTCGGCCACCGGCTGTGTCGGCAGCACGGTTTTGCTGCTGGCGTTTTGGTTCGGCACGGGCGGCACGCGGGTAACGGGGGCTGCCGGGTCCAGCGCCGGGGTGGCAATCAGCCCGTCTGACACGGTGGGGGTAATCACGCGGATCCCTTCCGGCCCGGCAGTAATGGCCTGTGTTGCCATGCTAATAAACAGCCCGTGTTCCACCACACCGACAATGCTGTGGATATCCGTGCCCAGCTTGTGCGGGTCTTCAATCGGGCCGAACACGCAGTCCATAATCAGGTTTTTTTCATCCGTCAGATAAAAAGACCCGTCCCGTTTTTTGCGCGGGGTGACGTGTGCGCCCATGCGGCCCAGCTGGACGGCTACATTCTCCCAGCCGAAGGGAATGACTTCCACCGGCACGGGGCAAAGCATGCCCAGATGGTCAACATACTTGCTGCTGTCGGCCACAATCACAAACTGCTTTGCCGCGGAGGCAACAATCTTTTCCCGCAGCAGCGCACCACCCCGGCCTTTGACGAGGTTGAGTGTGCGCGGCTCAATTTCATCCGCGCCATCAATGGTGATGTCCAGTTCCGGGTGCGCGCCGAAGGTGGTGAGCGGAATCCCTTCTTCCCGCGCCTGTGCTTCCGTGGCGTCGGAGGTGGGAATGGCGCAGATTTTCAGCCCTTCCTCCCGCACACGGCGGCCGAGTTCTGCCACGACAAAAAACGCTGTGGAGCCTGTTCCAAGACCGACAGCCATCCCGTCCTGCACGAGTGCCGCAGCCTTGATGGCGGATTGCTGTTTCAGCTTGGCGGCGGGGTCGAGTGGTGTGCCGGTCATGGAGATGGTCCTTATTTTTGTTTTTTATCGTCGGGTTTGGTCAGGCTGTGCGTGTTTTATACGTCTGCCGGGGCGGCGTCACGGTCCAGCACCCAGGTCAGATCTCCCATAGAGGTAATCGCGCTGGCAGGGCAGGTGGGGTCCTGCGCGCGGACTTTGGCCACGGTCTCCCGCTTGGACGCGCCTTCTACCAGAAAGACAACATGGCGGCTGGCATCAATGGCCGGGTAGGTCATGGTCAGGCGCGTGTAAGGCGCAACGGGCGGCACGCAGGTGGAAACCCACGCAGTCCGCTCCTTCAGCACCGGCTGACCGGGGAAGAGGGAGGCCGTGTGGCCATCGCTGCCCAGCCCGAGCAGATTGACGTCAAACAGCGGTTTGCCGGGCTGGAGAGTATCCGCCCCGTAAAACGTCTTCAGTTCAGCGTCATACTCTTTGGCGGCGTCTTCCGCCGTGCCTGCCGTGGGGATGAGATGCACATTTTCTGCTGGCACTGGCACGCGGGAGAACAGCAGGCGCTGGAGCATGCCGGAATTACTGTCTTCATGGTCGTGCGCCAGAAAGCGGTCATCACCCAGAAAGAACTCCATGCGCGCCCACGGGAAGCGGCTGGCATACGGCTCGGACGCCATCATGCTGTACAGCGGTTGCGGGGTGCTGCCGCCGGACAGGGCAATGCTGAACGGCCCATCCTTTTTGGCCAGCGCCTCCTGCAACAGCCAGTCTGCCAGATGGCGTGTGGCGGCTTCTCTGTCTGCAAAAACGGCAACCTTGCCTGTGCGGGTGTTCTGTCCGGTCATGATATCAGTCCTTTCCGAGCACAAACCGTTCGATGCCTTTGGCAAATCCGTCCTCTTCAGAAGACGCAGTTGTCCATGTGGCGCTGGTTTGCACGCTTTCTGTCGCCTGCCCCATGGCAATGGAGGTGCCACTGGCGCGGAACATCAGCACATCATTGGGCTGATCCCCAACCGTGAGCATGGCGGTGGCGGGTATGTTCAGCAGGCGTTCCAGCGTGTGGACAACGCCACCTTTGTTGGCATCCGGGTGGGTGATGTCAACATAATAGGGTTGAGACAGAGCGGCCGAGGCCGAAGCCCCCAGCTCCTGCGCCAGAGTGGCGGCAACGCTGCGCATCAGCTCCGCATTGTCACTCACGCCGGTAATTTTGATGACGTCATCCAGCACGTCGTCATAAGAGCTGGTCACGCGCGGCGGGAATTTGACTGTCCACTGTTCCCGCGCCACATGCGGGGCAGAGGCATCCGGCACCAGCCAGTCCTGCGAGGTGTAAACCCAGGCGGGCACACCATGCTCTTTCAACAGGGCGAGGGTTTTTTCGGCAACCGCACGGGGGAGCCGCAGGGCGCTGATAAGGTGCATATCCGGCTGCACCATCATGCCGCCGTTAAAGCCCGCCAGCGGTGTTGTCAGGCCCAGCGGTTCAATGAGCATGGCCATGCCACGGGGCGGCCTGCCGGAGGTAATGGCAAACAGGATATCCCGCTCCCGCAAGGCCTGCACGGCCCGGATGGCCCGCGGGGTGAGAATTTTCTCCCGCGTGACCAGTGTGCCATCCACATCAGCCAGCACCAGCCGGATGTCATGGGGCGGGCGGGGCATGGGTCAGGCTCCGGCAGGCGCGCCGGGGGATGCGGCAGGCGCGTTGGCGGGCTGTTCGTTCGGGGAGACCGCACGGGGCAGCACGATGGAGTTAATGGCCTTCGACCAGCCCTCATCCGTGTTGGCGGCTGTCACAAAATGCGCCTGTGCCGCCACACCATCGGAGGCCTGCCCCATGGCGATGGCAAGGCCTGCGACTTTGAACATCGGCACATCATTGTCCATATCGCCAATGCAGGCCACTTCGGAGGGGTCAATCCCATAGAACTCTGCCAGATGCCGCAGGGCATTGCCCTTGTTGGCGTCCAGCGGGGTAATATCAAGAAACCACTGGCTGGAACGGGCCACGCTGGCGCGGCCTTCCAGCAGCATCCCAATCTCGGCTTCCTGCCGGGCTACGGCGTCATAATCGGCAGAAGAGCCGGTGATTTTGCCAATGCCGGTGGTGGAACCTGCAAAGCTGGAGACAATCTGCGGCTCCATGCGCACGGCTTTGCGTTCCGGTTCCACGTAGGCGCCGGTGGGATTGTCCACCAGCCATTCATGCCCACGGAACAGCCAGGCATCCAGATTATGCACTTTCAGCATATCCAGCGCGTCCTGCACCGCTCCCGGGTCCAGCGCCAGCTGGGAGCGCACAGTGCGATCGGCATTGAAGATTGTGCCGCCATTCAGCGCGCCATAGGGCGTGTGCAGGCCGAGCACGTCAAAATACATTTCAATCCCGCCGGGCGGACGGCTGCTGACGAGGCAAAGCGGAATCCCTGCCTGCTTCAGCGCCTGTACCGCAGCCAGCGTGTGGTGCGTGACCTGTTTTTCCGGGGTCAGCAAGGTGCCGTCCATATCGGACACCACCATCTTGATGCGAGACGCCGGGGGCGCAAGAGCGGCGTGAAGGGCGTTATCGGTAACCGTCATGCTGCGTTTGCGCTCCCAGTGTTAAACGTGTGCTAAAATACGCACTTAGTCTTTTGTTTCAACGTGTCCGCCAAATCCATACCGCATGGCAGACAGCACTTTCTCCGAGAAAGTGTTGCCAGAGCGGGAGCGGAAGCGGGTGAAGAGCGCAGCCGTCATTACCGGCACGGGCACGGCTTCTTCAATCGCGGCTTCAATGGTCCAGCGGCCTTCCCCGGAATCATTCACTTCCCCGGAGAATTCGGAGAGGGACTCATTCTTGGTCAGCGCCTGCGCTGTCAGATCCAGCAGCCAGGAGGAGACCACGCTGCCACGCCGCCAGACTTCCGCAATATCCGCCATGTTGAGCGAGAAGCGTTCATCTTCCGGCAGCAGCGGGGAGTCCTTACGGTACATCACGTCAAAGCCTTCGGCAAAGGCCTGCATCATGCCGTATTCAATGCCGTTATGGACCATTTTGACGAAGTGGCCGGAGCCTGCCGGGCCGCAATACAGGTAGCCCTGCTCGGCACGGGGGTCCACGCCCTCGCGGTCACGGCCGGGGGTGCGCGGAATATCGCCAATTCCGGGGGCCAGAGCCGACAGAATGGGGTCGATATGTTCAGCGGCTTCTTTTGCGCCGCCGTACATCATGCAGTAGCCGCGCTCCAGCCCCCAGACGCCGCCGGAGGTGCCGACATCAACGTAATCAATGCCTTTTTCAGCCAGCGTTTGGGCGCGGCGGATATCGTCCTTGTAGTAGGTGTTGCCGCCATCAATCACAATATCGCCGCGCTGCATCAGCCCACCCAGTGACATCACGGTTTCTTCCGTAATCTCACCAGCCGGGAGCATGGACCAGACAATCCGCTTCGGGCCTGCCAGTTTCTCCACCACGTCCGTCAGGCTGCTTGCACCAACGGCACGACCGGCTTCCGCACGGGCCACCACTTTTTCAACAGCTGCGGGGTCACGGTCATAGACCACCACGTCATGTCCATGCCGTGTGAGGCGGACGGCAATATTGCCGCCCATTCTGCCAAGCCCGACGATGCCGATCTGCATACTCAGTTTTTCCTTATCGTTTCTTATCGTGTCTTACAGGGCGCCGTGCAGCGCAGTAGCCAGAGCGGCCAGACCGTCTTTCAGGGAACCGTGGATATGCACACGCAGCGCACGGCGGCCCCGTTCGGCCAGAACATCAAAGTCACCACGCGCCTGTGCGGCTTTCACCACCCCAAAGCTGTAGTTTGCACCCGGCACCGGCAGATCCTTCGCGTCATCCGCTGTAATCTGTAGGAACACGCCCGTGTTGGGTCCGCCTTTGTAGGCTTGCCCCGTGGAGTGCAGGAAGCGCGGGCCAAATTCTGCGGCCGTGGCAATGGTCTTGGCATCACGGATTTTCAGCCGTGCGTGCTGGATCCATTCCATTGTTGCACGGTCACGTTCGATATAGGCCAGCAGACCGACATAATCGCCCGCTTTCACGCGGTCGAAATGGGCTTTCAGAATAGCTTCTGCGCTATCGCCCTTCAGGGCTTTGGCATTGGCTGCGTCCGCAAAGAAGGAGAACGACCCGTGCTGGGCAAACGGCTGCTCGGCAGGCAGTTTGCCGGTTTCGTTATAAGCGTCGGTCAGTTTGCGGGTTTCCACCTTGCTGGCTTCCACATCCGGCTGATCGAACGGATCAATCCCCAGGAATGCCCCGGCCACAGCCGTTGCAATCTCCCAGCGGAAGAATTCCTGCGCAATCTGGCGCTTGCTGTGCAGATTGATGGTGAGAACCGGCTGCCCGGCGTCAATCAGCGTGGCAATGGCTTCATCCTGCTCATGCCGGTGTTCGGGCACCAGACGCAGGTAAACAAACAGGCGGTCTGCGCCGTAGCGTTTCGGGCCACCCAGTGTTTCATCATCAATGGGGATGATGCCCTTGCCGTGCTTGCCGGTGGATTCAGCAATCAGCTGCTCCATCCATGCGCCGAAGTCGGCAATCTGCGGGGTGGCAATAATGGTCAGCTTATCGCGCCCGAACTGCGTTGCGGCTACCCCCATGATGGTGCCCAGTGTCACGCCCGGGTTCTGGGCAGGCGGCACGCTGGCATCGCTCATGCGCACGCCGCGCAGAGCATCTTCCAGGAACAGCTTCAGCGGCAGACCAGCCGCTGCGGCGGGGACCATGCCGAAGTTGGACAGCACGGAGTAGCGGCCACCAATCTGCGGATCGCCAGCAAAAATCTTCCAGAAGCCGTCTTTTTTGGCCAATGCTTCCAGCTTGGAGCCGGGGTCGGTAATGGCCACAAAGTGGGAGCCAGCCTTCTCACCCAGCGCGCGTTTGGCAAGGTCATGGAAGTAGGCCAGCATGATGTTCGGCTCAAGCGTGCCACCGGATTTGGAGGCGACGATGAACAGCGTGTTCGCCGGGTCAATCTTCTTCTCGAAGGAGGCAACCTGCTGCGGGTCCGTGCTGTCCAGCACATACAGGTGGCCAAAGCCTTCATGCTTGCCAAAGGTCATGGCCAGCACTTCCGGCCCAAGGCTGGAGCCGCCCATGCCCATCAGCAGAACCTGATGGAAGTTGCGGGCTTTCACTTCGGCCTGAAAGCTTTCCAGTTCGGACAGGTGGGCCAGACGGTCTTCAACAATGTTCAGCCAGTTCAGCCATTTGCTTTCCGGGCCATTGGTCCAGACAGAGGCATCCTTGTTCCACAGCTTGCGGATGGTGCCGTCTTTGCGCCATGCGGTCAGCCCTTTCTGCACCGCGTCTTCCAGCGGGGCGGGGAGGCTGATCTTCATGTCGGTCAGCTTGTCACCCAGCATGGCCTGCTGCTTGGCAGCCACGGAGCCGAGCAGGCTGTCAAACGCTTCCTCAAAGGAGGTCACGCCCTCATCCACCAGTGTCGCGGTCACACCAGCCAGATCCAGCTTCAGCCGTTCGGCTTCGTCCATCACATGGCGGGCGTCGGCCAGACCGGCCGTCAGCGTTTCGCCCACGGTGCCGTGGTCACGGAACGCATCCATGGTTGCGGGCGGCACGGTGTTGACGGTGTGCGGGCCAATCAGGCTGTCCACATACAGCACGTCGCTATAGGCTTTGTCCTTGGTGCCGGTGGAGGCCCACAGCAGGCGCTGCGGCTGGGCCCCGGCGGCTTCCAGAGCCTTCCAGCGCGGGGTCTGCATCATTTCCTGCCAGTAGCCATAGGCTACCTTGGCGTTGGCAATGGCAACCTTGCCGCGCAGGGCTTTCAGGGCTTCGGCATCCTTGTCGCCCGCTTTCACGCGCCGATCAATTTCGGCGTCGATCTTGCCGTCAATACGGCTGACGAAGAAGGAGGCCACGGACGCGACTTTGGACAGATCGCCGCCCTTTTTGTGCAGGTCTTCAAGCCCGGACAGCCATGCATCCACAACGGCCTTGTAGGCAGACAGCGCGAAAATCAGCGTGACGTTGACGTTGATGCCCTTAGCAATGGTCTCCCGGATGGCCGGAATGCTTTCCGGTGTGGCCGGAATTTTGATCATCAGGTTGGGTTCAGCCACATCGGCCCACAGGCGCGCGGCTTCATGCGCCGTGCCTTTTTCGTCCCGCGCCAGATAGGGGGAGACTTCAAGGCTGACAAACCCGTCTTTCTTGTGGGTGGCCTCATAAACCGGAGCCAGAACATGGGCTGCCGTCTTGATGTCCCGCACGGCCAGCTTTTCATACAGCGCACCGGGGGAGACATTGTCATGCGCCAGAACATCGCGGATCTGCGCGTCATATTCCGTGCCTTCACCCATTGCCTTCTGGAAAATGGCCGGGTTGGAGGTCACGCCACGAATATCATCGTCCTGCACAAGGCGGGCCAGAGAGCCGTCTTCAACAAAGGAGCGGCGGATGAAATCAAGCCACGGAGACTGCTGGACCGAGGCAAGGCCCCGCAGCGGGTTGGCACCTTTAGAAGAAGAGGCAGTCATGCTTGGCGTCCTTTCTGCATACCGCCCGGCACTTCAGACTGAGCCGGGCGGCATAGAAGCATCTACTATCGTATGAAGCCGTGGCCTCAGCGCGCCTGACGGCGGGCTGCTTCCAGAACGGCTTCCGGTGTAAAACCGAATTTCTTTGCCAGCTGGCCAGCCGGAGCAGATGCCCCAAAGCCGCGCATGGCAATAATTTCACCCGTCGGGCCGGCATAGCGATCCCAGCCGATGGGGGAGGCCGCTTCAATCGTCACGCGGCCTGTGATGGAAGGCGGTAGCACCGTATCACGGTAAGATTGTGGCTGTGCTTCAAACACTTCCCAGCTCGGCAGGGAGACCACGCGGGCCGGAATGCCGTCTTTTGTCAGGGCTTCATACGCGGAGACAGCCAGAGCCAGTTCACTCCCGGAGGCAATCAGGATCACCTTCGGCGTTTCCTTGCTGTCGGCCAGAATATAGCCGCCTTTTGCCGCGCCCGAGGCCGGAGCAAAGCGGGTGCGGTCCAGCGTGGGCAGGTTCTGGCGGCTGAGGGCCAGTGCCACCGGGCCATCCTGCTTGGCAATCAGGTAGCGCCAGACTTCGGCCACTTCGTTCGCATCACCGGGGCGGAAGATGGTCATGCCCGGTGTGGCGCGCAGCTGCACCAGCTGTTCGATAGGCTGATGCGTCGGCCCGTCTTCCCCCACGCCGATGGAATCATGCGTGAAGATGTAGGTCACCGGCAGGTGCATCAGGGCAGAAAGCCGGATGGGGGCCTTCATGTAATCGGAGAAGATCAGGAACCCGGCGCAGAAGGGGCGCAGGCCATACAGGGCCATGCCGTTCACAATCGCGCCCATGGCGTGCTCACGCACACCAAAGTGGACGTTGCGGCCTGCGTAGGAGCCATTCCATGCGGCAGGCTGGAAGCTTTCTTCACCCTTCAGCAGCGTTTTGGTGGAGGGGGCAAGGTCAGCCGAGCCACCCAGCAGCCAGGGCAGGCGGCCCGCAACAGCGTTCAGCACTTCACCAGAGCTGGCGCGGGAGGCAATGCCTTTCTCGCTGGTTTCATAAACCGGGATCTGCGCATCCCAGCCTTCCGGCAGCTTGCCATTCAGGATGGCGTCCAGTTCAGCCGCCAGTTCCGGGTGGGCTGTGTGATACTCGGCAAACAGCTTTTCCCACGCCGCGCGGGCTTTGGCGCCGCGTGCGCCCATGCCGTCCTGCATGTGGGCCTGCACGCCGTCCGGCACATAGAAGCTCTGGTCTTCCGGCCAGCCATAGGCCTTTTTGGTCTCGCGGATTTCTTCCACACCCAGCGGTTCACCGTGGGCTGCGGCGGTGCCTGCCTTGTGCGGCGCACCCCATGCAATCACGGAATGGACCAGAATAAAGGTGGGGCGTTCCGTCTCGGCTTTGGCCTGCGCCAGAAGGTCCTTCAGGGCGGCGGTATCGTTCGCGTCCTTCAGCACCAGCACCTGCCAGCCATAGGCGGCAAAGCGGGCGGCGACATCTTCTGTCAGCGCAATGTCGGTGGAGCCTTCAATGGAGATGCGGTTGGCATCATACATCCACACCAGATTGCCCAGCTTGAGGTGCCCTGCGGTGGAGGCGGCCTCGCTGGAGATGCCTTCCATCATGTCGCCATCGCCACACAGCGTATAGACATGGTGGTTGAACAGCTCAAAGCCCGGCTTGTTGAAGCGTGCGGCGAGCCATTTTTCCGCCATTGCCATGCCGACGGAGTTACCACAGCCCTGCCCGAGCGGGCCGGTGGTCGTCTCAACGCCGGTGGTGTGGCCGTATTCCGGGTGGCCGGGGGTTTTGGAATCGAGCTGACGGAACTGCTCAAGGTCGGCAATCGTCAGGGACGGCTCATTGGTCACCTTGCCGTTCTTCACCTGCCGGACACCGGCAAGGTAGATCAGCGAATAGATAAGCATGGAGGCATGGCCGATGGACAGCACAAAGCGGTCCCGGTTGGGCCAGAGCGGATCTGCCGGGTCGTAGTTCAGAACGTCCTGCCACAGGGTATAGGCCACCGGAGCCAGCGCCATAGCAGTGCCGGGGTGGCCGGAATTGGCTTTCTGAACCCCATCCATGGAGAGCGTGCGGATGGTGTTGATGCACAGGTTATCGAGGTTGGCCGTCCCCCCGGCTTCCAAACCGTTCGGTGCGCGAAGAGGGGTGGGAAAAGAGGCACGCATGCTAACCTATCCTTCAGAGTGGACGTTTTTTGTTTTGGCCCGGTGAGACCACGCACCGGAGCAGCCCGGCAGAGATCAGGGTTGTGCACAATCACACGGTCCGGCGTTATTGGGCAAGAGAGCAGGTGCGAGACTTTGCCTCTTCCTTGCCGCCCGGATGGCAGATGACTGAACAGCCAACGCAGCATGGCGGGTGGTGGCTGCGTTGGTGCAGAGTTGAATCTCATTATTGAGACTGTCCCGCAGCGTAAAACCGGCTTTTCTTCCTCCAGAAATGCAGCTGTTAAAGCCGGTTTTTCTCCCGTTTTTTGCAGGCGGACGATCACAAGGCGTTGCTTTTGCGCGTTCTATCACTTGCGCGTGAGGCAGCAGAAAGAGGCGGTTTGCTCTCCCCCATCTGCCTTCGGGGGTGGTGTGCTCTGTTGCCAGCGTCCGGCAGGTCAGCCCCGCCATGGTCAGGAAACGGTGCACAGGGTGGGGCGTTTGCAGTATAGAGGGTGGCAGACGCTGCATTTTAATGTGTAAGAATTTTTCCGGAGGTCGAGCATGACACAGGTTTCTTCTCAGGACCCGCGTTCTCAGGGCACGCAGACCCCGGGGGCCGGACCTGGGCTCTTTGGTGACTTTACGCAGGAACAGGTGGAAGCCCTGTTCATCAACGCGGCGCGGGAAGGGGAGGCTGACCTGCTTTCCAGCTTTCTGGACGCGGGGATGGACCCCAACCTGCGGGCGGAAAAAGGCTACACCCCGCTGATTCTGGCTTCCTATAATGGCCATCTGGAAGCCGTCAGCACGTTGCTGGCGCGTGGGGCCAAGCCTGATTTGCAGGATGAAAAAGGCGCTACGGCGCTGGCCGGCGTGGCGTTTAAAGGTTTTCTGCCTATTGGCCGCCTGCTGCTGGACGCCGGTGCAAAGGTCGATGTGCCGAACGCTGTGGGCCGCACGCCGCTGATGTTTGCCGTCATGTTCGGGCGTGATGATATGGCAAAGCTGCTGCTGAAAGCCGGGGCCAGCCCCACCCACCGTGATGGTGAGGGCCTGAATGCGCTCGATCTGGCTCAGCGGCAGGGCAATGCCGCGCTGGTCGCGCTGATCAAGGCGCAGGAAGCCGGGCAGGCTTGAAGCCTCTCAGGCTTTTCAGGCGGAAACGCATCGTTTAGGGGTGAAGGCAGTCCATTCGGGGGCTGCCTTTTCTTTTTGCGGATGTTTCAGCCATGAGCCGTTTCTGGAGTCCTCTTGTTCACCGCCTGACGCCGTATGTGCCGGGCGAGCAGCCCAAAATGGCCGACCTGATCAAGCTGAACACCAATGAATCCCCCTACGGGCCGTCCCCCCGTGCGCTGGAGGCCATGAAGGCCGCTGCGGATGACAGCATGCGCCTGTATCCGGACCCGGAAGCCACCCGCCTGCGCACCGTGCTGGGTGAGCGCGTCGGGCTGAAGGCGGAAAACGTGTTTGTCGGCAATGGCTCGGATGAAGTGCTGGCCCACGCTTTTCAGGCCTTCTTTGCGCATGGCGAGCCGATCCTGTTCGCGGATGTCACCTACAGTTTCTACAAGGTCTATTGCGGCCTGTATGATCTGCCGTATCGCCTTGTGCCGCTGAATGACGAGATGGGTATTGATGTGGCCGATTATGGCGGCCCATGCAGCGGCGTGGTGCTGGCCAACCCCAATGCACCAACCGGCATCGCGCTGGACCTGAATGATGTCCGCCGCCTGCTTGAAATGCACCCGGACCGCGTGGTGCTGGTGGATGAAGCCTATGTGGATTTTGGCGCGGAAAGCGCCGTGGCACTGGTGAAGGACTATCCGAACCTGCTGGTGGTACAGACCTTCTCCAAATCCCGCGCGCTGGCCGGGGCACGGGTGGGCTTTGCCTTTGCCCAGCCCGAGCTGATTGAAGGGCTGACGCGGGTCAAGGACAGCTTTAATTCCTACCCGCTGGACCGCATTGCGCAGGCCGGGGCCACCGCTGCGGTGGAAGATGAAGGCTGGTTTCTGAACAGCGTGGAAAAGGTGATCACCACCCGCAAAATCCTGTCTGCCAAACTGGCTGAACTGGGCTTCAAGGTCTTGCCTTCACAGGCTAATTTTGTCTATGTTCACCATGCTGACCGCGATGCCGCGGAACTGGCGGCGGACCTGCGGGAGCGCGCCATTATCGTCCGGCATCTGCGCGGTGTGCGCACATCCTCGTGGCTGCGGATCACGGTTGGAACAGACCAGCAGTGCGAGATGCTGCTCTCTGCCCTGCGGGAGATTCTCCTCCGCAACCGCTGAATACGGCGTTCGGGCAGGTCTTGAGCCTGCCAGATGGGTATTTGTGCGTACTCTACATAAAAAAACGGTGTTTTCCCCGCCTGTCCGGCTTTGTCCGGAGGCGGGCGTGTGTCTGTGTGCTCTGGCAGCCTGTGGCTGCTGAAGGGCTGTTACAATAAACAAGGGAGTAAACCCATGCGTGCCTTTCATGGTCAAATGTCAGACAACCAGCCCATCCGCCGCAGCCTGCCGGAAAAGCAGAAACAGCTGCGCGACCTGAAGGAAACGCTGGCCGCCATGAAATCCCACACCTCTCCCGCCCTCAAGGAGAGCGTGCGGAAGCGGATTGCCCAGCTTGAAGCGGAAATTAAGGCTGCCCCGGCGCTCAAACCGGCCCGTAAGCCTGCCGCAGCCGGTGCCCGTGCGGGCGGGGATGCCCGTCGTCCGGCCCGCCCCGTGCGCCCGCGCTGAGGTCAACATACCGCAAAAATAAGGGAGCCTTGGTCCCGTAAGCCTGCTGTGATATGAAGCGGACCAGTTTGCGGCGACCGGTCGTGGACAGTGCGCTTCCTTACGGGACAGGCAACGATCGCCCTTTCGGGAAACAGGGAGTTCAGTGATGGCCGGAAAAGCCTCCTCCACTTTACCTGAGTCAATCTCGGAAGGCGGCACATTGCTGCGTGATGGTCTGATCTGGGCCATTTTCTGCCGCCCGGGGCATGA
Organism: Acetobacter malorum; assembly: GCF_002153605.1. Lineage (GTDB taxonomy): Bacteria > Pseudomonadota > Alphaproteobacteria > Acetobacterales > Acetobacteraceae > Acetobacter > Acetobacter malorum_A. Next base: position 73,323 of record NZ_JOPG01000013.1, on the reverse strand, counting down.
GCCGGTGGAGCTTGAGCGGGACGTTGTGACTCAACGCCTGCTTACCGGCGCTTTTCCGCCGGAACTGGCCAATACGGACGGGTGGGCGTGGTTCCACTTTGATATTGTCCACACACTTTCCCGCACCCAGATTGAAAGCATTCCCTCCCTGCCGGAAGAAGTGCGGCAGGTGCTCACCAATCTTGAGCGCAGCATCCGTCTGGATAGTGAAGACGAGACGGTGTTTGGCGCGCTGCCTGCCTTTGATGACACAACGACGGATGATGACCGTAACGTCAGCACATGGCGGTTCGCGCTTGAGCCGGATTTGCTGATCACCACCCGCCGCCACCCGATTCCCGCCCTTGGCGTGGTGTTTCATGAACTCCGGCGCGGGCTGGTGCCGCGTTCCCCCGCTAATCTGGTGGACCGTGCGCTGCTGGAATTTGCCGATACCCTGCGGCGGGACTTCGCGCGGCTGGATGACCAGCTGGACCGTGCGGAAGATGTCCTGCTGATGCTGGACCGGGACACCGATCTGGGCCGCATGAGCGGTCTGCTCGGCCTTGTGCGCCGTCGTTCTACAGAACTGCGTCGCGTGCTGGCCCCGGTGGACCGTATTTTCAAAGATGAAGAGATGGAACTGCCGGAATGGGCAGAGGATGACCTGCGTGACCGGTCTCACCGTCAGGTTCACGCCGCACTGGATGACCTTCTGGCGTTGCAGGACCGCGCGCGCTCTTTGCAGGACGAGCTGACGTCCAATCAGGCGGAAGAAACCAACCATCGCCTGTATATCGTCTCCGTCGGCACGACGTTGATGCTGCCTGCCACGTTTGTTACCGGCTTTTTCGGTATGAACACCGGCGGCATGTTCCTCACGGATGGCTCATGGGGCACGGTGGAAGCGGGCGGCCTCTGCTTTGCCATCATGCTGGGCACCTGGGTTCTGCTGAAGTTCACCCGTCTGCTCTGAACGGAGCCGGAGGGGCTGGTCTTGCCGGTTTTCCTAAGCCCCGAAAATTGCTTGGAAAGTTTCGGATCTGTACTGCTTTGGCAGAGTGCGTAAGGCAGGTCGTTCCCAGTTGGCCGCAAGAAAAAGACAAAGCAGGATCAGTTAAGGTTTTATGAATTTCGCTGTTGAGGCGATGAAAAAACTATAAAACTGGTCTTAATGCGAGGCAGTGCAACACAGGTACTGGTTCCCATGCTTCATTTTGCTCCGTATTCGGTGCTTTCCATCCTGGCGCTGACCACCTGCTTTCTGCTGGTCTGCGTTTTTGAATTTGTTAACGGTTTTCATGACACGGCCAATGCCGTGGCCACGGTTATCTACACTCACTCCCTCAAGCCGCGCGTAGCCGTCATCTGGTCCGGCCTGATGAACTTTGTCGGCGTGCTGGCCGGGGGCATCAGCGTTGCCTACGGGCTGGTGGAGCTGCTGCCGGCGGACGTGCTGTCTCCCCCCAACGGAGACCCGGCCATCCCGATGCTGATCTCTCTGTTCGGCACCGCGCTGGCATGGAACCTGGTGACCTGGTGGTTCGGTATCCCCAACTCCAGCTCTCACTGCGTCATTGGCGCGCTGATTGGCGTGGCCATTGGCGATGCCTTCCTGCACACACGCGGGCTGGGCAACAGTGTGGACTGGTCCCAGATCTGGAAAGTGCTGCGCGCACTGGCCATTTCCCCCATCCTTGGTCTGGTTGGCGCGGGTGGCCTCTATTTCATCATGAAGCATGTGGTGAAGGACCCGGAACTCTATCAGCCGCCGCAGGGTGAAAAGCCCCCGCACGGCTGGGTGCGCGGCCTGCTGATCCTCACCTGCACGGGCGTCAGCTTCTCTCACGGCAGCAACGATGGTCAGAAGAGCATCGGCCTGATCATGCTGACCATTATCGGCATCCTGCCCGCCACGTTCGCACTCAGCCCGAACGCTGGTTCCCACATTCCGCAGATCGCTCCGCAGGCGGTGATCGCAGCCCCGCTGCTGCAACAGTATGACCATGACGGCCTGCGTGAAGAAGCACTGGCCTCCGTCGCACGCCTGCAGACGACTGACCCGAGCAACGTCGTCGCTTCTCAGCTGCGCGCGGATATTTATGAAGTTCTGGCTGGCCTGAAGTCTGTGTCTTCCAGCACCGAGGCATCTGCCGCGGACAAGAAAAGTGCCAAAGACATCAGCGGCATTTTGCGCCCGACCGTAGAATACGCCCCCTGGTGGGTGCGTCTGCTCAGCGCCCTGTGCCTCGGCCTTGGCACCATGATCGGCTATAAGCGGATTGTGCACACGCTGGGTGAGAAGATTGGCAATACCCACCTGACCCCCGCACAGGGTGCATCTGCCGAACTGGTGGGAGCGGGCCTGATTGCCACGGCGGGTTATACCGGTCTGCCGGTTTCCACCACGCACATCATCACGGCTGGCATTGCCGGGACCATGCTTGGCTCTGGCAGTGGCATCAACCCGAAGATGCTGACCAAAATTGCTCTGGCATGGATCTTCACCCTGCCCATTACCATCGCTATTGCAGCGACGCTGTTTTACGTCATCAGCATGTAAAACCGGCGCCCTCTGCCTGCGCTACTGTGCGCGGGCAGTGGGCTTACTGCTCAGGTTCCTCGGGGAGCCAGCAGGATCATGGACGCCCCACCCAGACAGATCAGCGCGCCCAGCAGTTCCCATTTGTCCGGGGTGCGGCCTTCTACCACGCGCATCCAGATGAGCGATGCAGTGATGTAAATCCCGCCATAAGCTGCGTAGGCCCGGCCTGCGGAGTCTGACTCAATACGGGTGAGCAGAAGGGCGAAGACAATCAGGCTGACAAGGCCGGGCACCAGCAACCATGCGGAGCGGCCTTCCTTCAGCCACAGCCAGACAGCAAAGCATCCAGCAATTTCCGCAAATCCGGCAGCCAGATAAATCAGAAACGGTTTGAGCAAAAGCACGGTCTGTCCCCGTTTGTTCAGGCCTTGTCGTCCGGCACCTGCATGTCCGTGCGGTAGGCTGCCATGACCTCGGCAGTCGGGCCATCCATGCGGATCTGCCCCCCTTCCATCCAGATCAGCCGGGTGCACCATTCTTCCAGCACATCCAGCGCGTGGGAGGTAATGACCAGAATATCCGTGTTGTTCACCACGGAAGACAGGCGCTTTTCCGCGCGCTCCCGGAAGTGGAAATCCCCGGCCATGAACCATTCGTCCATCAGCAGAATCTGCGGGGTTATGGCGGTGGCCAGTCCAAAGCCCAGACGCACAATCATGCCGGAGGAATAAAGCCGCACCGGCAAGTCGAGGAAGGTATCTAGCTGGGCAAACTCTTCCACATCCTGCTCAAGCTGGCGGATCTGTGCCGTATTCAGCCCTTTGTGGCGGCCCATCAGGGTGATGTTTTCACGCCCCGTCAGTTCCGGGTTCATGCCGGAATTCACATCCAGCAGGGCCGCAACCTGCCCGCGAATATCCACATTGGGGGCGTCCGGCATGTAAATGCCCGCCATGACGCGCAGCAGGGTGGATTTGCCCGCGCCATTATGGCCAATCAGCCCAACCCGTTCTCCGGTCCGGATTTCTACGGAAACATCGTCCAGCGCCTGCACATAAATCGGCCCGCCATCAGGCCGGTCCATCCGCACTTCACCGCCGGTGCGCAGGCTGCGGGAACTGGTGAGAGCCGCCTTGCCGCGTTTGAACAGCAGCTTCTTGAGCGAGCGTGCGCCCCCATGAAAAATCGGGAAGTCGAGCGAGAGGTCTCGAATGCTGATGGAGGACGTGCCGGGGGCTACGCGCCCGGCATCAAAAACGGAGCCACTCATACCCAGAACGCCAGTTTGCTGCGGGAGCGGGAGAACACAAACAGCGCGAGCAGGCAGAAGACCACGCTGGTCGCCCCGGCAATCAGCCAGGACGTCGCGGAGGGGATCTGCCCGAGGAACGGCCTGCGCACAATTTCCAGCAGGGAATAGAAGGGGTTGAAATACAGCAGCCAGGCATGCGCGGCCACCTGCTTGGGCTCCCAGATAATGGGCGTGATGTAGAAGATAATCTGCATGACGCTGCCCACAATGGGCGGAATATCGCGGAAGCGCGCACACGCGCAGCCCAGCAGCAGGCACAGCGCCACACTATCCACCAGCCAGAGCAGCAGGGCAGGCAGGGCCAGCACCACATCAGGTCCGGGGGAGATGCCAAAAATCAGAAAGACGACGACCGGCACCACCAGATTGTAACTAAAGACAATTCCGCAGCGCATCATGGTCCGCAGGGCCTGCACTGTATACGGCATGTTGACCGAGCGCAGCGTTTCCGTGGCGCGGGTAAAGGTCGAACAACTCTCAAGAATCAGGGCGGACAAGCCTGTCTGCCATAGAATTATCGAAATTGAGAGGTAGGGCAGGTAATCTTTCAGAACAAGATGAAACAGCTGGGAATAGATCAACCCCATGGAGCCGATCATGATTGCCGTCGTCAGCGTCAGCCAGAACGGCCCCAGTGTGGACCCGCTGAATTGCAGCCGGATATCCAGCCACCCCAATGTTGCCGCCAGACGCCACAGCCGGAAGCCATCTGCAATATCCTTGCAGGCCATCATCACGCGTGAGCGTGTGCGCGGTGCCGCATCCAGCGGGGCAGGGGCTTTAAAGCCCGTATGTTCGGGGGAACCGGAACTGACCATCATGCTCTCTCGCCTATCCGATCACGCAGCGGCCCGCAACTCCTGCGCCATCCTGCAGAACCGGAACCCTGCCCGAAAAGTCGGGCGGAAGTGCGGCGGAAGCCGGGATGATCTGTTGCATGAGGCAGGCTGGCGTTATAGAGACTTAGAGAAGATTCTTTCCATATACTCTCAGGAGAATCCCGGGCTGGCCCGTGGTGCCTCCTCGCGTGGGCAGGGCGGATATAATCCATGACATCCAGACGACCCCCCTTCCGTTTTTATCAGTCCCTTGCCCCGCAGCGGCGCAAGGCTCTGCGTCGTGCTGTGCGGACGTCTCCCCTTCTGGGCCTGCTGGCGCTGCTGGCGGCCTGTGCGGGGCAGCCGGGTACCGGTGGCTCACCCTCCATGCCGGTGGCGGAAGAAGCCGAGCAGTATCGCGCCCACGCCCGCTCTTACTATGCCCCGCCCGGCCCGCCGGAAGATCCGTGGGGACCGTATATTCAGGAAGCTTCCAAAAAGTTTGACGTGCCGGAAGAATGGGTTCGTGCCGTCATGCAGCAGGAATCCGGTGGCCGCCTGTTCCATAATGGTCAGTTTGTCACCTCGGCGCCCGGTGCAATGGGCCTGATGCAGCTGATGCCGCCGACGTACGATGCCCTGCGCTACGCTTACAATCTGGGTGATGATGCGTTTGACCCGCATGACAACATCATGGCGGGCACGGCCTATATCCGTCAGATGTATGATGTGTATGGCTCCCCCGGCTTTCTGGCGGCGTATAACGCTGGCCCCGGACGGCTTGAGGACTTCCTGACGCGCAACCGCACCCTGCCGCGTGAAACCCGGAATTATGTGGCCTCCATTGGCCGCCGGATTGTGGGCATCTGGCCGGTCAACCGTTCTCAGGCGGATATGCTGGTGGCCAGCCATGACAGCATGGCTCTGGCGTATCAGCCGGTGCAGTCCAATACGGCAACAAGCTCCGTCCGCACGGCATGGCAGCGCAGGCAGTCTGGCCTGCCGACGGACAGCCAGCCTGTGCAGGTGGCGGAAGCCGCAACCGACAGCAGCGGGTCCGATGCTCCGTCCTACGGTGCGGACTGGCATCCGGTCTCTCGCGCCACAACGCCGGCGTCCACGCGCAATGATGTCAGCTCCGTCTGGGCGCAGCGTCTTGCAAGCTCTGGTTCTGCAAATAGCGGCACGTCTGAGGCACCCGTGCAGGTGGCGCAGGCGGTTGATGCGTCTGAACCGGTTGAGGATGCTGCGGACGAAGCGCAGGCCGCCGCAACCCCCGCAACGGTTGCTCCGGCTCAGCCCCATGTGCTGCGCATTGCCGCTGTCACACCTGCCGCCACACCTAGCCGCAGCCGGTCCTTCCATCTGGTCTCTCCGGCTATGGCAGAACCGGCGCCGCTGCTGAGCAAGAAGGCCCGTGCGCAGGAGCCACGGAACTGGGCCATTCAGGTGGGGGCGTTCAATACGGCTTCCATGGCGCAGCAGGCCACAGGGCAGGCGCGTAATCAGGCCACGCTGTCTGGTGCCAAGGCTCAGGTCGCTGCCGTGCAGGTCAAAAAAGGCCGCCTCTACCGTGCCCGCCTGACCAACCTGTCTCACACTGATGCCGTAGCCGCCTGCCGCCGCCTGAGCGGATGTGTGCTGGTTTCTCCGGACTCTTCACGGTCCTGATTTCAGGCGAGCACCTCTTTTAAGCAGGCTATAGAAAAGACCAGTCTTGAACCTTCGGGGTTTGAGACTGGTCTTTTTTTGGCTCAAAAGCCCCTGTTTTCCCGGAAAAAAGAAAAGCTTTTCGTATTGAGACCATGTATGGACATGGCCCTGAGGCGTATGTGTGTAGGGGCTCTCTTGCGATTATGATCAATAAAAAAATGGGTTTTTGGGGTGGAGAAATTCAATCTCTGCTATCAGGAAGAAATAGAATAATATTATTCGCACTCATTTCTTTTTCAATATTTCTGGTGCAGGTTTATTATGGCTTTGGTTATCATTCCTTTGGGGATGAATCCGGGCATGATATTGGCGGCTGGGCTATTGAAAAGGGTGATATCCTTTACAGAGACTATATTGACGCCCACGGCCCCCTTGTTTTCTTCGCAACATGGCTTTTAGGGAAAGTTGTTGGCTATAAATATGCCTTTCTGTTCCGCCTGAACGCTGTTTTCATCACGCTACTGGCTGCATTTGGTTTGTATTATGCCAGTAACGCCGCGTCATGGCGGGAGCGCCTGCTTTCCCCGGCCCTCTTTCTTGGTTTGCTGGCACCTGTCTGGATTATTCAGGCCCTGAACATGAATGGGTACTGGATTTTTGGCGGGGATCTGACGGTTCTGGCTGGCTCCCTGCTGGTTGTGCCGGCACTTCTGGACCTCCCTGTTAAAAAATGGGGCGCTGTAGGGGGTGGGGCTGCGCTGGCTCTACTGCCTTTTGTTGCCTATTCCTTCCTGCCAGTGACCTTCCTGTTCACCCTCTGCCTTCTTGTTGTCTTGTGCCGGCGCTCTTCAAAGCTGAGCAAGACGGACGCAGTTTACGGCCTTGCCGGAGCGTTTGGGGCCTTCGCCATTTTCCTTGTGTGGATGCTGGTTTACGCAGACCTGAAAGGCTTTGTGGTTTACCATTTCATCAACAACCAGTTTTACTATGCGCACTATATTCCGTTTAGTTTTGGCGCAGTTCTCAAAAGCCTTCGTCCGTCTGTGCTGCCAGAAAATCTGGTGCAAACCCTCGCGGTCCTGACGCTGCTGATTGGCAGCCTCATTCTTGTTGTTAAAACCCGCTACAAACTGGCCGCGTTGATTGCCATTGCCGGTATTTTTTCTCTGGATGCCCGTGGCGGCACGACGTTTCATGATGGCGCTTTTGTCGTCGCAGCTTTGGGGCTGGTTTCACAAATGCTGCCCGTCTGGCTGGATGAAACACGGTTCAGGCTCAGTTCTTGTGCCGCGGTTCTGGTGGGCTGTTCTCTTCTGGTCGGGGTGCATGCGGTGTCCTCTCCCTTTGGGGAGGATTACGTGCAGCGCAAACGCTCAGGCTTCCATCCGTTTATGGCCAGCAATGATCTGATTGATCAGAAAATCCGAGACTATGCCCATCCGGATGAGCGTATTCTGGTGCTTCCGTATAATCCGAATGTCTATATTGAAGCCGACCGTCTCCCGATCAAAAAATATCATGATTATCTGCCGTGGGAGGCGGATTACGCAAAGCATCCTGTCAAAGGCTACGAGCGTGATATCTGCGTCGATCTTCCCAAAGATCTTCCGCCGGTCATTTATTTTAATAACTGGACCGTGTGGGGGCTGTGGAAGCCAGAGCAATTCATGGGCTGTGCTGTGGAAATTCTACAGACGCAGTACGGACAGCTTCCCGGTATCCCGGATGTCTATGTCCGCAAAGACCGGCTCGCACAGTAAGACACACCGATAGCAAAACGGGGGCCTGTCATCTGATAGACCCCCGCAGTTTGCGCCGATTTGTTTATGCTATCCGGCGCGTGTCAGTTTTTCCCTGCTTTTTTCTGGTCTTTGCTTCCTGCGGCAGGCGGCGGCAGCGGCGCGTTATCCCGGCCGGAATAGCGGTCGATAATCTGGCGGACAGCGCCTGCGGCTTCCTGCGCAGCAACCACGGCGATGTCGCCCCAGTAGCCGTCCAGTGAGTGTGCTTCAATATCATGCAGCTGCGTGGCGGCCCCGGCTTCCTTGCCGTTTTTGTCCACAACGCGCCAGACAATCTCAATATGCTGCTGCGGGTGGCCCGTGGTGCCAGAGGGGCCGGGGCTCAGCTTGACGGTGGTGGCAACGGAGAAGTCCGCGTTTTCCGCCGCATTCTGGAGCGTGTCCGCCGTGTTGCGGAAGGATGCCGCAAAGGCGCGGCTGAGCGAGATATCGCCATCGCCCGGCGCCCCCGTCACACCTTTAAAATACACGCGCGCAGCACGATGCTTCAGGCTGTGCGGGTCTTTTTCCATGTCATCGGCCTGAATGCCCGTCAGCACGGAGGCCACCTTGGGGGCGGCATCCTGTGCGGCAAGGCTGAGTGTGGCCGGGTCTGCCGCCGCCCAGAGCTGGGCCTGTAGCGGCTCACCTTCCTGCGTGGCGCGAATTTCGTTCTTTGGCGTCATGACCATATAGACCGGCACAATCTGGTCACCCCGCACGTCGGCCCGCATCTTCAGCCACCAGTCACCGGGGCGCACGGGCTGGGCCATGGCCGGAATGGTCTGTTGCAGCAGTTCCGCTGCCACATCCTTGGTCCAGAGTTTTGCAGCATCGGGAGAAAGCTGGCTATCGGTCGGGACGGGGATATCCAGCCGGGACGGAGGCGCATTGGCCGCCAGTCGCGTGGCTTCCTTGCCGGGGTTGGCAAAGGGGCGCGGCATATCAATACAGCCGCTCAGCAGGATCAGGCCCGAAAGAGGAAGGGCCGTGTGGCGGAAGAAACCGCTCATCCGTTCTGCACTCCTGTCGCAATCACTGAAATCTGGTGCCCGATCGGCCCGCCCCCGGCCAGCGTACGCCGCCGATGGCTGAAAAACCGTTTCTCGTCCGACCGCGTGTCCACCCCAAGGGCGGCGACCTGCCCAACGCCTGCCCGTTCCAGCCGGAAGACGCACCAGCCAGCCAGATCAAACTGATAATGGCCGGGCTTGCCGGGGGTAAAAAAGCGAGCGGCCTGAGGGTCGGCTGAGGTAATGGCGGCGTGCATATCCTCACCGGTTTCATAGCTTTCCTGCGCAATGCAGGGGCCAACCACGGCGCGCACATCGGTGGGCTTCACGCCCAGTGCCTGCATGGCCTCCAGCGTGGTTTCCAGCACCCCGGCCAGCGCCCCGCGCCATCCCGCATGGGCCGCACCCACGGTTTGGCCGTCCCTGGAGGCGAACAGAACCGGCGCACAATCCGCGGTAATCACGCCCAGCGCTACATCCGGCAGGCGTGTCACCATAGCGTCCGCCTGCTCGCCTTGCCCCGGTGCCCATGGGGTTTCCACCGTAATCACGCGCGGGCAGTGGATCTGCGTGACACCCAGCAGCTTCTCCGGGGCTACGCCCATGCACTCGGCCACGCGGCGGCGGTTTTCAGCCAGATTGGCCGGGTCATCCCCGGCACGGGTGGAGCAGTTCAGGCTGGCATACGGGCCGGTCGACACGCCGCCTTCCCGCGTAAAAAAGCCATGCCGGGCCGGGGCCAGCAGCGGGCTGGTCAGGGGGGATGGACGTGTGGGAGCGGTCTGGCCGGATGTCATTCAGCCGGTCCTTTCATAAAGCCGGGGGGCATGGGGAGTGAGGGGGAGGTGAGGGCCATAACCCGGAAAAGATGCCCCATCTTTTCCGGTGCGGCCAGTCTGTGTGCGCCGCTACGCAGGTCAGCCGCATCCTGCGGGCTGGCATGGGCGGCGAGCTGTTCTGTGCGTTCCATCAGCCCTAAAGCACGTAAAAACGTCCCTTGTGTGACAGCCCCCCGGACCGTTGCTCCGGCCTGCTGCGCCGCAGCGGCAAAAGCGGTAAAGTCCACATGGGCTGTCAGGTCGGCCTCGCCAGCGGCTTCCAGCGGTTTGGCGGGGCGGGCATGGCGCAGGGCTTGCAGAGAGTCTCCGGTCCTGCTGGAAGTGTGGCCGTAATCCAGAAAAAGCGCGGCACCGGGTGAGCGTGCAAAACGGTTGCCGAGCAGGCGGGCAACCTCAAGTGCCGGCTCACATACTTCCACCACGTACTCCGGGTCCAGCGTCCGGCCATCCGGCAGGCTGGGAGCGGGGCAGGGCACACAGCAGAATGCGCCGTTTTGCACGTAATGCTCCTGCCAGCCCTCGGCAGTGTGCAGAAACTGGCGGATGGGCAGCGCATCCAGAAACTCATTGGCCACCAGAATCAACGGCCCGTCCGGCAGGCTGTCCAGCGTGGTGTGCCAGACCGGAGCAATCCCCGGAAAGCGGGCTACAAAAGGTGCAAGGGCTTTGGCCTGCGCCTGCTGCATCAGCGGTGAGGTTTCCACCAGATGCACCTCAAGCGCCTGCGCAAAAGCGGGCACGCGGGCGGTAATTAGCCGGAGCATGTCGGCCATCAGGGTGCCGCGCCCCGGTCCGGCCTCTGCGAGAATGACTCGCTTGGGCTGGCCCATGCTGAGCCACACGGTGGCAGCCCATGCGCCCAGAAGCTCCCCAAAGACCTGCGAGATTTCCGGTGCGGTAATAAAATCAGTCAGCAGAGGATGCGTGGCGTAATACTGCGCATTGGCCCGCGCCATGAAGGCATCCAGCCGTTCTGGCTGCTGCTCAGGTCCCGACGCAGACCGTTGTGGCGGCAGCCCGTCGGGAGCAGGAGAATGCGCGGGCATAGCGCTGCGCCTCGTCAGGCCTTGGGGCCCTGCGTGGTGTCAGAGGCGGGTTCGGGCAGACCGGCGTAAACCGGGTTGCGGCGGGCATGCACCATCAGCGCCACACCGGCCAGCAGCATGGGCACGCACAGAACCTGACCCATGGTGACCCCTCCGGGCAGGAAGCCCAGAAACGCATCCGGTTCCCGGAAGAACTCGCAAAAGCTGCGCGCGCAGGCATAGCCCGCCAGAAACAGCCCGGCCAGAAAACCCGGGCGCTCACGCACGCTCTGCTTGCGGGAGGCTATAAACATGACGAGGAACAGCAGCAGCCCTTCCGTCAGGGCTTCATACAGTTCGGACGGATGGCGCGGGATCGGCCCGGCATCGGGGAAAATCATCGCCCAGGGCAGAGTGGTGGGTGCTTCCCGCCCCCACAGTTCCCCGTTGATAAAGTTGGCAATGCGTCCAAGCCCCAGGCCCACAGGCACGGCCACAGTCACGCGGTCTGCAAACGCCAGAAAGTTGATTTTGTAGCGCCAGGCAAACAGCGCCATGGCGATAATGACGCCCAGCGCCCCGCCATGGAAGGACATGCCCCCTTTCCAGACCTGCACAATGGACAGCGGATGGGTGAGGTAATAGCCCGGCTGATAGAACAGCACATAGCCCAGCCGACCGCCCAGCAGGACACCCAGCGTGACCCAGCCCAGAAAATCATCGGCCTGATCGGTCGTGGCCGCGCGCGGGGTCAGGCGCACCAGCCGGCGCAGCAGGGAAATCCCCAGCACAATGCCGATAATGTAGGACAGCGCATACCACCGGATCGTCAGTGGCCCCAGATGCACCAGCACCGGGTCAAATTGCGGAAAGAGAAGAACTGGCAGCATGCGTCAGGATGTCCGGACAGAGGGGATCAGAGATACGGGTTGCCCGTGGCAAGGTAGCCTTGCACATACTGGCGGATACCGTCTTCAAGCGTGGTAAACGTGCCGGTGTAGCCAGCCGCCCGCAAGCGGGTGAGGTCTGCCTGCGTGTAGGACTGATACTGCCCGCGCAGGCTTTCCGGCATGTCGATAAAGTCTACGCGCCGTTCGCACCCGGCGGCGTCACACACGGCATGCGCCAGATCCAGATAGGACCGGGCGACGCCACTGCCGCAGTTGAACAGGCCGGAGACGGAGGGGGTGTCATACAGCCACAGCATGACATTCACGACGTCACCCACCCAGATGAAGTCACGCATCTGCTGGCCGTCGGCAATGTCCGGGCGGTCTGAGCGGAAGAGGCGGGCCGGGTTGCCGGCTTTCACCTCGTCATACTTCACCTTCACCACAGAGATCATCTTGCCCTTGTGGTATTCGTTCGGGCCATAGACGTTGAAGAACTTCAGCCCGGCCCATTGCGGGGGCTGCGGTGCGTGCTTTTTCAGCCCGGCCATCACATGCTGATCAAAAGTGTGTTTGGACCAGCCATACAGATTGAGCGGGGTGAGCTGGTCGAGCTTGGCCGGATCATCAGAGAACAGCTCCGGCTTGTCGGCAGCGCCATAGGTGGCGGCGGAGGACGCATAGATAAAGCGTGTGTCCGTGCGGGCGCACCAGTCCCACAGCGTCTGGGGCAGCGCCACGTTGGTCCGCCACACAAGGTCGGCATCCCGTGCGGTGGTCTCACTGATGGCACCCATGTGGAACACGGCGTCCACTTTGGGGTTTGTGGCCAGAAAAGCCTCAAGCTCTTCGGGTGCCACAACGCGAGACGGAGCATGGGCTGCCAGATTCCGCCATTTGAGGTCAGACCCCAGCCAGTCCACCACGACGGTTTCCTCCCCGCGTCGGGCGAGGGAAGCCTGAAGGCATGAGCCAATGAAACCGGCGCCACCGGTAATGATAATCATGGCGGGAGTTATAAAGGGCGCAGCCCCTCCCTCCAAGATGTAAGGCGGTTTTTGCGCTCTCTTTTTATAGAGAAGGAAATATTTCGCATTCCGGGAGTGTTTTCGCGTAAAGAGAAGCAACACACGGAACCGTGAGGGGTGGTTTGCGTCCCCTGAAACGGATCTGTTTTGATGCGTTTACTAAGGATACCTAGATGAAGAAGCTTCTCATCCCCGCGATTCTGATTGTTGGCCTGCTGTTTATTTTCGGGTCCAGCTATAACCGCTTCATGGCGGCAGACCAGAACGTGCAGGAACAAACCGGCCAGTTGCAGAATGAAGTGCAGCGCCAGTCTGACCTCATCCCCAATCTGGTCAACACCGTGAAGGGTTATGCCACCCATGAGCATGACACGCTGACCGACTACGCAGCCGCCCGCTCTGGTGAAACCCCGCTGAACCGCATTGACCCCCGCACGGTGGACAACGCCACGCTCCAGCAGAAAATTCTGGAAGCCCAGACCCGCAACGCCAAGGAAATCAGCGCCATTAACGCTGTTGTGGAACAGTCCCCGCAGCTTCAGGCCAATCAGGATTTCTCCCGCCTGATGGTGCAGCTGGAAGGCTCCCAGAACCGCATTACCGTAGCGCGCCAGCGTCTCCAGCAGGCCATTCTGTCTTATAACCAGACGGTCATGCACTTCCCCGGTAATCTGGTGGCCGGCATTATGGGCTACCATGCCCGCGTCTATTATCAGGCTTCCCCGGAAGCCCAGACGCCGCCGGTTGTTGATTTCTCCAAACACTAAAACCAGCGCGTTGAGGCATAACACCATGCGGCAGGATGACCCCACGACGTTCCGCGCTTTGCAGCCGGTGATGCAGGCTGGTTTTCTGGCGCGTATGGCGGCTGCCTGCTCTGGCCTGCTCCTGTTCCGCTGGCTGGCGGGGCAGGCGCTGCCGCGTGTTGCCCGCGCCCGTGCATTTGGTCTGGCCTCACTTCTGGGGCTGGTGTTGTGCGGGCTGGGCGCAGGTCTTGCTGCCCCGGCATGGGCGGATGATGGCGTGCTGCTGCGGCAGTGGGTGACGGACCCGCAAAATGTTCTCTCAGCCGATGAGAACGCGGCTCTGTCCCACAAGCTCTATCAGCTCTCCCAGACTGTACCGGGCAACCCGCAGATTCTGGTCTCTCTGCCCGGCCATGTGGAGGATATCAGCCTCTATGCCAACGAGGCTTTCCACAAGACCGGCATTGGTAAAAAGGGTGTCGATAACGGCCTGCTGGTTGTGCTGGACATCCCGGACCGTCAGTCCCGCATTGAGGTAGGCTACGGGCTGGAAGGTGTGCTGACCGACCTGCAAACCAATGACATCCTGCAAGCCGCCAAACCCGACCTGCAGGCAGGCCATTACGCACAGGCCATCAACGGTATTGTGGATGCGCTGGCCTCTGAACTGACGCATGCGGACCCTGCTGATATTGGTGGGGGCGCTTCTGCCAAACAGCCGGATTCCCAGACAGACGCTATGGAAGCGCTGATTGGTCTGGTTGTGCTGGGCCTGCTGTTTGTCGTGCTGCCGATCTGGCTGATCCGCCGGTCTCGCCGCCGCGCCGCGCTGTATCCGGGGGGCTATGTGCCGCCGGAAGTGCAGGCCGAGCGGAGTGCTAAGATGAGCTTCTTCCTCAACCTTGGTCTCAACATCCTCTCCGCCATTCTGCAAAGTCGTGGCGGTGGCCGGGGTGGCGGGTCCTCGGGCGGAGGCGGCGGCTTTAGCGGCGGCGGAGGGGATTCCGGCGGCGGCGGCTCGCAAAACTCCTGGTAAGACGGGCAGGGGCGTGTGGTCCCTGAACCGTCTGGCCCTGTTTTAAAAATGATCTGAGTGGAAGATAAACGACGTGAGTGAAGAAATTACAGTTGTCGCTTTTTTGAAAGCTAAACCGGGTTCAGAGCAGATCGTGGCGGATGCCATGGCAGCCTGCGTAGCCCCCACGCTGAAGGAAGAGGGCAACATTTCCTATGTGCCGCAGCAGGATCAGGACGATGCACAGACCTTTGTGTTTGTGGAGCGCTGGACCAGCCGCCAGACTCTGAACGAGCATATGGAAACCCCGCACTTCAAAGTGCTGATTGCCAGCGTGAAGGACCATCTGGCTGCCCCGCCTGCTGTGCATGTACTCAAGCCGGTTGCCGGGATCTGATTTTCATCAGTCCTGAGAGTTAAAAAAACCGGGATGGCCTGATGGCTCTCCCGGTTTTTTTGTGTCTGTGCGCAGAGCGTGTGCTGGCCGCCGTTGAGGCGAACTCAGTCCGTGCCGTATTTTACGGACCGCGGGCCATAGAGCAGCCCATCTGGGGGCCCCACCCGCAGCAGACGTTCTGCCGCCACATGGGCCACATCAAAGCTCTGGTCTGTCAGATTATGCACAGCCTGTTTCACGGCAGCGGTGACGAGCAGGCCGATAATCCCCCCAGCTGCCACCTGCGGGTCTCCCACATCTCCACTATTGGCTGTGCCGGAACCGCTCCACAGAACGCTGCCGGTTTTTAGATCCACCAATTTGGACGTGGCCGTGACAACCGTATTGCTGCTGAGAACCTGATAGACAGACCCATAGGCCGTAATGGTGGTGTACAGCGCGGCATCTGCCCCAAAGACGGACTGCAATTTGGCTGCCGGGGCCTGCATGATGTCATCCGGCGTATCCAGCCCGTTCTGGCGGAAAGTTTCAATTTCCACGGCCACCGGCACCACATAATAGCCGCCTTCAGCCAGTGGGTGCGTCATCTGTGCAATCAGACCATTGGAGGCGTTCACGTCGGGTGTGTGGTTGACCGGTGGCAGGATCAGGATAGAGCGCGGCTTGGCAGAGCGAAAGGCAGTGTAGTCCGGCGCTTTGGCGGGGGTGGTGCAGGCCGTCGCCATCAGCGGCAGGGCGGCGCAGAGGCACAGGCGGCCAAGGTGAGAGAGCTTCATGAGGACGGCTGCGCTTTCTGGCCAAGGTTATTCAGCAGAAAATCCATGTAGGTTGTGGATTCAGGAAACAGCGTTTTTTCCTGACTGAATTCCTGCTGGGCCAGATCTGTCCTGCCTGTGGTGGCGTAGAGCATGCCCAGATGCGCGTGGAAGCCCGGCGGCAGCGCCAGCCCCCTGGCCTGTGCTTTCTGCACGTCCTTTTCCAGAACAATAATCTGGGCCTGCGGGTCGGTTTGCCCTTTCAGATACAGATATTGCTGGGTGGGGAAATCCTGCCAGCTATAAAGGGGCGGGGTTTTGCCCCCATTGGAACATGCAGCCAGACAGCCCAGCAGGCCGAGGCCCGCCAGTGCTTTTTTGGACAAAGCCATAAGCGATCAAATCCAGTATTCAGAGACGAATTTTTAACGGTGACAGGTCAGAACGCTTTACCGGATCTGACCGGCATCCACCTGCTGTGCGAGGTGATTCACGGCATCCTGCACGGCGAGGTCCAGCACCTTGCCATTCAGCGTGGAATCATAGCTGGCGGTGCTGCCAAAACCGATAATTTCTCGGTCAGACAAAGCATATTCCGCAGCGCCTTCACTTGAGGTAACAATCTGCGAGGTCAGCGGGTTGACGATCTGGAGGCTGACTTTGGCGTAGGCAATCTGTTTGTGGCCACGACCTGCAATGCCAAAGAGCTGCTGGTCACCCACTTCCTTGCGGCCAAACGCCGTGACGTCACCTGTAATCAGATAATTGGCACCCTGAATGTTCTGGCCCTGCTTGAGGAACGCAGCTTCCTGCCGGCCTTCCGTCAGATTATCGCGGTCCATGACGTTAAAGCGGCCGCTCTGTTGCAGGCGTGTCAGCAGGATGGTGCGGGCCTGATTGCCCAGACGGTCAATCCCGTCTGAAAAAATACCGTTCATGTAATTGGAGCGGTTGGCAAACTTGCCTGCCGCAATCGCCACACGCGGCCCGTTATAAGGTGTCTGGGCGGATGCCACAGGAGGCACAGGCAGCGTGCGCGAGGATTCCGTTGCGCATCCACACAGAAGCAGACCAGTCAGGGCAAGGCTGCTCACAGAAAAAAGAGAACGCAAACCGATAATCCTTATAAAAATCATAATGTGGTCACTGTATAACAATATTCGAAAACATTGTGAATACTGTGAGATATTATAAAGAAATCGTCTAATTTTTAAAGCGATTGCTATTTTCAAACGACGATTTCTTATTTTCTTCTCAAAGACTCACCCGCAGGTGTTCCAGAGCAAACAATCTGGCGTGTCCTGCCCAACGGCTCGCGTGGCTTTGCACTGGTTCTTGCTGCGTCCGGTTGTGCGGGAACGAGGTGCTTTTTTGCGCTCTGAAGGCGATGAGTGTTGCGTTTAGATTCTTGCCGGGATGCTCTCACCGCACGACTCAGGCGGGGTCTGAGCCGATTCTCAGCACAAGGCTCGCAGGTCCCGGTTTGTACAGAATCAGGACTATTTTCTGTGTGGAGCCGTTGATCTTCCACAGGGTTGGGAAGATTGCAGACGCAGAATTTTACCCAGAATGTGTGTCAAAAAAGCGCAACTCATGACCTAAGTGCATATCTAACGCTCCTTTCATGCATACAAAAGGGAGAAGTGTGTCGAAAATGTATCATTTCTGGTGCAAAATATTACCCAATCCCATTTTGGGGCTTCCCGAGCAGGGAGAAAGTCGGGTTTTAAGGAATTGCGAGTTTAAAAAACATTTCACACCTTACACCTCAGGAACGAATTTGATGGTGCAGAGACATCGCAGATTTACAAAACACGGGCAGAGCAAAAAGGGGCGCGGTTCCCTGTCCTTTTCCCTGCTGTATGTTTTGCCGGTTCTTACTGTTAGTATTCCTGTATTAAGCGATACTGCAGAAGCTCAGACCACAGCCGGAGTTGCATCTGGAGTATCTGGTAAAGCGGGGAAGGCTAAAAAAGCTCATTCCAAATCAGTTGCTGCCAAAACCACAACGCCGGGCACAGTCGTGGCGCAGGCGACGCCTACAGCAACGACCATTCCGGCTGTACAGACCAAAGCAGCCACGTCTGACCAGCAGTCTGTGTCTTCTAAGGTTCTAAAGCAGGCTGAAAATGTAAGCGCGGGTACGGAATCCAATACTGAGAACGTTACGGTTACAGGCTCTCGCCTTCTGCAGAATCGTCTGACCAACACTATGGCAACCATGGATCTGGGCGCGGACCAGATTCAGGCCCGAGGCTATACCAACCTGGGCCTCGCTCTGATGCGTGAAAATCCGAACTATAGTGTGCCTGATAACAGCCCGCTCGGTGCACAGAACGGCTATTATGGCGCTGGCCAGACTTATGGTGATCTGCTTGATCTTGGCTCTCAGCGGACCCTGACGCTGGTTAATGGGCGTCGTTTTGTCTCATCAGCAACGGCCTCTTTGTTCGGCGCCGTGCAGGGCTCTCCGGTCGATATCGGGAACATCCCCAGCCTTCTGATTAAGAAAGTGGAAACGGTTGTTGGCTCGGGGGGACCGGTCTACGGGTCTGACGCCATTGCAGGTGTGCAGAACTTCACGCTTGATGATGATTATCAGGGCGTAAAGCTGGATGGCCAGACTGGCTTCAGTCAGCGTCAGGACGCCATCAACTATCGCCTGGCAGGTAAGGTTGGACGTCACTTCGACCATGATCGCGGCAGCATCGTTTTTGATACCGAATATAACCAGACTTTCGGTATGACCAACGCAGATCGTGCCAACTGGGTCGGCGCTGGTGATGGCCGTATGCAGTATGTGCGCAACACTGCTGGCACCGGGTATGATCTGGCTCGTGGTGGCCGCTACTATCTTCCGTTCACCACGGCGGGTGTGCCCTCCATGTCCGGCGCATATTATGACCTGCCGAACTATAAAGGTCAGGACATTGGCACCGCTATTACAAACTCTGCTGGTCAGCCACTGGTCTTTAGTCAGGATGGCAAATCTCTGGTGCCGCTCAGCTACGGTAAGCTGACGGGTGACGGTCTGACAGCGACCGGCACAAAAGCCCAGAATAATGGTTTCCCGATCAGCAACTATAATAACCTTATAACCAACCAGCAGAGACTAAACCTCACACTGCTTGGCCATTACGATATTACGGAGCATCTCCGTGCGTCGTTCGAGGGCTGGTACGTGCGTTCTTCCGTGTCCAACATGGCTGCTCAGCCGTACTACAACACGCAGATGTTTGATGACGCGATGACGGACGTGACGCAGGGTAATGGCGCGTTGCCGATCAGCACCAATAACCCGTATCTGACGTCTGCTGAGCGAACAACCATTATCAACAACCTGCAGGCAGCCGGTCTGCCGACAGATCAGTTCTATCTTTCCCGCGCCAACACCGATTACTACACCGGAAAATACACCACCGATACAAACCTGTTTCGGTTCGTTGGTGGACTTCAGGGTGATTTTCACTTTGCCGGTCGCAAATTCGAGTGGAAAGGCAGCGCAGAATACGGTCAGTATCGCTCTTCCACTACGCAGCGTGAAATCCTGACGCAAAACTACATCAATGCGCTGAATGCGGTGCAGGACAGTTCCGGCAATATTGTCTGCGCCTCCGGTTATACTAATGCAGCTTATCCGTCTCTGAACTCCACATGTTCACCGTTGAATCCGCTAGGCGTTAATCAGGCCAGTAAAGCAGCTTCAGACTATATCCAGACGGACGCACGCACCAAATCCATCAACCAGCAGTGGGACTTCAATGCAGACGTGCGAAGCACGGTTGTAAAACTCCCAGCCGGAGACTGGACGTATGACATCGGGTACGAACACCGTTTTGAAGGTATGGACTTCAACCCAGGCAACTTCTACCGCGGTCAGCTGATGTCTGACGGTAGCTACCAGCAGTACGGGAACACCGTGCCTGTCATGGGAGTTGGCGGCTCTTACCATACCAACGAAGCGTATGGTGAAACGATGATCCCGCTGGTTTCACCCCAGATGAACATTCCGGGTGTGTATGCGCTGACGGCAACCGGCTCCGGTCGTTATGTCAACAACAGTGCAAACGGTGGCTTCTGGGCGTATTCCGGTGGTGGTTCCTATGCGCCGGTGCGTGATATTGTCTTTCACGGTAACTACACAACGTCGTTCCGAGCTCCGTCCATTACGGAACTCTATATGCCGAACTCCACCGTGTTCGATACCGGGACCGATCCGTGTGACGCGACAGCTATCAATTCCGGGCCAAACCCTGTTGCGCGTCGTATGAACTGCCAGAAAGCGGGTGTGCCTGCGGGCTTCCAGTCCAACATCAATAAATTTACAGTGCAGGGGCTGTCTGGTGGTAACCACCATCTGAAGAACGAGCAGTCTAAGCAGTTTACTGCCGGCGCTTCCTTCCAGCCCCGCTGGGTGCGTGGCCTGACTCTGGGCGCGGATCTGTATGATGTTCGTGTTAAAGACGAAATTGCGCAGCTGGGTATCGAAGACATCATGGCAGCTTGCTATGATTCCACGTCTTATCCCAACCAGTATTGCAGTTCCTTCTCGCGTGATGCGAGCGGCCAGATCAATCAGGGCTATCAGGAAGGCTTCTACAACATCGGGACTGAGCATTATCGTGGCTTGCAGGCGCATTTGTCTTATATGATGCCGCTGACAGTTGTGGGTCTGTCTGAAAATGACGGGGCAATCCAGACCACCGTGAACTATAAACACGGCTTCATTCATAACGGTTCTATCCTGACAAGCCAGTATGAGTATCTGGGTACCAGCTCTGACCTGCGTGATAACTTTACAGCTAACTTCAACTACCTGCGTGGTCCGTTGTTTGTGCAGTGGCAAATGATGTATTACGGCAAGGCAAAATATAAGTTGCAAGTTGCTGATGGTGTCTATCCGAACAACACCATGAAACAGTATTTCATGTTCAACACGACCATCGGTTATACTTTTGCCAAGCGTTACAACGTCAGCTTCGTGATGAACAACGTGTTTGACGCCAAGCCGCAGTATCCGTACCAGGGCAGTACAAACCGCTACTGGGATGCAATCATTGGCCGAAATTTCCAGGTTGAGGCCGGAGTTGAATTCTAAAAACAGAGCACGTCAGGACGGTACAACCGTCCTGAAATGGCCTTGAGAGGAAAAGGATCATCCTGAAAGGGATGATCCTTTTTTATATGCCGTTCTACAGCCTAACGCATAATAAACTGCTGCACCGCCACCATCACCCCAAGGCAGATGGTCAGGAACAGGCTGTGTTTGAATGTGCGGGCCAGCACAATGCCTTCCTGCCCTTTGAGGGACGTGACGGCCACGCCGGTGGTGATGTTCTGCGGGGAAATCATTTTCCCCATGACCCCGCCGGAAGAGTTGGCAGAGGCAAATACCACCGGGTCCAGAGAGAGCTGGTGTGCTGCCGCGACCTGCAAATTGCCAAACAGCGCGTTGCCGGACGTATCGCTGCCTGTCAAAAAGACAGCAATCCAGCCAAGGAAAACAGAAACGAAGGGGAACAGAACTCCCGTGGAGGCCACCGCGTATCCCAGCGTGTAGGTCATGCCGGAATAGTTCATCAGAAAAGCCAGCCCGATGGTCAGAGCCACCGTCACCACGGCCAGCCAGCCCTGCCGTGCGGTTGTGACCAGTGCGGCCCAGATCTTACGTGGCGCAAGGCGGGTAAAGAGAGCCGTCAGCAACGCAGAAATCAGAATGGCAGTGCCCGTACCCAGAGGTTCAAAGTTCCAGACTGCCGCATAGGGTTTCTGATACAGTGAGATAAAGACCTGATGGTCCAGCCCCGGCCATTTGATGGGCATCGCGCCAATTTTGGCAATATGCAGGGAATCCCACACAATCACCACCAGCACGACGGTAATCCACGGAATCCAGCCCTGCCAGTGCGGGCCGTTCCAGTCTCCTGCCTTGCGGGGAGCCTGTTGCAGAATACGGTCATCAATGGCGTGGGCCGGGTCAGGCGTTGGCTGCCAGACTTTCAAAAACGCAATGGTAGCCAGCAGAGAAACGCAGGAAGAAAGCACATTGGTCAGGCTGTATGTCACCCAGCTGGAGACAACCAGCAGTGTCAGCGCAAAGCTCCCGCTGGCCACCACCAGCACCGGCCAGATCTGCCGCAGTGTGGACCAGCCCGCATACAGCACCATCACATAAAACGGGATGAAGAAGGCAAACGGCGCAATCTGGTGGCCAATGGTCGCCCCCAGCGTATCGGCGGGCAGGCCGGTAATGGAGGCCAGCACGGTAATGGGAATACCAAGACCGCCAAACGCCACCGGCGCGGA
This sequence comes from Acetobacter malorum, assembly GCF_002153605.1. Classification (GTDB taxonomy): domain Bacteria; phylum Pseudomonadota; class Alphaproteobacteria; order Acetobacterales; family Acetobacteraceae; genus Acetobacter; species Acetobacter malorum_A. The sequence continues at coordinate 51,221 of NZ_JOPG01000013.1, read as the reverse complement.
GTTGAAAATCAGCACATAAGTCAGGGCTTCCAGCGCGGGGAAGCCGAGCATGATCAGCAACGCGCTGGTAATAGCGACGGGTGTGCCAAATCCGGCAACCCCTTCCAGCGCAGCGCTGAAGCAGAACCCCAGCACCACCAGCATAATCCGGCGGTCATTGGGCAGGTGGGTGATAATCCATTGCCGGAAGGCGTCAAACCGTCCGCTTTCCATAGCGATGTTGAAAAGAAACAGCGCGGAGAGCGCAATCCACATCACCGGCAGGAAAGAGAAAATCACGCCGTTGCTGATACTGGCGAGTGCCAGAGAAACCGGCAGCCCCCAGACGGCAAGGGCCATGATGACCCCCACAATCAGGCCACCCAGTGTGGCCTGCCATGCGGGCCTTCGGAGAACCCCCATCAGGATCAGCGTGGTGAGAATGGGGGCAGCAGCAAGAATAAAGGAAAGAACCAGAGAGTGACCTGCAGGCACGAGAGGCTGAATAAACATGATCGTCTCTTTGACAGGATTGATCCCCAAAACGGGAAGGTCCTATGCGTAACGTGCAAGTCTGTAAGAGGCTGACTCACGTTTGAGTGTAAGCTGTTCGGCCAGAGGGCTTCAGGGGGACGGAAGAGGCGGAGAAAAGCCGTTTTCATTAAAATGACATAATAGTAATCTTAACAGCATCATCCCTGCTGAGCAGGGTGAACAAAAGGTTTCCGGGCGGAGAGTAGAAGAAACAAGCGCGTCAGACGGCAAAACAGGGCCGGGGCGCAGGGATAAGGGGCAGATTGTGCGGAGTCGAACACCAAAAGCACATTCACTATGCGTGCTGGCGACAGCGCTCGGGCTGGGAGCAGGCGGTTTTCTGCCCGCGCAGGCCGGCTCCTATCACGCTGTGTATGACCCCAATGCCGCGTATGACCCGGATGCCATTTACGATATGGGCACTGTCGAGACGACACACCCGGCCTATCGCGCCCCCGGCCCGGCGGAAGACCCGTGGGGGCCGTATATCCGTCAGGCGGCAAAACGCTTTGCGATCCCCGATACGTGGATCCGGGCTGTCATGCAGCAGGAATCCGGCGGGAAGCAATATCTCAATGGCGGGCTGACAACGTCCGGGGCAGGGGCGATGGGGCTGATGCAGCTTATGCCCGCCACCTATGCGGACATGCAGAGCCAGTATGGTCTGGGGGGAGATCCCTATAACCCGAAGGACAACATTCTGGCCGGGGCCGCCTATATCCGCCTGATGTATGATCGCTATGGTGCACCCGGCTTTCTGGCTGCCTATAATGCCGGGCCGGACCGGGTGGATGATTATCTGAATAACGGTCGCCACCTGCCGGATGAAACGGTGAATTACGTGGCCGCCATTACGCCGCATCTGGGCGGTGGCGTGGCCGTGCGTGGCAAATGGGCGCCGGTGCCCATCCAGAGCACAACGCAGGTTGCGTATTCCGAGGCCTATTACGCCAAAGCCGATCTTTCCCGCACGGCCGATGGCTGCCTGAGAGACCCGGATGCCGCGTATGATCCCTCTGCACCCTGCCTGATGGACCGCGATAGTCCACACCCTGACCCAGTGCCGGAGGCCCCCAGCCCGGCTCCTGTCGCGGTGGCGCAGGCCGAAACGCCTTCCTCCGAAGCACCTGCGCAGGTTCAGCAGGTCGCCGATGCAACGCCCGCCATTACGCAGACCAGCCTGCCACCCGCACGCGTTATGCCTGCCTCTTTCACCTCTGCGCCGTCATCCCGAGGCGCAACAGCCCGCGTGCAAAATGCTGTTTACACCACGCCAGTCTCGTCTTCTGAGCATGTGTTAAGGCTGCCAGGCTCTTACGCCGCGTCCGGTGGGGCCAGCCGCACCCCAATGCTTTCTTCTGCGGTTGCGACACGGTCTTTGCAGACGCCGCATAACGGTAAAGGCAGCACGGTGCAGGTTGGTGCGTTTGCCTCCTATGCGGAAGCGCGGCGTACGGCAGAAAGTGTGAACCGTGTTCTTGCGTCCCGGTCTATGCAGGCAACGCCGACGGTGCAGTCAGTCTCCGTTTCCGGAAAAGCCATGTATCGGGCACAGCTTGTCGCCAGTGGCGGGGCAGGGGCTTCCGGCGTTTGTCAGGTTCTGCATGCCCGCTCCATGCCGTGCATTCCGGTGCGGAACAGCTAAGCCACCGGGCAATGATCCTGCGGGTTCATTGCCCTTTAAGGCATTATTTCGCCGGATCATCCGGATTGTTCTTGTGATAAGAGGCCGTTAGCACAGCAAGGGTTTCCGCGTTCGGCTCACCGAGCGGCATCTGATAAAGCGTTTTGCCATAACGGCGGGAGAGCAGGCCCCATATTGCCTTGCCATCTTCAGAAAAGACCACGTCAAGCTGATGGTCGGCGCAGTCATGCGGTTTGCATAAATGGCCAGTCAGATAGCTTTTTCCGTTCTGCTTCAGAGTTTCGGTCGGGACGGAAACAGCAGAAGCCTTTGTGACCCAGTCAGGCAGTTCCGTCATGGTCTGATAGGCGTGGTGATATTTGACCGTATTGACCAGATCCGCCGTGGTTTGTGTGCTTTGGGCAAAAGCCGGGGTCGCGAGGCAAAGAGCCAGTGCTATAAAAGGGAGTTTTTTCATTCTTATTGCTCCTGTCAGAAGACTGTAAAAGGATAGCCCCGTTAGTATAAACCCGTTAGACTCAAACACAGAGTATAAAATGCGGATGTAAAGACCCAGATGAACACGTATGCGGGACTGGTGGATTTCCTGAGCGGCCTGAATGACCGAGCAAAACGCGCGTTTGATACGCTGCGGGCCGGGCCATGCTGGCAGGTGCGGTCAGACGTCACCATTCCCGCCCTTCGGCATGCAGCTTTGCTTATGCTGGTGAAAGATGAAGCGGATATCTTGGGGCTGAATTTACGGCATCATTACCGACTGGGTTTCCGGCGTTTCTTTATTCTGGATAACAACAGCACGGACGGCACAGCGCAGGAAATTGAGCTTTTCCGAAAAGACGCCCCTCAGGCTGATGTTTTTTATGCACAGGATTATCAGCAGGCTTATTATCAGGCGGCAAAAATGCAGGCTCTGCAACAATTTGCAGAAACCTATCTGCGTCATGATGCTAACCCGCCCGACTGGATCTTCTTTGTAGATGCGGATGAATTTATCACCTGCTGCCACACTGGCCCAAATGCGGGGGAGAAGTTTGCTCGTATGCTCGCGGACCCTGAGGCCCGTCTTCTGGCGTTCCACTGGGCACAGGCGGCGTTGGTCACCAGCACGCCGCCTTATCGGCTGACAGCCTTTGGCTCGTCGCTGACCGAAACTGACTGTGCTGTCTGGCCGGTTATGCGGCAGGAAGTAACAAAAGTAGCGCTCCGCACCGGGTACGGGCTGACAACAGGGCAGGGGAACCATTTTGTGGAGCAGGTCGATGCTGTGCAGGGTCATACCCGGCTTATGGTGGAAGCTGGCTTCTGCATGCTGCATTTTCCGCAACGCTCTATGGCGCAGATTGAGAGAAAACTGCTGAACGGTATACGCGCCCTTCAGGCCAGCACTCTCCCTCCGGAAATGGGGAAACATTGGCGCGAGCAGTATGACCGCTACCAGCGTGAAGGCTCCAGCGCCTTACGTGTTCTGCTCACGCAGCATCTGGCGCTGTGTCTGACGGCAGACAAGGAGCCATAAATCACCCAGAATCCCGCAAACAACCATGCGGACAGCCGGGTTTTCTGAAAATTTTTCAAAAAATGGGGAAAAGGCCCGCTGAGGGGGAAATCCCTTAAGCCAGCCTGTCTCTGTAAGGCAGAGAAAGACGGATCACTGAGGCACAGTGACAGACAAAAAGTCTGAACATTTAAAGTGCTTCAAATTGAAAAAGGGAAGTGGTGCACCCGAAGAGACTCGAACTCCTAACCCCCAGATTCGTAGTCTGGTGCTCTATCCAGTTGAGCTACGGGTGCGCCTTGACGCGGTGTTTAGCCGGGGGCGCCGGGTCTGGCAACCCCCAAAATTCACATGAGGCGATTTTTTTTCAATCATCCCCCATAAAGTTCTTCCAGGCCCGGCCTTCGGGGCGTTTGAGCGTGACATGCGCGCGGCATTCCGGCGTGCCGTAAACGCCTTCAAACGTATCGCCCACCGGATGCGCTTCAAACACCATGGGGAGTGGCTGGTGGTGAGAGTCCTGCAAAATCAGCTGCGCATGATAATGCTGCGTCTTCTTGTCCGGCACACCACGCAGCACCAGCGCACCCATTTCCGGCGTGAAGGTAATGTGCTTGGGCTGAACCTGCATGAGCGAGACCGTGTGCACCGGGCAGTTATGCCCCTTCTCGGCCACCAGCGTGCCAATCCATTCCCCATACGGGTCATCCGCCGCCGGGGCCGCTGCGCCACAGACCAGCGCCAGCAGGGCCACCCCCGCCAGCGGCAGGGCGCGCAAAGGCTGGTGCGTGCGGCCAGCAGGAGACCTGCCGTGGGCCAGAAGAGAGAAAGGATTCATGAACATGCTCCTGTGAGAGAGAAGATCCGGGGTCAGATGTTCCCCGTCCAGAGGTCTCACCTGCGCCACACCTTTATAAAATGATGCTGCGGAGAGTCTTATTATAGGGTGACGTCCGGGCTGCACCGTTTTATATCCGCTGTCTAGCATACAGCCGCCCCACTCTGGCGCCTATGCTCCGGCGCTTTGCCCGGTGGTGGCTGTCCGTCGTTTAGAATGCCGCTCAGGCGCTGACCAGAAAGACAGTAGCTCATGCCTGCCGATGCCACCATCCCCGCTTCCTCCACCAAACTGGACGAGTCCCTTCATCAGGACCGTATCCTGATCCTGGATTTTGGCAGTCAGGTGACACAGCTTATTGCCCGCCGCGTGCGGGAAAGCGGTGTCTATTGTGAAATCTGGCCGTTCACCGCCACCGCAGAGCGCATCCGCGCCTTTGCGCCTCGCGGCATTATCCTTTCTGGCGGTCCCGCCAGCGTAACCAGCCCGGATTCCCCCCGCGTGCCGGAAGTCGTGTTTGAGCTGGCGGTGCCGGTTCTGGGCATCTGCTACGGCCAGCAGGCCATGTGTCTCCAGCTGGGCGGGCAGGTTGAAAGCTCCGACCACCGCGAATTTGGCCGCGCCTTTGTTGATATTGTGGAAGACTGCGCCCTGTTCCGTGGCGCATGGGCGCGCGGCAACCGTGAGCAGGTATGGATGAGCCACGGTGACCGCGTGACGGAACTGCCCCCCGGCTTCCGCATTGTGGCCGTGAGCGAAGGCGCACCGTTTGCCGTTATCGCGGATGAAGGCCGCCGCCTGTATGGCGTGCAGTTCCACCCGGAAGTGGTGCACACGCCGCACGGGGCTGCACTGCTGCGCAACTTCACGCATAACGTGGCCGGCTGCTCCGGCACATGGACCATGGCTGGCTTCCGCGAGATGGAAATTGCCCGCATCCGTGAGCAGGTCGGCACCGGCAAGGTCATCTGCGGTCTGTCCGGCGGGGTCGATTCCTCCGTGGCGGCTGTGCTGATTCATGAAGCTATTGGCGACCAGCTGACCTGCATCTTTGTCGATCACGGCATGCTGCGCGCGGGTGAAGCTGAGGAAGTGATTGAAACTTTCCGTGGCCGCTTCAACATCACGCTCGTGCATCGGGATGCGTCTGAACTGTTCCTGCGTGAGCTGGACGGCGTGACGGACCCGGAAATCAAGCGCAAGACCATTGGCCGCCTGTTTGTGGAAGTGTTTGAGGAAGAAGCCACCAAGCTGGGCGGCGCACAGTTCCTCGCACAGGGCACGTTGTATCCGGATGTGATCGAGAGCGTCAGCTTTACGGGTGGCCCGTCTGTCACCATCAAATCGCACCATAACGTCGGCGGCCTGCCGGAACGCATGAACATGCAGCTGGTCGAACCGCTGCGTGAACTGTTTAAGGATGAAGTGCGCGATCTGGGCCGTGAGCTGGATATTCCGGAAGCTATCGTCGGGCGGCATCCGTTCCCCGGGCCGGGTCTGGCTATCCGTATCCCCGGTAACATCACGCGGGAAAAACTGGACCTGCTGCGGAAAGTGGATTCCGTCTTCCTTGAAGAAATCCGCGCGGCTGGCCTGTATGACGCCATCTGGCAGGCCTTCGCCGTCCTGCTGCCGGTCCGCACCGTGGGCGTGATGGGCGATGGCCGCACGTATGATCAGGCCTGCGCCCTGCGCGCCGTGACCAGCACGGACGGCATGACAGCGGATGTCTACCCGTTTGACATGAGCTTCCTCAACCGTGTGGCTGGCCGCATCGTCAACGAAGTCCGCGGCATCAACCGCGTCACCTACGACATCACCTCCAAACCGCCGGGCACGATTGAGTGGGAATAATTCCTTAAGCCCCCTCGTAAGAGGTAAAAAGCTGGTAAACGCAAAAGCCGCTGCCCGGGGTTATCTTTTTCAAGATAACTTTGGGAGCGGTTTTTGTCGTTCTGGAGCCTCGTATTCTCTTAGCTATGAGATGTATGCAAAAACGCGCAGTATTTTTTTGACAACGCCGCTCGGACTGGCGGCATGTTTCCTGTCTGCTTAGGGAGCAAAGGCAGCAGATAGTTTACTATGCCAGCATAGAGGGCACGGATGCAGTTTTAGAAATTCGTTTCTTTCAAAAGAAAAGATCAAAACCCCGCACAAACCGGGGCCACCATCAGCCCCACGGACTGCTGCTGAAAGCGTTCTTTGTAGCGGCTGCGGACGGTGTCCAGTCGCGTGGGGAGGTCCTGTGTTGGTGCGGCAAGGATTGTCACCAGTCGGGCTGGTTCCTGTGAGACGCGCCCGGTTTCCGGGTCCTGCCACTGCCCTTGGGCGGAGAGCACGGATAGCCCGGCAGGGAAGGCGGGCGTGAGGGTGGTTTTCAGAAAATCCCGCCATTCAGAGGCAGAAATAGCCTGCCCACGCGGGCGGGTCTGCCCAAACAGCAGCGTGATGTTCAGCATCGGGTGTGTCTGAAAAGCCTGACACAGCGTGCCGGTCGTGTTTGCGGAGGTGGGGTCTGAAATCTTTGAGCCCGCTTCCAGATTAGCCGAGGCAGGCGGCGCGCCAGCCGCTGGGGCCGGGGCGTGGGCAGCGGACGTGCCGACAATGCTCTCAGCACCGGGGGCGACAAGCGCGCTGCCGCACCCGCTCAGAACAACGGCCATTCCGGCCAGCGCACCCCACCGATGGATGCTGCGCGAAGGAAGCAAGGGCGTGCGGACCGGCATGACGATGACCTCTTGGTTATCGGGTTATTGATCCAGCCAGGGGGCAACCGGCAGGTTTTTGCCCCGCAGGAAGGTGGGGTTGAACAGCTTGGACTCATAACGCGCCCCGCCATCGCACAGGATGGTGACAATCCGGTGCCCCGGCCCAAGCTTGCGGGCGGTACGGATGGCAGAGGCCACGTTAATGCCGGAGGAGCCACCGACCGACAGTCCTTCATCAATCAGCAGGCTGTAGATAATGTCCAGTGCTTCCGGGTCGGGAATGCGCTCGGCATCATCAATCGGCGCACCTTCAAGGTTACCCGTCACGCGGGACTGGCCAATGCCCTCGGTAATGGAGGAGCCGGAAACGGACAGATCATTGTCCTTCACCCAGCCATACAGGCCAGAGCCTTCCGGGTCAGCCAGCACAATGCGCGGGGCTTTTACGCCCGCTTTGCTGGCGGCGTCATGCAGGCCCATGGCTGTGCCCGCCAGTGTGCCGCCGGTGCCGCAGGCGCAGGTAAAGGCATCAACCTTGCCGTCCATCTGCTGCCAGATTTCTGCTGCCGTGGTGGTACGGTGGCCCTCACGGTTGGCAAGGTTGTCAAACTGGTTGGCCCACACATACCCGCCTTCTTCCGCCAGCCGGCGGGAGACGTGTACGTAATTGCCTTCGTCCCGATACGGCTTGGCGGGCACCAGCCGCAGGTCTGCGCCAATCATGCGCAGAAAGCCGATTTTTTCCTGACTTTGCGTCTCGGGCATCACAATAATGCACTTATAGCCGCGTGCATTGGCCACCAGTGTCAGCCCGATGCCGGTATTGCCAGCGGTGCCTTCCACCAGTGTGCCACCGGGCTTCAGCACGCCCCGGCGTTCGGCGTCTTCAATAATGGCAAGAGCTGCGCGGTCCTTCACGGAGCCGCCGGGGTTCATGAATTCCGCTTTGCCGTAAATCTCGCAGCCAGTGGTTTCAGACGCCTTGCGCAGGCGAATGAGCGGCGTGCCGCCCACAGCGCCCGGCATATCGGCGGACAGAGTGTGCCAGCCGGGGCGGGCGGGGGAAATTGCACTGTCAGTCATCTGGTTGCACCTTCTCGCTTCGTTCTACAGGCTCGCATCTGCGCGCATCAGATCATGAAGTCTGTCGTATTCAGAACAGGATAACAAGATGGTGCCGGGGCGTTTATAGCCCCGCGTCCGGTTCCGCCTCTGCATCATAGAGCACTTCCAGAATGGTGCACCACGGATAACGCGCGTCATAGCTCTGGCCGCTGGGGGCGGAGATATGGCCGGTGGCGTCTGTCGGCACGTGCGTCAGGGCCACGGCATCATCAATATTGCCGCCAATAATGCTCAGCTGGTGGCCAAAAGGCTGCCCGGTCTGGTTGGTGGCGACCACATAGCCGCAATGCGCCGGAAAGCCGTAGGAGGTTGGCAGGCTGGAAAAGCGCACGGACGTTTTGGCGCGGCCACGGCCCACGCAAATCAGGTCACCCTGTTTGGGCGCATAAGCTGCCGGGTCCTGCGCGCGCAGGACGGAGGACTGCCCCGCAGCAGCTGCATTGATATAGGTGGAGTGGTTGGGAGAATACGGGAAGCGGTTATTCGCCCCGGCCACACGCATCACATAAGAGATAAAGGCAGCGGACCACGCATAATCGCCGTCATGCACAAAGTTGGTCAGGCGGCCACTGGCGTCATGCTTGCCGGTAAAGGTGGATTCCGTCACGTCCGGGTCCATCCCGATCCACCAGTATTCCCCCACACGTTCCCACAGGCCGGGGGCGCGTTCGGGTTTGACAGAGGCAACCTGGGGTTCCGGGCGGAGTTCCGGGTCATCATCATTCACCGGGCTGCCGAACATCCGCCATTCCCGCATGGCGATGGCCACAACGTCCTGCCGGTTGAACGGCTCATAATTGCGGGTGGCAAAGTCCGGCACGTGGCCGGAATAGCTGTAGCCGTAGCTCCCTGCGGTGCTGCCTGCGGCTGAAGTTGCAGTGGGGCGCGCCCCCGGAACGTGCGAAGGTTGCGCCGCACAGGCTGCCAGACATAAGGGGGCCAGCAGGGCAACAGAGAGCTTGCGTGACAATCTCGTCTCCATCCAGACAAATCCCTCCGGGGTGCCCGGAGCGTCAGGAGCCCTTGCCGTCAAGAGCTCTCCTGTTCTGCATAAGCCGCCCCGCGACGGGGGAAAAGAGGGGGACGCTTTTTTCACGGCACCCCTGTTTCCTTTTTGTCGCGTATGTGTCGTCAGGCCGCCGGTTCAACCGTCAGGTCAGCCGTCTGGCCGTTAACGCATTTTACGGCGTCTGCCGGAGCCAGCCCAACCACCAGACCCCGGCCACCGCCGTTGATGTACATGATATCCTGTTTGAGTGCGCTTTTTTCAAACACCACCGGCACCTGCGTGCGGGAGCCAAACGGGCTGATGCCGCCAACCTGAAAGCCTGTCAGCGCTTCTGCCTTTTCCGCCCCCAGCATCCGGGCGTTTTTACCGCCAAACAGGGCCGCGACCTTTTTCAGGTTCATTTTCTGGTGCACGGGAATAACCGCACACACGACCTGCTTTTTATCAATTTCGACCATCAGGGTCTTGAAGACCTTTTCGTTATCAATCCCGATACCTGCTGCGGCGTGCAGGCCAATTTTACCGGGGTCAGACACATACTCATAGTCATGCATGGTGTAGGCAACGCCATGGGCCGCCAGAAATTGGGTTGTGGGGGTTTCTATCGTCTCAGACATGGTCTTGCCCTTTCAGAATGGCGTCATGGCGCGGACTGTATTGCGTCGTATAGCGCTTATCAGGCGCAGGCCGGAGGGCGTCAAGAAAAGCCGTGCGCATAGGCGTATGCACAAAAAAATGCGGCACCGGACTGAAGGAGCCGGTGCCGCTTTATGTTTACTGTTCAGGAAACAAAGAGCGCAGGCCGTCTTCCGTCGCCGGGCAGACGCCACGCTCGGTAATCAGGCCAGTTACAAGCCGGGCGGGCGTGACATCAAAGGCCGGGTTGGCGGCAGGGCTGCCATCCGGGGTGATCTGCACGCGGGTCTGCTTCCCGTCCTCGCCACGGCCCGCAACATGCGTGATCTCGGACGCTGTGCGTTCCTCAATAGGGATTTCCGTCACGCCATTGGCCACGCTCCAGTCAATGGTGGTGGAGGGCAGGGCCACCCAGAACGGCACCTTGTTATCCTGCGCGGCCAGCGCTTTCAGATATGTGCCGATCTTGTTGGCAACATCCCCTGTGCGCGTCACGCGGTCTGTGCCCACAATGACCAGATCAACCTGACCATGCTGCATCAGGTGGCCGCCAGCATTATCTGCAATTACTGTATGCGGCACGCCGTGGCTGCCCAGTTCCCACGCGGTTAGAGCAGCCCCCTGATTTCTCGGGCGGGTTTCATCAACCCATACATGCACATTCAGGCCTTCATCATGCGCCATGTAGATGGGGGCCAGCGCTGTGCCCCAGTCCACGGTGGCAATCCAGCCTGCGTTGCAATGCGTCAGCAGGTTAATCTGCGTGCCAGCCGGGCGGTTTTTGGCAATCTCACGGATCAGTTCCAGCCCGTGGCGGCCAATGGCCTCGTTCTGCGCGGCATCTTCATCACAAATGCGGCCTGCTTCCGCATAGGCCGCAGCAACGCGGTTTTCCGGGGCAACGGGGCGCAGGCTGTTCAGCATACGTTCAATCGCCCAGCGCAGATTTACGGCGGTGGGGCGTGTGGCAGCCAGCATGGCGGCGTTCTGCTCCATCGCGGCGTCACTGGCGTCCTGTCGCAGGGCCAGCGCAAGCCCGTAGGCTGCCACAGCGCCAATCAGGGGTGCGCCGCGCACCTGCATGGTGCTGATGGCATGGGCGACCTCCTGCTGCGTGGTCAGGCGCAGGATATCGAGGGAGAAGGGGAGGCGTGTCTGGTCAAAAATGTGAATGGACCAGCCATCTTTTTCATTCACCCAGACGCTGCGATACGGCGTGCCGTTGATCTTCATGAACCTGTTCCTGTCAGGATTGGGGATATGCGCTGATAATACCGGAGAGTTCATCAGATCACCACTCCCGGTGTGCGGATATGGGGCGGCAGAAGCCGAAATGGAACCCGCAGCATAAGGGTGATATCCGTAAAACGCCGGTTATTCTTTCTGGTTCTAAAGTATTTTTTGCATTTTCTGTTGTTTTTGTTATGAATGACACGAGTTTCAGGTCATCGGGGCACCTTTCAGGAGCCTTTCCTGAAAGAGTAAAAAGAAATAATTCTATAATCCCGTTTGTAGTTCTTAAGATTTTGCAAGCGGGGATGAAAGTGGAGTTTTAAATGAGCGAAACCAGAAAGCGCCGCACCACGGCCCGGACCTCCGTAGCCGCCGCCCGCACAGCCCCGGTTGCCACGCGCCGCACGCGCAAGACCCCCGCAAAAAACGCGGTGGTGGAAGAAGAAATCGCACCCAAGGCGCCTGCTCGTAAGCCGCGCAAGGTTGCCGCTGCAAAAGTGACGGAAGCTGTTAAACCGGCCCGCGCTCCGAAAGCTGCAAAAGCTGAGGCCGCGCCGAAGAAAAGAGCAACCGCAGCAAAGGCTCCCGCTAAAGCTGCTGCAAAGCCTGCAACCCGCACGCCGCGTAAAGCTGCTGCTGCCGCCGCTGAAGCCAAACCGGCAACCCGCGTGACACGCCGTAAGGTTGCAGAAGCCGCAGTGGAAGCACCGGCTCCCGCACGTCGTGGCCGTCGTCCGGCTGCCGCTGCTGCTGTTGAAGCCGCCAAGCCGGTTAAAGCCACGCGCAAAGCCGCTGCCCCCAAGCTGACTGCTGCGAAAACCACCGCAGCCCGTAAGGCTCCGGCTGCTGCCAAAACCCGCACACCGCGCGCCAAAGCTGCTCCGGCAGAAAAGAAAGTGCGCCTCTCCGCCGTTGAAAAACTGCGTATTGTGCAGGAAACACGCCGCCAGAAGCGCTATGACCGTCTGGCAGCAGAAGCTGCTGGAGCCGCAGCCAAGCCCGCGACAACGCGTGGCCGCAAGGCTTCCAAAACAACCCGCAGCAAGAAATAAGTTTCTCCGGTCTGGCCTCTGTACGCAGGGGGCGGACCGATCTGCTGCGCCAGCCGGGATACTGTTTTATGCAGAGCTCTCCCGGCTGGTCTGGTTTCCGGCAACGCAGAAAATCCCTGCTGCCGATGGTCTTTTTCTCTGGATAAAGACGTTTTCTGGTCAGGCAGACCGATTGTGTCAGACCAGACACCCTAAAAATATTTTAATGCTTTCTTTAAAATAAACGAATTTTCTGCAAAGTGTTTTTGTTTTGTTCTGGTTTAAGCGCGTAAGAGTGCGCTCCATACCCCTAAGTAAGGCAACCCCTCATGGCGACGCAGATCATAGCCTGAGGCTCCTCTCTGCGTTGCCATAAGGTCTCCGGTGCAGGCATTTTATAAACCCCTGATACTCAGGCCACGGCCTCCGGCAGCCTGTCTCCGGCCAGTTCGCGGGAGGCGCGGAGTTCACCGACCACCAGACCGTTCCAGTTTTTCAGCGGACGCCGCATAAAGTGGTTCAGGATCGGCGCGTCTTCTCCCCCAAAGCGGGCAATCAGTGCCGCCGCAGCCGTTTCCGCAGCGCGCACGCCGCCATCCCGACATTTGATAGCAATGCCCAGACCTTTTTCCGGCAGAACGGCAATCATCACGCCTTCCGCCCCCATTTTGGTCAGCACACGCGGGGCCAGATCCTGCATGACCAGCGTATCAAACTGGTCCGTGCCCGCAATCATGAACGGGGCCGAGGCAATCGCAGCCCGCAGACGTTCCGCAGCCTGCGCGCGGTCGGCACTCAGCCCCGTGCCGGTGGCAAAGCGCGCATAGGCGAGTGCCAGAGCAGAGAGCGGAATGGCCCATGTGGGAATGGCGCAGCCATCCGTGCCCCGGTTGGCATCGGTATGCGGCACCCCCGTCACGTCAGCCAGCGTGCGGGCCATGGTCTGCATAATGGGGTGTTCCGGGCGGATGTAATGGGCCGGGTCCTGCCCCGTTGCGCAGGAGAGGCAGATAAAGCCCGCATGCTTGCCAGAACAGCAGTTATGCAGCGCGCAGGCCTGCTCCCCCGTTGCGGCCAGTGCGCGGGCGGCGTGGGCATCCAGCGGCCAGTGCGTGCCACATTCCAGCACGCCATAATCCCAGCCCGTGCGGCCCAGCATGTCCGTGGCGACGGCAATATGTTCTGGCTCCCCCTGGTGCGAGGCACAGGCCAGCGCCAGCGCCTCCTGCGGCAGAGCATATTTGTCCGCAGCGCCTTCCGTCAGCAGCGGCAGCGCCTGCAGGGCTTTGACAGTGGAGCGCGGATAAATGGGGGTGGTGACATCGCCCGTGGCAAACACGGTTTTTCCAGAGGCATCCATCACAACAGCCGCGCCATAATGGCGGGATTCCACCCGGCCGCCGCGTGTCACTTCAGCCAGAAGCGTGTCGCTTTGCGTGTTTCCTGTCATGGTTGCCTATCGCTCCTGTTCCTGTCTGCTTCCGCTCAGCAGATAACACGGAGCGGAAAATTCTGCGGTGTGGTCGGGGTCCGGTTCCAGCCACTCTGCCACCATCGCGCGGCGCAGACGTAGCACCACAGGCGTTGTGGCGAAAAGTCCCGGCGGATCATCTGTCATTTTTGTCAGCCAGTGCGCCACGCCACCGCGCTCTGTCAGCAGGATCGGGTGGCTTTTACGCAGGGGCAGGCCGCTGGTCACAAACTGGCTGGCGGTGTCTGGCTCTTCCACCAGATAAAGCCAGCTATCCGGTGCAGCCTGCGGAGAAAAGCCTGAAGCAGGCACAGCAGAAAGCCGGAGTTCTTCAGCATCCAGATGTGTGCGGGGTGGCTTGGGGCGTGGCGGCAGAGGGTGCGCAAACAGATCGGTCTGTAACGGGTTTTCCGCTTTTGGACGGGGTGAACGTCTGGCTGGTGTTGTACGCTGGGGTCGGTCAGCGTCTGCCTTGTGGGCCTTCTTACCGGGCTGCGCACCCAGCAGGTCAAACTGCACAGGTGGGCGGCCCGGTTTTGAGGTCATGAAGGGGAGGGGACAGCCTGTTTGCGGGCGGCTTTGCCTGCCGGGCGGGCTTTGGCGGCACAGTCGGCGCACAGGCCAACCACTTCAATGGAGGCCCCCTGCATGACAAAATCCTGTTCCCGGCAAATGCCGCGCAGTGTTGTCAGCAGGCTGGAGTCTGCAATTTCCGTCACACTCTTGCAGGATTTGCAGATAAGGAACTGCGCCGTGTGCAGGCAGGTGTCATGGTCGTGGTCATGACAATGGTCGGGGTTATGGCCCGGCGCGTCATGCAAAAGGTGGGTGCAGGGCACAAAGGCAGAGAGCCGCTCAATCCGGTGGATCAGCCCGTGTTCCAGCAGAAAATCCAGCGCGCGATACACAGTGGGCGGGGCCGGGCGACGGTCCGGTGTTTTGATCTTTTCCAGCAGGTCATACGCCCCCACCGGGGTTTTTGCGTCCAGAATCAGACCAAGAATTTCGCGGCGCTGCTGCGTCATGCGGCCACCCTGCCGGCTGCATAGCGCATCGGCCCGGTCGAGTTGCGTTGTTGTCGCGGGGGAAAACTCTGTCGGGGTCATGCGGTCACTACAGTTTGCGCGGCAGAAATCACGGTTTGTCTCCAGTCCGGCCTTGGGAGCGCATCTATCTTACGCCTGCCAGAGAGTGAACGCAAAACAGACCAGCCCTTCGGGTTCTGGTCAAATCCGTCATGTTATAATATCACGTTCACCCGGCTGGTGGTCAGAGGACTCGTTTGCCGCTCCACGCCGTCTCTGTGAACAGCCGATCGACAAGGATCAGCCTGATGCGTTTTCCTGCTTCTGTTTTGTCTTGCCTGATGCTTGCCGGGGTATGGTCCGGTTGTGCTACGGCGGCGGAAACGCCTGTGGTCGTTGCTGCGGAAAATACATGGGGGGATCTGGCGGCACAGGTGGCGGAACCGGATATGCACGTCACCTCTCTTCTGAACACACCCACCATCGACCCGCATCTGTATGAACCCACCCCCGCAGATGCCCGGCTGGTGGCGCAGGCCAGCCTCGTAGTGGCCAATGGGGCAGGGTATGATGCCTGGCTGGACCGTCTGGTGCAGGCGCGGCGCGGGCCACTGGTGCCGGTAGTGAAAGCCGATGGCTGGACCGGCTGGCATGAGGGCGATAACGCCCATCTGGCCTATAATCTTCCCGCGGTTGCGGCCTTTGTCAGCCGGTTTAGTGCAGCCTGTCAGGCAGCGGACCCGCAGCATGCCAGTGCGTATGAGGCACGTGGCAAGATCGTCATGGCGGCTATTCAGAGCGTTCTGGAGCATGTCACCACCCTGCGGGCGCAGGTGCAGGGTCAGCCTGTGGCTGCCACGGAACCCGTCTTTACGCCGTTGGCCGATAGTCTCGGTCTGGTGATGAAAGAACAGGCCTTTCAGGTGGCTGTCATGAATGATGTGGAGCCGCCTGCTTCCTCCGTAGCGCAGTTTGATGCCGATATCCGCCAGCATGCCGTGCGGTTTGTGGCTTATAACGCTCAGGCGGACCGCCCCTCTGTGCAACGGCTGATTGCGCAGGCGCACACCGCCGGAGTGCCGGTGCTGCCGGTGCGGGAGATCATGCCGCCCGATACCCATTGGCAGGACTGGATGCACAGCATTCTGACACAGGTGGCGCAGGTGCTGGGCCAGCCGACCCCATGACAGCCGTCTTGTCTTCGTCGCCCGACAGTATCCGTTTGCACGATGTCACGCTGGCGCGGGGTGGCCGCGTTGTGCTGAGCCAGATCAGTCTGGCGATCCCCCAGGGCAGTTTTGTCGGGGTGCTGGGCGCTAATGGCGCAGGGAAAACCACCCTGTTTCATGCGCTGCTGGGGCTGGAGCCGGCGGTGCAGGGGAGCATGCAGATCAACGGTCAGCCGGTGCAGCGCGGTCATCGGTCCGTGGGCTATATGCCGCAGATGCGCAAGCTGATAGGCGGCCAGTTTACCGGCTGGAGCATGGTGGCCTCAGCTCTGCACGGGCAACGCTGGGGGCTGCCCTGGTATGGTCGCGCCGGACGGGCGGCGGTGGATGCTGCTCTTGCGGCGGTCGATGCGCAGGATCTGGCGCAAAGGCCGGTTGCCGCGCTGTCCGGTGGGGAACGCCAGCGGTTGCTGCTTGCGCAAACGCTGCTGGATGACCCTTCCGTACTACTGCTGGATGAGCCTCTCGCCAGTCTCGATCCCGCCCGTATGCGGGAGACGGTGGAGCGGATTCACACTCTTGCACGGGCCCGGAACATGACGGTGCTGATGTCTGCCCACGATATCAATCCGCTGCTCGGCCTGATGGACCATGTGCTCTATCTGGCCCGAGGCAGGGCGTTGCTCGGCACGGTGGACGAGGTGATTACCACCAAAGCGCTTACGGCCCTGTATGGTGCGCCTGTTGATGTGGTGCGGGCCGGAGGGCGCGTGTTTGTGGTGGCGGAAGGCGGCGGCTCAGCCTTGCAGGAACATGACTGCGGAGGGTGCGGCGCGCATGCTTGATTATGACTTCATGCGCACGGCGTTTCTGGCGGCGCTGCTGGTGGCGCTGGTGTGTGGCCCCGTTGGCTGGTTTCTGGTGCTACGCGGGCAGACCTTCGCCAGCCATGCGCTCTCTCACGTGGGGTTTGCCGGAGCAACCGGCGCACTCATGCTCGGTCTTTCTCCCCTGACCGGACTGGCCGGAGGCGCACTGGCCGCCGGTATTCTGATGGGTCTGGCCGGAGACCGCGTGGCCGGGCGCGATGTGATGATCGGTCTTGTGCTGTCCGTCGCGATGGGTGTCGGGGCGTTATTCCTGCACCTGCTTACCCGCTCGGCCAGTGCGGCTACGGCGTTATTGTTTGGGGATATTCT
The DNA here is from genome assembly GCF_002153605.1 of Acetobacter malorum. Classification (GTDB taxonomy): domain Bacteria; phylum Pseudomonadota; class Alphaproteobacteria; order Acetobacterales; family Acetobacteraceae; genus Acetobacter; species Acetobacter malorum_A. The sequence goes on along the minus strand of NZ_JOPG01000013.1, from coordinate 34,124 downwards.
GGGCATCAGCCCCGGTATGCTGGGCTGGCTGGTGCTGCTTTCCGCCGGGTGCCTGCTGGGGCTTGGCATCATGGCCCGCCCGCTGCTGTTTGCCACCCTGCAACCGGAAATGGCGGAAGCCAAAGGTGTTCCGCTTCAGTTGCTGGATGTGCTGTTTTTGGCGCTTGTGGCGATTGCGACGGCAGAATGTGCCCAGATAACCGGCGTTCTGCTGGTTTTCACGCTCATGGTGGCCCCGGCCGCGACCGTGCTGCGGCTGGGCTTGTCCCCGCTGGCAGGGCTTGGCGCGGCCGCCGGTCTGGCGCTGGCCGAAGCGTGGGGTGGGCTGATTTTGTCATGGTACACAGATTGCCCGACCTCCTTCTGGATCGCCCTTCTGGGCGGTGCGGGCTTTCTGCTGGTCGGGCTGGCGCAGCGTTTGCGGGCACGCTGAAAAGATCAGCCCCATAAAAAACAGGCCCCACTCAAAGAGCGGGGCCTGCCTTAGAAATCGTCAGTCTTGCGTGTAAAAAATCAGGCAGACTGCGCGATGGTGTGTGCGCTGCGTTCGTCACGGAGCAGATACGGACCTGCGGCCTGAATGGTCAGGGTCAGAATACCCATGTTGCCACCCTGCAGAAGGTTACCCAGCGGAAGAACCGCATCACCATTGGTCCAGGCGTAATCGGCTGCTTCAGCTGCATGCCAGCCAGCCGGCTTTTCAGCCTGAAGATGAGCGATGATGTCAACGTTCTGATTTGCAGTGACAAACATAACGTCAGCAACAGCCACGCCCAACATACGGCGATCATCCACAAACGGCCCCACCGTGTCAGTCATGCGGCTGGCGCGGGAGACAATCCGCACGCTTTCCGTGCCCGGCGGCAGCATGAAGCTGAACTGCTGACCGGTGTGACGCATCGGGCGGATAACAGCACCGCTTTTTGTCACCAGATGCAGGTCTGCGTCGTGCGTGGTTGCAGATGCCGTCTGACTGGTGCCGGTCTGACGTTCAGCAATGGCGTGAAACAGCGGTTCAACAAAAGCGCGTTCCACACACAGCGGCGCGGCTGCATCTTCGCTCCAGCTGCGTACGGCCGCACGGCGCAGAACAGCCACGTCACCTTCCTGACGGAATGCAGAACGGTTCCCTGTATCCAGATAGCTTTCTGTCAGCATGCCATCGGCCATGATGACGGAGTGCTCTTCCGTTTCGATATGGTAGTAATCGTAAGAGGTAATGGAGGTGTCGTAGAAAATGGAACCACCATTAACCAGCATACGAGCCGGAACAAACTTGCCATTCAGGAACAGGCAATGTTCTGCGGTAATCAGCATGTCTTTGTAAGGCACGCCGTCTGCAATGGCATTTTTCAGAATGCGCACTGGATAACCGGCTTCATCATCTGCCAGTTCAGGCCGTACTGTGCCGTGCGCTTTGCCCGCCCAGACTACGCGGCGGGTTGCTGGCTGACCGTTGACGTAAGCCACGACAGCATCCCCTGCACGGAGCGTTTCCACAGCGACATCGCCGTCCGGCGTGCTGATCATGCTGCCATCAAGGAAGCAAACTTCATAAATCAGCGTGCCATCGCTCGCCGGCACCAGAGTATACCCTGCCTTTTCCGCACCGATGATGTTCAGTTCGACGGATGAATTGTCCTTCATCGTCAGGAGGACATGGTCTGCATCCGGGTAAGTCACGGTGGCAATATCAGCTGCTTTGACATTGGTCAGCGTAATGCCGTCAGAATTGCCGGCAGCTGTGCCATTAAAGCCGCTGATCACTGTGTTGACGGAGCCGGTACCGGAAATGGTGAGGCCCACATTGGTGTTGCCCTGCAGATCAATCGTGCCGCCAGCATTGGTCGGAATGGTGATGTGCCCACCATCTTCCACATTCACAGTGCCGCTGATTATTGCACCATTCTGGAGAATGGCGGTCCCGCCACTGCTGACCGTGACGTAGGGGGTCGGGGCGTCAGGATCACTGATGAGAGTGGCACCCGAGGCAACATTTACGATGCCGTTATCCCATACTGCCATGCCGGAGACTGTTGTGCCGGACGCGAGGTTAGCGGTTCCACCAGGTACGCTGAGTGAAACGATAGTGGACTGATTCTGCGCATCGAGCTGACCGCCATTTCCTACAACCGTATCCGCGCCGTAAGAATCGTCCAGCGTCATGTGACCATTAATGGTTACGTCGGTCGCGTAAGCGTTGTTCTGGAGAGTGGCAGTTGCACCGTTTTCGATCGTATCTCCGGTCAGGATATTAGCGCCGTTAACGCTGACAACAGCACCAGAGAGGTAATCATTATTTGTTGATTTTGCCAGCCCATTATCGCCGGACAGGATAACCGTGCCACCACTGATGGTGCTGTTTTCAATGGTGCCCCTGCTGGTAATAACTGCGGAACCACCGGCTACGATAGTGGAAGCATTCAGGAGGCCGGACTGGCTGACATTTACAAGACCGTCTGAGCCGATGCTCGCATTCACGGCAGAACCGGAAACAATGTTCCCGACCGCATTGGAACCAAATGAATCGTTGAAAGAGACCCCATCACCAGAAACAGTCAGCGTGCCACCGCTGACATAAAAATTATTGGTGCTGATGCCATCAGACATTACGGTGACGGTACCGTTAACGGTTGTTCCGTTAAACGTACCGCTGCTGCCAACCGTGACAGAGGCTCCACTGCTAATGGTGCCATCATTCAGGCTGCCAAAAACATCAATTGTGGCAGAACCACCGCTTTTAATGGTTGTCTCTTCAATGACGGCTGCGCTGCTGCCGCCTCCGAGGCTGAGAAGCCCGCCCGCGTCAACAGTATTGCTCGTGCCAGAAGCACCCGCCGAAAAATTCAGAACGCCGGAAACCGTGCCGCTATCAAATGTGCCGCCGCCTTCTACGTATCCTTCGCCACCACTCAGAATGGTGGTGGTCACGGCAGAACCGCCTGCCTGAACGTCTATAACAGCGCCATTCTCGATGGTAACGGAGTAAGTAGTACCCTGTACCCCAAGGCCAGCTACGCCGGAAATAATAACTGAGGAGGCTAAACCACCTGAAGAAACGGCCATATTTGCGCCGTTAAGGACTTCAATATTATTTGCTGTCCCGCCATCCTGGACGACCAGATCGTGTCCATTAGCGACCTGACCGCTTGTGAGGGTCTGGCCGGAGGTGACGTAATCGGTTTCTCTTGTTGCCATAATTAACTTCTCCTAAATATCCTGATTGAATGACCGGGATATTTAGGAAGAAATATTTATAACTCAGAAAATGTTAAAGCAACCAAAACAGAGTCGTTTAACGAATATATTAACTTAAATTAATCAATAACTGTATAATTCATAGTGGGGAAATTGTCTGATTGTCTTGGAAGCTGTAGCGCTGTGAATAAATGGAAACATTTCTGTTAATTAATATATGACGGAAATATGTTTATTTCAGTTTGGGTATGAATAAATTATTCCGCACGCATACAATTCATAACGCTTTGAAATGGAATGGTTTTATCAGGTGCTATGCCCGACTCGGAAGGATCTGAGGTCTCAAAAATTCGTTGAGTTTGGAAATTTTTTACAAAAAGGGAGGGTAATAGGCCACCCTCCTCAAAAATTACTGCGGCAAAGACCAGTCCAGCCAGCCCCACAGCAGTATGAACAGAGCCAGACAGACATGGATGATAATCAGCGTGCGAACGGTAATGACCGGCACGTCATCTTCATGTTCCATTTTGGGGCGAGGGGCCATGGGTCAGGGTCCTGTCAGATTAAGGCGCCGTATGCGGCAGGGCATGATAGGCGCGGTTGAAATAGACAAGCCCACCCGCCGTTTCATGAATGCGCAGGGCTTCAACCACCCCAAATAGCACACTATGCGTGCCCACTTCCACAATCTGGCTAATCCGGCAGTCAAAGGTGGCCACGGCCTCTTCCAGCACCGGCGCGCCGGTGGCCAGAGTGGTCCAGTGCCCGGTGGCAAAGCGTTCCGCCATGGTATTGGGGCTGGCAAAATGGTTGGACAGCGCCTGCTGCGTGCCGGAAAGCACGTTCACGCACAGCGGGCCGCCCATCACAAAGGCCTCACGCGCACGGCTCGCACGGTTCAGGCAGACCAGCAGGGTCGGCGGGGTGTCCGTCACGGAGCAGACGGCGGAGGCAGTAAACCCCACGGGGTCTTCCCGCGTTCCAGTCGTCACAATATTAACAGCAGCACCAAGTCTGGCCATTGCGTTGCGGAAGGTACTGGTTTCCAGCGCCAACATCTGCTCTCCTTCATCCCACTCCAGACGCAGTGTTTTGTGCATGAATATAAGAGGAAAGCAATGACCGAAGCCCTCCTTTCCGGCACACCGACCGTCAAAACAGAGCGTATGGGGCCCGTGGGCCGCATCCGGCTGGACCGGCCAGCCAAGCTCAATGCAGTTGATCTGGAAATGGCGGAGGGCATCGCCCGCGTGCTGGAGGCGTGGGAAGAGGACCCGGAGATCACGCTGCTCCTGCTGGATAGCACAAGCCCGCGCGCCTTTTGCTCCGGTGGAGACCTGCGTGCTTTGAGTGATCTGATCCGTGTGAAGGGGCCAGAGGCCGGGGTGCGGAAAATTACCCGTGTGTATGGCGTCATGCAGCAGATTGCGGCGTATTCCAAACCGATTGTCTCGCTGCTGGATGGCATTGCCATGGGTGGCGGCATCGGGCTGGGCGGGCATGTGCCGTATCGGGTGGTCACGGAGCGCTCCGTGCTGGCCATGCCGGAAACGGGCATTGGCATTACGCCGGATGCCGGGGGTTCATGGCTTCTCGCCCAGATGCCCGGCCTCTCCGGCCTGCGGCTGGCACTGCTGGGCGAGCGGATGAACGGGGCGCAGGCGGTGCAGAATGGGTTTGCGGATTACCTGCTGCCGTCAGAAAGCCTGCCAGATCTTGTTAGGCAGATCGTCACTCAGCCGGTGCCGGACTTGCTGGCTGCTCTGGCCCAGCCTGTTCCGCTCGCCCCGGAACCTTCGCTGGACGCGTGCTACAATGCGCCCGATCTGGCGCAGGTCCTGCAAAATCTGGAAGCCGACGGCAGTGAAGAAGCCCGGCAGGATATTGAAGCCCTCTCCCGCCTGTGCCCGTTTTCTCTTCAGGTCACATGGGCAGCATGGCACCGGGCGCGTACGCTGGAGACACTGGATGATACCTTTGCGCAGGAAACCACACTGGTCGGCCATCTGATGCATCGCCCGGATTTTCTGGAAGGCGTACGCGCAAAGTTGATCGACAAGGACAACGCACCGCGCTGGCAGCCCGGCACGTTGGATGCGGTCAACCCGGATGAGGTCGCCCGCTGCTTTCAGCGCCTTTGAGGCTTAAGTGCCAGCAGCAGGCACACAAGCCCGGCGCCCAGCATGGCGCACAGACTGCCCAGCAGAAACACGTCGGCATAACCGGTGCGGTCGGCCAGAAATCCGGCCAGCGGCCCGGTGGCGGCATAGGCCAGATCCTGAAACGCGGAAAACCCGCCCAGCGCTGTGCTGCGCATGGGGGCAGGCACCAGATTCACCACTTCCACCCCCAGCGAGGGGTAGACCATGGAACAGCCAGCCCCGGTCAGAAATGCGCCCACCAGCGCGACGTAGGGAGAGTGCGCGCCCCAGATCAACGCCAGTCCGGCGGCTTCCAGCAGCAGGGAAGGGAGGGCGACTTTCAGCCCGCCAATGCGGTCCGGCAGATGCCCGCACAGCAGACGCATGGCCACAAAGGCCGCGCCAAAGCAGGTTAGCCCCCATCCAGCATAAGCCCATCCGGCCTGCAAAAAGCGGAGGGAGAGAAAAGCCCCAAGGGCCGCAAACCCCACGCCCTGCAAGGCCACAGCCAGCCCCGGCCAGCGGATTTTGTTCAGAATAGCCCAGAACGGTTCCCGATGGCCCGCATGCAGCGGGGCGGCGGGCAAGGTGCTGATCAACGCCAGCCCGACCAGCGGCAGGGCTGCGCTGACTGCCATCAGTATGGCAAAACTGAAGTGCTGATACACAATCAGCCCGACCGGCCCACCCACGGCAAACGCGCCATACATGGCGGCCCCGGTCCAGGCCATCACCCGGCCTGCCTGCGGCTGCCCGGCCAGACCAATGCCCCAGCCCATCATGCCCACAATGCACAGGCTCTCACCCAGTCCCAGGAGAAGTCGCCCGGCAATCAGCACCCCATACCGCCCAAAGGCCGGAAGAGCAGGCAGGGTGGAAAGCAGGCACAACCCACACGCCAGCGCATACAGCACCAGTCCACGCCGCATGCAGCGGTGGCCGCCCGAGGCATCGGCAATCTGCCCGGCATAATTGCGGGTAAAAATGGTGGAGAGAAACGGAATGCCCACCGCCAGCCCGGCCAGCACGTTGCTGAACCCCGGCCAGGACATGACGTACACCGGCACGGCTGTCAGAGACAACGCCACGCTCAGGTAGGAGAGGAAAAGTGCCAGAGTCAGTCTGGGTAGGAAGGAACGATCGGTTTTCATGGATGCGGCAGACCGTATCGTGGTCGCTGATTTATGGCTAGAGGGTCTGCCCCTTCAGGCGGCCTGACGCGGCAGCGGTGCAGAGACGCTGTGCCACAGGGTATAAAGGCCGGACAGTTCCGGGCAGGGGCATCGGCCTTCTCTGCGTCCATACTGGTTATAATGGGCCTCACCAGAGGCGCATTCTCCCCGCTGGACGGCAATAGCGACATCCGGGTTCTGGCGTAAATACCAGTCTTCGCAAAAAGGCGGGCAGGCTCCATTCCGTTCTTCCCAATAGCCGCGTGTCACATAATGTTCCTGGGCGGAGGGAACGCGCCCGGCCCGGACGGCTTCCGCCACGTCCGGGTTGATGCGGAGGTAGGCTGCACCATCAAACGGCTGGTTGCGCAGATAGTTTTCAATCAAAAAAACGAAAAGAGAGTGGGGGATGGTAACTGCCAACTCTCCCGCCCGCACGGAAGCAAGACCGAGAGTGTTGGCGAGAAAGGAGTATGGGATCATGCGTCCCCCATGCCATACGTTAATAAACCCTTAATTTATGACCACAAACCGGCCCCTGCAAGGCGCGCCGGAGCAAAAAGGGATGGCTGACACTGGCGGCTCAATGGTTGCAGAAAGGCTGCTAAACCCGCATCACAGTCTCAGGCGGGAGAAAGAAGAGGGACGAAAAGGTGGACGTTGTGGATATCCAGAGTCTGCACAGAGTGCCTGTGGCAGAGGTTCCTTCTCCGGCGTTTCAGCTTGCTCCCCCGCGTGTGCTCAACTCTTCCACCATCCCGCCGCATATTCTGGACGCCATGCGCCCCGGCTGGTTGACCGGCGCGTTTCCCGCAGGCTCTGTCCGTCTGACAAAACTGTTTGATGTGTATGTCACCATGGAAGGTCTGGTGTTTACGCAGGACAAAAAGCTTGTGCAGCAAAGCATCACCCAGCACACGCCGGAGGAATGCGCGCAGGGGCTGGCCCAGATCCTGCAGGCCGAGCAGGCGCAGACGGTGCAGGTTGTCCGTCCGTCTTCCCTGCTCCTCCGCAAGCGCGGGGAGCAGAATTACGGGCACTGGATGGTAGAACTTCTGCCAAAACTCTGGCTGGCCGAAGAGCATTTGCCACTTTGCTCTCTTGTTGTACCGCGCCTGAGTGGCAATTTTGCCCGTGTGCTGCGGGATAGCGTGGCGCTCAGCACATCTTTTGTCGCACTTTATCACGAAATGGGCGTGCAGGACGTGGCCTTTTTCAAGGAACTGGTGGTGGTAGACGGTCTGACCAACCACGGCGTTTACATGTCTCCGCTGGCCTTTTCCCGCACGGATGACGTGGTGGCCCGCGTGCCTGGCGCACAGGCCCGCAGGCTGTACCTCACGCGCAAAAACCGGGCCAGAACCATCAGGGATGAAGAAAGCCTGATGGCGTTTTTGCAGGAGAGGGGCTTTGTGTGTCTGGACCCGGCGGAACTGACGCTGCTGGAACAGATCAAGCTTTTTAAAAATGCGGACTGTATTGTCGGCGTGATGGGGGCAGCGATGACCAACATCATGTTCTGCCGCAAAGGCACCAGAATTATCAATCTGGCACCGGGTAACATGCCGGATACGTTCTTCTATTTTATCGCCGGTCTGCGTGGGCTGGATTATTACGAAATTCGCGGAAAACTCTGCATGGAAACCGAGAGCTGGGACAGTCCGTTCGAGATTGAACGGGACCAGCTAGCCTACGTTCTGAGTCTCGGCCCGCAGGGAAACGCCGTCTGAAGGCAAACCCCACCCCGGCAGGCGGCACCCTTTTGAAAAGGGCAACCACCTGCCGGACAGTAAGGTTTAGTAGCTGAAATTAATAAAGCCGCCGATGGTGCGCCGCGCATCGGGAGAGGTGTAGTGCAGATACCCTGCCGTCCCGTAGAGCTGGTATCCGGTGGAGAAATACTGGTTGAACATGTTCCGCACATACAGCCCAACCTGAAGGCGCTTATTAAGCGGCAGCAGGCTGACGCGCAGGTTTACAAGGCTATACGCCGGAACTTTTGAATAGTCGGGCTGCCCGGTCACGGTCCATGTCGTGCCGCGATACGCGTAGTCAAGGTGCGCCTGCACGCCAAGATGCGGTGTCAGGTCATGGTGGTAATCAATAAAGGCATTCGCAGACCAGACCGGCGCATTGGTCAGGCGGGTATTGGTATAATTAGCTTTTGTGCTGGCAACGTAGTCCGTAAAGTGGGCATCCGTAAAAGAAACGGACCCGGACAGTGTCAGATCAGGAATGGGTCTGTAGGCCACATTGCCTTCCACACCCTGACTGACGAGGCCGCCGGCATTCCCGATCGCACTTGTCAGAATGGTGGTGCCATTTCCTGCCGGAACAGGGGTCAGCACAGTGGCCTGAAAATCGGTAAAGTCTTCACGGAAGACATCCATGTTCAGACGCAGCTTATGGTGCATCCATTCAGACTTCATGCCCACTTCGTAGGATTTAACGGTTTCCTTGTGGTAGGGGTCGTAATTGTTCCCCACAAAGGCAATGCCTGCCGGTTTGTAGCCAGTGGAAAACGTAAAATAGGCCATGACATTGGGGTTAAAGTGGTATTCAGGCGAAATTCGGCCTGAGAAGTTCTGCCCCGTCATCTGGCCCCACGGGTAAACAGGTGCGTTATGCGTCGGCGTAAAAGTCGGATTATATCCCGTGACAGCCTGAGCATCTGTATTGATGAAGCTCAGCCCCTGAGAGTTCTTGTCGTGGGTGTAACGCCCACTGATGGCAATATCAAAATGGCGGGAAATATTGAACTTCAACTGGCCAAAGGCGGCCAGAGACTCATTGCGCGACTGGAAAAGGGACGTATTGCCGCTCTGCCCGACAGCGCCAGAGTTGTTATACAGGTTTTGTGCCGGAACGCCGTCAACGTATAGCGGGGCTCCCGCAGTGCCCCACTGATACTGCGTCTGCCGGGCGTCAAGGCGGTTAAAGAACCCACCGGCCAGCCATTCCAGAAAATGCCCTTTGGGGGATGAGAAACGAATTTCGTCACTAAACTTCCGGGTCGTAAGGCTGCCAAAATTGTAGGGATAATAAGCAGAAACATCGAGAGGAACCAGATCAACCGGGGTGTTATTATTATAGAGTGACTCGCGCCATGCACTGATAAAATTGAGGTCGTTTTCACCAATTTTGGTGTGGATTTTCAGGGCCGCACCATATTCTTCTGAAACGATATTGCCGTAGATCGGGTCTGCTGTATCAGCATTTTTGGCGTTGGGATAAATGCCCAGAGAATTCAGTTTGGACGTCACAGCCTCACTCTGCCCGCCTACAGGGGTCCGCACGCTACTATCCCAGTGGTGGGCGTAGTCACCCTGCAAGGTGATATCGAGATTATCCGTGGCTTGAACCAACAGTTTCGCACGGCCGCCATATTCGTTGGTGGAACCGACCAGCTTGTTCAGCACCACGTTACGGCCAAATCCGTCCTGCGCGTTGTCAAAACCGGAAATACGGAAAGCGGCCTTGCTGCCCAGCGGAATATTGACGGTCGCATTCAGAATACGCTCGTTGTGCTCACCATAACTCGCACTGGTCCGGGCTGTCAGCTTGTTGAGCACCGGCTTGCCCGTTGTTACGGCAATCACGCCGGACGTGGAGTTCATGCCAAACAGCGTGCCCTGCGGGCCCATCATGATATCAACATTGTTGATATCCACCATGCCGATCATCCCGTTGGCGCGCTGGGCATCCATCACAACATCATCCACCACCACGCTGACGGATTTTGCGTTGGAGAAGTCAAAAGACTCACTGCCAACACCACGGATCTGAAAGGCAGCGCCCTGTGTTGGGTCATACTGCACGCCCGGTGCCAGATATTGCAGGTCGGTCAGGGCAGTATAGCCTGCGTTGGCAAGAGTCTTGCCATCAATATGCTGGATGGAGAGCGGCACATTCTGGTTGTTTTCAGCCCGGCGCTGGGCTGTCACCATCACGGATTCCAGACCGGAATCTGCATGGTCCCCGGATTTTTTTGTCACCTTGATTGTGCGGGGGGCTGCGGCCTTATGGGGGGCCTGCTTGGGTTTGGGGGCAGCCGGTTTGGCGCTGTCGGTTTCTGCCCATGCCTCGCATGGAAGAGCGATGCCACAACACAGAACAAACTTGAAAAGCGTTTTTTTCATAACGGAATTTTTCCGGGACATTCGTGGAACAGCACCAGCTGACTGCGGCATACGGACATTGTTGTGTGCACTCTTCAGTCATAGGAATTTCGAATGATTCACCCCTTACAAAGATTCATTCCCCGGCAAAAGAATGATTCCTTAATCGTAATATAAGTTTCACAAATGGAGCTGAATTTTTATTTGTCATAAATCCGTAAAAATATGAAATATAATTTATAGATGATGAAAAAACCTATTTGTGAAATAAATATGAAAAACAGATCTCGTTCCTTTACTTCCAAATCCTACATTATTATCCCATGCGGGCCATCGGCCTCCCACAGACAGAGTCCGTCCTCATCCTGCTGAAATTGGACATCCCCATGAAACCAGTTTTTTGTGCGTTGCCTGCGCTGCTTTGTGCTTTTTCTGTTTTGTCGTCTCCTGCAAGTTTTGCGGATGACACGCTCAGAATGAACCAGATTCAGGTCATCGGCACGCATAACAGCTACCGGCGCAGTCTCTCTCCCACCACGCTCGCCTGGCTGAAAAGCCAGTCGGCTGATATGGCAAACGCGCTGGACTATCAGCATGGGTCTTTGAAATCTCAGCTGGATGGAGGCGTGCGTCAGCTGGAGATTGATATTTATGCCGATAGCTCGGGCAAGCGTTACGCTCACCCGCGTGGTGTGGCGTGGGAGAAAAAGGCTGGTTTCACCCCGGATGCAGACCAGAGTGATGCGACGGACAAGCAGGGCACAGACTTCAAGGTCATGCATATTGTGGACATTGACCAGCGGTCCAGTTGTGAACCTCTGCGCCAGTGCCTGACGATGATCAAGGAGTGGTCAGACGCACACCCCAGCCATCTGCCTCTCTATATTGATCTGGAAACCAAGCAGGATGTGCCGCTCCCCGGTGGCAAGTTGCCCTTTACTCAGCCGGAACAGTTTACCAAAGCGACGTATGACGAGCTGGATGCGGAATTGCTGTCCGTCTTCGGGCGGGAGAACATTCTCACCCCGGACGATGTGCGCGGCTCCTACGCCACGCTGGAAGAGGCTATTTTAAAACGCGGCTGGCCCGCTCTGGCTTTTGGGCGTGGCAAGGTGGTGTTCACGTTTGACCGCCCGCATGATACGGCGCGTTATGTGGAGGGGCACCCGGCGCTGCATGGTCGCGTTGTCTTTACCAATGGCCGCCCCGGAGACCCGGACGCCGCGTTTACGGAAGCGAATGAGGGCTTTGTCGGGCAGGCGGGCAACGGGAGCGCTGCTGTGGATAATACGGCAGCCCTTCAGAACATTCAGTCTCTTGTCAAAAAGGGTTATCTGGTCAGAACCCGTTCAGACGCCAATACGGTGGAAGCCCGACAGGGGGATGTGACCCGTCGGGAAACTGCGTTTCAGTCTGGTGCGCAGATCATCAGTACGGACTATCCTGCTTTTGAAACAGCGCCATGGAATAACTACAAGGTCGCATTTCCCGGTGGTGCTGTGGCGCGCTGCAATCCTGTCAATGCGCCCGCCACATGCTCTGCGTCGGATGTTACTGAGTAAGTTTTTTATCCAAATACCACATGCCGCTGCGGCACCATGGCGGAAACGGGCGCATCTGCGCCCGGCATGTCAGCGGTAAGCTGTAGCGGGCCGTGCCGGTCAAAAAAGCCCGGCACGGAGCGGATGATATAGGCCGCCTGCTCAAGGCAGGACACTACACGGTCCCGCGCCAGTGCGGTGCAGGGGTGGTCGGGAATGGCGCTAATCTTCTGGGCAGCAAGGCTCAGGCTGGCCGCTGTTTCCAGCGGTGCGCGATGCAGATGGCGGAAGGCAGCCAGAGCCTCTTCCAGAATGGCATGCGTCTGGCCATCAGGCATGGTGTGGCCTGCGTTCCAGCGCAGCCGGACAATCAGCCGCCCGAGCGAGAGCGCAGCAAAGGCGGCATCCGTATAACCCCGGCGGTCCACGTCATCCGTCAGAAAGGAAAACCGCATCATCATCCGCGATATTTTCTGAATCTGGAAGCCTTCCCACGCTACCCACATCACCTTCCGGTTTTGCGGAGCAAGGGCCAGACGCTGCACACTGCGGGTGAGGGACGAGACAAGCCGCGCCGCATCCAGCCTGTGGTCCGCAGGGAGGATGACCCTAAAGACCAGCACCAGCAAAACGCACGCGACCGCCATAGTTATCCATGTGTTGGTCAGCGTCAGGTCGTCATAGGTAATCGGATTATTGACCGCCAGCATCATGGTGAAAAACACTGCGTAGCCAAACGCGCCAATGCTGTAGCGCGGGTGGAACTGTAACCACACACCGGGCAGCAGAAACAGGCAAATGGTCAGCCACAGCAGCGGATAGCCATCAATCTGCGGCAGGCCGAGCGTATGGCACAGAAAGCTGGCGGGAATGGCAAGGGCTGTGCCACAGGCCATCAACGGGCTGGTTTTGGCGGCAGAAGGCGTGGTGGACAGCAGGCTGGAGGCTGCTACCACAAACAGCATCAGCATCGGCCCGGCGCTCCAGTGCAGCACGTACCACATCATTCCGGCCAGCAGCGCAATAAACATGCCGCGCGCGCCGTTCCGCAGTGCCATGGGCCATTCCAGATAAGGGCGCAGGGGCATGCGCGCACGCGTGGGGCGGCGGATGGTCAGGTCATGCAAGGCCTGATCCAGCTGCACCAGCACATCCCGCGTATTGTCCAGCGAGGCCAGAACGGTGGGGGAGGTCGTCTGATGTTCCAGCCGCTCCAGCGCATGCAGTGTTGTGCGGATACAGGCGGAAATAGGCGCAGGGTCATCCTGCCAGTCCGGCTTCTCCGTTAGTTCCAGAATACGCGTTAGTGTGGCGGCAACTTCCTGATGCACCGCGCAGGATGCCCCGTTGGCCAGTGAGAGATTCAGCCAGTAGGGGTGGTACGTCACAATCAGCCCGGTCAGACGGCTCAAACCAATGCGGAGCCGGTTGACGCGGGCCTGCATGTCCCGGTCATCAGCCGCGGCATATTCAATGGCGGGGCCAAGACCCGCCATGCGGGCCAGCAGGCGGCTGCGGCTGTCATAAAGCGGTTGCGGCAAAGCGCGGAAGGACGGGGCAGGGCCAGCACTTTCCAGACGGTCAATCTGTTCCGCCGCGTGCTCCGTGGCCGCCGCCACGGTGGCATGCTGGCTTTCTGCTGTGTGAAAGGACAAGGCATGGCGGACTGTTTCCCGGAACGCATCGCCCAATGCGCTCAGCACCCGGCTGGGTTTGCGGGGGGAGGTGAGCATGAACACAAAGGCCGTTGTCACCACCCCCGTTGTCACGGCGGAAAGCCGCCCCATGGCCGCCAGAAAAATATGCTCCGGGTTGGCAAAAGCCGGTGCGGAGACAATCACAATCGTATAGCCCACCAGCACGGCGGCATAGGCGCGGAACAACCGCAGGAAGGTGGCCACCATACAGGCCAGCCCCACAAAGACGGAGAGCGCTGCAAAATACAGCACCGGAGACTGCACAAAGGCCGCCATCACGCCCACACTGATGGACGCGCCAATCACCGTGCCAATCACACGCCACACACTTTTGGAAACCATGGCCCCAACTGTGGGGTTTGCCACAATCAGCACCGTGGTTGCGGCACTCATGGGGGACTGTAACTGGAACATGAAGGCCAGAAACAGCGCAATGCCAATGCACAGGAACACCCGCGCCGTATAGGCGGCGGTGCCCAATGTGGCCTGCCAGCGCTCATCATCCGCAAACAGGGACGGTATCAGGCGGCGGAGTCTGTCTGAAAAACTGTTGGACATGGCGCAGGCTATTCCGAAGGCCTTAAGAGGGCAGAGAGTGAGCAGTTGTCAGAAGGGCATCCATACGGGCCAGAAGGTCACGTGTGTCCTGCGCGGTCATGCCCTGTTTCATGCTCTGTTCCACGTCTCCTGCAACTTTGTGGAACAGAGCGCATTTTTCCCGACCAGCCTCGGTCAGGCTCAGACATTTGGCCCGGCGGTCCTGCGCGTCTGGCGTGCGGGAAAGCAGCCCTTCTTTTTCCAGAAGGTCCAGCACCCGCACCAGTGCGGAGCAGTCCGTGTCCATCACCAGCGCCAGATCCCGCTGGGTGGTGCCTTCAGGCATCATCATCAGATACGCCAGAGGCCGCATGACAGCCACAGTCATGCCGTGCGGGCGCAGGGCACGTTCCAGCCGCGTGCGCCACACCGCCGCCAGCCGCATGACGCGAAAGGTGAGCGCCATGGAGCTGAACGCGGAATCATCCAGAGCCGGCAGGCCGTGCTGGGTCACCAGAAACCTCTATTTTGTTAGGGTGAGAATATTTGACATGTAAAATATATTGTTAGCAATATAACAGACGGCTCAGAGCGGTCAATACGGCCTACGTCTTTGTAATATTCAGAAAAGTGTGAGGCTCATCAGCCCGCCGACCAGAACCATCCCCCACAGAAAAAGCAGGATCATGCGCCGTTTGATCAGGTGCCGCACCAGCAGGCACATCAGCGGGTCCATTGGGGCTGATGTCGCGTCTGCGTCCGGCTCCAGTTTTCTGTAAGGCGTTTCTGCCTGCGCAACGCCCACCGTGCCAATCAGCATCTGGCGGAACTGGTCCAGATCGTCCTCCCGGTAGAGCGTCTTGCGGTCCATGGAGATGCTGCGTGGCCCGCAGGCCAGAAGCTTCATGACCAGCAGGGTATTCTGCCCGATCCCCAGATAGCGTGAGGCATCCGGGCGGGAGAGCACCACCCGGCCGGGGAAGGTAATCAGGGCCGCAGTCGGGGGCTCAGAGGGCGTCATGGCCAGAATAATCCTGTTCAGGCGGTCTGAAGTTTATCCGGTTCAAACACTGTAAAAGTGGGACTGAAAAAGTCCATGCCGGAAAAATATTCTGAACAGAAAACAATGCGCCTGCAAAAATGGCAATAATATGTATTCTATTTGAGAATAAATGTCATTTTGAGGAAATCCGGAAAGGCGGGAATTTCAGGCTGGAAGCCCGCAGGGTACGTCATTATAGACTTAACCCTTGATGAAATAACAAAAAGGACCATGGGTCTTCTGGGCCGATGGTCTGCCCGGTTATGTACAAACCTGTGGAAAAGGACTGACCATGAAGAAAGACTGGCCCTGCGTGCCTGTCAATCTGCAAAATGTCTCGCCCAATGCTATGAGAATGGCAAGACTGATGCGGATGTCCCGGCGCGATATGCTGATGACGGGCATGGGCGCTGCCGTCACATATGGTGTTGCCAGTGGCATTGCCGGTGCGGAGGAAACGCAACCCAGCCCCGCAGCTGGCGCGGACCCCGTGGCCACGCAGTTCATGGCGGTCTCCCGTTTGCTGACAGATCGGCCCACGCTGGATCTGCGTATCGGGAATGCCATCTATGCAGGAATTGTGCAGAGTAATGCCGACCGGCAGGCGCAGATCAGCAAATTGCATGATCTGATGGGGTCCGGCCAGTTCACCAGCGCCACTGCTTTTGCCGCTGCGGCGGAGAAGGAGGACCCGGCCCTGAAGGATGTCATCCATGACATTCTCACCGGCTGGTACCGTGGTGTGGCGGATGGCAAGGTGGTGGTCTATCGCTCCGCCCTGATGTTCGACATCACGAAGGACGCCATCTACCCCAAAACCTACGCAACAGGCGGGCCGTTCTACTGGACCACCCAGCCGCCGGAAGTGGACCGTCCCACAGGGCATCCAGCCCTTTCACCCTCGAAATTCGTCGTAGAACCGACCTGAGAGCGGGAATATCAGCCGTATGCCTTCTGAACAGACTCTCTCCGCCGATGTTGTCATTGTCGGCTCCGGTGTTGCCGGGGCTTCCATTGCCAATGAACTCGCGCGTGCCGGAATTTCCGTCATTGTGCTGGAAGCCGGCCCCCGTGTGGACCGCCAGCATTTTGTAGAAAACTTCCGTAATCTGGAAAACAAGCCCTCTTATCAGGGGCCGTTCCCGGCTGTGCCGTGGGCCAGACATCCGCCGAACCAGATGACGCCGAACGATTACCTGCACACCTCCGGCCCGAATGCGGAAGCCTATCAGCAGGTGTACCTGCGCATGATGGGTGGCACCACATGGCACTGGGCCGGGTGCGCATGGCGTTACCTGCCGTCCGACTTTGAGCTGAAAACCCGCTACGGGCAGGGGCGTGACTGGGCTTTGAAATATGAAGACCTGGAACCGTTCTATTATCAGGCGGAAGTGATGATGGGCGTCTGCGGGCCGGACCCGGCCAAGGAAGACCTCGGGTCCCCGCGCAAGCAGCCTTACCCGATGGAAGCGCTGCCCATTTCCTACGCTGCGCAGCAGTTCCGCAAGCTGATTGACGAGAAGACGCCCTGGCGCGTGGTGCATGAGCCGCAGGCCCGTAACACCCGCCCGTATGACAGCCGCCCGACGTGTGAAGGCCACAATAACTGCATGCCCATCTGCCCCATCGGGGCGATGTATAACGGCAGCTATTCCGTGTACCATGCCGAGGCTGCCGGGGCGAAGTTCATCCCCAATGCTGTGGTCTATAAAATTGAGCGGGACAGCGCCAACAAGCGCGTAACCGGCGTCCAGTATTATGACCCGGAGAAAAACTCCCACCGCGTGACCGGCAAATACTTTGTGATTGCCGCCCATTGTATTGAAACCGCCAAGTTGCTGCTGGTTTCTGCGGATGAGCAAAGCCCGGACGGTGTTGCCAACAGTTCCGGCCATGTCGGGCGGAACATGATGGACCATACCGGCGTGCAGGTGACGTTCATCAGTGGGGATAAAGCCCTCTGGCCGGGCCGTGGTCCGCTGGAGACCAACGTGATCGACAATTTCCGTGATGGTGACTGGCGGAATGAGCGCGGCGCGTATCTGGTGCATATGGTGGATGACAATCAGGTCGATTTCGCCACCCAGATGGCCATCTCCAAAGGCTATGTCGGGCGGGAGCTGGAAGAGCAGATCCGTTATCTGTCTTCCCACACCGTGCGTCTGTTCAGCCATAACGAGGCATTGCCCGACCCGGATAACCGCCTGACGCTGAGCAAGACCAACAAAGACATTCTCGGCATTCCGCACCCGGAAGTTTATTACAAGCTGCCAGAATACACCGTGAAAAGCTGTGAACACACCCGCAAGGTGTTCAAAGAGCTGATCGGCCTGATGCACGGCACGGATGAGGAATGGACCCCGGGCTACTTCCCGCAGGATCATCCCTCCGGCAGCACCATCATGGGCACGGACCCGAAGGATTCCGTGGTGGACGGCCATTGCCGGACGCATGACCATGAGAACCTCTTTATTGCCAGTTCCTCAGTTTTCTCAACCGTGGGCACGGGCAACATCACTCTGACGGTCGCAGCCCTTGCGCTGCGTGTTGCAGATACGCTGAAAAAAGAACTGCTTCATGCCTGATTTCAGAACTCTCCTGTGTTCCGCCCTCGTTGCCGGAACAGCCCTCGGTGGCGTGGCCCTTGCTCCGGTTGCGCTGGCCCCGGTCGCGCTGGCTCAGTCTGCGCCCGCTCAGCCCACGGTGCCCGCACCTGTGGCGGAAGAGGGTAAGCCTGCCGCCGGGTCCGATGCCAAAACATCTGACCACACGCCAACCTCTCAGACCCCGGCTCCCGCCGGGGAGGCCGCAACGCCGGCAAACAGCCAGTCAGACGCAACCGGGGCGGCTACCGCTCCGGCATCGCCTGCTCCGGCCACCGGCACAAATGCCGCAGCCCAGCCGGAAGGTGCGGATGCGGAGCTGGCGCGTGGGGCGTATCTCGCCACGGCGGCAGACTGCGTGGCCTGCCATACCAAACCGGGCGGAAAACCCTTTGCGGGCGGCCTGAAAATCGCCACCCCGATGGGCGATGTGATTGCCACCAACATCACGCCGGACCAGCAGCACGGCATTGGCGCCTATACGGAAGCCGACTTTGATAATGCGGTGCGTCATGGTGTGCGCAAAGACGGGTCTTACCTGTATCCGGTCATGCCGTATGTGTCCTACGCAGGTATGACGGATCAGGACGTAAAGGCCCTGTATGCGTGGTTCATGCACGTGGTCAAACCTGTGGCGGAAAGCCCGGAGGAGACGAATCTCTCCTTCCCGGCCAGCCTCCGTTCAGCCATGATGGCGTGGAACTTTGTGGCCAGTAAGGAAACACCGGAAACGGGTGATTCCAACACCTATGACAAACTGCGTCGTGGCCGCTATCTGGCTAACGCGCTGGAACATTGTGGCACCTGCCACACCCCGCGTAACTTCATGCTGAGTGAAAAGCAGGACCATTATCTGGCCGGCGGGTCACTCGGTACATGGTATGCTCCCAACATCACCTCCAGCAAAACCGGCGGTATTGCCGACTGGAGCGAGGATGATCTGGTGGCCTATCTGCGCACCGGGCGTGTGGCTGGCCGCGCACAGGCTGCCGGCCCCATGGCCGAGGCCGTGGAACATAGCACCAGCCACCTGACGGATGAGGACCTGCACGCGCTGGCCGCCTTTATCCTGAAGGTCGCCCCTATGGATGATGATGCCGACCACGCCCCGCGTGACGCCTCCGGCAAGGCAACGGATCTGCCGGACATCCGCACCAAAGGTCCGCAGCGGATTGACGATCTGGCAGAAATGGATGGCCCGCACATTTATGATGCCAACTGTTCCGCCTGCCACGGGCACGATGGTGCCGGCACGAAGGACCATTACGTGCCGTCACTGTTCAACAACTCTACAGTGGGGGCCGGGCGTCCGGACAACCTGATCATGACCATCCTTAACGGGGTGGATCGTACGGCTGGCAAGGAACATGCCTTCATGCCGGGCTTTGATGGTCAGTCCAACGTCCAGCGCCTGAGCGATGCGGAAATTGCGGCCCTGACAAACTACGTCACCGCGACCTTCGGCACCGGGGACCATCAGGTCACTCCTGATCTGGTCAAAAGCCTGCGGAAAGATACCCCGGTGGTTAATCCGCTGGCCAAAGGCAAATAAGATAACATTCTGACAGGCCGGACCATTCTTTAAGGTCCGGCCCCTGATTCGGGTCAGGAAGAGGGGAGGGGACTACCCGCATGCCCTCTTCCTCCCGTTTCATCCCCTTCCTTCACAAAATTGTCTTCCTGCTCACCCGGTTCCCGGCATGGGGGTGGTGCGTCCTCCGTCGCGTGGTCCTGCGGGCATTTTTCCAGCTTTTCCGCGGCTGTCAGGGGGGACGATCTGAGCGGGGCCGGGTTTCGTAAAACCCGCCACCGTCACTCCGCTGTTCACGAATTGTTGCAGCGGTTTTTTAGGGGAAGATTTTTAGAAAAAATACGATATGGACACCGCCCTTTGACGAACGCTTTGAGCAAGGGTGAAAACAGTGTTCAGCACGCTTTCTGTTTCAACACGGATTGGCCTTGTCGCGCTGTGCGCGGCAACCTTTACGGCTATCACCAGTGAGCTTGCTCCCGTTGGGCTTCTGCTGGATATGGCGCGCGCTTTTAACATCAGCACGGGCCGCGCTGGGCTTGCTGTCAGCGCTTATGCGCTGATTGTCACGGTGGCCGCTGTCCCGCTGACGGTGCTGACCGCACGCGTCGAGCGCAAGCGTCTGCTGCTTATCGCGCTTTCGGGCTATGTGGTTTCCAACCTGATTTCAGCCTTCGCGCCCACCTTTGGCATCGTGTGCTTTGGCCGCGCGATTGGCGGGGGCGCGCATGCGCTGCTCATGTCCATGGTGTCCGCCTACGCGGCCCATCTGGTTCCTAAAAAACTGACCGGTCGAGCTATTTCTTTTGTATTTGGCGGCTCTTCCATGGGCGGCGTGCTGGGCGTGCCGGGCACGGCGGCCATCAGCCAGCTTGCCGGCTGGCGCGTGGCTCTCATGGTCGTGGCAGCGCTGGCTGCGGTTCTTACGGTGCTGATTGCCGTTTGTCTGCCGCCGGTTATCAAACCCGCCGGGCGTCCCTCCGGCCCGTATAAGGTGCCGCGTGAATCTGTCCGGGCTTTTGCGTGGGTGATCTCGGCCAATGCGCTGTTCTTTGTCGGCCATAACGTGGTCTACACCTACATCGCACCGCTGCTGATGGCACACGGGTTGCCGGAAACTTCCGTCAGTGTGGCGCTGCTGATTATCGGGGTGTTCAGCCTGTCCGGCCTCTGGGCGTCCGGCCTTATGGTGGACCGCTGGCCGCGTGTCGGTGTGCTGGCATCGGGGGCAGCCATTTCGCTGGGCATTGCCCTGCTGGGCGGCCAGTTTATGCCGGCATGGGGTGGCGTGGGCGTCGCAGCCCTGTGGTGCGCAGGCTATGCGTCCATCATCCCGTTCATGATGTCCGGTGCCATTCGCGCTCGTGCCACCACGGCGGATACGGCCGGGGCGGCTATCAACAGCACCAGCAACCTTGGCATTCTGCTTGGTTCCGCACTGGGTGGGCAGTTGCTGGCGGTGTATGGGGTCAGCGTTCTGGTGCCGGTGGCGCTTGGCGTCTGTGCGCTGTCCATGCTGGTCATTCTGCTCAGCGGCAATGCCTTCCCCGCGCATCTGGGCGAGCATGAGGATGAAGAAGCAGCCGAACAGGTGTGTGCGGAACGCGGTCCGCTCATGACTTGAAAAATACCCCCATTATGCGATGCTCAGCCGCATGATGGTGTCCCGCAAGGGA
Organism: Acetobacter malorum; assembly: GCF_002153605.1. Lineage (GTDB taxonomy): Bacteria > Pseudomonadota > Alphaproteobacteria > Acetobacterales > Acetobacteraceae > Acetobacter > Acetobacter malorum_A. The sequence goes on along the minus strand of NZ_JOPG01000013.1, from coordinate 12,868 downwards.
TGAAAAGGGAAGAACGGTGCGCAGCTTCGGCTGCAAGGCCGTCGCTGCCCCCGCAACTGTAAGTGATTGCATGGTCCGCTGTGAGCCTGCCCCTTTAACCGGGCAGGCTCATGCCACCGGCCCCACCGGGCCGGGAAGGCAGGCAGACCCGCAGACTGCATGGTTAACCCCCGCGCAGACCTGCACGACACAAGCCAGGAGACCTGCCATCATCCGCGTGCCCCCTCGGGGCGTGCGGTTGTTTGAGGTGTCGTGTCCGGCGGGGTGCCCGGAAGGCGAGGGTGCGCCGCGCCGCGCATCACTTCTGCCCCGGCAGGAGCACCGGTTGTGCACTCCGTTTAAGTGCTGTTCCGCATGGGATGGTGCCTGATCGGGAAAATTTTATGCCTGCGTCTGTTACGCACTCCGCCTCTCCCCCATCATCTCCTCCTGCTGCGGCAGAAGGCCCCGTGCTGCATGTCTGCACCACCTGCCGCCGCGGTGGCCCCGCCATGGAGCATCCTCCGGGCGCGCAATTGCTGGACCGCCTGCAAACGGTGCTGGAGGCCAGCCCGCAACCCATCACCCTGCGTCCCGTTGCCTGTCTGGCCGCGTGTGACCGGGGCTGCACGGCGGCCATCTCCATGCCCAACCGCTGGACCTGGCTGCTCGGCCATCTCGGGCCGGAAAAAGCGGAAGATCTGCTGGCCTACGCCAAACTTTACGCAGCCTCTGCCAAAGGCACGGTGATGCCTTCCCGCCGCCCGGCCTCACTGTCTGATATGATTCTGGGCCGCGTGCCCGCAACCGAACAGGACCCGTCATGACCGGTTTACCCGCCCGTGTTCCCGTTACCATCATCACCGGCTTCCTCGGGGCCGGAAAAACCACGCTCCTGCGGCATATTCTGCAAAAAGCGCAGGGCCATCGCATTGCCGTGGTGGTGAATGAATTCGGCTCTCTGGGTATCGATGGAGAAATCCTGCGCGGCTGCGGTGTGGAAGGCTGCCGGGAGGACGATATTGTTGAACTCACCAATGGCTGCCTGTGCTGCACCGTGGCGGATGATTTCCTGCCCACCATGGAAGCTCTGCTGGACCGCGCCGACCCGCCGGAACATGTGGTGATTGAAACTTCCGGTCTTGCCCTGCCCAAGCCGCTGCTCAAAGCCTTTGGCTGGCCTACCGTGCGCAGCCGCATGACGGTGGATGGTGTGGTGACGGTTCTGGATGCCCCCGCCGTCGCCTCCGGCCGCTTTGCGGATGACCCGGAAGCCGTCGCTAAACAGCGCGAGGCTGATCCCTCACTAGATCATGACAACCCTCTGGCCGAAGTGTTTGAAGACCAGCTCAACGCGGCAGACCTGATTGTGCTGAACAAGACCGACCTGCTGGACGCCACCCAGCTTGATGCCGTGGAAGCCGAGATCAAAAAGCTCTGCCCGCGCCCGGTGTGCATTATCCGCGCGCAGGATGGCAAGGTGGACCCCGCCGTGCTGCTGGGCCTTGGTGCGGAGGCCGAGGCCGATCTTCAGTCCCGCCCGTCACACCATGATGCGGAAGATGGCGAGCATGAGCATGATGATTTTGAAAGCTTCGTCGTCACCGTGCCGGAGCAGCTTTCTGTCGAACGTTTCCTCACGCTCCTGCAGGATGTGGCCGCCCGGTATGATGTGCTGCGCATGAAAGGCTTTGCCACTGTGCAGGGCAAACCCATGCGTCTGGCCGTGCAGGGTGTGGGCACGCGCTTCCGGCATGAGTTTGACCGCCTGCTGACGCCGCAGGACGCCCGCACGGGCCGCATTGTGGTCATCGGGCAAAAGGGGCTGGATGAGGCCGCCATTACGGCAGCCCTCGCGGCAGATGCTGCCTCAACCACCGCCGGTTAAACAGAGAAGGCAGGGCCGCCCTTATGCACCTCCTTGTCCGGGAAAACAGGACGCTTGATGAGCAGGATGAGGCCGAAGACCTCGGCCTGCCGCCAGCGGATCTGGTGGTTCTCTCCTTTACGGAGAGCGACCTGCTCGGCCTGCTCCACGCGCAGGAGCGGCTTAAGGGCGCATCACCCTCTCTTCAGGTCACCAGTCTGGCGCGGTTGCGTCATCCTATGTCGGTGGATCTGTATTTGGAGACCACACTGGCGCAGGCCCGCTGTGTGGTGGTGCGTCTGCTGGGCGGTCTGGATTACTGGCGCTATGGGGCGGAGGAACTGGCCGCATGGTGCCGGGAGCATAAAGTGCCGCTGGCTCTCCTGCCCGGCGAGGCTACCCGGCAGGGTGCAAGCACTCCGGCCTCCATGCCGGACGATACCCGTCTGGCAGAACTCTCCACTGTTTCTGAGGAAATTCGTAATCGCTTAAACGGATTTTTTCAGCATGCTGGAACCGGCAATATGGAGCACGCCCTGCGGCTGATGGCCAGTCTTTCCGGACAAGGCGCGGATGACGGCGCACAGCCTGAGCCTCTGCCGCAGTGGGGGCTGTATCGTACGGTTACCGGTGTTCCGGTTGAGAAAGTGACAGCCGCAGGGCGGAGTGATCGGGAGGCCACCCGTCTTCCGTCCGACCGTGTGCTGCGGGCTACGCTGGTGTTTTACCGGGCGCATCTGATGGTGGGGGATATCGCCGCGCTGGATCTGCTGGCCGAAACCCTCGCGGCCCGAAACTGCACGGTGGAGATGCTGTTTGTCACATCCCTTAAAGACCCTGTTGTCGCCAAAGGGGTTGCAGAGGCGCTGAGCCGCTCAAAACCGGATATTTTGCTCAACGCCACGCTGTTTTCATCCAGAAACCCGCAAGGGGAGTCTCCGCTTACAGTCGCGGACGCGCCCATCCTGCAACTGCTGCAACCGGGGGCGACGCAGGCGGTGTGGGAACGCAGCCCGCGCGGTTTGTCCCGGTCGGACCTCGCCATGCAGGCCGTGCTGCCGGAACTGGATGGGGCTATTGCCACGCTTCCGATTTCCTTCCGGGCAGAAGCCCCGCCCGGTCTGCCCGCCGCCCGCGTGCCTTATCTGCCCGGTATCCGCCAGACTGCGGACCGCGCGCTGGCATGGGCGCGCCTGCGGTATTTAAAGCCCGAGCAAAAGCGCGTGGGCATCATCCTGTCCGATTATCCGGGGGCAGGGCTCACGCAGGAAACCGGGCATGTGGCCCATGCCGTCGGGCTGGATGGGTTTGCCAGTCTGGCTTCCATCCTCACGCTGCTGCGGGCGGAGGGGTATCAGACGGGTCATGCACCTCTGCCGCAGCCGGAAGAACTCGTGGCGCTGCTGGCGCAAACCGCGCCCCGGCCTCTTTTCTGCGTCGCCACCTATCGTGCTCTCGCCGCCGGGCTGGATGCCGCCTTCATGGCCTCCGTTACACAGGCATGGGGAGAGCCGGAGCAGGACCCGTGTGTGCAGGACGGCAAATTTCACCTGCGGGCGATAGAACTGGGCCATCTGACTCTGGCCGTACAACCGGACCGTGGGCGGCAGGCTGACCGTAAAGCCCTGTATCATGACCCGGACAGCCCGCCCTGCCACGCCTATGTTGCGTTCTATCTCTGGTTACGCAGCGTGCAGCGGCTGGACGCACTGGTGCATCTGGGCACGCACGGCACGCTGGAATGGCTGCCCGGTAAGGCCGCGGCTCTGTCGGCATCCTGTGCGCCTGCGGTGCTGACGGGGGATTTACCGGTTATCTACCCATTTATTGTCAACAATCCGGGCGAGGCCGCCACGGCCAGACGGCGGCTGGGTGCTGTAACCATCGGGCACATGACGCCCCCGGTCATGCAGGCGGACCTTTCACCAGACATGCAGGCGCTGGAACGGCTGATTGACGAATATGCCGAGGCCGACGGTCTGGACCCGCGCCGGGGCGCTCTGCTGCGCAAGGATATTCTGGAAAAAGCATCCCGCACAGGCGTTCTTTCAGAAAGCGGCGTCCGACCGGGTGAGGATGATGAGGCCGAAGCTCTGGCCCGTCTGGACGCTTATCTGTGTGATGTAAAAGACCTGCAAATCCGTGATGGCCTGCACATTTTTGGCCAGAACGCCCCCAAAGCAGAGACGCTCGCACAGGCTATTTTTCAGGCCTGTAGACCTCAGAGTGAGCGTCTTCAGAGCGAGGCGCAGACCTCAGAAAAGCAGAGTGCTTTGCTGGAAGAGATCACAGCCCGCATCCGCCAGAGCGGCCCTGCGGAAGCACAGGCACTTCTGGCTGCCCTCGCAGGGCGGTTTGTCGCATCCGGTCCGGCCGGAGCCCCCACACGCGGGCGGCTGGATGTGCTGCCCACCGGACGCAACCTGTTCACGCTGGACCCGCGCGCATTACCTACGCCCTCCGCTATGGTGCTGGCCGGAAAAATGGAAAAGCTTTTGCTCACACGGCATTTGCAGGAACAGGGTGAACCGCTGACCCGTCTGGTCATGGATTTGTGGGGTTCAGCCAGCCTGCGCACGGGCGGTGAGGACATGGCTCTCGCCCTCCGCTTGATGGGCGTGGAGATCAAACGGGCTGAAAGCACCGGGCACGTCACCGGGTTTGAAGTTATTCCACTGCCCGTGCTTAATCGCCCCCGCGTGGATGTCACGTTGCGTATTTCCGGCCTGTTCCGGGATGCTTTTCCGGATCAGATTGCCCTGTTCGATCAGGTGGTCAGCGCCGTCGCCAACCGGCGTGAACCCCCGGACTGGAACCCTCTGGCCGCCAGCGCCAAAGGTCTGGACGGCGAGGCCCGCACCCGCGCCACCGCCCGCATTTTTGGCGCGGCCAGAGGTACCTACGGCACAGGAGTAGAAGAGGCTTTGCAAACCGGCACATGGGCGGATCAGGCTGCTCTGGGCAAAGCCTGGCTGGAAGGGTCCGCATGGACCTACGGTGGCGGGCGAGACGGCGGGCAGGATGCCGACGCTTTGGCCACACTTCTGGGGCAGGCCGACGCCGTGCTGCATGTGCAGGACCACGCGGAGACGGACATGCTGGAAAGCCCGGAAAATGCCGCGCATGAAGGCGGTCTGGCTGCCGCCGCAGCCGCACTCGGGGCCAGCCCCGCGCTGTGGCACGGGGACACCTCGCGCCCGGATACGCCCCGCCTGCGCGCCACCGCGCAGGAAGTGGCGCGGATTGTGCGCGGGCGGCTGGCCAACCCGCGCTGGATTGAGGGCATGCAGCAGCACGGCTACGCAGGCGCTGCGGAACTGGCCCGTGGTCTGGACGCCCTGCATGGGTTTGCCGCCACGCTGCCAGAGCGGTTTGACCAGCAGTTCGATATGGTTTTTGCGGCCACACTGGGGAATGAGGCGTGTGATGCCTTCCTCCAGCGGGAAAACCCGGCAGCGCGGGAGGCAATGCGCGCCCGCTTTGCCGATGTCTGGCAGCGCGGCCTGTGGCACCCCCGCGGCAACAGCGTGGCGCAGGTTCTGGAAAGCGGAGAACAGGCATGAGCGCACGCGCACTTATGGTTGCAGCGCCCCGGTCTGGCGGCGGGAAAACCACGGTCACACTGGCCCTGCTGGCGGCCTTCCGGCGGCGCGGCATCCGGGTGGGCGCGGCCAAGACCGGCCCGGACTATATTGACCCTGCCTTCCATGCGGCCCTCACCGGTCGCCCCGGCCTCAATCTGGATAGCTGGTGCATGAACCCGGCTCTGCTGGCCGCCACACTGGAGGCCGCCCGGCAGGATGTGGACCTTGTGGTGGTGGAATCTGCCATGGGCCTGTTTGACGGGCTGGTCGCGCCCAAGGACGCACGCGGTTCACCGTCCGACATTGCGGCCCGCTTTAACATCCCCGTGCTGCTGGTGCTCGATGTCTCCGGGCAGGGCCAGACGGTGGGGGCGGTGGCGCATGGTTTTGCCACATGGCAGCCGGATGTGCAGGTGGCAGGCGTGGTGCTCAACCGTGTGGCCTCTCCCCGCCATGCCAGACTGACAGAAGGGGCTATTCAGGCGGCAGGCCTGCCGGTGTGCGGCACGCTGCTCCGCCAGCCCGGCACGCCCCTGCCGGAGCGGCATCTCGGGCTGGTGCAGGCGCGGGAACATGACGGCCTGACAGACTGGCTGGAAGATCTGGCCGACAAGGCCGAGCGCGAACTCAACCTCGACGCCATCCTCGCCACCGCCAGACCGTTGCCAGAAAATCTCCAGCCAGACGCACTCTTACAGGCTCCGGGCAGTCAGTCTGCCTCTTTACAGTCAGCCGTTTCCACTCAGGCACTCCCACCCGGCGCGCTCCCGCCACCCGGCCAGCGGATCGCACTGGCGGATGATGCCGCGTTCTCGTTCCTCTATGGGCATCTGGCGCTGTTCTGGCGGCAGGCCGGGGCGGAGCTGGTGCCGTTCTCACCGCTGGCGGATGAAGCGCCAGATCCCTCCTGCGATGTCTGCTGGCTCCCCGGTGGCTACCCGGAACTGCATGCAGGCCGACTGGCTGCCGCAGAGCATTTCCGGCAGGGGCTGGCCAGCTTTGCACAAACCCGCCCCGTGCACGGGGAGTGCGGGGGCTTCATGGTGCTGGGCGAGGCGCTGGAAGATGCGCAGGGCACCCGCCACCGCATGACGGGCCTGCTGGGGCATGTGACGTCCTTTGCCCGCCGCAAGCTTAATCTGGGCTACCGGGAGGCGACGCTGCTGGCTCCGTCCGTGCTGGGGGCAGAGGGCACCACCCTGCGCGGGCATGAATTCCACTACGCCACCGTGGTGGAGGCCGGGGCGGATGCGCCGCTGGCCCACCTGCGGGCAGGAGACGGCACGGATCTCGGCCCATGCGGTGGGCGCAGAGGCGCTGTGTCGGGCTCATTTTTCCATGTGCTGGCTTGTGGTCCATCCGCCTCGCCCCCACATTCTGGCTGGTCTCATACCGGGTCTTCGTGAAATGCACGGAGCCGGGCGGGAGGGTGCTGCGTTGAAAGCGTGGTTTACAACAGCAGAGGTGTCGGGGCAGGGGTTATACAGACCGGGCGCTTCTGCCTGAGGAGAGAAAAATGGCGCAGTCTTTCCCTGTTTTATTAGTGCGCCACGCACCCGTCATGGTGCCGGAGGGCGTGTGTTACGGGCGGCAGGATGTCGCCCTGCGCCCGGGGTGGGAACGGGTAACCTCCGGGCTGGCTGTGCTGGCGCAGGGTGCCGTCTGCCGGGTGCTGTACAGCTCCCCCGCAGCACGGTGCCAGCAGATGGCCCGCAAACTGGCGGCCTCCACAGGGATGGACTTACGAATCGACCCCCGGCTGGCGGAAATGGATTTTGGGGAATGGGAAGGCCAGCCCTGGCAGGATATTGATCGCGGCCTGCTGGACGCATGGGCTGCGGACCCGGAAGGCTTTGTGCCGCCGGGCGGGGAGAGCGGCCGCGCCCTGTGCCGCCGTGTTCTGGCCTTCTGGCAGGATGTGCAGCAGGCCGGCACACCAGCTTGCGTGCTGTCCCACGGTGGCCCCCTGCGGGTGTTGAGCGCACTGGCCGCCGGGGCTCCGCCCGCCTTGCTGGCACCTTCCATGCCGCAGGGCTTCGCACGGCTGTTCATGGTCAATGGGCCAGCAGGCCTTGCGCCGGAGGTTGAGGCGGACGAACCGGCTTTGTCCTCCGTCGTCCCGCTCTGGCCGCGAGACGTGCGACAGACACCGGCTGATGTCAGCCTCACTTTTCCCAAACCTGATACAGGACAAACTCTCACATGACCTCTGCCGCGCCGTCCTCTCCAGAAAGTGAAGCCGCCCGCCACCGCGAGAAAATGCAAAAGCGCAAGGCCGTGCAGGATCAGGAAGTCGCGGGCAAGCAGATCGAAAAAGGTCTGCTCATGGTCCATACCGGGCCGGGTAAAGGCAAATCGACCGCTGCCTTCGGGCTGGCTCTGCGCACGGTGGGGTATGGCCGCCGCGTGGTGGTGGTGCAGTTTATCAAAGGGGCATGGGATACGGGCGAGCGCCGGGCGCTGGACCGGTTTGATGATCTTGTGGAATTCCATGCTCTGGGCGAGGGTTTTACGTGGGAAACACAGGACCGCGCGCGGGATATTGCTGCCTGCCAGCAGGCATGGGCTGTGGCGAAGGAAGCCCTCTCCAACCCGGATGTTGCCCTTGTGGTGCTGGATGAACTCAATATCGCCCTGCGGTATGATTACCTGCCACTCGCCGAAGTTCTGGCAGCGTTTGCCGCCCGCCCTCCCGGGCAGCACGTGGTGGTCACAGGCCGTAACGCCAAACCGGAGCTGATTGAAGCCGCCGATCTGGTGACGGAAATGGCGTTGGTCAAACATCATTTCAAAAATGGCGTCCGCGCTCAGCAGGGAGTGGAGTTTTGAGCGCACGCGTTCTCATGGTGCAGGGAACAGGCTCAAGCGTCGGTAAATCAACTCTGGTGGCGGGTCTGGCGCGGGCGTTTACCCGGCGCGGCCTGCGGGTGCGGCCCTTCAAACCGCAAAACATGTCCAATAATGCCGCTGTTACCGCAGAGGGTGGAGAAATAGGCCGCGCACAGGCACTTCAGGCGCGGGCCTGCGGTGTGCGCCCCACGGTGGACATGAACCCGGTGCTGCTCAAACCGCAAGGCGAGACCGGGGCGCAACTGGTCGTGCGTGGGCAGGTGCGCAACAGCCTTGGCGCACGCGATTATCAGAAGCGCAAAGATACTCTTCTTCCTGTTGTGGTTGAAAGTTTTCAGAACCTTGCCGAACAGGCCGACCTCGTTCTGGTGGAAGGCGCTGGCTCGGCTTCGGAAATCAACTTACGCGCCCGCGATATTGCCAATATGGGCTTTGCAGAAGCCGTGAAGGCCCCGGTTGTTCTGGTGGGTGATATTGACCGCGGCGGCGTTATTGCCAGTCTGGTTGGCACACAGGTTGTGCTGCCGCCGGAGGATGCAGCCCGCATCAAAGGCTTCATCGTCAACAGAATGCGCGGCGATATCTCACTGTTTTATGACGGTATGGCGTTCATCGCTCAGCGCACCGGCTGGGCAGCCCTCGGCCTTGTGCCGGACCTGCCCGCTGTGCGCACCCTGCCAGCAGAAGATGCCGCTGACCTGCTTGCTAATCTGACAGCCCGTCGCACAACGCCGCCTGTGTACATCTCTGTGCATAACGGGGATGATAACGCGCAGCACCCTTTACGCATCGCCATCCCGCTTTTGCCCATGATTGCGAATTTTGATGATCTGGACCCGCTCTGTGCAGAACCGGGTGTGCAGATTCTGCCGGTGCAGCGCGGGCAACCCCTGCCGGAGTGTGACCTTGTTCTGCTCCCCGGCTCCAAAGCCACACTGGCGGACCTTGCCACGTTTCGGGCGGAGGGCTGGGCGGAAGACCTCACGGCGCATCTGGTCCGGGGCGGGCACGTCATGGGCCTGTGTGGCGGCTATCAGATGCTGGGCCAAACTGTCGCGGATCCACTCGGCACAGAAGGCCCGTCCGGTGCAGCCCCCGGGCTCGGCCTGCTGGCTGTGGAAACCGTGCTGAGTGACGACAAGCATCTGGAAGACACATCCGGTACAGTTGCTGGCACAGACGCCCCCGTATCCGGTTATGAAATGCACATTGGCCGCACCACTGGCCCCGACCGTGCGCGCCCGTTACTGGTTCTGAACGGAGCAGGGGAGGGGGCCATCTCGGCCAGCGGGCAGGTCTATGGTACGTATCTGCATGGCTTGTTTGGCCACCGCGCCGCCCGCATGGCTCTGCTGGCCCGCGCAGGGGGAGCGGCCTTCCGCCCCGGTGGTGTCTGGTATGAGGCTAACGTGCCAGAGCATCACGACACGATTGTGGAACAGGCGCTCGACAGGCTGGCCGACCATCTGGAAGCCCATATCGATCTGGATGCGCTTCTGGCTCTTGCGACATAAAAAAACGCGGCCTTCTCTGTAAAAAAGAAGACCGCGCTTAAAACGCTAACCGATAACAGGCCTGTGCGGCTCCGGTGTTCAGTTAGCCGGAGCTGCGCGGGTGGTGGTGCCCAGACGGTAGCCGTTCTGTTTGAGAACCTGAATGGCCGTTTCAGAATATTTACCCGTCAGCGGGGTGACGTTACCCGGAGCGCACCAGAAGCTGAGTGTCACAGCAATATTGGCAGGCTGTGGCAGGAAACCGACGGACGGGCCGGGGTTTTTCAGAACCAGTTCATCATTCGCTACAGCGCCGAGCAGCAGGGCGCGGGCTTTGTCGATATCGTCGTTATAGTCAATCAGCAGCGTGACAGAGGCCTGAAGCCTGTCAGACTGAGAGCTGTTGACCACAATATTGTTGGAGAGCGTGCCGTTGGGCACATAAATCAGATCGTTTTTGCTATCCCGCAGAACAGTGCGGAACATTTCGATAGATTCTACCGTGCCTGCGCTACCGCCAGCCACAATGGAATCCCCCACCTTGAAGGGGCGGAACAGCAGGATCAGCACGCCACCGGCAAAGTTCGCAAGGCTTCCCTGCAACGCCATGCCCACGGCCAGACCGGCCGCACCCAGAACAGCGACGAAGGATGTTGTGGCAATCCCCACCATGGAGGCCACGCTGATCAGCAGCAGTGCCTTCATCAGCAGGCCGGCAACACTCAGCAGAAAGCCCTGCAGGGTCGGTTCAATATGGCTTGCTGCCATCATCCGGCCCATGGCGTGGGTGACCATGTTGATGATCTTCCAGCCGACCAGAAGCACAATAAGGGCCAGAATCACCTGCCCCGTGTAGCCCAATACTGTCGGGAGCCACGCATTAAGCTGGGTCCACAACGAATTGACCTGATGTTCCATAACCATTCCTGAATTCTCTGTTCATAACGCGTACGCATCCGCGCACTTACCCCCTTTAGTCCAGGGTATTCTGGGCATTTTCAAGACCACGGGCAGGAATTGTGACCAGTCTGGCGGAGTATTGGCTCATCTCTTTTTCTGTTCACTTCAGACGAGAAGAGAAAATATAAGAAAAAATCTGAAAATCGACTTTGTTATCAAAACTGAAAAATTCGAAAATTCTCTCAGCAGGGGTAACACCTCCACCGTTTCCGTCCTAAAACAAAGGCATCAGCATGACGCAGAAAGGGCGCACCGTGGCATCTCCAAAAATTCTAATAAGCGCCTGCCTGCTTGGCCGCTCTGTCCGTTATAACGGCTCTGCAAAGCCCGTTTTACATCCGGCGTTGAGTGCATGGCAGAAGGCCGGTCAACTTGTCATGATCTGCCCGGAAGTTGCCGCAGGGTTCAGCACCCCACGCCCCCCGGCTGAAATCACGCACGGCCAGTCTGGCCCCGACGTGCTGGCTAGCACTGCCCGCGTGCAGGATACCACCGGAGCGGATGTCACGGCCCAGTTCATCACCGGTGCCAAAATCGCGTTGGCCTTAGCACAGGAACACGACTGCAAATTCGCCATCCTGACCGACGCCAGCCCCTCCTGCGGCAGCACCCACATCTATGACGGCACCTTCCAGGGCAAAAAACACCCCGGCACCGGCGTCACCACAGCCCTTCTCCGCGCCCACGGCGTGCAGGTGTTTGCTGAGACGGAGATTGATGGGCTTGTGGCTTTTCTCTCAAAAGTTCTTCCAAAGAATAAATTTTTCAAACTGTTATGACTGCTTTCGCCTTATCTCAGATGAAAAGCATGGTCGTTGTGTTAGATATCACGGTGCCATATTGGCGGTCCAAATGGTTTTGAAGGGCGATAAGCCGCCCTAGATGAGCTAGTTTGATCGCTCGCAAACTGGATATTTATAGTTATTCCCAAAAATTTTGTGGCTAGGATATTCGTAGTTTATTTGCTTTCATGCGATGGAATTTCGTTTTTTGTTTGAATTGCATTTAGAATCCTCAAAAATACATTCTGTGCGCGAATTTTATTTTAGTTATAATGAAAATTATTGCTATGATCTCGGGGAAATATACTATACTATATTAGTTATTTCACAATAAGAGGGCATATTAAGGCATGAGTATTGCAGACAATACAAATGAAAAAAAGATCAGCTTAAAAAAAATATTCTTATTTTTTGTTCCGCTGATTACACCTGTTCTATTGCTATCCATTCCTGGATATGTGGTGTTATTTTATTATCAAATTCATATTAGAAATCTATCATCATTTTTAACACAAATAAATGTACCTATATTTGTTATTCTGGGTATTGTTAGTGTATTTTTTTATGTGCTTCTCGTACTTTACGGAATGGCATCAAGTTTTTGGTTATACATGCTAATAAATTTTTCCATGAAGAAAATTCTGAATACGAGTAATTTAGATAAATCTAACATAATAAAAAATACAAAAATGGGTATGTATTTCTATTCTATTGGATCAATTTTGGTTTTTATTATTATTGTTATTAGTTTGTATACAGAGAGAGTAAATAATTATAGTATTTCATTGTCGCTTTATTTTTTCATAGTTGGATTTTTATCTATAGCAGCAGTTGATAAAATACCTAAAGATAATTTTAAAAGGTCATTATTTTTAATATTATCTCCTGTTGCTGCAGGATTAATACTTCCAGTATTTCTGCAGGGTACCGGACCCATGATCGCCGAAGATTTTATATCTATTATAGGTATGAGAACACGGAATTTTAATAATGTTTATATATCAATGAATGAATATAAAAAAATAGATGCATTGCTTAAAGTGTTGAGTGGAGTCGAGCAAAGTGTTTGTTATATATCTGTAAGCGGAAGGGAGTTTGTAAATATAAAAATATCATTTGGAAAAGAAAAAGACAGTATTCCATTGGTTGTTTTATGGAATGATAATTCCGACCATAAAATAGTAGGATTTGATAATAGGTGGACTCCTAATGGTCCATTTGAATTTCCAACTTTTTCTATTTCTAATAATGATTTTTTTGAGTTACCTAAGAAATTTGTAAATAATTGTTAGGTATTAAAAAATGGTGGGTGACAATAAATATAAATATAAATATAAATATAAATATAAATAT
>NZ_JOPG01000108.1 GCF_002153605.1 Acetobacter malorum | reverse complement strand
GTGCACGGCCCATGAATGATCGAACGATGCGCGATCGAGGTTCTCGACCCGATCGTGACGGCCGCGCCGTCCTTGGAATGAATGACAACGCCATCCTGAATGTTTGAGCCCTTACCGATCCGTATCGGTTCGACTGTTCCATTCTCATCCGCTTCATCTGCACGGATAACAGCGTATGGTCCAATGAACACATCATCCTCAACAATCACGTGGCCACACAGAATAGCCGTCGGATCAACGAAAGCGCTCTCCGCCACTACGGGATA
>NZ_JOPG01000107.1 GCF_002153605.1 Acetobacter malorum | reverse complement strand
GCAGAAGGTCAGGTTCTGGAAATCGGCAAGGGCCGGATTATCCGGGAGATGGGCCGTCAGGCCGGGGGAGAGAAAGGGGGTATTGCCATCCTCTCGCTCGGCCCACGGCTGAAGGAAGCCCTGAAAGCCGCAGATCTGCTCACGGCGCAGGGCCTGCCCCCGACCGTGGCCGATGCGCGCTTTGCCAAGCCGATTGATACCGCTCTGGTGGAAAATCTGGCCCGCAACCATGCGGTGCTGATCACGCTGGAAGAAGGCTCCGTTGGCGGATTTGGCGCGCAGGTCGGCCAGCATCTGGCCAATACGGGTCTGCTGGACCATGTCCGCTTCCGCCCCATGACCCTGCCCGATATCTTCATCGATCATAACACCCAGGACGCCCAGTA
>NZ_JOPG01000106.1 GCF_002153605.1 Acetobacter malorum | reverse complement strand
TATCCCGTAGTGGCGGAGAGCGCTTTCGTTGATCCGACGGCTATTCTGTGTGGCCACGTGATTGTTGAAGATGATGTATTCATCGGACCGTACGCTGTCATTCGTGCTGACGAAACCGATGAGAACGGCGAGGTCGAACCGATACGGATCGGCAGAGGATCAAATATTCAGGACGGCGTCGTCATTCATTCGAAAGATGGCGCGGCCGTCACGATCGGGTCGAGAACCTCGATCGCGCATCGTTCGATCATTCATGGGCCGTGCAC
>NZ_JOPG01000105.1 GCF_002153605.1 Acetobacter malorum | reverse complement strand
CGTCCTCAATCGTTCGCGTGTTCAGAGTGGACCAGAACAATGCCTGATAGCATCGGATGGAAGTTGCTAGCCGCGGCATTCGCCGCGACCATGCTGAGTGCCGCTCCGGCGGAGGCCTGGCCGTGGATTTATGCTTGACCACCAATTGTCGTTCCACCACCAGTCGTGGTCGCGCCGCTAGCTGTCAGTTGGGGTGGGCGGTCT
>NZ_JOPG01000012.1 GCF_002153605.1 Acetobacter malorum | reverse complement strand
AGGCCGGCGGCTGGCACAGCAACACTCTCCAAAGCCGGGGCCTAGTGGCCAAAATACTAAAATTCAGACTTGAAACGAGTGTCTTGTGTACCCCTTGCTTGCTCTGATTGTGGCAGCTTTTATTTGCTACTCTTATTTCTGGTCCATCCTTGAATGGGGACTAATTGGCGGGGTCATTTATGGCCTCTATCGGTTTGTCACAATGCTGGTGGCATCCCAGGATCGGCAAACCCAAAGACCTCATTCTTCCTTTAGACCTTCAGCCTTCCAGGCAGAGAGTGATGCTCCTCTGCCGACACTTACGGATGAAGCACCATCTGCTGATGCAGTCATTGAAGAAGTTGATGACGCCCTCGAAAATGAAGCGGCTTTAAAAGTTGGGAAAGAGGGAGAACTGCGCGTTGATCGTATTTTGAAAACGGTGGCTATGGATCATCTAACAGATGTCTATCTGGAAGATGATCGTGGCCTGACACAGATCGATCATATTGCAAAAATGCCGTGGGGACTGGTGGTGATTGAAACCAAAACCTATGGCGGGTTTATTTCAGGCAGTCGAAACTATCAGGAATGGAAGCAAAGCTTTTGTCTGGTTGGAAATGATAAATATTATCTATTCCAAAATCCAGTTTGCCGAATTTCCGACATCTTACTGCCGTTAAACATGTTACCGGCTTAAATGATCATGTCTTTCCTATGGTGGTGTTTGCAGGCTCAGCCCGCACAAGTCGACGTGTGCATAATCAGATTGTCCGAATCAAACATCTGAAAACAATATTACGCCAGCGTCCCACAACTGATTATCTGCCGGACTGGAAACGTGATGCAGCGTGGGATGCTTTGAAGCGCCACGTCAACGCCAACAGCGGACGGGCAGCAGAACATCTTGAGCAGCTTAAAAAGCGCTCACACTAATTTTTAAAGCTGTCAGGTATCCATGACTTTGGTGCCGGGCCAGTTTTGTGAGGCAACCATGCTTTTAGCGAGTTCAATAAGAATTTCGCGTACAGCCAGTCCTGCTTCTGTTTCAGGAATACTCTCCGGAACACACAGAGAAACGTCTTCCTGAATGACGGGGCTACACAGTTCGCACACGCGGGATTTGCCCGGTACAATAATTTTACTCGCGACCGACCATGGCAGAATTGTACAACCGATTCCCGCAGCAACTGCGTCCTGAAGAGTCAGCAGGGCTTCAACTTCTGCGACAATATTGGGGGTGATCTGCTTCCGGGCAAAAGCCATATTGATGCGTTTGCGCACAAAATTGTAGTCTGGGGGCAGCAGTAACGGTACTTCCGTAAGCTCAGACAATTTAACTGGCGACGAAAGATTTTCTGCAAAAGAAGACTCTTCTGGCACTACCAGAAAGAAATCTTCCTTCATCAGCGGTGTAAAATGCACGCCTTTAATGGGGCCTGCACCATGAATAACGGCCATATCCAATCGGCCGGTCATGACCATCTCACTATAGATATCGTCAAAACTTTCCGTCAGATGCAGGGTAATGCCCGGCAGTCTGGTGCGCACTTCCTTGAGGAGTGCAAGAGAGAGGGTGGATCCGGAAGAATAGGGTGAAAGCCCAACGGAGACCTTGCCAACAAGAGGGCCACCACCATTGCTGATCTCCGTCATGGCACGATCAAGCTGTTTTATGATGGTCTGGGAATGGCGATAGAGTTCCAGCCCGGCGGCTGTGGGGGTTACGCCCATCTTGCTGCGGATCAACAGTTTCTGTTTGAAGGCAGTTTCAAGCGAGGCAAGCTGCTGGCTCAGCGCAGGCTGTGCAATATTCAGGATATCAGCCGCGCGGGAAATGCTGCCAATATCAATAATTTTTACGAACGCCTGTAACCGCCGAATATCCACGTTGCTTTCTCCATGCGCCGTATTTAACCTGATTTCTAACGAATTTGTGAATGTCCGTCAATAAATACAAAGTTGTTGTTCTGGAAATTAGGTTTAATAGAATAGATATTGTAATGACTTTATTTATATAAATAAAATACGCACAATAAAAACCAAAAATCAGACATTATTTTTTACAAAACACACATTGGGAGTTTTCTTCAGTCCGCAATTTATAGACAAATACATGTTATTTCGTGTCATAGAATTCTTGTATGGGGATAGATGTTTTTCAATGCTATCTCCAGCATGGGCGTTGGGCATAAATTCATTTCATATCGATAATTCACTGACTTCTCTCTTGGGATTTCCGGAGCGAAGCTTTCGGAGTGCGTGTGTGATGCCTGGCTTAGCGGATCGACTGAACGGAATTTCCATTTCTGCTTCGGCAGCAATGACGGATAAAGCAACGGCGCTGAAGGCCGAAGGTCTTCGGGTTATCAGCCTCTCCTCTGGTGAGCCGGATTTTCCGACCCCGCCGCACGTTGTGGAAGCTGCTGTTGAGGCTGCACGCGCAGGGGATACCAAATATCCACCTCAGGCCGGAAAGCCGGCGCTCAAGAAGGCCGTTCGTAATAAGTTCCTGCGGGAAAATAATCTGGATTACGCGCTGGATGAAATCTTGATTGCCAATGGCGGCAAGCAGATCATTTTCGATGCGATTATGGCAACCTGTAATTCAGGTGATGAAGTTGTGCTGCCCACCCCGTACTGGATTAGCTACGCGGATCAGGCGCGTCTGGCTGGCGCAAGTGTCGTTCAGGTTCCGTGTAAGGAAGAAAACGGCTTTCGTCTTATTGCGGAAGACCTAGATGCCGCCATTACAGAGCGCACCAAATGGGTGATTCTGAACTTCCCCAACAATCCGTCCGGCACCTGCTGCCCGCGTGCAGATATGGAAGCGATTGCGGCTGTGCTGCTTAAGCACCCCAATGTCTGGATTATGACCGATGATATCTATGAACATCTGGTTTATGACGGCTTTGAATTCTGCACGATTGCACAGGTGGAGCCACGGCTGAAAGACCGCGTTCTGACAGTTAATGGTGTCTCCAAAGCCTACGCCATGACGGGCTGGCGCGTTGGATATGGTGGTGGACCTAAAAAGCTGATTGCCGCCATGAACAACATGCAGGGCCAGTCCACCAGCGGGATTAATACACTGGCTCAGGCCGCCGCTGTAGCCGCTCTGGAAGGCCCGCAGGATTTCCTGAAAGATCGCGCGCAGGAGTATCAGACGCGTCGTGATCTCGTTGTTGGTCTGCTAAATGCTATTCCAGGCATTCGCTGCCATAAGCCGCAGGGTGCCTTTTACGTTTACGCAGATATCAGCGCCTGCATGAACAAGGTTTCTTCTGGCGGAAAAAGCATCGCCACAGACACGGATTTTGTAATGGGACTTCTGGAAGAGCAGCAGGTTGCTACCGTGCAGGGAACAGCCTACGGCATGAGCCCGTTTTTCCGTGTTTCCTATGCGACAGATGTTGAAACACTGCGTGAAGGCTGTGAACGAATTGCCAGATTTGTTGCAGGCCTGAAGTAAAAACAAGACATGGCCCGGCAAACTTTGAAAGGTTTGCCGGATAATGAAAAACCCCGCCCTGAACAGGCGGGGTTTTCTTTTGGATATTTTGTAAAAAGTAGTCCGTAATCAGGCTGGCAGAAGAGTCAGAACCGTCTGCCCATAACCAATCAGATCACCTTCTTTTGCGACAAAATGTGCCACAGTGCCATTTTGTGGGGCTGTAATGGGAACGGTCAGTTCTCCAATTTGCAGCATGGCAACGGTATCTTCTGCTTTCACAGAACTTCCTTCTGGCGCAAACTCTTTCTTTGTAACGGGATTGCACAGCAGTACATTTCCAAAATAGGGTGCTTTCACTGGGATGTCAGTAGATGGTGCTTTTTCAGGGTGTGCAAAAGCCGGGGCATCAGAAAGGGGAGCCGTATGAGCAGGCGCGGACTCGTAGTCACCAACGCTAATGCGCAGACGCGTGCCATGGGCATTAGACAGTTCAAGGCTGCTCAGACCAGCCTCCCTGAGCCATTGGCTGATTTGCACAACATCTTCTGAATTTGGAAGGGTTTCAAAATCGGGGACGGATAAAGGCATGCTCATCAGGATTGTTCCCTTTTTTCCAGCCAATGCTCCAGATGGTGAATGTCCACCCCACCGTCCACAAATCCGGGGTCACACAGAAGTGCCTGATGGAGCGGAATGTTGGTCGAAATGGTTTCAACCTGTAGTTCGGCAAGTGCCACTTTAAGGCGGCGAATAGCCTCGTCACGCGTCGCGCCCCGTGCAATGACTTTGGCAATCAGAGAGTCATAATACGGCTGCACAACGCTCCCGGCTACAATATGCGTATCCAGACGGATGCCGGCTCCACCGGGTACATCCCACCTGCTGACCCGACCTGGGGATGGTGCAAAGGAGAACGGGTCTTCCGCGTTAATCCGGCATTCAATGGCGTGACCCGCCGTGTGAATCGCACTTTGCTCAACATCCAGCGGTTTGCCTTGCGCAATTTCAATTTGTGCACAGACAATATCAATACCGGTGGTTTCTTCCGTAACCGGATGTTCTACCTGCAGGCGCGTATTCATCTCAATGAAGGCAAAAATGCCGTCTTCATACAGGAACTCAAACGTGCCAGCGCCGCGATAGCCAATATTGCGACAGGCCTGAGCGCAGCTGGCCCCGATTTCTGCAATCAGTTCGGCCGGAATGCCGGGCGGTGGGGCTTCTTCCAGCACTTTCTGGTGACGTCGCTGGAGGGAGCAGTCTCGTGCCCCCAGCCAGAGTGCCTTACCATGAGTGTCGCACAGCACCTGAATTTCAATATGTCTGGGCTTCTGCATGAAGCGTTCCAGATACAGGGTCGGATTTCCGAAGGCCTGTTGTGCTTCCTTGCGGGTCAGGGCGACAGCCTTGATCAGCTCATCGGCTGACCACACAACCCGCATCCCGCGACCACCCCCACCGCCAGAGGCTTTGACAATCACCGGGAAGCCAACCGCATTGGCCAGATCCAGAATAGCCTGCTCGTTCTCTGGCAAGGGGCCGTCCGAACCGGGAACACAGGGGACGCCGGACGCCTGCATGGTCTGCTTGGCGGTAATCTTGTCGCCCATCAGGCGGATAGACTCAGGTGTCGGGCCGATAAAGGTTATGCCGGCTTTTTCAACGGCTTCCGCAAAATCGGCATTTTCCGACAAAAAGCCATATCCGGGATGAATTGCCGTCGCCCCCGTGACCTTGGCGGCCAGAATAATGGCATCGGCATCCAGATAGCTGCGAGCTGCGGACGCCGGTCCAATGCATAGAGCAACATCGGCTTCCAGAACGTGGCGGCTCTGGGCATCGGCTTCGGAATAGACGGCAACTGTTTCCAGTCCGAGCTGGCGGCAGGCGCGTTGAATGCGCAGGGCGATCTCACCCCGGTTGGCAATCAGGACACGGCCGAAAGAGTGGGGCGCGCTCATGACAGATGCATCAGAGGCTGATCGGCCTCAACCTCACTGCCATCAGTCACCAGAATGGCCTCAACACGGCCAGAAACTTCGGTTTTGACCGGGGTGAAAACTTTCATGGCTTCTATCAGACCTATCTGCTGTCCGACGCTCACAGTGTCTCCCACTGCTACAAAAGGCGGTGCATCCGGGGAGGGAGACAGATGGAGGGTGCCATACATGGGGGCGGTGACCACACGCTCTGCCTGAGACGGGGCCGCAGAGGCCGGAGCGGATGTAGCCGGGCCGGCAGAGGGTTCTGCTGGCGCAGCGGGTGCCAAAGGACGGGCGGGAGCAGGGGCTGCGTGTGCGGCGCCCTGCTCAGAGCGCGTGATTTTAAGAGTCTGGCCGCCTTCCGAAATCTCAAGCTCACGGAGCGGAGCACGGCCAAACAGGTCTATCAGCGCTTTGAGAGCTTGAGTGTCCATGGCTGTCAGGATTTAGCCGTTTTCTTTGCAAAGTTCAGGCCACCGACAACCTGCATGGTGGGCAGCACTTCCATGAAGCTGACATTCATGCGCTGCGGCGCAGAAATGGCAAAAGCAATGGAATTGGCAAGGTCTTCCGGAAGAAGAGAGTCGTATTCATCAAAGAAGCGGCGCTGAGCTTCTTCCATATTGCCAATCAGACGGCCAAAGACTTCCGTCTGCACGCGGGCCGGAGAGACTTCCGTCACGCGGATGTTTTTGCCGAACAGGTCACACCGCAGCTGCTGAGAGAGAGAATGTACGCCCGCCTTGGTTGCGTGATACACCGTGTTGCCGCCCGCAAACGCATAATGGCCAGCAATGGAGGTGATGTTAACGATATGGCCGCGGTCACGCGCAATCATACCCGGCAGAGCCAGACGGGTCAGTTGCAGGACGGCACGCAGGTTGATGTCCACCAGCCCGTCAATATCTTCTTCCGTCGTGTTGGTGATGTTGCCCGTGCGGGACTGGCCGGCATTGTTGATGAGAATATCAATCTCATGTTCTTTGAAGATTGCGCCCATGGCGTCCAGATCGGCCACGCTGGCAGCGTGCACAATGCAGCCGGTTTCTGCGGCCAGCTTGTCCAGGCGTTCCTTGTCACGGGCAACGGCATGCACTTCCAGCCCCAGTTCCCGCAGGCGGCGGACGGTCGCGGCACCAATGCCAGAGGAGGCGCCGGTAACAAGTGCTGTGCTGTAAGGCTGTGTCGTCATGATATGAAATATCCTGATATCTATGAACCGGAACTGCCCTGCGGCGCAGGCCAGACTTCAATAAGTCATTTCACTTTAGAGACGGAATATTCCATTGACCAAGATCAGTTCAGTCTTGCGTCATAAGATTATCCAATGTCTCCGCGTGGTATCGTGGTCATAAGATTATTGTATATCATCACAGGCAGATAATGTTGGCGGGGTTTCGCTGTCTGACCGTATCGTTACGGACGCAATATAGAACACCGCACAGGATGTTATTTGGTGGCTGCCATCTTACAGTATTGTTCCTCCGCGCATGACTGAAACCATGAGCGCGCTGAAGACAGATCAGTCTGGTGGTTCAGCGAATGAACCTGCCATCAGCATGATTGGCACGCGGGCCATGCTGTTTGAAGCGCCCGGTGCGTTTACGCTGGCCTGCCAGCGGCGGATCTGGGCATTGATGGATGCCTGTTCCGAACGCCCGGATATTGCGGAAGTCATGCCGGGTGTGACCAACCTGATGCTGATTTTCTCCATCTCGCCCGAAAATCCGGAGACAGTAGCGCACTGGTTGCGTAAGGCATGGGAGACGCTGCCGGAGAAGCACATCAAAGGCCGACTGTTTGAAGTAGCTGTGCGCTATGGCGGTGAGCTTGGATCTGACCTGCCGCGCGTTGCTGAACATTGCGGCCTGTCGCCTCAAGAGGTTATCACGCTGCATCAGGCCCCTCTTTATACAGTGTGTGCGCTTGGGAGCGTGCCGGGGTTTGGCTATCTGCATGGGCTGGACCCGCGGCTGGAAACTCCGCGAAAATCTGTTCCCTCCTTAAAAATGCTGGCTGGTACAGTCACAATTGGTGGGCCGCAAGCCGGGATTTCTGCGCTGACAGGCCCGAATGGCTGGAATTCCATCGGTTTTAGCGACCTTGTGATGTTCGACCCGGACCGCGAGCCGCCTGCGTTGTTTGAGGTGGGTGACCAGATTCGCTTTTATGCCGAAAGTATCGAAGTGTGATTACAGTTCTTGAAACTGGCGTGCTGAACAGCGTGCAGGATGCGGGCCGCTTTGGGTATCGGCATCTGGGTGTGAGCACGTCTGGCGTGATGGACCCTCTGGCGCTGCGTTGCGCGAATAGTTTGCTGGGCAATGCGCCGGAGGCTGCCTGTATTGAAGTGCAGACCTTTCCTTTTAAGGTTCGGTTCGACAAGGCTGTCAGCTTTGTCGTGACGGGCGGGGAAGGCACGATCACTCTTGGGGAACGGGTGATCCAGCCATGGTCTGTTGCCACGGCGCAGGCTGGTGATGCTTTGACGCTCGACCGTCCTTCTGTCGGGGCGCGGATGTATGTATGTGTGTGTGGCGGGATTGACGTGCCGGTTGTGCTCGGCTCCCGCAGCACGCAGTTACGTGGGGGCTTTGGTGGATATCTCGGGCGACCGTTGCAGGTAGACGATCAGCTTGCAGGCCTTGGCGGTTGTGTGCCGGATGGCTTCGGGGCTGTCCCTCCCTTGCGCGCATTGCCCGCAGCTGAGGCAGAAGAAAAAGAAAAGACCTTGACCCTGCGGGCAATTCCCGCAACGGACTATTGTCTGTTCACGGAAGAAGCGCGCACTCATTTCTGGTCTGCCTCCTGGCAGATTACAGCGCAAAGCAACCGCCTGGGCTACCGTCTGAAAGGGGGGGCTTTGAAGCTGACGCACCCTGTTGAGTTGCGTTCATACGGTGTTATTCCCGGTATTATTCAGGTTCCCCCCGCTGGTGAGCCGATTGTACAGATGGCAGATGCCAACACGGCGGGCGGTTATCCGCGCATTGCTACGGTGATCGAAGCGGATTTATGGCGTCTGGCACAGGCGCGTATTGGCAGCTTTGTGCAACTACAGTGCTGTGACCACGCAGAGGGTTTGCAAGCTA
The DNA here is from genome assembly GCF_002153605.1 of Acetobacter malorum. GTDB lineage: Bacteria > Pseudomonadota > Alphaproteobacteria > Acetobacterales > Acetobacteraceae > Acetobacter > Acetobacter malorum_A. The sequence continues at coordinate 54,791 of NZ_JOPG01000012.1, read as the reverse complement.
TGCGGAATGAAGACGCCTATTTGCAGGCCCTTCAGGATAATGCGGCACTTTACAGAAAATCTTTTATGCGTAGGGAGGCCGGTCAGGCCGGTAAAAAATCATGAAGATTGATTTGAATGCCGATATTGGCGAGGGCTTTGGCCGCTGGACGATTGCGGATGATGCCGCGCTGATGCGTGTAATTTCATCAGCCAATATTGCCTGTGGCTTTCATGCAGGTGACCATCTGATTATGGACCGCGTTGTGCGGGCGGCCAAAGAGCATGGTGTGAGCATTGGCGCGCATCCCGGTCTGCCTGACCGGATGGGTTTTGGCCGCCGGACCATGGTTGTCAGCGCCGAAGAAATGGAAGCGATGCTGGCCTACCAGATTGGCGCGCTAAAAGGGATTGCCGCGTGTCATGGTGTACGGGTGGGCCACGTCAGCTATCATGCGGCGTTTGGTACAATGGCCAATGCGGATCAGGATCTGGCTGACCGTCTTGCCCGCGTGATTGCGCAGATTGATCCTGATCTGGTGATGCTGGCCATGGAAGGGCAGCCGATTGATCTGGCGGCCAGAAAAGCCGGTTTGCGGGTCCGTTCTCTTTTCCTGGCGGATCGCGCCTATCAGGCGAATGGAGCGCTGGTGCCGCGTGGGCTGGATGGAGCGGTCATTCACGATCTGGATAAAGTCAGGGAGCGCGTAAAGCAGTTTCTTGAAACTGGAAGCGTGACCACTATTGATGGAAAGTCTCTGCCCATTCACTCCCGCTCTATCCTTGTGCATAGCGACACGCCGGGTTCCGACAAGCTCGCACAGGCTATCGCTTCGCAGATTAAAGCGATGGGTGGCGAAATTGCGGCGGCTGAAGGATAAAAGGTTTTGAGAAGAACGCGGCAGAAACAGACCGAGAGTGACCATGCAACATAATCTTGCGCGTGGTGCGTATCTGCTGGCTCTGGCGACACTTTTTACGGCTCTTCTCAACGCCTTGCAGAAAATTACCGGTTCAACACTCTCCGTTGTTGAAATTGTTTTTTTCAGAAATCTGTTTTCTCTGCCATTTGTCGTGGTGATAGCGCTGCGCGGTGGCCTTGTTCTGAAGACTAACCATTTTGGCGGTCATGTCATCCGTTCCGTTGTCGGGTTGATCAGCATGATCATGACGGTTGTTGCTGTGACACATCTTCCGTTGGCAGAGCAGCAGGTTTTATCTTACACGCAGCCTCTTTTCCTTATTCTTCTGTCGATTCCACTCATGCATGAGCGCCCGTCTGTGCAGCGTTGGGTTGCGGTGGCTGTGGGGTTTGTGGGGGTTGTTATTGTGGCAACCGGTAAGGGGCTTCTGGGCGGCAGTCATGGCGCAGTGCCGACATGGGCGTATGCGGTTGCTCTGGCGCAAGGCGCTGTGGGAGCACTGACAACCATGCAGATCCGCCAGCTTTCCGCGACGGAAAAAAGCACAACTATCGCTATGTGGCAGGCTATTTTAATGACGGTGGCGACAGCAGCGGCCTTGCCTTTTGTCTGGCATATGCCAACGCGGGCGGACCTGCTCTGCCTTGTTGCCGTTGGCGCATTTGCCGGTATCGCACAGGTTTTGCAGACGGAAGCATTTGCCTCCGCGCAGGTTTCCGCCATTGGACCGTTTGCCTATTGCGGTCTGATATGGGCAGCGCTGATCGGCTGGATGGGTTTTGGAGAAGTTCCCGGTGTAGCCATGTTTGTCGGTGGGTTATTGATTATCGGCTCTGGTCTGTGGATGTTGCGGCATGAAAGACCAGCAAAGCAAAAAGCTATTTTAGAATCAGAATCTTCCTCCGGAGCATCTTAAAAAATCCGTAAAAAAGCACCGAAGGTATGGTGTAATCGTAATGTTCCGTTATCGTAAAAAAAGACGGGTGGGCTGTGTAAGGCCAGGGTGCCTTTCAAGGCAGAAGGTTTGAAGGGTGATCAAGCGATGAACAAGAACGCAGACTCATCACGATACGTGTTTTTTGGCATGATTTTTCTGATGTATGTCATCAGTTATGGGGATCGTGCGGCACTTTCCATTTCTTTGCCTGATCTTGGCCAGGAATTTTCGCTTTCATCTGTTCAGATGGGATGGGTCTCCTCCAGTTTTCTCTGGTCTTATTTTGTGCTGAATCTGCCCTCGACCATTCTGCTGGATAGTGTTGGTGCGCGCCTTGTGGGGAGTCTGGCGGTTTCCGTCTGGTCTTGCGCAATGATTCTGGGCGGCATGACCCGGAATGTGACGCAGTTTATTTTGACGCGTATGCTGCTTGGCGTGGGAGAAGCGCCAACATTTGGTGTGGGCGCAACCATTGTTCGCAACTGGGCCAAACCGCAGGAGCGTGGCACCGTCATGACGGTCCTGCTGACGGGCATGCAGATTGGGCTTGCTGGCGGCACAATTGCCGGAGCTTACCTGATTGCAAAAGTGGGCTGGCGTTTTGAATTTATGGCGCTCGGTATTGTTGGGCTGCTCTGGGCGCTTGCATGGTGGCTGCTTTACAGAAACCCGGAAAAATCAGACACGCAGGCGCGTGTTCGCCCTATTCGCGTTTCAGAAGTGCTGTCTCTGTTCCGCTCTTCCACATTTTGCGGCATTCTTGTTGTGCAGTGCACACAGAATTTTCTGAACTTTCTGCTAATGTCCTGGGTACCCTTTTATCTGATTCATGAACTACATCTGAATGTTCTGGGCTCCGGAAGTGGCACAGCAGGATGCTATGTGTTGGGGGCTGTCGGCGCGGTGTTTCTGGGGCGCGTGGCAGAGCATTTTGTTTTCCGCAGGAATACCGACCCCAGCCATCGGCGGTTTATTGTCGCGTTTTGTATTATCGGGAGCGCGATGATTGGCTTTCTTCCGTTCTTTCATGAAGAAATGCCGATTCTGGCAGTGTTGTCTCTTTCTCTTTGTTGCCTGATTGCGGCGAACGGGGCAAACACCGCCATGCTGGCCGATATGTTGCAGGACGGCCAGAAAATCGGATCAGTAACCGGTGTCACACTAACATTCAGTAACGCTTTTGGTCTGACGGCTCCGATTCTAACGGGTTACATCGTTGCCTGGACCGGGAACTTTAACATGGCCTGGTATCTGTGCGCGGTTGCTCTGATTGTTGCTGGCCTGATTTCCTTGATGACCGTGCGTAAGCCGATTGTTATGGAATAATTTTTCAAGATAATTTTCATTGAGTTTTTCTGGATATGAATCCCCCCGGAGGACCATGTGTGGTTGTGCGGGGGATTTTTTTATATCGAGAAGAGGGGTTTATGTTGTTAAACCCACCAGAAAATTACTTCTGAAAGCAACATATCAATATTCAATATGACGCCAAAACATAACGGAAACGTATCATAAGAAAACCAGATAAGTTTCTTAATCCGACCGGATGTCAGGGTGATGCGATGGCCAGAATATCGAAATTTGAATTGTCACTCGTCGCGAGTGTGGCGTTCGGTGCTCTTGTTCCGGCAGGAAGTAGTTTTGCAGCAAGTGCCGCATCTCCAACAGAAAAGCCTCAGAAAGTTTTTGTAAAAAAGGCAAAAGCGACCAAAACGGCCTCTGTAAAAGCTGCTCCTGCACGTAAGCGTTCAAAACCGACCCCATTGCAGGGTGGTGAAGAATCCATCGAAGTGGGCGGTCATTCTGGCAGTTCCGTCTTTTCTCCCACAACACCTAAGCACAGCACCACGCAGGTAACTGTCGTGACTGGTGCAGAACTTTTGAAAACTGGCCAGACAAACGTCTTGTCTGCTCTGGCACAGGCAAATCCGGCTATTACAACGGCAGCTCTTCCCGGTGGTGGTGCAAGCTCCTTTGTGCAGACCATGCAGTTGCGTGGTCAGTCCCCGGATGACACGCTCATTCTGGTTAACGGTCATCGCCGTCATATTGGTGCGAATTTTAACTCAAACTCTGGCACCAACTGGGGGAGTGAACCGGCTGACATCTCTCTGATACCGGTTTCCGCCATTGATCATATTGAAGTTGTGACAGAAGGTGCGTCTGCTCTGTATGGGCAGGATGCCATTGCGGGTGCCGTGAATATTGTGCTCAAGCACGATACGCATGGTGGAAGCATCAATTTTAAAAATAGCGGCTATTATGCTGGTGATGGTCAGGCTCTGGATGGCTCTGCCAATTACGGCATGGCTCTGGGTCGTAATGGCGGCTATCTTGACCTTGCTGCACAGGTTTCCCATCAGCTCCCCACTACGCGCGGTGGCGATTTTTATGGGAAACTGTTTGATGATTCCAGAAATGAAACAGCCAATCGTAATGTTCAGCGTGGCTTAGGTATTCCCAAATCTACGCTGGAAACCATTAGCGAAAATATGTCTGTGCCGATGGCGCGTGGCTTTAATTTCTATAGCACGTCCACCTTCTCTCATCGTCGTGCAAACGTGCCGGAAACCTACCGGGCTAACACCAGCTCGGATGAGTGGATCAATCCCGATCTGTATCCTGATGGCAACCAGCCTTATATTGCTATGGATCAGCTTGATTTTGAGACGGATAACGGCATCAAGGCGCGCAAGTTCGGTTTTGCGTGGGATGCTTATGTGACCTACGCGCGGGATAAGCAGAATTACAGCACCACGAATTCCGAAAACGTTTCTATTCCCGGTAGTACGCAAACATCCTTCTATGATGGCGCCTCTATTGCCACACAGCTGACGGCGGGTCTGCGTGGATCCCGTTCATTCCGTCCGGACTGGGCGCCGCGGCCGATCAATCTGCGGTTTGGTGGTGAATATCGTCACGATACCTTCCAGATGGTTGAAGGTGAGGCGTCTTCCTGGAGCGGTATGGGGGCGACTGACCATCCGGGTAACGTTCCGATGGCAGCGACGTACCAGAACCGTGATGTTTATGAAGGTAACGTCAATCTTGATTTCTACGTCACCAAGAAATGGGAATGGACGCTGGGTGGCCGTGTAGGCAGCTATAATAATATTGCTACAGTTGAAACCGGCTCTGTTGGAACCCGCTACAACTTCAACAAACGCTGGGCTATTCGTGCCAATATCAATACCGGCTATCGTCCCCCAACACTGGGTGCGCTGTCTTATTTCTATTCAGCACCATATCCCGGTTATACGGTTGACCAGATTCCGGCCAGCAGCGCCATTGCCAAATATCTTGGCGCAGGGAATATGAAGGGTGAATATTCCCGCAGCTATTCTATTGGTTTTGATGCGACCCCGGTTGATGATTTTCACGTAACGGGGAACCTGTATTATATTGCCATTAACGGCAGAATGGGCAGCACCAAGACCTATTCGGTCAACCAGAATGATTCTGAGCTTCTGGCTCTTCTGAAAAGCGCAAATCTGGAAAGTGCAACATCACTTTCCTATTATGCCAACCTGTATAACACGCAGACATTTGGCGGTGACTTTAGCGCTGATTACACCCTGCATCCGGCAAAGCTTGGTCAGTTCCGGTTTGCGATGGGGATTAACTTCTCGGATAACGAAATCCGGTCTGCAAAATCTGATCTGGTGAATGAATACACCAAGATGATGGTTCTGCATTCCGCTCCGAAAAACCGTGAACAGATCAGCATGAACTGGACCCGTGGGAAGTGGTCTGCTTCCGTGCAGGAACTGCGTTATGGGTCCATTGTCTATATGGCTGCTCCCACCGGGGCAGGGGCTGTGCCGTTCCAGCAGAATCCGGGGTTCATCACCAATCTGGAAGTTGATTATAAAATTCTTCCGCGCTGGACTGTGGGGGTGGGCGCCAACAACGTTGGTAACAAGCACCCGACACGTGTGCCGCACTCCATTGCCAACACGCAGCAGGGTTTGGCTAAATATGCGTCCTACTCTCCTTATGGGTTTAGCGGTGGCATGTATTACGTCAAAACCTCTCTGGATTTTTAACGCTGGATAAGTGTGCGCCATGGCACACGCTGTAAATTTAAGGGTATGAGCGCGCTGCCGCAGATCGGTTAACCAGAATATGGTGACAGGTCTGCGGCAGTTTTTTTTGGAAAAAACGGAGACGGGAAGGCTGTCCTGATGTCTTATAAAAACAGTGTCGATCCGAAGAGTGACAAGATGCAGCGGACTGAACGGGATAGTCTGGGTGCCTATGTTCTGCCCCGTCATGCAAGGTGGGGTGTGCATACTGCGCGTGCGGTCGACAATTTTCCGGTAACAGGAACGCCGATAGGAAAATTTCCCGATCTCATCAAAGCCCTAGTTCTGGTCAAACAGGCAGCGGCTTTGGCCAATCACCAGCTGGGTTATCTATCGCCGGAAAAGGCTGTGATGATTGAAAAGGCCTGTCAGGAAATTAGTCAGAACCTTCCGTTATATTTAACAGATTTTAAGGTCGATGTTCTGCAAGGCGGGGCTGGAACCTCAACCAATATGAACGCCAATGAAGTGGTGGCGAATGTTGGGCTTCTGGCATCAGGCCTTCAGGCCGGGCAATATGACAGTCTGCATCCGAATGATGATGTGAACATGTCTCAGTCCACCAATGACGTGTATCCGACAGCTGTTAAAATTTCCGTCTGTTTTGCTTTGCGCTCTTTCCTGCCGTCTCTGAAAAATCTGGTGAATGCGTTTGAGGAAAAAGCTGAAGAATTTAAGGCTGTCCTGAAAATAGGCCGCACACAGTTGCAGGATGCTGTTCCGATGACTTTGGGGCAGGAGTTTAAAGCTTATGCCGGAACTCTGCGGAAGGAAATTGCCGCTGTTGAAGGACTGGTGCCGCAGCTTTCTGAAATCAATCTGGGTGGGACTGCGATCGGCACCGGGATTAACTGTGACCCACGTTATGGCGCACTGGTAACGGCCCATTTGTCTGATCTGTGTGGTTTTCCACTAAAGCAGGCTGACAACCTGATTGAAGCGACATCTGATGTCGGGGCGTTTGTGACCTGCTCAAGTGTCTTGAAGCGACTGGCTATCAAGATCTCCAAAATTGCGAATGACCTGCGCCTGCTGTCCAGCGGGCCGCGTGCCGGGCTGGGGGAAATTGTTCTGCCTGCTGCACAGGCTGGCTCGTCCATCATGCCGGGTAAGATCAATCCGGTTATTCCGGAAATGGTCAATCAGGTGGCCTTTATGGTGATCGGGCATGATGCAACCGTCTCATTCTGTGCGGAAGGCGGTCAGCTCCAGCTGAATGCGTTTGAACCCGCCATGGGCTACTGCATTCTGGATTCCATTCAGATGATGAACAACGCCTTCGAGGTTCTGGCCGAAAAGTGCGTGCGCGGGATTCGTGCGAACAAAGAGCGGTGTCTGGAGCAGGTTCAGAACAGTATCGGCATTATTACTGCCTTTGTACCAGTGCTCGGGTATGAGCTGTGCGCATCCATAGCCAAACAGGCTTTGGCTGAGAACCGGCTGGTGGCCGATGTGCTGAAGGAGCGTGTGCCGATGTCCCCCGATCTGCTGACGGATCTGCTGAAGCCGGAAGCCATGACGGCCCCGTTGCGCAAACAGAGAAGCACACAGGCCAGTTGATTTAAAATCAAGGCAGGGATGAGGTGTGCTGAGCGTGCGTCTGCGGACGAGAGAAGAGGCTGTCACGCGGATAACCTGTCGCTGATCATCTGGAGAAAAGGCTTTTCGTTTATTCCCCCCATGGGTATGAAGGGCGATACGTTTGCATTCTCGCGTCTGAGCACAGGAGCCCTGAATGGTCAGGACACAGGCCCGGATATGGATTGGTCTGCTGGCCTGCCTGCTGATGCAGGTGGGGCTGCTGGCGGGTATTTCCCCTGCACAGGCCCAGAGAGAAGCGCAGGCGCATCATGCCATGATGCATCACATGGCCACCATCTGCTCCGATGCGGACGCGATGGATGATGGGCAGTGCATGATGACGCATCCTGATGCTCACCCTATGCCGCATGGTGACAAATGCTGCCATGTCCATGTTGCCGCGACAGATATTCCCGCTCCTGCGGAAGCGTTGTATCCGGGTTTACGCTCTTTTGGGAAAGCGCAGCCTTTCAGCATGTCGGCACAAACAGGGTTTGCCGGAGCTGACTGGCTTCCTCCACTGAGACCCCCCAGAATTCTGAACAGCTAGGCGCTGACAGGCGTCCTCTGTCCCGTTTCCTACTGGGGAACGGGGTGTTGCGTGTGACTGTTTGGATTTTTCAGCATGTTTTCTTCGTCCCGTTTACGGGGCGGCCTGACACGTCGTCGGTTTGTGACGGGGGTGGGGGCTGGCGGCCTGATGGCAGCGCTTCCACATCCGGCACGTTCTGCGAGTGCCGCATTGCCTGCCGGTCTTATCCCGGCAGAGCCTTCGGCAACGTGGGATCTGCGAGTTGGCCGCACCCATATTGAAATTGACCATAAGGCTCTGAACGCTCCCTGCATTGGCGGCACGGTGCCCGGCCCTGTGTTGCGCTGGCGGCAGGGGGATACTGTGGCGGTGAATGTCACCAACACGCTCAGGCATGAGGATACGTCTATCCACTGGCACGGTATTCGTCTGCCATCGGAAATGGATGGGGTCCCGGGCCTGAGCTTTACCGGTATTAAACCCGGTGAGACATTTACCTATCGCTTCAGGCTGCATCAAAGCGGCACATACTGGTACCATAGTCATTCCGGCATGCAGGAAGCGCAGGGGCTTTACGGGGCGGTGGTGATTGACCCCATCCATCCGGACCCCAATGCGTGTGACCGGGACTATGTCATCCTGCTGTCCGAATGGACGGATGTGTCCCCCATGGACATGATTAACAACCTCAAGATGCAGGATGACTACTACGTCTTCCGTCAGCGCACGGCGGCTTCTTTCCCGAAGGAAGCGCGCGAGGCGGGCAGTGCTCTGGCTGCCCTGAAGGATCGGCTGGCCTGGTCCCGCATGCGGATGGCGGCCACGGATATCTCGGATGTGACCGGCATTATCTACACCTACCTGCTGAACGGTCACGCCCCGGATGCGAACTGGAACGGCCTGTTCCGTCCCGGTGAGCGGGTGCGTCTGCGGTTTATCAACGGGTCTTCCATGACCTTTTTTGATATTCGTATTCCCGGTCTGGAAATGCTGGTGGTGCAGGCGGACGGGAACGATGTGGAGCCTGTGCCCGTCGATGAATTTCGCATTGGTGTGGCGGAAACCTACGATGTGATCGTGCAGCCGAAGGAGGATCGCGCTTACACCATTTTTGCGCAAAGTGAGGACAGAACCGGCTTTGCCCGCGGCACACTGGCTCCGCGTGCGGGCATGGCTGGTCCGGTGCCACCGATGGACCCGCGCCCTGTGCGCACCATGATCGACATGGGGATGGGGAACATGAAGCCCGGTGAGAGCATGTCCGGCATGGAGATGGGCAGTAAGGACATGTCCGCAGGCAGTATGGCGGGTATGGACATGCACGGTATGGATATGAGCCATATGAACCACACCATGCCGCCTATTGAGGTCGATGACCCCGGCCCTCCGCCCATCAATGTGGAAAACCAGAACGTGGCGGTCATGCCGGTTGACCGGCTGGGCAGCCCCGGTGACGGGCTGGAACAGAATGGCCGTCGGGTGCTGAACTACAAGCAGTTGCGGGCTACCCGACCGGGAGCAGATCCGCGCCCTCCGTCCCGCGAAATCATCTTGCATCTGACAGGCAATATGGAGCGGTATATCTGGGGTTTTAACGGTCGGAAATTTTCAGAATCCGGCCCGATCCGCCTGAAAAAAGGGGAGCGGGTTCGCTTTACGCTGATTAATGACACCATGATGGAGCACCCTATCCATCTGCACGGTTTGTGGAGTGAACTGGAAAATGGGCAGGGCGATTTTCGGCCCTACAAACACACGCTTATTTCGCAGCCAGGGTCTCAGATGAGTTATCTGGTCACGGCGGATGTGCCGGGCATGTGGGCGTATCATTGCCACCTGATGCTCCATATGGATCTGGGCATGTTCCGCACGGTAATTGTGGAATGAGGCGCCTTGTTTTGATGGGGGCGTGTCTGGTCGCACCGGCGCTGGCCGTGCCTCCAGGACATGCGGCGGACAATACCCCGGCTGCACCTGCGTCCAATGTTGCCGGCGCGCGCTACCATGCGGCGGATGCCCCCTCTGCCACGCCTGTCGTGTATCTGGGCAATATCAATCCGGTCATGGATCAGGAGAGCTACTTCCACGGCATCATGAATGAGCTTGAAGGACGTTACGCACCCGGCGGGACGGATTTCCGCTGGGATGGTGAGGCCTGGTATGGGTCTGACTACAACAAGGTCTGGCTGAAAACCGAAGGCACGCTGGAACGGGGTCGCCTGCATGATGGGGATCACGAACTGCTCTATAGCCGCGCTATTTCCCCCTACTTCAACCTTCAGGGAGGCGTGCGTGCGGATATTGATGATGGCCCGACGCGCACATGGGGCGCGTTCGGTGTGCAGGGGCTGGCGCTGTATCAGTTTGAAGTGCAGGCCACGGCGTATGTTAGTGACCGCGGGCGTTTTGCCGCCCGGCTGGAAGGTTCTTACGATTTTCTGCTGACCAATCGCCTTATTCTTCAGCCTCAGGCCGAGTTCAATCTTTACACAAAGTCGGATGCCGGGCGGCAGGTGGGAGCGGGTCTATCAGATGTCGATGCCGGTTTGCGCCTGCGCTACGAGTTGTGGCGGAAGTTCGCGCCCTACGTTGCCGTCACTTATTCCGGATATCTCACGCAGGCCCGCCGGATTGTGCATGACCAGGGCGGCGAGACGGGCACAGTGCGTTTTACTGTGGGGATTCGGAGCTGGTTCTGAAGTTTTCTTGTTATAAAAAGGATATACTCAATGCGGTCTTCTTTTTTTGCTGTTGCAGCGTTTCTATTTACCGGTGTCGCACAGGCTGAGCCGATGCAGATGGGGCCGGGACAGACTATGGGGGATATGAAAAAGGAAGCGCCCAAACAGACGGCTCCGCAGGGCATGGAAAGCCTGAGTATGGAGCAGCAAATGGCAGTTTGCAGCAGGATTCAAACCCTGCAAAAACAGGGAAAAACGCTGACTGCGACCATGACGGAGCAGAAAGCCACCTGCGACAAAATGAATGGTAGCATGAGCGCGCCTGCATCTACTCAGCCAGCACCGGATGCCACGTTGGAACGCTAAACCGGAAGAGGGGAAGGAGCTTACCGGATCATTCTGCGCACAACGCGCAGCAGTTCCTCAATAGCTTCTTCTCCACCATCTTCCTGCACAGCCTTGCGCACGCAGCCATTGGCATGGGTTGAGAGAATTTCGGTTGCAACACCATCCAGCGCGGACTTCACGGCAGAAATCTGCATGAGGATGTCTACACAATAGCGATCCTGTTCCACCATGTTCAGCACACCGCCAACCTGTCCTTCAATACGGCGCAGCCGGTTGGTCAGAGCTTTTTTGTGGGGTTGCTGCACGCGCTTGTCGGCCGTTCCCTCGCTCTCACAGGTGTCACATTTTGCCGGGGCGAGTGTGGCCCGGGATTGCGTTGCCATGGTGTCCCCTTTCTCTCTGTGGCGCCTTTCCTAGCAGGTCATCTCTTATCCCGCTATCCGTAGGCAAATATGAGATGCCAGTCCTAAGAGCGGCGGTTACACTGTTTTACGGATGGAAAATGTAATAGTGCGGCCAAGCGGGTCCATAAAGGCAGGCTGATAGCCCGCAGGTGTTGAGCCCTTTCCATTATGGACATGGATGCGCTCATTAAAAACATTGTCCACGGATAAAAACAGACGGAAGTTTTTTGCCCATTTCCGGTCTTCCCAATGGGGCAACTCACCCAGATCAGCAAACACGGTGGCGTCGAGTGTGCCCAGCGCGCTGAAATACAGGCTGTCAGACGGGGAGGATGCCAGAGTGGACGTGCCAGCCTGCCATTTTCCGACCAGCCGGACACCAATGCCTTTATCATAGATACCGCCCTGAAGTTCCATTTCATGCCGGGGCTGACCGCCCAGACCACTGATGGTGCCGCCCCGGAGCAGATTGATGGCGGGCAGGCCGGACCGCAGCGTGACAGTATCCTGCAAGCGCCAGACCTGTGTGGCGACCAGATAAATCCGGCCATGCGCTTTTTTCGATTTACCGTGCCTGTCTGTCCCGCTGCCTTGTAACGGCTGGGAGAAGGACAGAGTGGCGTTCCACTCGCTCCGGCTTTCGCTGTCCGCATTGACCGGCCGGATATCAACACTTTCCAGAATGCCATCCGTATTGCGCTGGAAGCGGTCCGGAAAGGCGCTCTCGATCGCAGCGGTTGCCGTTGGCAGGGAGAGGATGGTGTTGTGGGTTGTATCATGCACGTAGTTTACATGCAGGCGTGCCCCGGTGATGTAGGGCAGGGTGATTAACGTCCCCAGACTGATTTCATGCCGGCTGGTGGCTTTCAGGTTCGGGTTACCGCCAGACAGGCTGGTGACCTGCACGGATTGCCCGGTGACATAGTCATAGGTTGTTACATTCGGAGTCTGGATGGTGGGGGCGACAAGCTGAGACGCTGTTGGCGCTTCCTGACTATTGGTAATGGAAAATGGAAACTGCACCCATGAGAGAGGTGCCCATGTCACACCTCCGCCAATGGTGCCCAGTGTGCCAAATTGTGACACCTGATTGACGGCTGCGTTCACATTCCCATCCAGTTTCCCCAAAAAGGACAGCACATGCTTGTTTCTGTTGGCTATGGGGATATCGGCATTGAACTGGAACGTGCCAACGTCCCGCCGGATGTGGCTGTAAGAGCGCACTGCCTTGACTGAGGAAACAGCGTTCTGGTCCGTCAGGGCACCAGTGAGGGAAAGGCTGGTTGCAACATCGCCTGCTGGCAGGGCAAAGACATTTCCAGACATCAGGCCGCTGATCTGCCCGTTATTGCTGGTGGTGTGGCCGGTGTTCAGGGTGCGTTGAGACAGCATACTGGCCGGAAAGGCAGAAAACGGATTGAGAGCGGCGCTGCCGTCCGTCAGATCCGTCTGGATAGTTTGCAGATTGAGGCCGGTCTGGCTGCTGGTTGTTATTTCCGACCGATCATAGCTGCCCGTGCTGTTCCACTTCCAGTTCCCCACATCGCCATCAAACTTCAGGCCGGCATGGGCTGTTTCTGTGTGCACTTTCTGGCGGAGGGGAGAAGTTTCTGTAAAATTCCTGTACAGCAGACTGTCTTCTGAAAAAGGAGAAAACGGATTACTGGCCGGAAGGGTCAGAATGCCGCGTGCCGGGCCTTGCAGGCTGTGCTGGTCCTGGCGGGTGTAGGTCAGGTTCAGGGAAGACGTGACTGTTTTGAAAATCTGCCCGGCAATAACACCATTAAGTGTCAGCTTTTGTACACTCGGCTGAAGGGTGTAGGCCGAGGCATCCCCGTTGCTGTGCGGCAGGTTAGCGTAAGGCAGAAAATCCTGAAGTGTCGGTATCTGCGAACTGGCCAGTAAAGGCGCACCCGCGACGGTGACAGGCGTGCCTGCCAGCATATCCAGCGTTGGGTCCAGACTGCCGCCATTTGCTGCGATGACATTGCCGGCATTGGCATACAGTCCGCTGGCTCGCGCAGGCACCACGCCACGCTGGCTGTCTTTCAGCTCGGCCTGATCAGAATAGCGGGCACTCAGATTGATCCGCCGTTCTCCATCCAGTTTTGTATAACTGATGGAGGGCGCGCCTGTTTCTCCGCCGCCATCTGTGGATGTGGTGCCACTCAAACGTGTGCGGAAGGCACGGAAATGCTCGACCGTGATAATATTCACTACGCGCTGTGTGGCGGAATAGCCGTATTTCAGGGCTTCCTCTTCGGTAAAGATCTCCACATGGTCGATGGATTCAAAGGGCAGATCCTGAAGTTCCTGCATGCCCGAAACACGTTTGCCATTCAGCAGGATGACAGGTCCACTTCCTCCGGCTCCGCGCCCGGAGCGTGTTTCCGGGGAAATCGCTGTCAGCAGGTCAGACGCGGAATCTACGCCATAGGCCCGGATTTCATCAGCCTTGATCTGCATGATCGGTTTGAGATGCCCCAGCGCCTCGCCACGGGCTTTGTGCCCAACCACATCAATATTTTCAGTTTTTGGGCTGGACGGTGTCTGGGGATTTTCAGAGGCGGTGCTGGTGCTGGTGCTGGTGCTGGTGCTGGTGCTGGTGCTGGTGCTGGTGCTGGTGCTGGTGCTGGTGCTGGCGGCTGATTGCGCCAGTGCGGGCTGTATCGCACTTACCAGACCAAAGGCGCTCGCCAGAACTGTCGGCGCAATGAGCCGCACGGACCGTGATGGTGTAAAAGGTCTGCAGGGCAGGGCACGAAGCAGAAGAACTGGCATGAACTCAGACAAAGGATAGGGCGCAGAAGCGGAGTGTAGACAGGCATTTCCGGGAACCATGCCGGGGTTGTGGCAGGAGACCGGGGTCGTCATATAAGGCCCTCTCCTGACCGGGAGCATCTTGCATTATTGGCAGGCTGGCTCTTACAGCAGAGAGAGGCGTTGGTCTTGTTATAGAAAAAATACAGGCTTTCTTTCTTTTTTATACCGGGATGGGGTATAAATTTCAATGAAATTCCCGAAGGAGCCCTCTGTGTCACAGACCGTCAGTTTCCCCGTTGGTGGCATGACCTGCGCAGCCTGTGCCGCGCGGATTGAAAAAGTTCTGAACCGTCAGGATGGTGTGCAGGCTACGGTCAATTTTGCATCGGAACGCGCGCAGGTGCAGATGGACGGCCCAGCGGCCTCTATCGAGGCCGTGGTAGGTGCAGTCCGTAAAGCCGGGTTTACGGTGGATGAAAGAAGCATCGACCTGTCCCTCACCGGTATGACCTGTGCTGCCTGCGCCGCCCGGATTGAAAAAATCCTCAACAAACTACCCATGACACAGGCCAGCGTGAATTTTGCAGCAGAACGGGCGCATATTGTCTATGTGCCCGGTGTTGTGGAACCGGAAACTTTTATTGCCCGTATTGAAAAAGCCGGTTTTGGTGCGAAGCGGCTGGATGATGGCGTTCGGGAAGATCCCAATGCCCGGCGTCTCGCCATATGGGAGGCGGAACGCAATCGCTTCATTCTGACAGCAGTGTTGTCTCTGCCGTTTTTTGTGCAGATGGTCGGCATGGTCTTCGGCTCAATGCACATGATGCCCGGCTGGATGCAATTCCTGCTGGCCACACCCGTTCAGTTTTTCTGCGCGCGCCATTTGTATCAGCGCGCATGGAATGCGGTGCGGGGTGGTTCGGCCAATATGGATGTGCTCGTGGTAATGGGCACAAGTATTGCGTATTTTTTCAGTGCTGCCGTGGTGCTGTTCCATTTGCATCAGCCGGTTTATTTTGAAGCCAGCGTATCCATCATCACGCTGATCTCTCTTGGCAAGCTGATGGAAACTCGTGCGAAGAACAAGACCAGCGCCGGGATTGAAGGCCTGCTCCAGCTTCAGCCGCAAATTGCCCATGTGGAAAGCGGTGCAGACGTGCTGGATCGCCCTGTGGCGGAGGTGCACGTTGGGGATATGCTGGTGGTGCGTCCGGGTGAGAGCGTGCCTGTGGATGGCGTAGTGGTGGATGGCTCCTCCGAGGTGAATGAAGCCATGCTGACGGGTGAGAGTGTGCCCGTGCTTAAGCAGGTGCAGGCTCAGGTGTTTGGGGGCACCATGAATGCCAATGGCGTGCTGCGCGTAAAAGCCACAGGTGTGGGGGCCGATACTGCGCTCTCTCGCATTGTGAAAATGGTTGAGCAGGCACAGGGCTCCAAAGCCAACGTACAGCGGCTGGCGGACAAGGTTTCCAGCATTTTTGTGCCTGCTGTGGTTAGCATCGCGCTGGTGACGTTTCTGGTCAGCTGGCTGATAACGGGCAATGCCTCATGGAGCCTTGTTTCGGCGGTTTCCGTTCTGGTTATTGCGTGCCCCTGTTCGCTGGGGCTTGCAACGCCCACAGCCATTATGGTGGGCACCGGGCTGGGGGCGCGTTGCGGTATTTTATTCCGGAATGCCGATGCACTGGAACAGGCAGAAAAACTGACCACCATGATTGTCGATAAGACCGGCACCCTGACGGAAGGCAGGCCGACTGTCAGTGATGTGCAGCCTGCGCCGCAGACGGATGCCGCGCAGTTGCTGGCGGTGGCATATGCGCTGGAAAAGGATTCCGAACATCCACTGGCCCGTGCGGTTGTGGACTATGCCTCGACACACGGCGTGCAGGCTCTTCCAGCCAGTGCGTTTCAGGCTGTTCCGGGCATGGGCGTTACGGCGCAGATTGGTGAGGCGCTGGCCCGTCTTGGTTCACCGCGTTTTCTGGCAGACGCAGGAGTGGTACTGGATCATGCCGTCATTGAAGCGCTTGAGAGCCAAGGCAAAACAGTCGTTGGCGTGACACTCGGCGCGCAGCTTCTGGGTTATATCGCCTTGTCTGATCGCCTGCGGCCCGATGCGATTGCGACGGTCCGGGCTTTAAAAAAATCTGGCATTAAAGTCGTGATGCTGACGGGGGATAACCAGCGCACGGCCTCTGTCGTGGCAGCGCAGGTTGGGGTGGATGATTATATGTCCGGTGTTCTGCCCGGCCATAAAGCGGAGGCTGTTGAAAAATATCGTGCTGCTGGCAGCCTGGTTGGCATGGTGGGGGATGGCATTAACGATGCCCCGGCACTGGCTGCTGCGGATGTCGGCTTTGCGATTGGGGCCGGGTCTGCCATTGCGCTGGACACGGCGGATGTTGTGTTGATGAAGAGCGATCTGACCAGTGTGCTGGATGCGATTTCACTCTCCCACGCAACACTGGCCAAGATCCGGCAAAACCTGTTCTTCGCTTTTATCTACAACATTCTTGGTCTGCCGCTGGCCGCCTGCGGCTTGCTGAACCCGATTGTGGCGGGGGCGGCCATGGCGATGAGTTCTGTTTCTGTTGTCAGCAACTCGCTGTTGCTGAATCGCTGGCGGCCTCAGTCGCGCGGATAAGGCTTTTTTAGAGTGTTGCGGAGGGTGCGCTGAGAGGCCGGATCAGTGCGCCCTCGGGGGACAGCAGAATTTCATGCTGGTGGAAGCGGCGCAGGGCGGCATGGTGCGCCACACTGATAAGCGTTGTCTGCGGAAGTTCCGTTGTTAGCACAGTATAAAGCAGGGTTTCGTTTTCTTCATCAAGCGCGGAGGTTGCTTCATCCAGAAACACCACACGCGGGCGGAACAACAGCACGCGGGCTATCGCAAGGCGCTGCTCCTCACCGGGCGAGAAAATCTGGCTCCAGTCTTCAGTCTCTTCAAGGCGCGGACTATAGCGCGCCAGATTAACACTTTTCAAAACGCCTTCATAAGCCTGTGTATCATAATGGTCCGGTGTGGCTGGATAGCTGAGAACTTGCCGGAGTGATGTGCCATCAGGCACATAAGGCCGCTGTGGAACAAACATGCTGTGCTGTATGTCAAAAGAAAGCGTGCCACTGCCGTAGCCCCACAAACCCGCCAGAGCACGCAGCAACGTGCTTTTGCCTACACCGGAAGGTCCGCTGATCATCCAGCGTTCGCCAGCGTGCAAAGTCAGATTGGGCAGGGTGGTCAGAACAGAGCCATCCGGGCGTTTGAGAACAAGGTTTTCAATCTGCACATCTGCTGAGGAAAGAGTGTGTCGAGTAATCCCTTTTTCAAAAGGATGCCCCACAATGCGTTCAAACTCGCTGAGACGTTGCAGAATGGAGCGCAGGGAGGCGAGGTCCGTGTAGTTATCAATAAACCATTGCAGGCTATTGCGGGCCTGCATGAAGGCGGCATTTGTGCGGGAATACAGGCCCACTGTCAGCGTATGGGCCAGCACTTTGGGGATCAGCATAACCCACAGCAGGCAGGACGCTGTTTCATGAAAAAAATTAGTGATGAAATTGGCGCGCCAGGTGTAGGTCACCACACTCCGCCAGTTGGCGGCAATATGCGCGAGATAGCGTGAAAAGCGTAGGTTTTCGGCGTCCTCTCCCCCGTAAAAGGCAATCTGTTCAGAGTTCCGGCGCACATCCATCAGGCCTGCGCGCAGGTCCGCATCATAATGCTGCTGTCGGTAATTGGCACCAATCAGCGGGCCGCCAAACCGTTCCAGCACTAACGATGTGAACAGAGTTGCCAGAACCGTTCCCAGAAACAGATAGCCGGGAATATGGATAGCGTGGCCATGCCAGGTGAAGGACAGTGTGCCGCCAATATCCCACAAAACAATGGAAAAGGAGATAAGGGTTGTGACGGCCTGAATGGCATCCAGCCCTAGTTTGAGCGTCCAGATTGTCATTTGAGACAGATCGTCTGCAATACGCTGGTCGGGGTTGTCGGCCTGCTCCAGTCCATGTTCCAGCCGATAATAGGTCTCGTTAGACAGATACTGGCGCAGATAGACACGGGTGTTCCACAGCCGCCAGCGCATGGAGAGAACCTGTGTCAGGTAAACCTGAAAAACATAGATGGCAGCAGAAAGAGCGCCCATGAGAAGATAAGATGGCAACAGGGAAAGACAGTCCTGCGCCCGAAACGCAAACATGGCATCAAAAAAAGACTGGTTCCATTTCCCAAACCAGACTGCCGTGCGGACATAGAGAAATGACAGACCAATAATGCCACTCAGCATGGCAAAGGCGCGCCATTTTTCTTCCGAAAGCCAGTAGGGGAGAATGACTTTCCAGTCTGAAAGGGAATGAGGGCGTGTTTTCTCAGTAGTTTGCACGAAGCGTTGCCATAAAGCTGCGGGGGGCTGCGGGGAAGTTGAACTGCCAGACACCGCTTGCCCGTTCATAATAATAGCGGTTTGTCAGGTTGGTGGCGTTCAGCTGAATTTTCAGATGCGGTGTCACATGATAACCGACCATGCAGTCCAGAGTCATGTATCCGCCCTGCACCGTTGTGGGATAGCTGCCACGCAGAGTGCTGTTGGCGTCCAGCCCGACCCCAAAACTCAGAGTGCGCAGCCGCCCGCGTGGCACGGTATAATGCACCCAGGATTTGAACATGTGACGCGGAGAAAACACGCCACCAAAATCCGGTGTGTTCGGATTGGAAACTTTTGTATCCAGATAGGTATACCCAAGAGAAACATTGAGGTCTGGCAGAATATTACCGTCAATCTGCGCTTCCCACCCCTGCCGGCGGATGGGCCCGGTTGTAATGTAAAACTGGGAATGTTCCGGGTCCTGCACAGGCTGGTTCACATTTTCCATTCTGAACAGGGCGGTTGAAAGATTAAGGCGGCCATTGAAATATTCAGCTTTAAACCCTGTTTCCACCTGATTGCCGTGCTGAGGTTTCAGCCCTCCGCCATGGTAGGACATATCACCTACAGAGGGGGTGAAAATGCTGGAATAGCTGGCGTACCAGGAGATGTTGGGCGTGATCTGATACACTGTGCCCAGATACGGCGTCAGCTCGCCATGAATATTGGCTTCTGGCTGCCAGCTACTGGTCGGGCCGGGGGAGATATACCGCATTCTCTCGGAAAACCGTGAGACACGACCACCAAGAATCAGGGACAGATTCTTTATGATTTGAAACCGAAGCTGCCCATAAAAGCCCCACTGGGTCGCATTGTCCCGCGTGCCATAGCCGTCCGGGTCTTCCTGATAGCTGATACTGCCTGCGGGCGGCCGAGGCACGCTGTTGGTGTTGTTGATGTTCACACCATCATAAATAGCATCGCTCAGAATATTGCCGTAGCGTGTCACCTGATTGTAGGAATTGTAATTGAAGCCGAACAGGGCGTAGTGGGTACGGTTCAGAAAGCGGAAGCTGCCGTTGGCGTAAATATCGGCTGAGCGTGCACTATTGGTGCCGCGCATGGCGACAATGCCTGCATCCTGATACTGTAATGTGCCTGTCTGCGCATCAATCTGCGTCCAGGGCTCATTATAAAGCGTGTTGTAGCTTTGGTCATAAAATGTGCCCCGCGCAGTTAGTTTCCAGTCTCCCCAGAGCTTTTGGGACAGAGAAGCAATGGTCTGCTGCGTCATGTAATTGCTGTAGCCCCATTTCTGGGAAGGGTTGGCGCTGCGTCCCCCATACCAGAGGGTTTTATCTGTCGTAACAGGCAGCCCGTAATAAGGCGCCGTAATATCCTGCTGCTGCGCGGCATGGGAGACAATAAAGGTGGTGGAGGGCGTGATATCCCATTCCAGCGCGCCGTAAGCCTGCCATTTGCGCGAGTGAGCGTATTTATAAAAATAATCATTATCCTGAAACAGATCCGCCGTGCGGAAGCGCAGGGTTTTGGAGGCGTTCAGGGGGGTGGAAAGGTCAATATCCGCCCGATAATTGTTGAAACTGCCAACCGTTGCAGCACCATTAACGGCAAAATCCATGCCGGGTTTTTTGGTTACCTGATTGACCACGCCCCCGGCAGAGCCGCCGCCCTGTAGCAGCCCGGAGGCACCGCGCAGGACTTCAATCCGATCATACATCGACAGATCAAAGCTGGCATTGTTCAAAGTGCCGGCAGCACCCGGTGTGTTGTCCACCGAGGTCGTCATCTGATAGCCGCGAGAATAGAAATTGGAATTGGCAGTAGAGCCCGGCAGAACGCGGATACCGTTAATCTGGCGCATGGCGTCCGTCATGGTCAGCATGTTGGAATCCTGCATGCGCTGCTGTGTCAGAACAGAAACGGATTGCGGAATATCCTTCAGTGAGACAGGAGTTTTTCCCCAGGCCTCTGCGGCGGGGGCGGTATAGGAATGGCCACTCCCCACAACTTCAATCTTTTCTTCCGTCATGCATTCTACCTGACCCGGCGTGGCGGCCGGTGGGGCGCAGAAGGGCGGTGCAGCAGAATGGGGTGGCGCTGGCGTCTGTGTCTTTTTGCGTGCAGTCGGGTGGCACAAGGGCCGGATGCACATCATGTGTTTGGTTTTATGGGATGAGGGGAGAGGACTGAAACGCCTCTGGGCTTCTGCAGAAACAGGAGTCCAGAGGCCAGTCAGAATCCCGCTTAAAATCAGGGCGCATTGTGAAACACTGGCAAAATGACGTGCGCGAAGGCCAGACTGTTTCATGATAGGCACCCCGGCAGGAGGGCAAAAGGCACAGTTTTGTCAGCAGGCACTCAGGAGGCCAGATCAAACCCCAGATCGTCCACCACTTCAGAAAACTGAGCAGGCGTTACCAGGGCAGGGTCATACTGCACTGTTACCGTGCCACCTTCCAGAACCACGTCTGCTTCGGAGACGCCATTCAGAGCTTCCAGAGCGTTCTTCAGCTTGCTGGAACAGCCGTTGCAGGACATGCCTTCAACAATGAATGTTTCTGTTTTTGTCATAGCTTTCGCTCCTTGTATGGCCAGCCGCGTGAGGGAGACGTTATCCGCCAAACGCCGGCATCAGGCAACACGCAGCGTTTTTCAGATCTGCTCAATGGTGGAAAAGTCGAAGCTTTCCCCTTTCGGGTTTTCCCCCAGCCGCAGTGTTGTCGGTGTGGGCATGACATGGGGAGGAACGGGCAGGTTATAAGGGGCAGGCGCGCCTTTAAACACCCGCCCAGCCAGATCAAACTGCGAGCCATGGCAGGGGCAGGCGTAACGGCCTGTCTGGTCGGGTGCAGCAGCGGGAGCCGTGTAGGCCGGCACACAGCCCAGATGCGTGCAGATGCCAACATAGACGCCATATTCCGGCACAAGGGAGCGGTGCCAGTTGCGAGCGTATGTGGGCTGTTGCAGAGCGTCGGATTGCGCATCCCGCAGTTCATTCACCAGCGCCGGGCTTTGCAGTTTGGCGAGGTCTTCCGGCGTGCGGCGCAGAATAAAAATGGGTTTCCCCTGCCAGACGGCGGTCATCTGCTGGCCCGGTGCCAGTTTGGACAGGTCAATTTCCACTGGCTGGTGGGCTGCGGCGCTGTCCTGCGGTTTGAGGCTGGCGACAAACGGAATGGCGCAGGCCGCCAGCCCGGTTACTGTTCCGGCTGTGGTGACCATGCCAAGAAAATCACGACGGCCAGCGGGGGCGTCCTGATCCGGCCCGGTGGTGGGTGTGTCATCTGCGGGGTGTGTCATCAGTCGTCTGCGTCCTGTGCGTTCCGGGTGGTGCCGCGTTTCCAGATTTTTCTCTTCCAGGCAATGGCCAGTATCAGCAGGCCACTCAGATAGGCAAAAACATACAGGCCTGTGCGGTGCCTGTCATTCCGATGCGGGTCAGAGGCCCAGACCAGAAAGGTCGTTACATCCCGCGCCTGCTGTGTGGCCGTGGCCGGGGTGCCGTCCGGGAACTCTACTGCGTCGTCCATCAGCGGGGGCGGCATTCCCACCAGATGTCCGTCTGCCCAGTCATTATAGAACTTGCCCGGCACCACCGGCGCACCGGGCGGTGGGGGCATATGGTAGCCTGTTAGAAACGCATACAGCCAGTCTGCGCCATGCGGCTGGATAGCAGCCAGGCGGGACTGGTCTGGCGGGGCAACGCCGCCCATCATGGCAGCGGCAGCCGCCTCACTGGGGAAGGGCGAGCGCAGATGGTCATCCGGCAGGCCGGGACGCATGGTGGGGTGGCCTGCCGCGTCCAGCGGCCCCGGAACCTGCTTGGCGTGTGCCAGATCTCTGATGGCCTGCTGGGAAAGGCCGATCCCGGTGAGGTCATTATACGTCAGGCTGCGCATGCCATGGCAGGATGAACAGATCTCATTGAACACCACAAAGCCGCGTTGCAGGCTTTTCTGATCAAACTGCCCCAGTGGGCCGTCAAAGCTCCATTTCTGGTGCGGCGGCACGGGCGGTGTGGGCGTGGCAGGGGCCGCGTGTATGATGAGCGGCAGGCTGGCGAGAAGTGCTGCGCCAAATGCAGCGGTGCGGGCATGGGGAAGCCGGACCATCAGGCATCTCCTTTGGCAGAAGCAAGGGAGGCCGGGAGCGGTCTCGGTTTTTCAAACCGTGAAGCTAGCGGCAGGATCACCAGAAAATAGCTGAAATAGTAGAGGGCCGACAGACGGCCGATCAGCATCCATGCCCCGGTGGCGTGATGCTTGCCGACCAGTGCGAGCAGCACAAAAGAGATGACCAGCCCAAACAGCGCGGGGCGGCAGATCGGGCGGAAGCGGGCGGAGCGCACAGGGGAACGGTCCAGCCAGGGCAGGGCAAACAGCACAAGCAGTGAGCCTGCCGCGGCCAGAAGTCCGCCAAACTTGGAAGGCACGGACTGAAGCAGTCCATAGAACGGCAGAAAATACCATTCAGGCTCAATATTGGCTGGCGTATGCAGCGGGTCCGCTGGGGCGTAATTGTCCGGCTCTGTCAGCAGGCCGGGCCAGAAGAACAGCAACGCACAAAAGACCATGGCGAAGACGACAAGCCCGATCAGATCCTTGCTGGTGTAGTAAGGGTGGAAGGGCAGTGTGTCTTTTGGTGTTTTTGGTTCAACGCCCAGCGGGTTGTTGGATTTGGTGACATGCACGCAAGCCACATGTAGCCCCACAACAGCCACAACAAGAAATGCCAGCAGGAAATGCAGCACAAAAAAGCGATGCAGGAAGATATCGCCCAGATGGTCACTGCCGGTCAGCACATGCTCCAGCGTCCCGCCAATAACCGGCACGGCCCCGACGGCTTTGGTGATAACGTCAGCCCCCCAGTAGGACATCTGGCCCCACGGCAGAATGTAGCCTGCAAATGCCGTCGCCATCACCATAACCAGCAGCACAAGGCCGCTGAGCCAGAGTATTTCACGCGGCGCTTTGTAGGAGCCATAATAAAGCCCCCGGAACAGATGGATATAAAGGGCGGCCAGAAACAGGTTGGCCCCGGTCATATGCATGCCGCGTAGCAGCCAGCCGCCGGACAACTGGCGGTCTATGGCCTCCACGGAAAAGAACGCCTCGGCACTGGTTGGGGTGTAGTTCATGGCCAGAAAGGTGCCGGTTGCCAGCATCAGCAGCAGCACAACCACCAGAATGGCGCCAAAATTCCACAGCCAGTTCAGGTTCCGGGGCATAGGGAAAACCACATATTCCTTACGGAATGCGGAAAAAACCGGCAGCCGATGCTCTATCCAGCCAGCAGGGCCAGCCGGTGAGGCGGTTCCTGCGGAGGCTTCGTCCCGTGACTCAGGCTGATTCATGCACACCATCCAACATTCAGTCTTTCACCGTCTGGCCCCGTCAGCAGAAATGAAGCCAGTCCTCTTAGTAGGAGGGGTCTATTGTGGCACGAATGATGCAGCCCTCAAAGGCATCCCGTTTCGGGAGGGTATCGTTTTTCTGAAAATGGCGGTGCAGGCTTTATTTGCTGGCGGAGGGGGCTGTTTCCATAGGGAGGGTTTGTCGGATTTCCTCTGAATAATCAGGGCCGGGGGTGGCACCCTCTGGCCGGTGGATCCGGCTGCGATCATGCAGCGTGCGGAAGTCCAGATGGGTGTCCAGCAGGCCCAGCTTGTAGGCGAGGGACGCGGTATAGCCGCTGAGCAGAATCCGCCAGTCCAGCCGGTAACGGAAGCTGGCCTGTGCGCGGGTCAGGATGCCCGTGGTGCAGTTTGATGTGAGTGTATTATACCACTCCGGCGTGTGGGAGAGGTGATCGACTTCCTGCAGATAGCTTTTGAACAGGCGTTCTCTGGCTTCTGGTGAGAGAAGAAGCCGATAGAGATAAACGCGCTCCTTGCGCACGTCTGTCCGCACACCAATCAGGTCCCGTTCATCAGCCACCACGTAAAACAGTTCATAATGGTGAAAGAACCCGGCAATGGCGGAATAAGGGAATTTCTTCTGGCGGCGGGTTTCAATGGACATCGCGACATGCCGCCCATCTTTGAAGCCGAAGCTGAGGAAGACATGTGCAATGCTTTCCCCCGCCCAGTAGGACGTGACCAGATCGACGGAAGAGAGGTCATCCAGCGCATAATCCGCATCATAATAGCGGGGCGTATAGTCGCTGGGGGTTTTGTAGATAAAGTTGCGGACGTGGTGCAGATGCACCGTCCGTCCTTCCAGTGAGACACTGGCGGGCAACGCATATTCTCCTGCCCAGTCGCGATTGTTTTTCGGTGGGTCCGTCACATACCAGACGGCAAACGCCGCACTCATGGCCGCCAGCGCCAGTCGGGCCGTCTGGTGGGTGCGCAGGAAAAATGCCGTGCCCAGAACAAGTGGAAACAGGCCGGTCAGCCCCAGTCGCAGCGCATCCGGCTCCAGCGTGGAATAATAGAGGGCGGGTGTCCCAAACGCTCCCAGCAGGAAGGTGGCGCAGCCCGCAAACCAGTGGGCCCAGCGCCTGCTGTGTGTGGGGGTGTTGGATGTTTGCGGCATTAATGGCGTACCTGTGCAGGAACCGATGGATCAGCGGGGGCTGTCTGAGGAGAGGGCGGGAGACCGCCGGGCGTTTCGGCTGTGCCGGGGCCGTTGCCGCGTGTGGGCACAAACTGGCCGCCAATGGCTGTAATATCACTCTGGCTTATCAACCCGCCTTCCAGAGTGCCGCCTTGTGTGCGGGCCAGATGGTTGCGAAGGATGCGGCGGATTTCTGCAATGGTAATCGGGTTGGACTGGGTGGAGTGGCCGGAATGGCGGACGACCAGTTCAGAGTCCACATCCGGCACATGCGCGCTTTCATACTTCACAACGCCATCATCAGAGTTTTGCAGACTTTTATTGCCCAGAACGGGGATGATGGAGTGGGTGCGAACATCCGGCACCACCGGAATGGCGGCCAGAGACTGGATGAAGGTGCTGTGCGGAGACATGCCGTACACACTTCCTACCCGCCAGGGGTTCATGTTCAGGCGGGCGACATTCGGGTCACTGACCAGAACCTGTTTGGTCACTTCCCGGACTGTCAGCGGAAAGGTCACCATCCGGCCGACAAGGCGTGCCAGAGAGAAATTGGCCATGTAGCTGCCGTGCTGCGGGGTGGAGATAAACACAACCTCCCGTGCTTCCGGCAGAGGCGTGGGGAACAGTGCGTTCTGGAGCAGGGTCCGGGCATCTGGCGTCAGCTTCAGGTCTGCCAGCGGGCGCGGGATCAACCTGTTCCACAATGTATCACCGGTGTTAATGACCAGCATCTTGGCCAGTAATCCGCCCTGACTGTGCCCAATGAGCGTGATGTTTCCCAGTGCCGGGTCTGCCTTAACACCGCCAAGGTCCGCCACGGCCTGCGTAATGGCGTTACGGAGTTGGAGGGCGGAATATGGAATAGGGTTTCCGGTCGCATAGGAAAAAAACCAGAATTCGTAATGTTTGCGAATTTCCCGGTCTTCCAGTAGGTCATTCACCATATTGGCCCAGCGCGCCGGGCTGGAGGCTGTACCGTGGATGAGCACCACAGGCATCCGCCCGACCTGATGCGGTTCTATGGTTGCCAGTTGCGGTGTGCGGCCATTGTCAAAAAAACGACCGTCCAGAAAGCCTTTATATTCCGAGGACCAGTCCATAGCATCACTCAGACTAAGCGCGCGGGCGGCTGTCTGGTCATATTGCAAAGGGACGGGGTGTGGTGCTGCGGGCGTCGTGGGCGTTGTGTGTTCGCTCAGATCTTCATCAATGGCGGTCAGGTCCAGCCGGCCGCGCAGTGTACTGGTTAAAACCTGCTGGCGTGGAGTATCCAAGGAGAGGAGAAGATTGAGTGGTACTCTCAGCTTTTCTGTAATCTGGAAGGAACGGCTTTCCGGGTGGTCCATGTGGGGCAGAGCGCCGACAGGTTCGCCAAGCCCGGTATGACTGTAAACATTTTCCAGCCCCCGGACGGAAAGCCGGGCCATGGGGCGAATATCCTGCAAGACATGGTCATGCCACACCAGCTGGCTGGGGGTTGTGCTCAGGTCCAGTGTGCCGAACGGTAACGTCCAGCGTTGGGGGATGAGGCTGACCGGGCTGCCAAAGGCTTCGGTAAGCGCCAGCATATAGAGGTCACAGGCCTGCCGGACATGCAGGTCATACGCTTCCGGGCGGTCTGTCTCCGGGCCATTAGGGTTGAGATAGGCATAGGCATATAGGGCGGCGGCCATGAATTCGGCCCGGTCCGCATGCCGATGGGCGTGCATGTAGCTGAGTTCTGCGAGGGCAAAAAGCTGGTCAGCCAGTCCCTGTGCATAAAAATGCGCCTGCGTCAGACTACGCAACGTGGAGATGGTTTCTTTAGGATGGTTTTTCCACGCATTCAGCAGGTTTTGCCGTTGTAAAACCGTGTGGGTGGTATTGCTGAGCGTTCTGCCACTGAGCGCACTCTGGCTATGTTCCTGATAGGCCTGCCGGAGGGAGAGCGGGGCGACGGAAACAGGGGAAGCGCATCCCGACACAAGCAGAAAGGCCGTGCTGAAAACCAGAGATCTGGTCGTTTTTCTGGAAAAAACCCTGTTCATAACCTATCGCAAATTGTTTTTCGTCGCTCTCTGCGCGGACCCTACAGGGTTTTTTACCATGCTGGAATGAGTGTCTGTCCCTTTCTCCCCTGCAAGGTGCCAGATACCCGCAGTGGTCATGGCGGTGTGTCCTGCCCGAACGCGGTATTTTCATCTCCCCATTTTTTAAGTGCCATAATAACCGGCTCCAGCGTGCGCCCGCGTGTGGTCAGGCTGTATTCCACCTTGGGGGGCACTTCAGGATAAACCGTCCGCAGAACAAATCCGTCATGCTCCAGTTCGCGCAATTGCGTCGTCAGCATGCGCTGGGTGATATTGGGCAGGCGCTTGCGGATTTCATTGAAGCGCAGGGTCCCGTGAAGCAGGTGATACAGGATCACCCCTTTCCATTTTCCGTCGATATATTGAAGTGTTGCCTCAACTGCACAGCCGGGACTGCACGCAAGTGACTTATGACGAATACGGGTCATGACGGTATCATTTCCGATACTATGGGCGTTAAAAGTGCGTTCTTGTGTGGCAAGATCATAGCGCTCACGGTGTTCCTTACTCAACAGAGGAGCAGAACTCATGCGCGCCATCGGCTATCAGATACCTCTTCCCATCGAAAATCCGGCCTCTCTTCAGGACATTGAGCTGCCGAAGCCTGTCGCCACCGGGCGTGACCTTCTGGTGGAAATCAAGGCTGTATCGGTTAATCCAGTCGATACAAAAGTCCGCCGAAACGCAATGCCAGAGGATGGTCAATGGCGCGTGCTGGGCTGGGATGCTGCTGGAATTGCTGTTGATATCGGGCCTGATGTTACCGATTTCTCTGTTGGGGATGAGGTCTTTTACGCAGGCGCTCTTGATCGACCGGGGACCAATGCGGAATTCCATCTGGTCGATGAGCGCATTGTCGGTCGTAAACCCCGTTCTTTGAACTGGGCTGAGGCAGCGGCTCTCCCACTGACAGCCATTACAGCGTGGGAAATGCTTTTTGATCGTCTTGATATCCGTCGGTCTGTACCGGGTGCGCCGCCCTCTTTGCTGATTATCGGGGGTGGGGGTGGCGTGAGTTCCATGGCCATACAACTGGCCAGAGTTCTGACGGATATTACGGTTATTGCCACAGCCTCTCGTCCTGAAACGCGGGAATGGGTGCAATCGCTTGGGGCACATTTTGTAATTGACCATAGCAAACCTCTGGCTGCGCAGGTTGCGGCGCTTCCAACTGGTAGACCCGGTTTTGTATTTTCCACCACACAAACGGATCAGCACGTTGCTGAGAGTGTGGAGCTCATTGCGCCTCAGGGCCATTTCGGCCTGATTGATGACCCGGCCACTCTGGATGCCGTACCCTTCAAGAAGAAAAGCCTCTCCCTGCACTGGGAACTGATGTTCACCCGGTCCCTATTTAAAACGGCGGATATCGGCAAACAGGGAAAACTGCTGAACGAGGTTGCATGTCTTGTGGATGAAGGGCGCCTTTGCACTACGCTCGGTAAAAACCTCGGCAAGATTACAGCGGCCAATTTGCGGCAGGCGCACGCAGTGATTGAGAGCGGTCAGGCAAAAGGTAAAATTGTGCTCGAAGGATTTCCGGACTGAGGTCCGGGCAGAACCGTTTTAGAGAAATCGATCCGAACTGGAGACATAAGATCGTGATTACAGAAGAGCATGTGATGACCTTAAACCGCAGTGGTGGACGGTTTGATCTCAATAAAATTGCTGAGGCTTTCCCGGAAACAGCCCAGACTATGCTTCTGGATACCTATCTGACGGACAAACCGGACGCCAGTATCAGAGTGTTTCGGATTTATCGGGATGTCCCGTCTCATTACCATACCCAGTGTGATGAGGTGCTCCATGTTCTTTCCGGGGAGGGGACGTTCTGGATTGATGATCCGGCGGATGAGGCTCCGTTTGCACCGGGACATTTGCTTGTGTTCCCACGGCGTGCCGTGCATGCGCTACCGCGTATTGTGCGTGATCCTGTTATTTTCCTTGCTATCGACACACCACGCCGGGCGCCGGATGATGTGGTTTTTGTAAATCCTGCGGATGGCACGCCGTCCGGCTTTATTAAGAGCCTCTGAAGGCATGACGCTGGCGGCAGGACTGTATAGACTGGTGGGATGAAGAGTCCGATTTCATCCTCATCTGCTGTTTCTCTCTCACGTTGCCGCTGGGCAGAGACAAATCCGCTCCTGCGCACCTATCATGACGAAGAGTGGGGCGTGCCAGTGCATGATAGCCGCATGTTGTGGGAAATGCTGATGCTGGAAGGGTTTCAGGCAGGCTTATCCTGGCTGACCGTTCTGCGGCGGCGCGAGGGGTTTCGGAAGGCCTTTGCGGCGTTTGATCCTGAGCAGGTGGCGCGTTTTGATGACGCCGACGTAGAGCGCCTGATGCTGGACCCCGGCATTATTCGGGCGCGGGCCAAAATTCAGGCGACAATCGGTAATGCGCGGGCCTATCTGGCCATGCAGGAGCAGGGCGAGGATTTCTCGGCGTTTTGCTGGGGGATGGTGCCCGGTGCGCCGGTGGTGAATACAACAGGGCAGGTGCTTGCACAGTCGCCAGCGTCTCAGGCTCTCTCTAAGGCTCTGAAGCAGCGGGGCTTCAAATTTGTTGGTCCCGTGATTGTTTACGCATGGATGCAGGCGGTGGGCATGGTGGTGGATCATGATCCGACCTGTTTCCGCTACCACGCCAAAAGTTAAAGCTATGTGGCCTTAAGAACGATAAAAAATCGTTTAATTCCGAGTCTCGCAAAAATGTGAAGCCCGCAGGCTGGTGGGGTGTAATCTTTTTTCAAAAGAAATTTTGACATGCAGTGAGGATATTTTGTCATAGTCATTTGAAAAATAACATATAATTATCCACAAATCGAAATCGTCCAAATTTTATGAGTGGCGAGGATAACAACTATTGTTATCGTGTTTTTATTGACGGTGAGCATTTTTGCTCATAGGGTCAGGCTCACCTCACCATCGTGAGGCCGTAATGAAATAAGGGAGCGGTTAGATGACGCTGCGAATGTGCAGGGACCCGCGATGTTGCATGCGTATGCAGCAGATCAAAGGTCGCGGTGTGCAAAACAGGCACACACTATAACCCGCCGGGAGTGAAACTGCCGGCGGAAACACCCCTCAGGGGTTTGGGTTTTCGGGGTCAGTCATGATACGTACTTCAAAAATTATCGAAATAGACGGTATTTTTCTGGGAACAGCTATTCAGCTCAGTGGTGAGCAGGGACAGCGTTTCTATGCAGCGCATGAGAGTGTTCGTGCACTGCACAATGCCATTAAGCCGGATGTGGCGATGTTGGCCCGTCAGGTTGCGCAGACGTTCCGCCAGAATCAGGCTGTTTCTTACGCCGCGTAAACGGCGCTGTCAGTCAGAGGGGATGCCCCTGACTGACAGCCTTGATATGTTCGTCGTCCAGATCGGCCAGATCCAGTTTCCGTAACAATGTGAGCAGATCATCCAGCTTTGCGTCCGTCAGGGGCACGGTGTTGGAAGAGAGCTGCTCTGTCGGGTCAAAGCGTTCTGCCAGACGGTTATATAAGTCTGCCCGCTGCCGGATGGCGGGTGTTGGTTCCGGTGTTTTTTCCATCCACCAGACACTGGCGGCTCCGGCCAGCTTCCGTAACAGGAAGAGAATTTCCCGGGCTTTTCCGATCTGGTCTGAGCGGCGGAACCCTTCCAGCCGAGCGGTCTGGCACTGAATTTCTGCAACGGTGCTGGTAGTGCCAGCCTTGCGGCGTGCGCTTTCAATCTGGTGCCAGCTCAGGATTTCTGGCCCCGTGGCAAGGGCGGCGTAGCGGATATTGGCCCGAAACGCATCGGCCACCTGTGCGGCCAGAGGGGCACCGCGTCGTTCTGGCCAGAGCAGGAAGCACCCCGCGAGCCCAACCAGACTGCCGATAATGTTGTTGATAGCGCGGGCCAGCGCCACATCCCACCCCAGACCGGGGCTGACCAGATCCGTCACCAGCACAAAAAGCTGGGTCATGAACATCACGCACA
This sequence comes from Acetobacter malorum, assembly GCF_002153605.1. Lineage (GTDB taxonomy): Bacteria > Pseudomonadota > Alphaproteobacteria > Acetobacterales > Acetobacteraceae > Acetobacter > Acetobacter malorum_A. The sequence goes on along the minus strand of NZ_JOPG01000012.1, from coordinate 23,567 downwards.
ATGTGTAATTAACGCTCCGCAGCGCGATGGTCGCCGCAGCCAGCGGGAAGATGAGCAGCAGAATGCTCCACACCGGCAGCAGCACGCCCATCACCGCGGCCAGCAGGCCACCCGCAATGCTGCCAATCACCCGTTCAATGGTGCGGGGGAGGGTTATCGTCACGCTGGGCTGCGTGACAACCACCACGGCCATCATCGCCCAGTAGGCGTAAGGCAGGTCCAGTTTGAGAGAAATAGCATAGGCCACCAGCACGGAAACGCATAGTCGGGCGGCGTGTCGTAATCCCAGCGCGCGGGGGGCGGCAGCAGGGCGGGGTGTGCCGGATTTTGTCTGCCCGGCAGGCTGAGTGGACGGGGTGGAAAGGGTCTGCCAGGCGGTAATCAGTTCCTGCACAGCCTGCGCGCAGACATGCGCCCCTTTGCCGAACAGATCCGAATCCTGCTCGGCAATACGGGCAAGAACACGCTGCTGGCGATGCAGGCGCTCAGGCCGCGGTTCCGGGCGCTGGGCCTCACGCGCCATGCGGTGCAATGTGGTGGTGACAACGCGCACCGTGCGGCGGGCTGAATGAGAGGTCTCGCCAGACAAGACGGCATGTTCAAAGGCGATCAGAGCGATAAAAATGCGGTCACAGGCTTCAATAGCAGGGAGAAGCGTGGCGCGGGTGCGGCTGCTGATGGCATCTGCGGACAGGATATCAATGCGGGCGCGCGTGCGTTCAATCCGGCTGCGGATTTCCCGCCGGAATGCCCCGATGGATGCGCTTTCCTGCTCCATATCCGGGCCGCCGGGATTCATGAAGTCCAGCAGCCGGCGGGTCATGCGTTCTTCTTCCCGCAGCACGGCGGAACAGGCCAGCCGCAGGGGCATATACGGGTCTACAGGCCAGGCCAGAACGCAGATGAGAGTGGCCCAGATCGCCCCCAGTGCAAACAGGCCGGACAAGCGTAAGGCGATGTCTGGTGGGAAGGGGTAGCAGACTGCCACCACAGCCACGATGGCCGCGAGAACGCCAATCTGTGTAGCCGTTGCCCCGCGCAGGCGGCACAGAGCACATCCCAGCACGCTGATGCCGAGCGCGACAAAAGCGGGGAGCATTCCAAACCCGGCCGCAGCGGAGACCGAGCCGCTGATGACTGTGCCAAGCGCTGCAAATTTGAGCATGGTTTCCAGTCGGGAGCGCAGCAGGCCGCCGGGGTCCACAAGGCAGGTCCAGAACGCAGCAAAGGCGGACCATGCCATAAGCGGCATGTGCAGGTACAGCGCCAGCAGCATAACGGTGCCAACAGCCACCCCGGCACGGAGCCCTTCCCGTACGGCCACCTGTTCCGGTGCGATGGCGATGGCCCGCACGCCCAGCCAGTGCGCAATGGCGGTGGGCATAAGGCTGCGGGAGGCCGCGCGGAGAACTGTCTGTTTGCGAGGAAGCGAGAGGGGAAGGTGTGTTTTCATGGACAGTTAAGGTTGAAGGGTGGAAGGACGGAGAGACGGCAGAGGCATTGAGCCGTCCGCCATCATGCCGGAGAGAGGGGCGTTTTCTGCAAGCAAAAAAGCAGACCACACCGGGATGTGGTCATTTTGCAGGACAGGTGGTGCTGGAAGAGCAAAGCCTCTGGTGCAGCAGGGTGCTGCAGAGAGGGCTGGCGGGGTTTGTCAGGGGGTGTCGCCACGAAACGGCGTATCAGGCCAGGAGATGGTCGGGCACACTGATCCTCTGAAATTATACGTTATAACATTCTCATGTCATATTCTGGCCTGCACTTCAACAGGGACAACGAGAGGTTCAGAACGTCACGCTTGTATGCAGGCCGAAAACTGTCTCATTCCCAATGCGACGTGACGGAGAAGGATAACGGGGATCCGCTTTACCACCCATCGGGTTCCAGATTTCCTGGAAATCAGGCTGGATGACCAGCCATGGGCGCACTTCAGCCTGATAAGTTACTTCCAGATGGTTTTCATTGCCGGGGATAAGGCTACCCGCATTCCGGTTATACTGACGCCACCCGGAACTGGAGCGGCCAATGCCCCAGCCGATGCCAAATGTATCATTCGGGCGGCTTAAAAAGGGGGCTTTCAGGTTCAGCCCGGCATCTGCTGCAAAACTGACCATGTTGCGGTCTCCGCTGTTGCCTGTGGCGCGGGCAAACAGACCAAGAGACCGGTCGGATTTATAGGACGGTCGCCAGACCATCTGGTCAATAACGCCATAAACCATCCAGTTTCCCCGGTCCCAGCGTGGAAAGCCGCCGTTTTTGCCCATTAGCTGGTCGTGCGTATTGTAACGATAATCCGGGAAATTCGCAGTGTCGTAAAACCCGCCCAGTTTATAGATGCCGGGAAGGCCCGGGTCTTTTGTGGCGTCAGAGAGGTCTTCCGGCTGGCGGTTGAGCGTGTAATGCAACTCCCCGATCAATAATGCGCCTGTGCCGGTATTAAAGCGCGTGCCACTGCCATCATGCGTGTCCTGATTGGTGGGGTCTGCTGTATTGCCGCCATTCTGGATGTTGAATGCATTATAGCGGCTGCCCGGAGGGTTATCATCCGCGACCGCAGCCAGAAGGGTCCAGGCATGGGTGAGGTGATACCGAACACGCAGAGCCGGGGACGCCAATGGCCATGAAGGGCCGCCACTATACAAATTGACAGACGGCGCCATGGGCCAGCCAAAATTGGAATTCAGAAACAGACCGCCATATTCAGTCAGCATGAATTCAGATTCCAGATTCTGCTGCCCGATCTTGACGCCGAGTTTCCCGTTAAAAAACAGCTGCCGGTACCAGAGTTCAAACAAGCGCGTGGAGCGGTCGGCTTCATAACTGCTGACAGGGTTATAGTTGGCCAGATGGTCCTGCGTAATGGAGCGTCCGCGCGTTTGCAGGGCGCTGATAGTAAAAATACCGCCTTTAAGACCCACCAGTTTTTCCAGATCAACGGTCAGGGTTGGGGCTGTGATGGCGTCATAGGCCGGGCCGGAGCCTTTTCCGCTTCGGGCATCCATGGTGCTGGGAGCCCCGCCGGAGGTATTGCCCCACAGTTCTTCCACGTCTTCCATGTCAAACGTGATGCCATATTTATAGAGCCAGGTCCGCAGGCCGCCCATGGTGCCCAGCAGGTTGTCACTGGTGTCCAGATCATCATTGCCGGTTTTGCTGGCGCGCGGCAGATGCAGGGCGTTGATGCCGATGCCCATGGCAGACTGGTTCATGAACGGTGCGGAGTTTCCCAGACTTTGCTGGTCCCGCTCCGCCTGATCGTCCACCGGGCTCTGTGCCAGCCCTGTTGCCGGGAGCAGGCAGGCCAGAAGCGCTCCGGATGCAAGGAGAGACCGCCTGAAATGATGTTCTGTATGCCTCAGAAGGCTGGTCAGAAAGGCGGCCCGCATAATGCACTGGTTTCCTGTGGGAGGCGTTCTAAACAACACTCCTGTTTGCGATAACAGTTTTCGTCATTCTACTGCCCTCCCTCCTGAGGTCAAAGTCTCTTGCAGTCGTGCGGGACCATGGCCGGGTTGCGGGGCCGGAAGAGAGCCTCAGTTCTGGGGGGCATCGCCCAGCGCGCCGGTGGCAAAGGCCAGACTGGCGGCAGCAATCAGAGCAGCATAGTAGGTATCGGAATGGCCAAGCTGCGCATCCAGCAGGCCGGATTGCGCCAGCGTGGCCTGTGTAATGGAGCCGACCCCGCTCCGATACGCGGCAAAGGCGGCATTAAAACTGGTTTGCGCTGCTGTTTGCAGGCGGCCTGCCGCTGTGTAGGCGCTCAGGCTGCCATGCAGGCTGTTTTCTGCCGTAACAATCTGTTTCACGGACTCATCAACCGTTTTGCGCAGAAGGGTCTGGGCACTATCCGCCTGATTTTTGGCCTGCCGTAGCATGGCGGCCCGCATGCCGCCATCAAACACAGGCACGGTAATGCCGCCCAGAATAAGGCTGCTGAAATTGTTGGTGGACAGGTTCAGCGTGGGGCTGGAATCCGAGCCAACCCCGGGCACGGAAGATAGCGCCAGATGCCCGGTGGTATAGGCAACATTCCCGGACAGGAAAACCTTTGGGAGAAACTCGGCTTTTGCTGCGGCAATATTACTTTGTGAGGCTTTTGCCGCTGCATAGGCTGCCAGAACATCCGGGCGCTGTGCGACGGCTTGCCGGACCATATCATCTGTCAGGCGCATATCCGCCATCGTCAGAGGCCGGTTTGAAATATCCTGTGTTTGCAGGCGCGTATTGGGGGAAATCCCCATAGCGGTCATCAGGTCCAGATAGGTATTTTCTGCCGTATTCCGGGCCTGTACAAGCCGGAGTTCCGCTTGCGCGGTCATCTGCTGGGCTTGTGTCACGTCCACAATGGTGCCTTGCCCTTGTTTAAGGCGCATTTCAGCCGCAGACTGCACCTTTCTGGCATTTTCCAGAGCCTGCTGAACCAGCGTGACACGGGCCTCCGCTGCGGCATGGGTATAAAAAGCCAGTGCCACTGCGTAGATGACTTTCTGATGCGCCGCCGTAAACAGGATATTGGTGGCGAGCTGCGTCTGTTTGGCTGCGTTGACCACGGCTTCCCGCTTGCCAAAGTCAAACAACAGCCATTGCATACTAAGCGTTTGCACTTCCCCATGGCCGGAATTGCGATTGCGGACGCCATCTCCAAGGGATTCCGCCTGATTAATCCCGTCATTGATAACGTTTCCGATATCCCCGGCGTTGCTCAGGCTGGGATTGTTGCCGTTGTTGTGCTGGTGCGTATAGCCGCCCACCACGGTCGCACTTAAATGCGGCAGATAGGCCGTGCGGGTGATGCCAACAGCCAGAGCGGCATCACGCGCGGTGTTCCACGCTTGTCGGGTCGTGGGGTTGGCTGACTGCGCAAGGTCAATCAGTTCCGGCAGGGAATAGGTGTGCGTTGTGCTGACATCCGCATCAGCGGGGCGGGGTACAATGGTCTGGTTGGCAGGCAGGGTGTAGCCAGCAGGGAGAGCAAGCCCATGTTTGTTCTTGCCGGGAAGGAGTTCCCCTTTATCGGAAACATTAGGCTGCCATGGTGCGTCTGGTCGGTCCGGTGCGCTGTTCAGAGCCTCGGTAGCGCAGCCTCCCAGAAGAAGGAGCAGGCTTGTTGTCAGGCTGGCTGAGCGGAGGGAGAAGCGGGTCATGACACCACCTTGTCCAGAGAAGCGAGTTGGGCAGACGCGGCAGGGCGTCGGGCGGGGATCAGACCGTCTTCTGTCAGGCAGGAGATCTGGCTGGTGATGGCCTGATAGGTGGCGAGTTCATCCATGTTGGCGCGCAGGTGAATCGGCTCAACGCTGGCAAATTCAATCATGCGTTCGGCCTGTGCCAGCGCGCCTTGCACGGCAGCAGCCTGTCGTAACTCTGCGTCGACCGAAGCGGCATTGAACTGCGCCTGCAATGCCTTCAGAGCCGCAGAGACTTTATCCCTGATCTTGTCATAAGCACTGGACGGCCAGAAGCTGGTGAAAACAGCATAGGTAATGAAATTTCCAAGGAGAATACCGATAATGCGGTCTCGGGCTGTTGTCATGTCCGAGGTCGGGCCATAGCCTTTCAGATCAGACAGGAAGAAGGCCAGACCAATCTGGAAGCCTGCATAGGCAATCCGCTCATCCCCGGATTTGACCCACGCCGCAAGGAGCGAGCCTGCAAAAATCAGCACCAGAAACGCTGCAATATTGGTCAGATGCGGCATCACGAAAATGATGGAGAGGATCCCCAGCGCGCCCCCAACCAGCGCCCCGCTGATGCGCAGGGTCAGTTTGGAAATCATTTCCCCCATGGTGGGCAGGGCGACAATAAAACAAGTGATGATGCAGGTGTGGATGCCGTCCCAGTTCAAAATTTTGAAGATAAAATAGCTGAGCATCACAGCCGCTGTGCCTTTTACGGCAAAGCGTACATGTTCCGGGTTGGTCCACGCATCAGGTGCAAAAAAACCGGAGGAAGAGGTTTTATTTTTGGGTTTTTCCGAAGCAACCTCTCCCGCTGGTTTTGTAAAGTCCGGAAGCAGAACAGCAATCTGTGCGAGGGCCGGGGAAGAGATTGGTGACGGAGGTTGGGTGATATCAGTTGGATAGCCACCGCTTTGGAAAATGTCTGCCATCTCAAGAAGGGTTTCAATCAGGGCATCAGGCGTGAGAGTTGGCCTGTCGGGCGTCTCTGTGGCCTCACACGCTGCCGCGTGGGCAAGGGCGAGAACACCGACACTGCGTGGAATGGCTTGTTTCAGGCTGGCAAGATCCTGCTTGCGCCACAGTTTTTCCAGCCCTGCCATTTTGAGGGACATCATCATGCCTTTTGTCCCTTCGCGCAGCAGGGCTTCGGCCTGATCCCGCGTTTTCTCATCCTCCGGCGTGCGCAGCAGCGCAGCGCTCAGGCGCAGATGGTGAGCAAGGGTGCGTGTCAGAATAGTTTTGGGAGACGGGCAGATAAGGGGGGCAAGGCACACCATCACAGCGCCGGGCACCAGAATGAACAGGTCGGCATAAAGCAGGGCGCGCGTTGCCAGTTCTCCAAGAGGCACATTTCCGATGGCGATCATGGCGTACACCACAACCAGCCCCAGCATGTAGGCTACGGGCTTCAGCTTGCTGGCCGACCCGAGGAAAAAGAAGCCGAAAGATAAGACAGCGGTGGCGATCGCAAGGCCCATCGGGTGGTCGAGCGTCAGGTGCATCAGCCCGAACATCATGACGATGATGATGCCAAACAGGATGTTAACGGCCAGTCCGGCCAGCACATTGGTCACGCGGTCCTTTTGCCATAGGGCCATGGTGACAAGGGCAGGCACGGCAAGGTCCGGCACCTGCCAGATTTCTCCCACCAGCACGGTGGTGGTGCAGGCTGCGGCAACCCGCAACGCGTTTCCGCCCCGCCCGGGCGCACGGTCCGTAACCAGTTGCCAGAGGCGCGCAACCGTCAGGGGTGGTTTGTTAGTGGCAGGCTTCGCCATGCCGGATCTCGACTGTGGCTGTGGCACCAAGCCGCAGCAGGCGCGGGTCCGCCGGGTCCAGCCGGATGCGTACGGGGAAGCGCTGCGCCACGTGCACCCAGTCCATTTCTCGCGGGACCAGTGGCAGCCCACGGGCCAGACCGGCTGAATCCAGTGAGGCAACACCCCAGCCAATGCTTTCCACGTGGCCGCGCAAGGGGGTGCGGCGGTCAATCATGGAATAGACTGTTGCACAGTCTCCCGGCGTGATGGCGGGTAACGTGATTTCCCGAATATTGGCGCTGGCGTACCAGGCATCATTGGCAATCAGTGTGAAAAGAACCTGAGACGGAGCCAGAATTTCCCCTTCTTTAACACGCAGGCTGGTGACGTAGCCATCAGTCGGGGCGACCACGGTTGTCTGGCGCAGGGCATAACGGGCCTGATCCAGCATGGCCTGCGCAGCCTGCTGGGCGGCAAGAGAACTTTTCAGATCCCCGATGGCAATCTGCGCGGCATCAGCCTGCTGATGGCTTTGGGAGAGAGAAATGGCGGCATCATTCAAGGCCACACGGGCCTGATCATATTGCTGCCAGGGGATATAGGCGTGCCCCGCCAGCGGTTTGAGGCGTTCTACGGTGCGAGCCGCCAGATCATGATTGGTCTGCGCACGGGTTGCCTGATCCTGCGCGACAGCGGCGTTAGCGGTTTTGACAGCCAGCAGGCGTTTCTGGTTTTCCACTTCCGCGCCGGCCAGAGCCAGATTGGCTTCTGCTTGGTGGACGGCCAGCTCATACGGTTCCGGGTCCAGACGGTAGAGGAGGTCTCCCTTCTTAACGGCCTGATTGACGTGGACGGGCAAGGCGATCAGGCGGCCGCCAACTGTGGAGGCCATATGCACCACTTCAGCATCAATGGATCCGCTGTCGGAAGAGGGATAGGCAGCGTCCTCGCGCGAGACATACACACCCAGCCCAATGGCACCCAGAATGCAGACGGCTGCAATGGCAAGCCCGAGGGGGCTGGTTGTGGAAAGAGAGACTTTCTTCATACTCTACGGTCCAAACCATATGAGCCATGTCAGCAAGGCGGTGATAACCCCGAGAGACAGGTAGGTGAACAGGCGCAGGCTCAGCACGGCATCAATGCCTGTCAGAACAAACACCACACGCAATCCGACAGAAACGGCAATGCCGATCATGCCGCATAGCATCCAGTCTGGAAAATATGCGCCGACCAGTGAAAAAGAGGGAGCGCCCTGTACTGTGCATCCGCCAAGTAGAAGAGCAGCACTGATGCCAAATGGGCGGATGGAAAAACGAAGCATGGCTGTAAACTGATCTAATTTTGACAAGTCTGTCAATCTGTTCGGGCAGAGAGGGCAGGCTCATGGCGCGTTACAGTGCTTTATGGCACAGCAGTTTGATAAAACGCCTCTATGAGGCAAAGACGAAAGGACGGGAGATGACAACACCAGTCGTAATTTACGGGATCAAGAGTTGTGACACCATGCGTAAGGCCCGGAAGTGGCTGGACGAGCACGGTGTGGCCTATCAGTTCCATGACTATAAAAGTCAGGGGATTGATGCCGGGCGCTTGAAAAAATGGATGGATATCGTCGGGTGGGAAACGCTGCTCAACCGTGCGGGAACAACCTTCCGCAAGTTGCCGGAAGACCAGAAAACCAATCTGGATGCCACCAAAGCTCTGGCGCTGATGCTGGCTCAGCCTTCGATGATCAAACGGCCCGTTCTAGAGGCTGGCTCTGTTGCGGTGGGGTTTAAGCCCGAGCTGTATGCCCAGACATTTGCGGCACGCTAAGAGGTGCCAATTACCCCCAGCCAGAAAAGCCGGGGGTAATGCAGAACAGGATTAGTCCTGATCAGGTGCAGCAGCAGAGTTCAGGTGGATGTAGCGTTCAATGCCAACCTGCTTGATCAGGTCGAACTGGCGATCGAGGAAGTCTTCGTGTTCTTCTTCGTTCGTCAGGATTTTCAGCAGCAGGTCACGAGAGACGTAGTCCCGCACGCTTTCGCAATAGGCAATGCCTTCACGCAGGTCGCCAATCGCTTTTTCTTCCAGCTTCAGGTCGCATTCCAGAATTTCCTTCACGTCCTGACCAATCAGGATGGTGTTCAGGCGCTGGACGTTCGGCAGGCCACCCAGGAAGAGGATGCGTTCAATCAGCCAGTCGGCGTGGCGCATTTCTTCGATGGATTCTTCGTATTCCTTCTTGCCCAGCAGGGTCACGCCCCAGTGGCGCAGGGTGCGGGCATGCAGGAAATACTGGTTGATAGCCGTCAGCTCGTTGGTGAGCTGGGTGTTCAGATGTTCGATAACTTTTGCGTCTTTAACCATGATGCGGACCTTCTGTTCAGGTTTAGAACTTAGGGCCAGCATGTAACGCAACCTTTTATAGAAGGCAAATAAAAAACGCTTCTATATCAATAGAATATAGGAATTAAGTCTCACTATCAACAAGAGGTATTTCTTATCAGATACTTCTGAAAAAATGATGTTTTTCAAATCACGGAGATGTGAGCGATCTTCCCAGGGCACGCAGAGTCCCTGCGTGGAGCAGATCTGTCAGGCTATTCCAGAGGCAGACTGGGCCTGTGGGGGCAGGGCCTTCAGGCGTTCCTGCAGGGCCGCGTGGAGCGTCGGGTCTGCCGCCTTGCCCAGACTGGTTAAAGCGCGGTCCATGGCCAGAAGAATATCTGACGTGGCATCCGGGAGTGCCTGCCGCCACCAGTGCAGGGCGTCCTCCACCCGACCGGCATCAGCCAGAGCAGTGGCATAGTTATGGCAGCCGCGATAATCGCCGCCTTCAGCAGATTTGCGATACCAGACTAAAGCGGCCTCTTTATCCTGAGGGGTTTCCCAGCCTTCTTCCAAAAAGCGTGCGAGGAGATTCATGGACTTTGCATGCCCGTTGTGGGCTGCCGTTGTGAAAAGCCCGAGCGCTTTCTTCATGTCACGCGGAATGCCAAGACCACGCATGGTCAGAATGCCCAGATTATAACGGCCCCATTCATCGCCAAGGCTGGCGGCAGTCTCATAATGCTGTGCGGCCTGTTGCAGGTCCTTCTTGCATCCCCAGCCAAAATGGTGGCACCGACCCAGCATATTGTGCGCGGGGCCATATCCGGCATTGGCTGCCATGGTGAACCAGACAAGAGCCTGGGCGTGATCAGGCGGGACATAGGCGCTATTCAGCAGCACTTTTCCCCATAAAACCTGATCAAGATGATGGCCCCGTTCTGCGCGTTGACGAATGGCGTCTATCTGCTCCGGCAAAGGGGCCTGCACTGGCTTTTTGTTTTTATGCTGTCTCGAAAACAACTGTTGCCATAGGCCCGACCCTGACATGATTCCCATCCCTTTTTGAGAAGGATTATCATTATCAAAATTGGAGCCATGGAGCAATTGCGGGGAGTGCGGGGTGGCTATGCAGAAGAGGTGCAAACTTACAAAGATGTGGTCAGGAATTCTGATCCCGTAAGGGCGAATTTGCAGCCGAGAAGACATTCCCGGTGCCTATCGAGGCTGCCCCGATCATTGGCGTGATCTTGCTCAGAAATTAGCCGAACCACGACTACACAAATGGTGGTTCTGGTGACTATTCCCGCTACCTGGATTAGAAAGATTACCATGAATTATCTTCTGAAACGTCGCACCATGCTGGCTGGCATCGCGGGCCTGGCCGCGACGCCGGCTTTGGCTGAGAAACTGACCATCATGCCTGCTACGGTCACAGGCGATGGCGTTACGCTATCCATCCGCGACTATAGCCGCCGTTTTCTCGATTTCTACGAAGCAGCGAAAAGCCTGACGCCAGATGCGCGCTATGCTGTATGGCAAGATCGCTACGGTTTTGCCGCAGTGCCGCCCGGCCCGCAAGGCGAGGCAGTCGCCCGAAAGCTGCTGGATGAGGCGTGGCCTCGCTATGCCTCTGCATTGCCTACGATAAGGGCAGGTGCAGCGGGGATGATGCCAGCACCCCTTGATACCGCAATCCGCATCGCCGATGTGCTACGCGCACCTCGACCGTTGAAGTTTGATATCATAGCCTATGTCGGTGGCTTCGAGGAGAATGCCTTCACGGTCGGAACAGCGGATGGGCCGCTTGTCTGCTTACCGATCGAAATGGCGCCGGATCGACGCGCTATGGTGATGCCGCATGAAATGACTCATGCGGTACATATGACGTTGGCAAAGTTGCCATCCAGTTACGAACGACCGCTCGGTCGGGTTGTGTTCGAAGAAGGCTTGGCGATGCGCGCAGTGCAAGCATTAAAGCCGGGGTTGGCTGACTTCGAATATGTCGGACAGCGTCCCTGGTTCGATGCAGCTCTGCCTCTGCGCAAAGAAATTCTTACAGCTATTGCGTCGCAGCTCGACGCAAGTGATGGCCCGACCTTGTTCCGATTTACAATGGGACAGGGCGCGACGGGGCGTGAACGAGAAGCCTATCTGGCAGGATGGTTGATGACGGGGGAGTTGCTCCGTCAAGGCAGAACGCTCCCGGAACTGGCGCGTATCCCGGCGGATCGTATCGTGTCGCTCACCCGGAAGACGATCTTGTCCATGCTCACCTAGCCGAAATAATCCGCGCTTATATTCCCGGCACGCTTCTCCGTTTCTCCAGACATTCCAACCGACAATCCTGCTTGGTTTTCTTGTGTTTCGCCACAGTCTCTGTGCGCAGGGTGAGCGTGAGCGGAAACAAACAGGTTTTGCTGATAAGGGTATTGGGAATGCGTGCCCTTTTTCCATAAACGCTCAAGCTGTTTTTTGAGGTCTGCCGGCGTAGTCCAGTTCACAGAGACTGCTCTTCATGCCTGAGCAGGGCTGGTGCTGCATCATGGAGGGATGCCTTGTTGGCAAAATGCTCTTCGATACTCAGAACGCGCAGGCGTGAGTAATTGCCATCCTTATTGTCCACAAAGCCAACATTTGAAACAAAAGGTTCAATAATATGGATTTTTTGCAAAGGGGTAATAATAAGAAGCTGCATATTGAGTTGCTGGAATAACCGCAGCCCATACTGGGTGGAGTCATCAGAGCCACGGCCAAAGGCTTCATCAATCACCACAAATCGGAAAGAGCGTGAGCGCACTTCACCCCATTCCAGCCCGAACTGATAGGCCAGACTGGCAGCCAGAATCGTATAGGCCAGCTTTTCCTTCTGGCCGCCGGACTTGCCGCCGGAATCTGTGTAATGGTCAAACTCGGTCTCATCCGCACGCCAGCGTTCACTGGCGGCAAAAGAGAACCAGTTGCGCACATCAGTGACTTTTGCCGTCCAGCGACGGTCCTGTTCCGCGAGGCCTCCACGCCCGCGGAAGCGTTCGATCATGGTCTTAACCAGATAAAAGCGCTGCTCGGAATACTGTTCGGTATCATCCCCGGATACAGAATTTTCGGTGCAGGCCCGTAGGGACGCCTGAAAGTCCCGGATTTCCGGGTCCAGCGTCTGGTGGGCTTCCAGCCGGATATAGCGGTCCGGGTTATAGTCAATCTGGGTCAGGGACGTATTGATGACGGCAATCCGTTCCTTGATAATCTCCCTCTCCTGCGCTAGGTGCGCATTGAAATTGGCAATTTCGTTAATCGTATTAACAGTCAGAAGATTTTTAAATCGGCTTATAAAGCGGGGGAGATCATCTTTCTTGAGTTGTGCCAGCAACGCGCAATAGTCGGGACCGGCTTCCAGATGGTCGTCCATATCCTGTGCTTCGATCGGATACGTTGTCCGGAATTCCCGCATGTCTTTCAGAATACTGTCGCGCAGGCAGTCCAGTGTGCGCTGTTGCTGGTCAATCTGTGTGTCCAGCTGGTCTCGCAGTTGCGTTTCAGCAACCTCGCAGGCGTCAAGGCTGGCAAGGTCTGCGCCGTTTAACTGTGTTTGAAGCCGGGTGAGTTCCTGCTCATGCTCTGGGGTGAGCGTATACTCGCTCAGAACCGTTTGACAATGTTGCAGGCGGCCCTGAAGAATTTCTACAGACTGATCCAGAAGAGCCTGCTTTTTAAACAGGATCATATACTCTGCTTCAGCCTGCCGTAGCGTCTGTTCCGCATGCTCTTGCTGTTGCTTGAGTTCACGCAGAACGTCGGATGTCGCGGTCAGTGCTTCCCGCTCGGCTGTCAGTTGCGCGGCTGTTTGCGCGGCACTCTGCCAGTCCAGCTGGGTATAATCCGGGTAGCGTTCCAGCCGGGTCAGCGTTTCAAAGCGTTCCTGCAGCATTTTGCGCGTATTTTCGGCTTGCGCAATTTCCCCCGCATGTTTCTGGATCAGCGCCTCCTGCTCTCGCTGCCTGTCTTCAAGAGCTGCAATCTTGATGGCGTTGTTCCAGCCCAGAACATAGCGGCTCCGGTCGTCAATCCTGTGGCGGTCATCCTTTTCATGCCGGCCGCCGGGTTCCTTGACCTGACCTGACCGGGTGACGCCCTTGCTGGAGCGGCGGAAATCATCCTGTGTTTCGCAACAGGTGAAGCTGAAGCGGTGCGCCAGTTCGTTCTCCACCCAGAGCCGCATGGGAGAGTCCGGGTGGACTTCCAGCTTATGGGCCAGTGTGTTGGGGTGGCGGGTGGCATGAGAACCTGAGCGATGTTGCTGAATATGGTAGTATACCAAACGGCCTTTCAGATGTGTGTGGTCCACCCAGTCCACCACCTGTGCATAGAGATGGTCCGGCACGAGCAGGGATAACGCAAAACCATGTAGCAGGCGCTCTGCGGCACCTTCCCACTCCCGCGCATCATCCCGCACGCGGATGAGTTCCCCGGCAAACGGCAGATCCTCGGCAGACACATCCAGTGCCTCACACAGCATGGCGCGCATGCGGATCTGCCGTTCATCAATATTGCTCTGGCGTTTGCGTAGACTGTCTAGTTCCGTGACAATTTCGGCGTGCTGGTTCTTTTCTTCATGGAACAGAATGCTCTGCTCGGTCAGGTCCTTCGCCAGCCAGGTATCCTGCTTTTTCCACTCGCCTTTCTGCTTTTTGAGGTGTTGCGTAAGTTCCAGAAAGCTTTCGACAGAACTGGAAGGTTTTTCGTTCAGTTTTTCAATAAGCGTTGCATAATGTGCGGCATTTTTACGCCGGTCTTCACACGTCTTTTCGGCTTGCTGGATGGCGACGGCCAGTTGCTCCAGCCTGTCACCTCCGTTGGCATAAATAGCCTGCTTGATTTCGTCCAGTTGCACTTTGCAGGTTGTGCGGACGCCCTCCTGCTCAGTCAGTTGTTGCTGATTGGTGGCGGCAATGTCCTGCTCTTTGGCAATCTGCTGTTCAAGCAGTGTGGCTTTCTGGCTGGCAAAATACCCCGGCAAGGCCTGACGGCAGGCTTTGAGGGTATCATGCCGGGTTTTACTTTCCGCGTGCGCGGTGAGGTCCTCTGTTAAAGGGGTGAGCAGGCTGATCTGTTTTTGGGCTTTCAAAACGGCCTGATGCGAGTCATCCAGATCTTCAAAATGAGAAATCAGGGCATGGATACGCTCCGAAGCATCAAACCGCGCCAGCATATTTTCCCGAACAAAATCTGTGATATTATCAACAGACTTCATGGAAACAGTTTGCAGGAACAGGTCTAAAGCCTGTTCGTTTTCAATCCCGAACCGGCGACGGAACCATGCCGCATAACGGTTAAAGCTGTCTTCTACTTCAGCCCCCTGTGCGCGCAGGTTTTTACGCAGTTGCAGGATATCCGTGCCGAACCCGGTAAAATGCTCCTGAATGGAGAGTTCTTTTTCCGCGCACACAAAGAAACGTGCCGGTTGAACCTGCTGTTTTTTAATCCAGAAAACCTGCGCCAGGGTGACGGTTTGCAGATAGCCTTCGTTTTTAAAAACACCAAGAATAACCGTGTAGCTCTGCGTATCCCGCAGGCTGACGGATTTGGTGGAGCCCGTTGCGTCGTTGCGTTCGGATTTATAATGCCCGGTCACGTAGGAGCGCAGAGAACGCTCACGCGTATCAGCGCCGGCAGCCTTATTATAGACAATACGCTGTGCAGGAACGAGCAACGTAGTGATGGCATCCACCAGTGTGGATTTACCAGAGCCAATATTACCAGTGAGCAGCGCGTTCCGGCCATTAAGGTCAAAACGCCAGATCCGCTTGTCAAACGTGCCCCAGTTCAGCACTTCCAGACGATGCAGACGGAACCCGGCCAGACGATCATCCACGGCAAAATCGAGCGGGGCTTGCTGGGTGTCAGTCACGGTCGGTCAGTCCTGTATCGACGTGGTCGGGAAAAAGCTGGGCCTCAGTTGCGGTATTCTGTTCCGGCGTGGCGGGTGTGCCTGCAAGGGGCAGGTCCGTCTGCTCAAGGCTGCGGGCATGCGCCAGATAGGCTTCCAGCCGCTCGTCCAGCGTGGCCAGCCATTCCGCATCAATATAGGCCTTGAGGATACGCCGCACCTCGTAGCGTGGCGGTGCGTTAGGGGCATCCGCACTGGTGGGAGGGAGGGGGCGCAGAAATCCGAGTTCCGTCACGCGGCGGATATAGGTTTCAATTTGTGCAAGTTGCCTGACCTCATTGCTGCTTTCCGGCAGGAAGGTCTGGAGCATGGAGGCAATGTCATCGCGGCTGAGAATAAGGCGGGTCTCGCCGCCCATGGCATCAAATCGAACCAGTTGCTGGCGGAGCAGGGCCAGAAGCAGGCTGACATGGAAGGAGAGCGGACGCCGCGCAATCAGGCGCAGCATGCGTGATGCGCCTTCATCCTCTTCCGGCTCCGGGGTGCTGCGCAGATAGGCATAGCCCTCGGCTGGGTCAATAATCAGGACCAACCCCAGCACAGCGACATAATCCCGGACCTGATTTTGCAGGTGGAGCAGGTGCCCCCACAGGCCTTCATCTTCTTCCCGGTAGATCACCCCTTTTAAAAGGGTGATGGCAAGCGTGGAGAGAGACGCCGGGGCGTGGGCCAAAGCCTGTGTATCCTCAGGGGTATTGACCGTCTGGCTCATGCCGACCTCACAAAAATTACGCGTTGCAGGGTGGCGTGGCGCGTTATGATGGACCCATCCTCTGTCATGATGTCCCAGCTTACATGATCGTTCGTCTTTTCATCAATGAGGCTCTCAAAGCGCTCACTGCTGAGCTGAAGGTAGGCTACGAGTTCAGATAGCCCCTGTTCCAGCGGGTGGCGACGTAGCAGCGCGGCAAGGCTGATTTGAGGAGCTTCCGCCAGAGCCTGCTGAATGTTTTCGGTCAGCCGTATCCGGTCCACCACAACCTGTTCATAGAGGGCGATGGGGTCCACATCGTCCGCAGTGTCTTCCGGCAGAGGATCAATCGTCAGGACCGTGGGGAGCGGGGGCGAATAAAGAGGCCGTTCCATAATAAGGTCTGGTGAGGCCGCCATGGCGTCCAGTTCCGTTAGCGCCTCATCAGGCGGACATTCGGACAGATAGGGGCGTGCGGCGATAGCATGAGCCTCGATATTATGCAGGATTTCCATAATACGCCGGGTTTCCTGGCGGCTCTGGTCATCCAGAAACTGACGCAGGCGGTGGGAGAGCTGTGCGACGGTGCGCTGAGTGTGGTCGCCTGCTTCTAGCCAGTCATAATGAATGCGGCGCAGGCGTGGGTCCGGGTTCTGCGCCGCAATGACGGGCAGGGAGAGAATATGTTCCAGTTGTTGCGAAAGTTCTTCTTGCCTGCGGCTGGACATGAGGAAGTTCCAGAAGGCCTGAAAACTGCGGCCCTGATCGGATTCATTGATCAGATCATGCTGGGCTAGAATTTCATCCAGCAAAGCGCCCTTTGTACCATCCCATAGCGCAACGCGTTCCCGCACGGCGCGGTCCAGACGGCGAAAATTGTGTTCTACTTCACGGAAGTCGGCCAGAAGATCGCGCGCCATGCGCGTGAACTGGGAGAAGCGTTCCTTAATGCCGGTATCATCCATCAGGCTGAGATCCCCGCTCTGGATGCGGGCAATTTCGGCATCAATCTCATCCCGGCGCTGATGCAGGTCTGCAAGGCGCTGGTCCGGGTCGCTCTGGGTGCCTTCATTCATCTGGCGCAGCAGATCAAACAGGGTTCGCAGGCGAGATTCTGTGCCCACAAAGCTGCGTTCTGCCAGTTGTTCCAGCCATGAAAGTGCTTTTTCGGTAGCCGGGGTCATGTCGAAGACGGCGTTGTCTGTGCCGAGTTGATAGAATTTTCTCAGCCAGCCTTTGTCCGG
Organism: Acetobacter malorum; assembly: GCF_002153605.1. GTDB lineage: Bacteria > Pseudomonadota > Alphaproteobacteria > Acetobacterales > Acetobacteraceae > Acetobacter > Acetobacter malorum_A. Next base: position 6,429 of record NZ_JOPG01000012.1, on the reverse strand, counting down.
AGAGGCCCAGTCTTCCAGATACTCGCGTGCGGTTCTGGGGAAGGCGTTTTCATCCAGTTGCTGGCGCAACGCATAGAGCGTGTCTTCCAGCGCTTCCGCCATGCTCTCGGCTTCCAGACTGCGGACGTTGGGGCGGACGAAGGCCTGATGCAGAAAGCTGAGAATAAGGGGAGCATGGTCCGAGCATAACAGACGCCAGGCTGGGTTATGCTGGCGCATGCTGTTGAGAGTTGTGAAATCAAGCTTCATATGCGCCTGCCCCTATTGCTCCACCCCGGATGCGAAAGAGCCTTGTTACAGGATGAGAGCAGGGGAGGCGAGGGAGGCATAGAAGGCAGGGTGGTGGAAGTAGGAGCGTGACCTGTGAGGCGAAGTATGACGAGTGGTCGTTCTGGGAAGACAAACGGCAAAACCCCACAGACCCGTCACATTCTCATTGCACTGCTATATTTCCAGTGGTTAGTGGTGCGAACTGCGGGACTCGAACCCGCTCTTCTTGGTCACAACCAATCAGATAAGCTATTGAAACAGAACGATAATTTCAGACGAAATCATCCTTCACATGGTGACTGCGGGTTCACTCTGCGGGCAAACCCGTGGGGCAGTCAAGAATGGAAATAATTTTTCTGGTTTGTAGTGGTGTGATATTGAAATTCCAGTTTAAATGAAATCAAAAAGCAATCTTGCTGAATCAGAAAAAGAAAGATAGGCAGTTTACGGAATGAACAATATTGTAAAAAGAGTTTTTTTAGCATTTACCTTTTTTTATCCTACGACTTCTTTAGCTAACACACCCCAGCAGGTTGCAGCGATTGCACATGCCGCCGCAACGGCTGCGAATGCAAGCGGCCAGCTCCCGCTACATGTTCAGCCTGGTTTAATGATTACTGAGTATGAAAGCTCCGGGGAGTATCTGATCATAAACGCCGAAATGACAAAAAACGGTTTATCCGGGTTAGGAGGAGGAGCGCAAATGAGTAGCGCGCTGAGGCAAATCGCAGTGCAAAGATTCTGTTCAAATCCTGACACGTTATCGCTTTTGAAAACTGGCCTTATTGTAAGGTCTAACTATCGGATGGAAGGATCAAGAGATGTCATAATGACTTATGATGTTTCTCAAAAATCCTGTGAAACAGGAAAAAATCTTACAAATACCGAGAAAAATATACACGACTATCTTGTGGCTAATCTAAATTTGGAAAAACAGCACATGCCCGAACTTGGCTTCATGGGGAAGATCGTCGGAGCAGACGTTGTTGGTAATACTATCGTTTATAAAATTATTTTAAAAGAAAAAACAACTATTGAGAAATTCAAAGATCAGTCTCAAGCTGATCGTTTTAGAGATATTTTCTGTAAAATCATGCATGGCACAACTATTTTTCAGCTAGGCGCAGGTGTTTCATTGGATTTATATAGCGACCCCAATACCAAGTTGCGCGAGATCAAAATTAACAGTTCTACATGCGGAACAACACCGTAAAGATATCGGAGGTCTCTATCCTTTTCTGGGTTGGCAAAAGATACTCCGCTTATTCCTTAATTTAGTAGGAAATTAGAAAAATAATAAGGGGGTCAACGGGGGAGATTTCTCCCCCTTGCCAGCTGTCGAATGCTACTTTGGGTAGCCATTTGACACTGCTGGCTCCCTTTTAAATCGTTCCCTTTTTGAAGGCTGTTTCCGGGTAACTTATTGCCTCTATGGTTTGCAGCAAATTGGCTGTTGAGATGCTGGTCAGATAGGTCGTGGTGCCCTGACTTTTGTGGGTCGCTTCATGACCGAGTAGGCGGTCAATCCATACCTCCCGGATAGTAGCATTCGCGTTTCTGAGTTGTGTGGAAACGGTATGCCGGAACGAGTGAAATGTGATTTCAGCAGGCAGACCGATGCGGTTTTTAAGCAATGAGAAAGCCCGTCCCAATGCTGCGCCTCTGACACCCTGTTTCGAGGTTTCCAGACCGGGAACGAGGTTAGCCCCGTCAGTGGTATCTTTAAGAGCCAGAACTCCCGCTTCAATGAGTTTTGAATGGACAGGCACCACACGATTGCCTGCGTCAGTCTTGGGTGCCCAGCCGGTTTCGGGGTGTGGGCGAATGAGGAAGCAAGAGATACCGTCAACGGTCTGGAGGTCTTCTTTTCGCAGGGTACAGATTTCCCCCAGCCTCATGCCTGAGTAAGCTGCAATAAGGGTGACCAGCCTGAAGGTCTGTTCTGGCACGGACGTGCTATGCCATGACGCAGAGGCCAGCAAAACAAGTTCCTTTGTCGTCCAGCTTCTGCGTATGGTCTTTTGCCCGTTTTCAAAATTCCAGCCTGTCCAGGGATTGCGTGTGACAAGCTCCCGTTGGTGTAGCTGATTCCACAGGGCAGAGAGGCGCATCATATGGTTTTTGACGCTTTTCCCGCTCAGGGTTGGCAGACCTTCCTCTCTGGCCTTCTGCGCCTCTTCTGCAAGGGTAAGGCTGCTCTTACGTTTGCCCAGCGATGCGGGAAGGGAAAATAGCAGGTCACGGAAGGCTCCGGCCTTCTCGCCCCCTATGATGGACACAGGGGCATCGCCAAACGCTTGCAGAAAAAGGTCTATGGCCCGCTGGGTGGCTTTCTTGGTGTCGGCACTGGCATGAGGATTATCCAGCACGAAGCGTTTTAAGGCACCCGAAAGCATAAGGGGAGTAGCCTTGGCGGGTTTGGGTGCTTTCTTCACTGTCCGGGGTTTTGGTATCGGTGCTGACACCGGCACGGCCTCCGTTTCATGAGCAGATGAAGGCAGGTTCACGCTCTGCAAATCCCGTAGTGCAACCCGCAGACCCTCAAGCCTGCTTAAAGCGTCCGGTTCAGCCAGCACAGAATGGGCTTGCATGAACAGTTCAGTGGTTCTGGCATGAAGCAAAGAAGCGCGCTTGCGGGCCTCATTCTGGTAGCCGGTTTTCAGGGAAACCCAGATTTCCCGCCGGTTTAAGACTGCTCGCAGGGCAGGAGGAACGATACGGCGGAAGTGGTAAGTGGTGCCTCGGACGCGGAGCATAGAATCTTCCCTCGATGGGGAAGGACGATGGAGCAAAGACAGCCTTTGCCCCTCATTCAGTCGAAAAATCGTGCTATTTCAGGTGTCTGTGGTGCGAACTGCGGGACTCGAACCTTCATAGTCCTGCACTGTCCCGCAGTTAACCTCTTGAAAAGACGAACAAAGTGCTCTGCCGTCACCTTCGGGGTTGAATTTCTGGTAGGCATTTTGGTTGAACATTATGGGAAGGTCAAGCCGGGCAAAGGGGCGCATTCGCGGTGTTGCGGAGTGCGGGAATACGGTATGACTGCGTGACTGTATGAAGTGTAGCAGGGGGTAAAGAGCAGCATGTTGTATCTCGCGCCATTGGAACGGGCTCTTGACCGCTTGAAAGAAGGCTGGGTTCGGCATGAGAGCGCACCAACGGATGAACAGCTACGCGATGGCCTGATACAGCGCTTTGAATTTACCTATGAACTTAGCCATAAAACCCTGAAGCGGTTTTTGGAACAGAACTCCGCCTCACCAGAAGAATATGACCGGATGGGATTTCCCGACCTTATTCGTTCTGCCAATGAAGCCGGTCTTCTAAAAGGCTCGTGGGCTGAATGGAGTGTGTATCGGAAGATGCGCAATTTAACGAGCCATACCTATAACGAGATAACGGCACGGCAGGTTGTGGCAGGTATTCCTGACTTCATAGAAGAGGCTGCATTCTTGTTGCAGGTCTTAAAAGAACGCACCGCATGACATCTGCTTTGGCTCTTTCCCCGAAAGAGAAACTCACAGTCGCAACTCTTCTCAAAGAGTTTGTGCCAGACAAAGAGGTTTGGGTGTTTGGCTCCAGGGCAAAAGGAACTGCCAAGCCGTATTCAGATTTGGACCTTGCGATTATTGGCGAAGAGCCGCTTCCTTTACTGGTGCGTGTCGGTTTGGAAGAGGCTTTTTCTTCGTCTCTGCTGCCTTGGAAAGTCGATGTGCTGGACTGGGCAACAACCGATGCAGTCTTTCGTGACCTGATTCAGAAGGACCATATTGTTATTCAAACACCCTTAGAAAATATCCGCTAAAGAAGCGTTCACTGAGGGTTCCCTTTCCCTGTCGTTCCTCGTTTAACAGCCTTCTGAAAATACCTTTTAAAGGTGAGCTGTTGAGAACTCATCAAGAGCTAAAAGGCCTTTTCCGGCGCTAGAGCCTGCCTCGGATTGAGGGGCATCACATTCCCGGCCCGGTCACTTGCAGAAAAGTTGGTTACCTTAAAGCCAGCCGTGCAAACCAGCGGACACGTTGTGTCGCGGTGGTTTGCAATCTGGTCAGGGGGAAGCGTTGCTTTCCCCCGTGAACCCCCTTTTCTGTGGTGAAGGAGTGCCTTGCCATGTCTGTCAGACAATCCCCAAAAACCCATGGCCGGTGCCATGATATCCGTCTCCGCCTGTCCGATGCGGAACATGCTGTTTTAAAGCGTGCGGCATGTGCCGCTGGTGTTACCTGTTCGTCATGGCTGCGGTCTGTGATGCTGGCTGTTGTCGCCACAAAAGGCCGACATGATGCTCTCGTTGTTGCCTTGCAGGACGTGGCGCATCAGCTCTCGGCCATTGGCAATAATCTTAACCAGATAGCCCATGTTTTAAACGGGGGTCGAAGCGCTGATGTTGGGAACACCCTCATGGCCGTCGATGACGCCACGGCCCATGCCCGTTCTTTGCTACGGGAGATACGGGCATGATTATCAAGGCCTCTCGTATCACAGCAGAAAGTACGCACCGCCATTTATACCGCCACTTGATGCGGACTGACGAGAATGAAGAAGTAAGGATTGTGCAGGGCAGGGAGTTTGCTCTGGCTGAGGCGGTCAAAGATGCTCGTCATTCTAAACGGCGCTATGGCCTGCGTCACGTGATCCTCAGCCCGGAACAGGTCACTTCACCTGAGACGTTCCAGAAGATGGTGACACTCTACCAAAGTGAATTTGGGGCTGACCCACCCTTGATGATTGTGGAGCATCAGAAAAAGCGGGCCGATGGTCACAGTTATGACCGGCATTGGCATGTTGTGTTTGCTGAAACCCTTGCCAACGGGCGCAGTCTGGACTCCCGCTTTATCCGTATCAGAAACGAGAAAGTAGCCCGATTTACGGAACTGGCCTTTGGTCACTCCCTCACATCAGGGAAGCATAATGATGCGGTGATCAGGGCGCTGGAAGTGTCTTCCAATCAGCAAATGCAAAGGGCGGCTACAGCCCTTAAACAGGCTTTCTGGGGAGAAGGCGATAATCCACAGTCAACCTTTACGGATAAGGCTCATCAGGTCACCAAGCGCAAGGCAGGCAAGTCAGTGTTGCCCACGATACGGGCGCATTTGCGTAGATGCTGGCAAGAGGAGGGACGGGTCTTATTGTCCTTTATCGAGCGGGTGGCTGAGGAGGGCTATCTCATTCGAGAGGGAGATAAGCCTGACGTCTGGTTGATTGGCAAAAGCGGGGAAGCCCATCTGGCTTTGCATCGTGTTCTGGGGCTGAAGAAGAAAGAACTGGTTGCCTTATTATCGGATGCCAACAGACCTGTTCCCTTGTCTCCGCCCCGTTTGACGGTCAGGGCCGTGATGGCAAGTAAGCCTCTGCCCGTGGCCGTGCCTCCTGAATACGCGCAAAGGCTTGAGGTTTTAAGAAGCCGTATTCGGCCTCGTTGGAAACGGTCTGAATGCCGTGCGGAACTGATTGCCTTGCCCTACCAAAACATAGTGCGACGGCTGGAAAACAGCACGTTAGGGGACATGTTGGAACGTCTGTTGGCAGCCCTTATCGCCCGAATGCTGAATGCCTTGTTTGGTGTGTGCATAGACGTGCCTCCAATTACCGCAGACGAGGCTAGAGAGCGGATTGCGAAGGCCTGTGCAGAGGCGGCCCTTGCACGCCAGCAGGACGTGCAGGAGCATTTTACGTCACCAGAAGTGCAGGCTGCTTTGCAAGAGCGCAGGCTTTTGAAGTCGTGCCTTGTGTCGTCCAACCCGGTAACGCGGCAGGCGATGCAGGAGGGTGCGTGGACGGAAGCCCTACAAAGTTTGAGAGGGAAGCCTCATATGCCAGTTCATGCTGTGCCGAGAATGCCGATGTCGAAGACGGCCTCGCATTCCGGTGGTTTGTAGGGTTTGGTCGGTTTCCGTCCTCATGTCAGACGTAAGAGGAATTGCTTGAGTTTTCGGAAAACAGCCATATATCGGGAGGATAATATACGCATGGAAATGCGCATGCGTATGTGCTAAGTTCCAGTCTCCAGGATATGGAGTAAAAAGCTATGGTTCGCCTGCATTCCACCAACTCACCACGTCGTCCGACTAATGTGACGTTACCATCTCAGTTACTCGAAGAAGCCAAATCGCTTGATCTCAACATATCGCAGGCCTGCGAACAGGGGTTGAAGTCAGC
>NZ_JOPG01000104.1 GCF_002153605.1 Acetobacter malorum | reverse complement strand
GTCCACGAAATCACCCTGTCGATAGAACGTCAGAACAGCATCAGCCGGGAGTGCGTTGATGATCTCGGTTTTGTAGTGCTGGCCCTGTTCGCAACACCAGGAAAGTGCACTCTCCCGGTCCCACACCTCGCGGACGATTGGTTCATTGCGATCAACGATTTCATGCATGCGGGCTTCGATCCGGGGCAAATCGTCCGCCGTGATCGGCTCTTCCGGCCCGACATCGTAGTAAAAGCCGCTTTCAGTAGCGGGTCCGGTCGCAAACAGAGTGCCCGGAAACAGTTCGCTGATCGCCTGAGCCAGAATATGCGCCGCGTCATG
>NZ_JOPG01000103.1 GCF_002153605.1 Acetobacter malorum | reverse complement strand
CATGTTCGAGGCCGTTGATCGCATGATGGCACGCAATATGGCTCTCATGGAGGCGGTCGATCGGACATTGGGCTCGCGGCTGGACGGCGTCCTGCGCGCTGTTCCGGCTGTTGGTCATGACCTCCCGAAACAGAGCATGTCCTGGCAGCGTTTCGAGGCGGTCAGCACCGGTGGACCCACCGCCTGTACGCAGACGATCACGATCACATCAAACGGTCAGGCGGCGCCAATCGTTCATGTGTCACGCACCGGAAGCAAGTCCTGTGC
>NZ_JOPG01000102.1 GCF_002153605.1 Acetobacter malorum | reverse complement strand
GGCAGCTCCAGACCCAGCCCCCCGCCACGCGGGTAGCGCAGGGCAATCGGGCCTTCATCAAACTCGGCAGCGGTCGCCGTCATGTGCAGCAGCTCAACCTCGTCAGACGGCGCCATGATGCTCATGCCCGGCAGACAGCCCAGATAGGCAATGTCGAAGGAACCGGCATGGGTTGCCCCATCGGCCCCAACCAGCCCGGCACGGTCAATGGCGAAGCGAACGGGCAGCTTCTGGAGCACCACGTCATGCATCACCTGATCATAGGCGCGCTGCAGGAAGGAGGAGTAGATGGCGCAGAAGGGGCGGAGGCCTTCGGTCGCCATGCCCGCGGCAAACGTCACGGCATGCTGCTCGGCAATACCGACGTCAAAAAAGCGGTCGGGGTAGTTCTTCGCGAACGCATCCAGACCGGTGCCGGACGGCATGGCGGCGGTGATGGCAGCAATCTTGTTGTCGGTTGCGGCCCGGCGCACCAGTTCGCGTGCAAACACGGAGGTGTAGGACGGCGGCCCGGCGGGGCCTTTTTTCTGCTCACCGGTGACGACGTTGAACTTGGCGACGGCGTGATATTTGTCCCCGGCCTTTTCGGCGGGCTGATAGCCGTGGCCTTTTTCGGTCATCACATGCAGCAGGATGGG
>NZ_JOPG01000101.1 GCF_002153605.1 Acetobacter malorum | reverse complement strand
CCGTGCATGTCGACGTCACCGCCACTGTTTCGGGCTTGAGCGTCAGCCCTCTGGATGCGACGGCTCTGGCATCGGGCGACACGCGGGCCAGCCAGGACCGGCGTATGACTGGAATGTCATCTGAGGAATCGAGCGGTTCGAACGGGTGGTGAGCGCCTATGATCCGTAACGTGTCCTGCATGAGGACATTCTCCGTCGCCAAAAGAAAAACCAGACCCAGGACATGAGAACTATAACGCAATTAATAGATGGGAAAACGCCTATGGAAGACCTCTCCATGAAACGTTCCTGGCAGAGCAGGGACTGGTCTCGCCTCATCAAGCTGTTCAGGGGCCTGACATTCTACGAGCGTTTTGAACAGGCGATCATTCTGACCCTGATTACGCTCATCATGCTGGTCACTGCCATCGCAACGATTCATCTGATTGGCGCGGTATGGCATCTGGTCGTCGATGTCGGAATCGATCCGATCAACCAGACGATCTTCCAGGCGATT
>NZ_JOPG01000100.1 GCF_002153605.1 Acetobacter malorum | reverse complement strand
AGACCGCCCACCCCAACTGACAGCTAGCGGCGCGACCACGACTGGTGGTGGAACGACAATTGGTGGTCCAGCATAAATCCACGGCCAGGCCTCCGCCGGAGCGGCACTCAGCATGGTCGCGGCGAATGCCGCGGCCAGCAACTTCCATCCGATGCTATCAGGCATTGTTCTGGTCCACTCTGAACACGCGAACGATTGAGGACG
>NZ_JOPG01000099.1 GCF_002153605.1 Acetobacter malorum | reverse complement strand
AAGGCCTTCAGCTTAGTCATGTTAGCGGACGTTCCTTTGGAGGCACGCTCACAGTCCAGACGCCTCCACTTCTTCAGTGTGGATCTGCTGTGCACATGGAGGGATCAGGCCTGTGCTGTCCGGATGAGAGAAGCGTTCATGAATGGGTTTTTACTCGACATAATTGACCGTCTGTCGACTCAGAAAAAACAAAGCAGACA
>NZ_JOPG01000011.1 GCF_002153605.1 Acetobacter malorum | reverse complement strand
GGTCGGAAAAAGCGATTATTGTTCTATGTGTTTCTTCTGGGTGTAACAAACTCTACACCCAGTAATGCTAAGGGCTTCGATCTTCCCGCTATGGTGCAGGACGTCATACCGGAGGGCTGCACGCATTATGCACATAATCCCTCAGGACGGCAGGCCTATCGGATGGGCAGCCTCCCAGAGAACAAGGGCCGTATTTGGATCATACCCTGCACGGTCAGACTGTCAGAAACAACGCAGGTAGTGATCCGGGCTATGCCCTCTTCACCTGTAGAGCTTCTGACATTCAGGCAATGGGACCATGGGGTCTGGAACACGTCACCCTATCTGTTCAATGTGACCTACGATGATCAGTCAGGTGTTCTGACGTCGCTTCATCGGGACGACAGTTTAGGGGATTGTGGCACCTGGACTGTCTGGCAGGCCTCAGGAGCGGATTTCATAATGCAGCGGCTGGACGCCAAGACAGAATGTGACGGTCGGGAAGGTCCTTATCGCACTCTATATCTCTATCCGGGAAATCGACCGTCATGATGAAAGAAACTGGAACAGATCCGGGTCGTCATGCCCTGTTTCTGACAAATACGCTTTCGGGAAGAAAGCAGAGGTTCCAGCCTCGTGATCCGAACAGGGTCACACTGTATGTTTGCGGCCCTACCGTCTATAACTACGCTCATCTGGGCAATGCCCGTTCGGCGGTTGTCTTTGATCTTCTGTATCGCGTCTTGCGTCAAAAATATTCGCGTGTGCTCTATGCACGTAACTTCACAGATGTCGACGACAAGATCAACGCTGAAGCCGCGCGCACGGGTCAGTCTATCAGGGTGCTCACGGATCGTTTTATTGATGCCTATCGTTCCGATATGAAGGCGTTGGGTCTGCTTACCCCCGACTTTGAACCGCGTGTGACTGACCACATTCCCGATATCATTTCGATCATCAGTCGTCTGATCGACAGGGGGCACGCCTACGTCGCGGAAGGGCATGTGCTTTTTCATGTGCCGTCTTTCGAGCAATATGGCGTTTTGTCGGGCAGGAAACAAAAAGACCTGATGGCTGGGGGGCGAGTGGAGATTGCACCGTTCAAGCATGACCCTGCCGACTTTGTGTTGTGGAAGCCATCCACTCCTGATCTTCCGGGGTGGGAGAGCCCCTGGGGCCGCGGCAGGCCCGGGTGGCATATCGAGTGCTCGGCTATGACCGAAAACCGGCTCGGTTTGCCGATTGATCTTCATGGAGGAGGGCAGGATCTTATCTTTCCCCATCATGAAAACGAAATTGCGCAAAGTGTCTCGGCGCGTGATGGCGCAGAGTATTGCAAGTTCTGGGTTCATAATGGCTTTGTCACTGTCGAGGGGAGAAAAATGTCGAAGTCCCTGGGCAATGTCGTGCTTGTTCATGATCTTCTGAAGGAAGCGGATGGAGAAGCCATCAGACTCGCGCTGCTCTCGGCGCATTATCGGCAGCCCCTGGACTGGTCGAAGGAGCTTCTTGATCGGTGCAGGCGGACTTTGCAGCGTCTGCGTCGCCTTCTTTCGGACACAGACCACCTCGCTCAGGAGGATAGTGTCGATGGCTCTACCGAACTGAGCGTGGCGCGAGCGCTTGATGATGATCTCAACACGCCGGCCGGATTGAGCACTCTGTTCGAGACCGCGCACCGTCTGCGGCGTGCAGAAGTGCCGTCCGTAAAAACCCGCCTGCGCACAGAACTGGTAGGCGGACTCCGCCTGTTGGGATTCTTGCGAAAAGAAGAGCAGACGTCATTTTCCGTCGAGTCAGACGCAATCGTATCGGACCTGGTGAGGCGACGAATCGAAGCACGCGACAGACGGGATTTTGCTGAAGCTGATCGCCTGCGAGATATGCTGCGGGGTCAAGGGATCTTTCTCGAAGACACGCCTCTGGGGACGCGTTGGCGCGTGATCGGCAGTCGGACGTCCTGTCAGAGTTAACCAGAACACGGCATGATCGTCACTATGAAGACTTCCTATCTTTCATCCGGAACGCGTGTGAAGGAACTTAAAAAGCAGAACGACCTCCAGCAGCAGGACAGGCTCCGATGTTTCATGGATTGCCCGTATCAACGGTGGAGAGCGACCTGTTCGATCTGGTTCTGAAAGGTGGGTCCGTCGTGCTGCCGGATGCGACCGTGACGACCGACGTATATGTGCGTGGGGAAATGATCGCTGCCATCGGTGGAACTGGAAAGGCGGCAGCGGAACTGGATTGCACGGGCCTGACCATTCTGCCCGGTGTGATCGACACGCAGGTGCATTTCCGGGAACCGGGAGCGACGGAGAGCGAGGATCTGGAATCCGGCAGTCGTGCTGCTGTTCTGGGAGGTGTAACGGGTGTTTTCGAAATGCCCAACACCAGGCCGACGACGTCTACGCCGGAAGCGCTGGCTGACAAGCTCGCCCGTGCCAGGAACCGTATGTGGTGCGACCATGCTTTTTATATCGGCGCGACAGTCGATAATGCCGACCGGTGCGGTGAACTCGAAAAACTTGCCGGAACAGCCGGGATCAAGGTTTTCATGGGATCTTCAACGGGAAATCTTCTGATTTCTGAAGATACCATGCTGGAGCGAGTGCTTCGTTCCGGTGTGCGCCGCGTGGCGGTTCATGCCGAGGATGAAGACCGCCTCAAAGAGCGCATGAATTTGAGAGTGGCGGGTGATGCGGCCAGCCATCCGGTGTGGCGGGACGACGAGAGTGCGCTTCGGGCGACTGATCGGGTATTACATCTGGCACGTAAAACGGGGCGCAGAGTGCACATCCTTCATGTGACGACGCCACAGGAGCTGGCTCTCATTTCCCGTCATCGGGATATTGCTAGTTGTGAACTAACTCCCCAGCATCTCACTCTTGCCGGAGAAGACGTTTATCCTCGGCTGGGTACGCTCGCGCAGATGAATCCTCCCATACGGTCGGGAGCACACAGAGACGGATTATGGCATTGGCTCGGTCAGGGAATGCCGGATGTGATCGGGTCCGATCATGCCCCTCATTCTCTGGAGTCAAAGAACAGGAGCTATCCTTCCTCTCCTTCCGGCATGCCGGGGGTGCAGACCCTGTTGCCTCTGATGCTGGATCATGTGGCCAACGAGCGACTGACGCTGCGTCGTCTGGTCGATCTGACGTCCGCCGGGCCTCAACGTCTCTTCGGTCTGGTGCGAAAGGGCCGTATTGCCGTCGGGTACGATGCGGATTTCTCAATCGTCGATCTCAGGGCATCCTGGACCATTGAGGAACGCTGGCTGGCATCGAAATGCGGCTGGTCTCCTTTCGTGGGCAAGAGGCTGACGGGGAGACCTGTCGGCACCGTCATAAGAGGGAAGCGGGTGATGTGGGAAGGAGAACTTCTCGGGGAACCCGCGGGAATGCCGCTAAGATTTGATGCGACTGACAGGCCCGCTTCCTGATGTTCCCCGGAAAATCATGTCCTCGTGAGAGGGCTGGCGACCTGATGAAAAACGATGCCATAAGGCTGATTCTGGCGAGCGGCTCGCAGACCAGACTCAAGTTACTGAAGCAGAGCGGCATAGAGTGCGCGTGCTATCCTGCGTCTGTTGACGAGGATGGGCTCAAGTCACACTGGAAAGCAGAAGGACGCAACGTCAGGGAGGTGGCTCTCAAACTCGCTGAGGAAAAAGCGTGTTTAGTGGCATCACAGCGCTGCGCACAGATGAGTTCTGAAGAGCACTGTTTGATAATCGGTGCCGATCAGATGCTGGAGTGCGAAGGAGCATGGTTCGACAAGCCTCTGAATCTTGACGCTGCTGGAGCCCAGCTGAGAAGCCTGCGGGGACGCACACATGTGCTGCACAGTGCGGTCGTTCTTTTGGACAGGACGGAGATTGTCTGGAGACATCTGTCCCATGCGACGCTGACAATGCGGATGTTCTCGGACAGATTTATCGAAAAATACCTTCAGCAGGAGGCAGAAAACTGTCTGCAGTGCGTCGGAGCTTACCGTGTGGAAGGACCGGGGGGCCAGCTCTTTGAACACGTCGGTGGCGATTACTCAACAATACTTGGATTGCCTTTGTTGCCGTTGCTGGGAGAGCTGCGAAAAAGGGATGTTCTGGAATTTTGACGGAACGAAGGGTTCGGTGGTTCAGTTATGCTTCTCAGCAGTCGTGTTTTGATGTCGACCGGAAGTGAACACGCTTGAAACTGTCCGTGCAGTTCGTACTATATCAAAGAGATTCTGTTCGCGTTGTCGTGCATTTTCACGATTATCGGATTTGTCGCGCTTTCGGGAGAATGTCACGGGATTCCGGGAGGCTCTGGCAGGATGGTGGATTGAGGCACGTAGGATATCCTGGCGGGGCCTCATGCGTGAGTCGTGTGTCGTGAATCCTGCAGGGCGATGACCACCCCGAAGCAGATCACCCCCCATCCAGGACTGCATGCGCGCGACGGTTCCGAAGACGGACCCGCGCACGTATTTCATTAATTTCGTGCATGACGCGCGAGTGCGCTTGCTTAGACGCTGGCGTGCCTCAGGCCCTTCACGCTGCTGAGATCGCTGTCCGGTAACGCTGTTCAACCATCTCCCAGTCCACCAGATCTGTCAGGAAGGCCTCCACATATTTCGGTCGCATGTTGCGATAATCGATATAATAGGCGTGTTCCCATACATCACATGTCAACAAGGCTGTTTGGCCATGTGCAAGCGGGGTGTCTGCGTTAGCTGTTTTGGTAATGGTCAGTTTCTGACCATCATGTACGAGCCAGCCCCACCCGCTCCCGAACTGGGCCAGACAGGCATTTTTGAATTCCGTTTTGAAATTACCCAGAGAACCGAAATCCGAAACAAGCTGTTTTTCGAGAGACGCAGGAATAGATCCGCCGCCTTTTGCTTTCATGCTAAGCCAGAAAAAGGAATGGTTCCAGTGCTGGCCGGCCTGGTTGAACAGAACCTTCTGCTCGGGGTCGGACGCTGTTTTCCGGATAATTTCATCAAGAGCCAGTCCGTGAAATGGACCGCTGGCAGTGAGTTCGTTGAGCTTGTCAACGTAAGCCTTATGATGCTTTCCGTGGTGGTATTCAAGCGTCTCGGCTGACATGTAGGGCGCGAGTGCGTCGGGAGCATATGGAAGCTCGGGGAGCTTAAACATGTGATATTCCAGTTCTATTTTAGAAGAGCCCTCGTTTAGGAGGGGCGTCCCGTAGCCGGGGCGTCTTCCAGCCGGGTTTGCACCACGTGGCCGGCAATCGTGTAAACGTTAAGCGCTACAGTGCGCGCGCGAGTCACAAGTGCTTCAGTTTCTTCCGACAGGGGGAGGGAGTCATTTTCATGTTCCATCACCCAGGCAACAGCCCAGCGCAGAAGCTCCGCGCAAGCGTGCCGCGCCTGCAGGGGGAGGTCAGGCAGGCTTGCGAGACGAGACAGTTCGTTACAGGCAGAATGTCGAAAATAAGCAGCTTTTTCAGCCTGCCGCTCCCTCAGAAACAGATCGGTCAGATTCTGACACGATATGCTAAAAATGGCGGGAGCAGAGAGCGGTAGTCCCGTCTCCTGAAAATCGACCAGAATCCCGGTGGCCTCCGCCAGAGCGTCCTGATAGAGCCTTTGGGCTTCTTCCAGATCCAGACGTGCATAACTCTGATTGGCTAGAGGGTGTTATGCACCTTGAGCGAGTATAGCGGCGTTTCTGAGCATGAAACATGCGAAAGCGACGACATGGAGACTTGCGAGGGTTGAAGCGTAACGCTCGTAGTCCTTGACGAGCCTGCGGCATCGTGTGGCCCATGCGAAAGATCGCTCGACGACCCATCGGCGCGGCAGCAGGACAAAGCCGCGCTTGGCTTCGGGCAACTTGACGACTTCGAGTGCGATACCGTGCGTGCGAGCCGCCTCGTCTGGTTTTGAGCCCGTATATCCCTGATCGACATAGGCCAGTTCGACGCTTTCGTCAGTGGCCTCCTGAATGGCAGCGGCGAGGCGTCCGACCTCGGCGCGATCATCCCGATTGGCTGGCGTGACATGCAGGGCCAGCAGGTGGCCCAGCGTATCCACAGCCATATGCAGCTTCGAGCCCCGTTTGCGTTTGGCCCCGTCGTAACCGGCGCGAGGCCCGCTCTCGGGTGTCGAACGTAATGTCCGGCTGTCGAGGATGGCTGCAGTGGGTTCCGGCAGGCGACCAGAAGCCATGCGCAAGACGGCACGTAGATCGCAGGCCAGCGTCTCGAAGCAGCCGGCATCCATCCAACGACGAGACTGCTGACAAACCGCCGACCACGGCGGCAGATCGTTTGGCATCGCGCGCCAGGCAATCCCGTAGCGGATCACGTAGCGCAACCCGTTGAACAGTTCGCGCAGATCATGCCGCCGCTGTTCCGCGTCCTCTCGCATCAGGACCAGATACGGAACGACCAGAGACCATTCTTCGTCTGATACATCAGAGGGATACGGTTTGCGTGCGGGTGCCATCCCTCATTACTGCACCAATCAGGAACGAAAGTACATAACACCCTCTAGACGCGTCAGATGCTGCCAGCGGACACCGGCTTCTGGTAACCGATCGGATTGTAACATTCCTACGGCATTTCGTTCCACGGCACAGGCGCGATAATCAGTAGATGTTTTGATATATGCAATATGCTATATTGCTATGCTTGGCGAAAGTCAGGAGACGCTGGCATTTGCGCTCAGATTGCCGGCTCGCTGTCCCTGTTGGCAGCTGCGTGTCTTCCTGAAATCGAGGGACGTCTTCGCGGCGCTGTTTTGGGCGGAACTCTTTCTGAATCAACTGTTACGTTATAATATAATAGTTTGCCAAAGGCAGAGGACTGTGTGCGAAATTACTCAATAGTCAGCACCAGCAGGCGGTGTGTTTGGATGGATGTAAGATGGAATCGTCGTCATTTGAAAAGTGCCTTCGGTATGTTCGTACCATACATGAAACGTTTGCCTCGGCGGAACGCGAGGAATGGCACGTCGCCCATACGGTGATGACTCAACATGTTACGTCCGGTCCTCGCTGCGTCCTGTTCTCTCCACACCCCGACGATGAAATCATTACTGGTACGTTACCGCTTCGTCTTATGAGGGAAATGTCTGCTTCTGTGATGAACGTGGCCGTAACAGCCGGAAGCCTGCTCTGTCGACGGTCAGAACGCCTTGAGGAGGCGCGTAACGCCTGTAACAACATAGGGTTTTCATTTTATGCGCCAGAAGGCACGGGTTTTTCAGATGTCACAGATACGGCCGCGCGTGATAATCCTCGCAGGTGGCTTAATGCCGTGAGATCGATTGCGGAACTCCTGCAAAAAGAAAAGCCCGACATTGTTTTTATGCCCCACGCGGAAGACTGGAATCGTACGCATGTGGGTACGAACCGGCTGGTTATGGCGGCGCTGTCACGCTGCCCTCAGCTGAGCTGTCTGGTTGTGGAAACTGAATACTGGGCACCTATGAAATCCCCAAATCTTCTGGTTGGTGCCACTCCAGAGGTCGTTGCTCATCTTATTGATGCGCTTCTTTGTCACGGGAAAGAATTGAAACGTAACCCTTATCACTTGCGGTTGCCGGCCTGGATGATGGACAACGTCCGCCGAGGCTCAGAACTTGTTCTCGGGCAGGGGGCCCAGAGTTACCAGGGTGTTTTTGCAACGCTTTATCGAATCAGGGAGTGGAATGGAACGTCTTTGGTGGAATCTTTATTTGGGAACCAGGTGGTTCCTGCTCATGAATCCCTGGCAGGATACTTGGGACTTATGACGTGTTATGGCTCGAACTCAGAAAGCAATAGCCGCTGACGTATATCAATGTGTCTAACTCCTTGCAGGGCAGGTGCGAGGCGAATCTGCTTGTTCACGGGAGTCGTGATTAGGCTCAGCATTCATTCTTTGAGGTAGAAGATGACGCTTGCTGCGATGTGGATTGCGAACAATGAATGTATGAGTGCAGCGGTCGTATCGTGTCGCCTTCCTTCGCCAGTCTTTCCGCTTTGCACGCATGTTTTCGATCGGATGGCGCTTTTTATACAGATGCCAATTGTAAGGTCGTTTTGATTTCCGTTTCTTCGCCGGCGGAATACAGGCTGTGATATTGCGTTCTGCAAGCGATAACCTGATCTGGTTGCTGTCGCAGCCTCTTTCCCTGATGACTTCTTTTATCTCATCGGGGCGGTTTGGCAGAAGCACGTCTGCGCCTCTCAAGTCATTGACCTGCTCCGCAGTCAGATGAAGGCGGGCAGGTCGGTCTCTGAACTTATCCATTTTCGGTGTGACCCTGATCACATCGTTCCATGAATGATATTTATGGTTTGATGAAATCAAATCATTTCTGTTCAATGGAGTCTTCCGGCATAAGACGGGTAAGGCTCTTAACTGCAGACATGATGAAGGCTTCAATGATCAGGGAAACTGCATTTGAAATAAAGCGCATTCGCTTCGATGAGAATTATCATCCATCCGACAGAACGCGTCTCACGACCAATTTCGCCAATCTGGCAAGAGGAGAAAGCCGTCAGAAAAACCTGCGCAACGTGCTCAGGATGATTGACAATCGTTTCAATGGCCTGGCGCATTGGGACAACTCCATGGGGGATCGCTACTCCGTCGAACTTGAAATCGTTTCCATTGAGATGGACCTTGCCTTTGCCGGCAAGAACGACAGCTTTCCGCTGATCGAAGTTCTTTACACAACGATTGTCGATCAAAAGCACAACAAGCGCATAGAAGGTCTCGCTGGGAACAGTTTCTCGTCATATGTCCGAGACTACGATTTCAGCGTGTTGCTGCCGAACTACAACAAAGACAAGACGGAGTTCAGCGTTCCCCACAATTACGGGGATCTGCATGGCAATCTCTTCAAGAGCGTTGTGAATTCGACTGCCTACAAGAAGAATTTCAAAAAGCTTCCGGTCATATGCCTTAGTGTCTCAACCAACCGAACCTATCATCGGACAGAAAATCAGCACCCTGTTCTGGGTGTTGAATTTGAACAGCGCGAATTTTCCCTGACCGATCAATATTTCAAAAAAATGGGGATGGAGGTTCGTTATTTCATGCCCAAGAACAGTGCGGCACCTCTGGCCTTCTATTTCTTCGGTGATCTTCTCTCTGATTACTCCACGCTTGAGCTTATCAGCACTATCAGCACGATGGAGTCCTTCCAGAAAATCTACCGTCCGGAAATCTACAACGCTAATGCTGCGGCAGCGGACTGTTATAAGCCAAGCCTGAAGCATCAGGATTATTCAAACACTCGCATTGTCTACGATCGGGAGGAGCGTACCCAGCTGGCGACCGCGCAGGGCAAGTATACGGAAGAAAATTTCATCGAACCCTATCACCATGCTCTTGAGCAGTGGTCCGCCAGCTACGCCGCCTGATCAATCAGAATACAGGGTCATCTTTCATGAAAACACTGCTCCCCACATCAACGGCTGGTAGCCTGCCCAAGCCGTCATGGCTCGCCGAGCCCGAGAAGCTTTGGTCGCCCTGGAAATTGCAGGGCGAGGAACTTGTAGAAGGTAAACAGGATGCGTTGCGTCTGACCCTGGACGATCAGGACCGGGCCGGCATCGATATCGTCAGCGATGGCGAACAGACGCGCCAACATTTCGTCACGACGTTCATCGAACACCTCAGCGGTGTCGACTTTGATAACCGTCAGACGGTCAGAATTCGCAACCGCTACGATGCGAGCGTGCCGTCCGTCGTCGGCGCCGTGACGCGTGAGAAGCCCGTCTTTGTCGAGGATGCGACGTTTTTACGCTCGTTGACGAAGAAGCCGATCAAGTGGGCGCTCCCTGGCCCCATGACCATGATCGACACGCTCTACGACGGTCACTACAAAAGCCGCGAAAAACTGGCGTGGGAATTTGCCAAAATCCTCAATCAGGAAGCGAGGGAACTGGAAGCCGCTGGCGTCGATATCATCCAGTTCGATGAACCTGCCTTCAATGTTTTCTTTGATGAGGTGAATGATTGGGGCATCGCCACACTGGAAAAGGCCATCGAAGGCCTCAAGTGTGAAACCGCCGTCCATATCTGCTACGGCTATGGCATCAAAGCCAATATCGACTGGAAAAATGCTCTTGGGGAAGAGTGGCGGCAGTATGAAGAGATTTTCCCCAAGCTCCAGAAATCCAATATCGACCTGATTTCCCTGGAGTGTCAGAACTCTCGCGTGCCGATGGATCTGATCGAACTCATTCGTGGGAAAAAGGTGATGGTCGGCGCCATTGACGTGGCCACCAACACGGTTGAGACGCCTGAAAAAGTCGCTGATATCCTACGAAAGGCGCTTCAGTTTGTCGACGCCGACAAGCTTTATCCCTGCACCAACTGCGGCATGGCACCTTTGCCGCGTGACGTGGCGCGGGGCAAGCTCCATGCTCTGGGCGCGGGTGCGGAAATCGTTCGCAGAGAACTTTCCGCCTGACAGACTGCCGCAAGTGGATTCCGAAAGAGGGAGAGAGGTAGAGACAACCATGTCGATGCGCTCTCCCTCGGGCAAGCAGGAGGCGCTTCATGTCCTCCATGACGCCAGAATTTCCAGGGACGTCAACACTCTCGTAACATCTTCCGCGCTATGCAACGCCAGCGAGAAGTGCCCCGGTCCTTTAGGACCTTGGTTGCGATCGGTCGGAGTTTCCCCTCGCGGGTTCATTGGATGCGTTCCCGACTGGAAATGCGCAGCGCGCTCTGAAGCCTGGCAGGCGTGAGGGGCGTGTGCAGATGTCCTCCATCGCTGTAATCAGGCGTTCGACATCTCTTGCCATACCTGTCATGGGCCAGGCAGCACTGAGGACATGACCGAACCGGCGCAAACGCTTTCGATACTCTTCCCGTCGGCAGTCGATCATTTTGTGAGTTTCCGAGAGGAAATCGACAAAACGGGATATCTGTTCTCCTTTGGACAGTACCTGGCGATCAGGCCTTTGAAGATAGCGCATGATGTCTGCGGCAAGGGTCTGTGGCATGGTGTGCGTCAAAGCCTGAGCCGCATTTCATCCGGCTCAACGAAACCAGGGCACCATGCAACATGGGCATCCGAACGGACTTTCATCATCAGGATTGTCGTTCTCCGGATCGTCGCAGGTCAGGGATGGACCGGTTCCATGACGGGCCTGCTCGTTCAGGGGGGGCATAATCGTCGAGGTGTCGGAAAACGTTTCCTCGTCCTGCGGCGTGCTATGAGGCGTCATCGTTCGTCCCATAATACAGCTTGCCAAGTTCGATCGCCGGGCGGCCCTGGCTGCGACGATGCGCATTGGTATCCCGCAGCGAATAGGCGCAGCCGCAATATTCCTGCTGGTAGAAGCGTTCCTGCTTGCTGATCTCGATCATCCGCGCGGACCCTCCCCCTTTGCGCCAGTTGAAATCCCAGTAGGACAGCCCGTCATAGGGAGACACGGCGCGTTGCCCGCATTCGTTGATCTGCGCCATGTTCTTCCATCGTGAAATGCCGAGCGAACTGGTCATGACCGGGAAATCATGCTCATGGGCGTAGAGGGCGGTCCGCTCGAAGCGCATGTCGAAGCACATGGTGCAGCGCACACCACGTTCGGGCTCCCACTCCATGCCTTTTGCCCGGGCGAACCAGTCGTCCTTGTCATAGTCGGCGTCGACAAATGGAACGCCATGCTTGTCGGCAAAGCGGATATTCTCGTCCTTCCGGAGGAGATACTCCCGCTCGGGGTGGATGTTCGGGGTGTAGAAGAAGATCGTGTAGTCGATGCCCGATGCTATCATCGCCTCCATCACCTCACCCGAACATGGTGCGCAGCATGAATGGAGAAGCACCTTCTTCTGCCCGTCCGGGGGTGTCAGACTCTGTCTCGGCTTCTCGTTCATCGGTTGTCTCTTCCTGTTCCGAATAATCTGCCACATTATCCGACATGCAACGGCCGGTCGTCCGCAGTCCGAGGATATGGGCGATTGCAAAAGTCGGGTCCGCGCGATTCAGCGTGGAGATATGAAATTCGTTGATACCGTTGGTTTGCAAGGTCCGGATCTGTTCCACCGCCACGATACTGGCGACAATGCGCCGGAGTTCCAGGTTTCCGTCGGTGTCTTCAAAAAGACGCGTGAGCCAGACCGGCACCGTGACCCCGCAGAGCGTCGAGAAGCGTGCCACATGCTCGTAATTCGAGACCGGCATGATGCCCGGAATGATGGGCGCGGTGATACCAGCGGACTGACACCGCTCAAGGAAGCGCAGACAGGTCGAAGCATCAAAGAAATACTGCGTGATGGCGCGTGTTGCCCCCGCATCGAGCTTGCGTTTGAGGTTGTCGAGATCGGCTTCAGGGCTCAGGGCCGCCGGATGCGTTTCCGGGTAGGCAGCGACGGAGATGTCAAAATCGGCGATGCGACGCAGCCCTGGGACAAGATCGCTGGCATAGGCGTAACCACCCGGATGGGGCGTGTAGCCGACCGCGCCGGCAGGCGGATCGCCGCGCAGTGCCACGATGTGCTTCACCCCTGCTTCCCAATACCTGCGGGCGACAGCATCGACTTCCTCCCGCGTCGCGCCGACACATGTCAGATGGGCAGCCGGTACGAGGTCAGTCTCACGCCTGAGGCGCAACACCGTAGCATAAGTGCTGGCCTGAGTGCTTCCGCCCGCACCATAGGTCACGGACACAAAGTGGGGCGAAAGCGGTGCAAGGCGCCGGATGCACTGCCATAACCGCTGCTCCATAGGTTCTGTTCTTGGCGGGATGAATTCAAAGGAAAGCGCAGGTGTCGGCATGTCGCGGCTGCACGACAGCAGGTTACCGATCCGTTGTTCCGACACCAATCCGTTCAGTCTGTCTGTCATGTCAGTTGCAGGGAAACGGCTCTTTCCGTGCATGTCTTATGCAGGAGATCGAATTTGTATTCAGAGTCAAAGCACAGGAGGCCACGATTATCGGTCGGGATCATGGAAAACTATCCGAAAGAATCATGTAAGCCATCATGATAAAAATTTATGGAAGTGAACTGAAATGATATATTTTTATGATTATATAAATTTGGTGCATTACGAGAGGTAAGCCATGGGTGTTCTGGAGCGCAATCATCTGACAATTATTCGGGAAGTCGCGCGAGAAGGCTCATTGACGGCCGCAGGGATGCGTCTGAACCTGACCCAGCCGGCGCTCAGTCACGCCATCCGCAAGATTGAACAGCAGCTTGGCGTAAAGATATGGCGGCGGGAGGGACGCTCCCTTGTGCTCAATCAGGCAGGCGAATGGCTGCTTGCTCTGGCGAACCGCCTGCTTCCTCAATTCGAGCTGGCGGAAAGCCGCCTTGAACAGTTCGCAAATGGCGGACGTGGTACACTCCGCATCGGCATGGAGTGTCATCCCTGCTATCAATGGCTTCTGAAAGTCGTCTCTCCGTATCTGGAGCGATGGCCCAAAGTTGACGTGGATGTACGGCAGAAGTTCCAGTTTGGCGGTATTGGCGCGTTGTTCAGCAATGAGATTGACATCGTGGTCACCCCTGATCCGCTTTACAAACCCGGCCTGAAATTCACACCGGTATTCGATTATGAACTCGTTCTGGCCGTTGGCCCTGAACACCCTCTGCGGAATGAGAAGTTCGTCCTGCCGGAACAGCTTGCTGGCGAAACATTGATCACCTATCCCGTTCTGTCCGAGCGGCTGGATATCTATACGCAGTTTCTGCAGCCTGCCGGTATTGGTCCGCGGCAGCAGAAACAGATTGAAACTACGGATATCATGCTGGTGATGGTGGCACATGGAAGGGGCGTTGCAGCACTTCCACGCTGGCTTGTGGAAGAGTATACACCACGCTTTGACCTTTACCCGGTCAAGCTTGGTAAAAAGGGCATTGCAAAGCAGATATTTCTTGGTTACCGCGAAACTGATGAAGAGGTTCGATATCTGCAGGATTTTATCGAATTCGCTGCTTTACCTTCTTTGGTCGTTTAAGTATTTGTTTCGAAATCCATAATTAAAACCTGGTCGTGCTTTTCTTTTACATTGCCCGGTTTCTCTGATTTCTTCTCAATTCCAGACATTCGCCATTGCTGTCGTTTCCTGCCGGGAAAAGGCTGCGGATTTTGGGCGTGTCCGGAGCTTTTAGAGTCAGAGGGCTGCGCGGATTTTCGTGACGGGTTGAGAGGATGGGAGAGAGTCTCCTGTCCGCCCGTCATGGAGTTTTCGCCATGGCGACCGCTATTCCCAAAATCAGCCTGAGTTCGTCCCGTGACATCCCGTTCAACCGGCTGGCGCTGTCCCAGTCCAACGTGAGGCGCGTGAAGTCCGGCCTGTCGATCGAGGAACTGGCCCGCGACATCGAGCGCCGCGGGCTGCTGCAGAGCCTGAATGTCCGTCCCGTTTTGAATGACGAAGGAACCGAGACCGGCACCTATGAAGTGCCCGCTGGCGGCCGGCGCTTCCGTGCCCTCGAACTGCTGGTGAAGCAGAAGAAGCTGGCAAAGACGGCCTCGGTACCGTGCGTGGTGCGCGAGGCCGGATCGGCCATTCTCGCCGAGGACGACTCCCTGGCCGAAAACGTCCAGCGCGTGGCCCTGCACCCGCTGGATCAGTTTCGTGCCTTCCGTGACATGCTGGAAAAAGGCATGTCTGAAGAGGAAATCGCCGCAGCGTTCTTTGTCGCACCGGCCGTGGTTAAACAGCGTTTGCGGCTGATGACCGTTTCCGACACGCTGCTGGATATCTATGAGCAGGATGGCATGAAGCTGGAGCAGTTGATGGCCTTTTCCATCAGCGATGACCACGCCCGCCAGGAACAGGTCTGGGACATCGTGTCCCAGAGCCATAACCGTGAACCCTATGTCATTCGCCGCATGCTGACGGAGAAGACCGTGCGGGTTTCGGATGCCCGTGCCCGTTTCGTCGGGCTGGAGGCCTATATCGTAGCGGGTGGCCACGTCATGCGCGACCTGTTCGAGGCCGATGACGGCGGCTGGCTGCAGGATCCGGCTATTGTGGACCGGCTGGTCATGGAAAAATTGCATGCAGCCGCAGAGGATATCCGCGCCGAGGGCTGGAAATGGGTCGAGACGGCCCTATCTTTCCCATGGGGTCACACACGGCAGTTCGTCGAGATCGATGGCACGGAAGTGCCCCTGACCGATGAAGAGACGGCCCGTCTCGAGGCCCTTCATACCGAGCAGGAAAGTATCGAGGCTGAATACGCCCAGGCCGATGAATATCCGGACGAGGTCGAGGCGCGGCTGGGCGAGATCGAACAGGCCATTCTTGCCCTGGAAGAACGGCCCCTGACGTTCGATTCCGCTGACATGGCGCGGGCGGGGGCGTTCGTCAGCCTCGACAGTGATGGCACGCTGCAGGTGGAGCGGGGCTTCGTCCTGCCCGAGGACATGCCGGCCGAGCCCGAAGAGACCGATGATGCGGGCAGCGCCGATGAATACGGTCATCATCCGCATGATCAGCACGACGACGATACCACAGGCCATGGCTATGATGAGGATGGGGAGGGCGACGGTATCTCTCCCGACGTCGAACCCGAGGAGGAAGACGGGATCAAGCCGCTGCCAGACCGGTTGCTCACCGAACTGACGGCCTGGCGCACGCTGGCCCTTCGGGACGCGTTTGCCAGCAACCCGCATATCGCCCTGACTGAATTCCTGCATACGCTGGTGCGTGATGTTTACTGGCAGACGCCGGGTGCGGATTGCCTTGAAGCCTATGTCCGGGAAATCCCGCTGCCGGTCCATTCGCCCGACATGCCGGGCAGCCTGCCAGTCCACGCGCTGCGCCAGCGCAACGAGGGCTGGAAGCACGATCTGCCCGAGGACGAGGATGCGCTGTGGTGCTGGATCGACGGGCTGGACGATGCCAGCCGCATGGCACTGCTAGCGCATTGCCTGTCCTTCGGCATCAACGCGCTCTACGAGCGCATGCCCGCCTATGGCGCGGTGTCCCAGCGCAGCGTCACCGAACGTCTCAAGCGTGCAGACCGTCTGGCATCTGCCCTCAGCCTCGATCTGGTGGAGGCAGGCTGGCAGCCCACGGTCGAGAACTATCTCGGGCGCGTCACCAAGGCCCGCATCCTGCAGGCGGTGCGGGAAGCACGCGGTGACGAGGCGGCTGACCGTATTGCCCACCTGAAGAAGCCCGACATGGCGCGCGAGGCCGAGCGGCTGCTCGATGGTTCGGGCTGGCTGCCCGAAGCGTTGCGCACGACAGGTGGTGCAGAGCAGGTGTCGGTTGAAACGGCAACGGTGGACGAGGGTATGGAGGCCATCGCCGCCGAGTAGCCCTTATGAGATCTAGGAACTTTGAGACAGCGGCTTCCGGTGACCGGAAGCCGCTTTTTTCATGTCCGGTGTCCCGGAAAGAGGGAGAGGGCGGCTTCGCCTTGGGTGCCGAATAACCGGCATAGAGGAGAGTTTTCCATGACCACAACCACCATCCTGCCCCCTGCGTCCCGTGGCGCCGCGTCCGGCAGCTTCCGGATCGATCCTTCGCGTGGGGAGCGTAGCGCCCGCGTCTCGTCCGAATGGTTCTCGCGGCCCGATGACGAGCGCTACCTGTCGCTGTCCGACCTGCATGCCGCCACACTGGCGCGGGCGGATCGGGCCACCGCCCGTACGGTGGAAAGCCGCGCCATTCGCGTCGAGGCCTCGCGCGACAATGCCGAGCGCCTGACCCTGACCGTGCCGGGGCAGAATGACCCGGTTGCGCCCACGCACTGGTCGTTTGGCCAGATGTGCAGCCTGGTCGGCGCGCCATCGTCGTACCTGCGTAACCTGCCGGCCCCACTGGCGGCGATCAATCTGCAGCACGGGCTGCTGTCGCACCGGGCCGAGCTGGTCAAGACGCTAGAAACCGAGGACGGACGCGTAGAACTGCGCGCCGTGACCGGCCCCGATTACGGCCGCATCTGGGACCATGAACTGGTCGGTGCGGTGCGGAAAATTGCCGGTAACGGCACAGGTGATACCAACTGGAAGGTGCCGGGTGTGATCGACTGGGCCACCATGACCCATAATCCGTATGTGGATATCACCAAGGAAACTACGACGCTGTATGCGTCAGACAGGGACGTGTTCCTGTTCCTTGTGGATGATACACACCCGATCGAAGCCGGGCGTCTGCCCAACGGCGATCCCGATCTCTATTTCCGGGGCTTCTATGCCTGGAATTCCGAAGTTGGCAGCAAGAGCCTCGGCATTGCGTCATTCTATCTGCGTGGGGTGTGTCAAAACCGCCTTTTGTGGGGCGTAGAAAATTTCGAACAGATCACGATCCGGCATAGCAAGTTCGCGGCCTCGCGTTTCGTGCATCAGGCCACACCGGCCCTGCGGAATTTCGCCACGGCTAGCCCGGCGTCGTTTGTCTCGGGCATTCAGGCCTCGCGTCGAGCGCTGGTGGCAAAAACCGACGAAGATCGGGAAAGTTTCCTGCGTCGTCGTGGGTTCTCCAAACCGGAAACCACCAGGATCATCGAAACAGTGCTGAACGAGGAGGGACGCAAGCCCGAGAGCGTGTTCGATTTCGTACAGGGAATTACGGCGTTGGCCCGTACGAAGACCAACCAGGACACACGACTGGATCTGGAGGGCAGGGCACGCAAGCTGATGGAGAAGGTCGGATGAACGCGCCCATCATCAGAAAGTGGCATGATGGGGAAGGGGCGGCGGACGAGGTCCGCCGCCTTTTGCCTGTCGGCAGGTCAGTCGTTCAGGTTGTCCTTGAGCGCCTTGGCGGGCGTGAAGGCCAGCTTGCGCGAGGCCGCGATCTGGATGGTCGCTCCCGTGGCCGGGTTGCGGCCTTCGCGGGCGGCGACTTCCCTGACCTTGAACTTGCCGAAGTTTGGCAGGGTGATTTCATCACCGGCCTTGGCGGCAGTGGTCATCGCCTCGATCAGGGCGTCCAGCACCTTGCGGGTATCGGTCTTGCTCGTGTCGGTGGTGGTGGCGATATGATCGACCAGATCGGCAATCTTCATGAAACTATCCTTTTGCATTCGGGCCTGTGCCCGTTGCCTCTGCCGTTACGGGGGAATCATGGCGGCATCAAGCCTGCAGGGAGGGTGAGATGACAGATACGCAATCATGGGGTGCTGGCGATCTGGCCCGCAGGCTGGCCGAGAACGCCGAGGCGGTCTGTCGCCATTACCTCTCGGCCGGGCGACGGCACGGCAATTACTGGCTGGTCGGGGATGTTCATAACACCCCGGGGCGGTCGCTCTATGTCCGCCTGCATGGTGGACCGGACGGGCGTGGTCGCGCGGGGAAATGGACGGATGGCGCGACGGGACAGCATGGCGATCTGCTCGACATCATCCGTGAAAGCCTCGGGCTGCTGGATTTTCGTGATGTCGCCGACGAGGCCCGGCGCTTTCTCTGTCTGCCGCAGTCCGAGCCACGATCGGCCCCTGATCGCGGCCGTTCCCATGCGTTCAGCCACGATACTTCGGGGCAGGCATCTGGCACCGCAGACGCCGCACGTCGGCTCTGGTCCATGTCCCGCCCGATTGCGGGCACACGGGCGGAAACCTGGCTGCGGCATCGTGACCTGACCCGCCTGACGGACCTGTCGTCCCTGCGTTTCCACTCGGATTGCTACTATCGCGTCGATGCCGATAGTCCGACTGAGACATGGCCCGCGCTGATCGCCGCTGTCACCGATCTGAATGGCCGCGTCACCGGTATTCATCGTACCTGGCTGGCGCGGGACGGAAAAGGCAAGGCCCCCGTCGCCATGCCCCGTCGGGCGACGGGTGACCTGCTCGGCCACGCCGTACGCTTTGGCATGGTGTCCGACGTTCTGGCCGCGGGCGAGGGGATCGAGACGGCGCTGTCGCTCCATGAGATCATGCCCGCTCTGCCACTGGCCGCCTGCCTGTCCTCGGCGCATCTCGCCGCCCTGATGTTTCCGTTCACGTTGCGCCGCCTCTACGTGCTGCGCGATGATGATCCGGCCGGGGATCATGCGGTGATGACCCTGCAGGCCCGGACGCAGGAGGCCGGGATCGAATGCCTTGTGCTGTCACCGCGTCTGGCAGATTTCAACGATGATCTCCGCTATCTCGGGCGTGGGGCGATGCGGGCGATCCTGCATCCCCAGCTTGCCCCGCAGGACGTGGTGCGGTTCCTGCATCCGGTCACGCACTGAGGCGGGCCGGGAAAGGGAGGAGGGTCATCGTCGTTTCCTGCCGTGCGGGGGCTGTCCCATTTCCTGATGGGGCGCGCCCGCGGCCTTTCAGGAAGGGGAGCGGGCGTCAGCCAGACCGGGCCTGCAATGGCGGAGACGGCTATTTTCCGCCGCGCGTGCCGCGCTTTGCATCGCGAAGCAAAATAGCCGTCTCCCTGCCATCCTCCACTGCGTTCCGGCCGCGCGTTGCGCGGTTCCGGCCCGGCCCTCGTCTGCCGCTATCCGCCCCCGGAAAGGCCGCGAGGGGCGCGGCCAGAACCGGAGGACAGACCCATGACCCGCACACAGGACGATTTCGAACCCGCCCACGCTACCTCTTCCACCGCCCATGTGCTGACGGAACTTCAGCTTTACGGCCACCGTCCGTTTGAGGACGAGCCGGACGCGAGGCCGCTGCCCGACGCCAGCCAGATCGAGGGCGCGGTTGCCGATATCTTCGACGCCCTGTCAGCCACTCTGACGGACACGCGGCTGGAACCCGATCTCGAACCGTTGCTCTGGTCCACGGTCAACGTCTTTCACCGCATGGTCGGGCAGGTAGAGCGTGATCTTGACCGCAACGAGGTGGCGCAGAAACGCAGCCAGCAGGAGCAGGATGGCAGCGAGATCCGCTCGGTGGAACTGGAGCGCCTCATCGCCGAGGGCCTGACCCTGCTGGAGCGACGCAATGCTTACGAGATCTTCCGCGACCTGGCCTGCGACCAGTTCGAACGCCTGACGATGTCGCCCTGGCGGCCACGTTCCGGTTCGCTGGTCAGCCGCAGCACCCTGACGGCGTCGATGATCGACAGCCGCGATTTCCTCAACGCCCGCCGCAAGGCCGAAACCGAATTGCTCGTGCCCCCCGGACCGAAGGTCGCGGTCACCGGCGGGCTCGACTACGAGGACCATCACCTGATCTGGAACCGTCTCGACAAGGTGCGGGAGAAGCACCCCGATATGGTGTTGCTGCATGGTGGCTCGCCCAAGGGAGCGGAATTCATCGCTTCCCGCTGGGCCGATCATCGTGATGTCGCGCAGATTGCCTTCAAACCTGACTGGAACCGGCACGGCAAGGCCGCCCCGTTCCGGCGCAACGACGCCCTGCTGAAAGTCCTGCCCATCGGGGTCATGGTGTTTCCGGGTTCCGGTATTCAGGATAATCTGGCCGACAAGGCGAAACAGATAGGCATCCCGGTCTGGAGGTTTCGCAAGGATAGTGGCGCGTAAGCGCCATTGTCTCTTTCGACTACATCCCGAAAACGATGATCGCTGCTTACGATTTTTCGCTGAGCGTCGATCGATCAGAAGTATCCGTCGGGCTCCCCGTTGCCCGCGCTTCCGGTTGAAGCAAACGGGACTGCCCGCGCGCCGGGAGGCCCCACCCGGAGAGAACGGGTGCGGGGCGTGACCTTTCGCCCCATTCCAACTGCGGGGACGATGGATGAGGGAGGCGGTGGCCCCCTTCCTCGGCGGTGAACAGGTCGAAACAGCAGCGGCGAAGGAGGGATCGTCCAGCGGGCAACCGGCTGGCAGGCCTTCGTTGGAACGACGGGTCCGTAGGATGCGGCCCGAACCGTTCGCAGCAGGGACGTGGCAGTCGGGGGCGGGTGTCAGGCCGCAGCCCGTGTCACCAGCATGGAAGACGGTCGCACCGGGCGAGCGCGATATTCTTCTGTGTCGCACGTTCCCCACCTGTCGGACCGGTCATGCCGGCATCGTCTCTCCTGGGGGGCTGTCGGGTCCGCACACCATGGCCTCTGTTGGATGGCTGATCTAGCCGAAGACCGGCTGCGCCTCGATCGGCTGGCCGCAACGGCGTTCCGGAACTTTCTTCCCCTGACGGCTGCGCCGTCATTCCTCGCGAGACAAGAAAGTTCCGGCCCTGCCGTCCTCCGCTGCGCTGCGGCCCTGAAGGGTGCTCTGCCGCTCGCCTCCGGCTGGTCGATCGCCATCGAGGCCACGGTGGTCGCGGCCCGATAACAGCATGGAGACACGACAATGGCTAACATCGGTTCCTTCAAGAAGGTGGGCGAAGGCTTCGAAGGCGAAATCGTCACCCTGGCCCTGCAGGCCCGCAACGTCCGGCTGGTGGCCGAAACCAACCGTCCCAACGACAACGCCCCCAACTACCGCGTCTATCTGGGCAGGATTGAACTCGGTGCGGCCTGGACCCGCCGCTCCAGCGAAGGGCGCACCTATCTGAGCCTGAAGCTGGATGATCCCTCTTTCGCCGCCCCGATCTTCGCAAACCTGTTCACCGACGAGGACGGCGAGGGCTACTCCCTGATCTGGACCCGGCCCCGCAGCCGGAACGGGGACTGACCCTCCCACACCCAACCCCGCCCGGTCTCCCCGGGCGGGGCCTTCCGGGTCTTTTTTTCCACGTGCTTTTCCGGGGTGTGGGTGGCAATCCTGGTCGCCCCACGTGGGACGCAGGAGGAACACGAGGCTTTCCCTTAGCCTTCCCATTGTACCATGCGCGAGGGCGAACCGCGTCAAGGACGCGTGGTCCCCCCAATTTTGCCCGACGCACCCGTGCCGGGCACGCCGAACAAAATCGGCTCCCCCACGCGCCGGCGAGCCGGTCGCCTGCGGCGATCCTTGACCCGGTCCGCCCCGGCATGAGCCGTGCGTCCTGTCTTCGAGAAACGAAAGGAGCAGGACGATGACCACGCTATACGACCACATCCAGATGCTGTGCGCCGAACTGACCAGCTTTCACCTCAGCCGGCGCGAGCGCCGGCAGATCGAGCGCGAACTCAAAGAAGCGCTTGCCCGACGCGATGCCGAGCCCCCCGCCTGACGGGGGCTTTTTTCTGGTCAGCCCGACGGTCTTGTCCGACAGGACTGGAGCCGCCTGAATGGTGCGTGGACGCCGATTCCTTTTTCCTATCGTCCGGAAAGAACGACGTTGAATATTCACAATGCGACTATTATAGTCGTATTTCTGGTGTGCAGGCCTTGCGTGTCGGATGTGATCGCGGATGATCACTGGCCGACAGGTAAGGGCGGCACGGGCACTTCTGAACTGGACACAGGAAAGGCTCGCTGAAAAGGCCCTCGTAGCATTGACCGCGCTCAAGCGCCTTGAATCCGAACGCGGTCTGGGCGTTCATGAGGGCACAATCGATCAGGTCCGTCGCGCGCTGGAAGCGGCGGGCATTCTGTTCATCGAGTCCGGACAGGGACGCGGCGTCATGTTTCTAAACGAGACTTCCGATATCCAGACGCGGCAGGGTCGGGGACGTGGCTGAGCGGATTTCTCCTGATCCGCTCCGTTCATGTCGTTCTTTTCCCCTTGCGTGCGCTGATTTCTGGCGGGGCGTGCGAGCCAGGCCGGTCAGCAATCCCGATCTTTGTTATCGAACCGATCTGGCAGCGGTATCATGAGGAGCCGCCATGACCGACCCGTCTTTCCTCGACCATCCCCCTCTCACCGTACGGGTGAACGCCTACGACGAAGCGCATCTCGGGCTCTACCTGCGCCTTCTGGTTGCGGAAGAAGAAGGGGCGGACTGGCGCGAAGTCGTTGCCGTGCTGTTCGAAATTGATCCGGTTCGTGAACCGGTGCGTGCGAAGGCTGTTCATGACAGGCATCTGGCACGGGCGCGCTGGATGACCGAAGCCGGTTTCCAGCATCTGTTGCAACCGCGCCTGCAATAGCCGGGCTTCGCCCCGGCTCGCGCATCGGCCCTGCGCTTCTCTCCCTGATAAGAAATCAGGGTCTATGCACTCCCGTTTCCGATCTGGCTGATGGAATCTCCCCCTTTTGCCGCATGGGGGACAGACAGGGAGGCCCGTATGCCCACATCCTTCTGGCGTTCACCGGAACTGCGCGACCATATCAGCCGTCTGGACCGCTCCGGTTTCGCCGTCGAATTTCTCCGCCGTAACACCACCTATCGCCGCGATTATGCCCGTCTGCAACGGCGGCTTGGCCGCCGGGGCGTGGATTCCGCTGCCGAGTGCGCGGCGTTCGCCCAACGCTGGGGGCTCTGTTTTTGTCCATGCGCCCGATAAGCCCGCTCCTCAGGGGCGCATGGTCTGGCGGCCCGAGGTTTCACCGGCCACGCTGATCCTCACACCCGCGCCACCGGATTTCGCCATTGTGACCCCGATCAATCCGGCGGTGCTCGGAACCATCCTGGCCCGTCATGATGCGGAAGACGACACGTGGCTGGTGATCGGCGATGCGACGGGCGATCTTTACCTCCGGCTTCTGAACCCGCTGGCCATCGGTCGCCCCGCTGTGCTTCTGCCGATGGATGACGCCGCCGAACTGCGTCTCGACGTGGCGCTGCGTTTCTTTCGCAGGCAGCGCGGTCAGCGCGTTGGCCTGCTTCCGCGCGCTCTTCAACTCACGCCGCTGCAGCGCGCGCGGCAGATGCAGCTCCTGCTCGCCTTCGATATTCACGAAGCGGGCGGCACCACCCGTGATATCGCCATCGCGGTCAATCGTTCATGGCAGGCCGCTTTACCGGCGGTCGAATGGCGCAACACGGCGGCGCGTCGCCATGCGGAGCGCCTGCTTCTTGACGCCCGGAACCGGGTCAGCGGCGGCTATCTGGATTTTTTACGCGGGCGATAACATAGCCGGTTTTCGCTCCTTCCCGCTGCTTTCCCCCATTTTCCTCACGCTGCTTCACGTCCGGCTCCGCCCGGCACCTCCTGCATACGCTCCGACGCGCGGGGGTGGACACTGACCTCGAAAAATCTTCGTCCACCCCCAACGCCCGCTTTCTCCGCCACCGTCATCCCGATCCGCCGCACCATCCCCGCGGCGCTTCGAGACCAGATGGAGGTATACCATGCTCGACAGACACGCGCCGTCACCGGCGCGCTACCTGCGCACACATCAGGCCGCGCAGATTCTTGGCCTTTCTCCCCGCACGCTGGAGAAATACCGCTGCCATGGCAGTGGCCCGACCTTCCGCAAGCTTGGCGGTCGTGTCGTCTACCTGATCGACGACCTCGACGCCTGGGCTGCCGCCAGCGCCTGCCGGTCCACGTCTGATCCGAATTATGACGAGGCCCGCTCCGCCGGCCTTGATCGCCGGTGAGGGGAGGATGGACATGCAGGCCCGTCATACCCTCACGGCCAGCGAGCGCAGCAGGCTCCTGCCGTTCGTTGTCGCCAGTGGCGAGATCAGCCCGCGCGACCAGCGCGATCTGATGGAGCGACCGTTTTTCTCGCTGTCCAAAACGAAGCGCACGACGCCAATCCTCTACGCGGCAGGGGACACGCGCGTCGAGGTGTTCGGGATGCCCGAGCACGGCATGGCGACGATCTGGGACGCTGACGTGCTGATCTGGGCTGCCAGCCAGATTGTCGAGGCGGAAAATCTCGGCCTTACAACGTCACGCTTCCTGCGCTTCACCCCCTACCAGTTGCTCACCGGTATTGGCCGACAGACCGGGGCGCGGGATTATGGGCTCCTCAGGGCGGCACTTGCCCGGCTCCAGTCCACCGTGGTCGCCACCACGATCCGCCACGGCCAGAACTGGCGACGGCAGCAGTTTTCCTGGATTACCGAGTGGGAAATCTGCGCCAGCCGCAACGGTCGCGCCGCTGGTGTCGAGATCGTCATTCCGGAATGGCTCTATCGTGGCGTGATCGACCGGTCGCTGGTGCTGGCCATCGACCCGGCCTATTTCCGGCTGACGGGCGGCATCGAGCGCTGGCTTTACCGCGTGGCCCGCAAACACGCGGGTCGCCAACCTACCGGCTGGACTTTCGAGATCGGGCATCTGCACCAGAAATCCGGCAGCCTGATGCGTCCCTCGGACTTTGCCATCCAGATCCGGCGTGCCGCCGCCAGCCAGCCCTTGCCAGGCTATCGCCTGAGCATTGAGCGTGCCGGCGTGCGCGAGTTGTTGCGCATCCTGCCAACCGACTTATCCACACATCCTGTGGATAATTATGTGAATAGTATCAGGACATCACACGCATCCACTATCGGGACATCACACGCAGGACTATCGGGACTTCACACGCACAAACCCCAGCTAAGTCTTTGGCCTGAAACGGCGATTCCGGCCCTTAACTTATCTAACTTAGACTCTAACTCTTATGTTGATGGGAAGCGCCGTTCTGCGGATAACCCCTCTTGCCCGTCCATTGCCCCCTTCACGGGGCCGGGAGACGGGCCATGACCCGGCATCCTCCCATCTCCCATCGGCATCCGGCGGCACTGACGCATGTCGAACTGACCTGGATCGACAGGCGCATCGAACACTGGCTGCGCTTCGGGCATTGCAGCGACGAGCAGATACTTGATGACCGCCGTCGCATTTCCAGTTTTGCGCCAGGAAGTGTTTTCGCCTTTGTGCGCTGGGCGTCCAATGACCTCGGTATCACCGTCTCCCGGCTGGATATCGTGCGCGCGGTCAGGGCTGGCGAAGTGTTCCAGACTTTGCCGTTCGTGCGTCCCGGCGGCGAAATCCTCCTGCGTGTCGATAGCTGGCCACGGGTCGAACATGTGCTTCGGGTGGTCGACGCCATTGAGGCGCTGGGTCTCGATCCGGCGGATGCGGCGCCCGAATACTGGCGGCATCTGCACCATCGCATCACGGCCGGACATGAGCCGCGTGCCTATACGCGCGAGCAGCATTCAGCATGGCTCAAGCGGCGGCAGGTGATGTCATGACCCGGCGTGGCTGGTTCTTTGCGACCTATTTCGCCGTGCTCGGTGTTGGCGCGTCGATGGTCGTTCATCCTGCGCCACGCCTGATCTGGAACGAGACGGCGAGCGTGCCCGTCGGGCTCTACCGATTGCACCCGGTTCCCGCGCCGCATGTCGGTGATCTGGTCGCTGTCCGCCTGCCCGAGCGCGAGGCGAGGCTGCTTGCAACGCGCGGTTACCTTCCTCTCGCTGTTCCCCTGCTCAAGCCCGTAGCGGCTGTCGCGGGGCAGTCCGTGTGCCGTACCGGGCAGCGCGTCACCATCGACGGAAAATTCGCAGGCGATGCGCAATCCCTCGATCACCGGGGCCGTCCATTGCCCGTCTGGCAGGGGTGCCAGCACCTCGCTCCAGACCAGCTCTTCGTCATGAACCCGGCCGAGCCACGCAGTCTCGACGGTCGGTATTTTGGCCTGTTGCCCCTGTCCACCGTCATCGGTCGCGCCACCCCGGTCTGGCTTCTGTCCGGGAGCAGGCAGCCTGTCACCGTGACCTTCAATCCGTCCCCGAAAGGGCAATGAAATGGCACAGATCGGTCTTTTCACGCGCACGAAAACCGGTTTTGCCGGGCGCATCCGCACCCTCACCGTGGCGCAGGATATCCTTCTCGTTCCGGCCGAGTTTTCCGACGCCGAACATGCCCCGGATTACCGCATCCATCTCACCGATGCCGATGGCCCGGAGGTTGGTGCTGGCTGGAAACGCACCGGCGAGAGGGCTGGTGAATACATCGCCGTAGCCCTCGACGACCCCGCCTTTGCACAGCCGATCCGTGCCAATCTCTTCCGTGCCGGTGGGGAGCGTGCGGTCTGGGTGCTGAACTGGACGCGTCCGTCACGGCGTGTCGAACGCGGGGAATGAGACCATGCGACGCACGGTTTTCCTCGCTGTTGGTGTCATTGCAATCGGTGTATCGGGCGTCATCGATCCGTCACGGGCAGCATCGGTTCCAGCGCCCGCTGACACCGATCCTTATGCTGCCGTGATCGCTGAAGCCGTGCAGCGCTTCAACATTCCCGCCACATGGATACGGGCCGTCATGAGCGCTGAGAGCGGTGGTGATATTGGCGCGATTTCATCGAAAGGCGCGCTCGGCCTCATGCAGATCATGCCCGCGACCTGGAGCGACCTTCGTACCCGTTACGGGCTGGGACGCGATCCGTTCGATGTGCATGACAACATCCTCGCGGGCGCTGCGTTCCTGCGCGAGATGCACGATCGTTACGGCTTGCCGGGTTTCCTGGCAGCCTATAACGCCGGGCCGGGGCGCTATGAGGACTACCGTGATCGGCAACGTCCGCTGCCACCCGAAACGCGCGCCTATGTCGCCGGATTGCTGTCCCTGATCGGTCAGGGCGGTGCTGAATCGTTGCTGCCGGTTTCGCATCCTGATCCGCTGTTCTGGACCCGTGCACCGATTTTCGTCATGCAATCGGACGACGCGAGGAAAGGCGTTCCGGTTGCAATGAAGCTGCCGTCGAAGGATGTTCGAAGTGACATCATCGCGCATGGTCTTGCACCTGTCAGGCCGCTTTCCGATGGGCTTTTTGTCGCTTCTTCCGCATCGGTGGCAACGCCATGAATACGCGTTCACGCATCCTTTCCCTTGCCGGTTTGCAGTGGTTCGCGCACGGCCATTGGAGCAGGCACCAGCATCGCGGATTGGGTGCTGGTAGGGTGGAACAGGCACTTTGGGGCATGGGGAATGAGAGGCGAGATAAAAGGGCGCACATTGCGCCTCGGTTGGGGTGTTGGTTTTCCTGTGTTTTTTCGTTCTCCCGGCAATGTTTCTCCCTCTCAGGCAATGTTTGCCGACCCTGTTTTTCTTTGTTGCCCCTGCCTTTTTCGCACATTGGAGGGGCCGATGGCGCGCGAGAATGATTTCCAGCCCCGTCTGGGTCGCATCCGCTCACCACGCGCCCAGCGGCTCAAGCCCTTCGTCGCCCAGGCCCTCGCCTCGGCCCAGCGTGCCGGAGGTGGCGGGTTCCGATCGGGCCGCAATGGCGGTGGTTCCCGTTCGTCCTTCGGGCGTGGCCGTGTCGCGGCAGCCAGAGCCAATCGCCTGCTGACCAGCCGTGCCCGCCGCGTCACCGTCAAGGCTCGTGTCGTGCGTCATAGCGGGCGCAAGGCGCCTCTCGCCGCTCATCTTCGCTACCTACGTCGGGAAGGGGTGACGAAGGACGGCGAGAAGGCGCGGCTCTTTGGTCCCGGCATCGACGATGCTGACCCAAGGGCGTTCGCCGAACGCTGCGAGGACGACCGCCATCATTTCCGTTTCATCGTCTCGCCTGAGGACGCGCCGGACATGGCCGACCTCAAGGGCTATGCCCGCGAACTGGTCGGGCAGATGGAAAAAGACCTCGGCACGAAGCTGGATTGGGTGGGGGTAGACCACTGGAACACCCAGCACCCCCATGTCCACATCCTCGTGCGCGGCGTGGCTGAGGATGGCAGTGACCTCGTGATCTCCCGCGATTACATCCGCGAGGGCCTGCGCGCCCGCGCCCAGGATCTGGTGACGCAGGAACTCGGGCTGCGTAATGACGTCGAAATCCATCGCGCCCTCGAACGCCAGGTCGATGCCGAGCACTGGACCCAGCTCGACCGGCAACTGGCCCGCGACGCGGACCGCAACGGCATCATCGACATGGCGCCAGCGCCGGATCGGCAGCCTGATCCGTTCGAGGCCCTGAAGGTCGGGCGCCTGCGTCGGCTGGAGGGGCTTGGTCTCGCCCATCAGGCCGGACAGGGACAATGGATGCTGGATGAGTCCGCCGAGGCGACGTTGCGCGAACTGGGCGAACGCGGCGACATCATCAAGCGCATCCACCGTTCGCTGGCTGAGCGCGGCATCGAGCGGAGCACGTCGAGCTATGTGTTGGCGGGTGAAAGCCTAGATGTTCCCGTCCTCGGCAGGCTGGTTGATCGCGGTCTGGACGATGAACTGAAAGGCACGGCCTACGCCGTCATCGACGGGGTGGATGGTCGCACCCATCATGTCCGTTTCCCCGATCTCGATGCAACGGGGGACGGGGCGATGGGTTCGGTGGTGGAATTGCGCGCCTTCGATGACAGGAAGGGGCAACGGCGTGTGGCGCTGGCTGTGCGGTCCGATCTGTCGATCGAGGAGCAGGTGACGGCGCGCGGGGCCACCTGGCTGGACCGGCAGGCCGTGGCGCGTGATCCTGTCGCATTGGGGCAGGTGGGCTTCGGCGCCGAAGTGCGTGAGGCGATGGAGCGACGCGCGGAGCAGTTGATCGAACAGGGCCTCGCCGAGCGCCGCGCACAGGGAGTGGTGCTGGCGCGCAACCTGATCGGGACACTCAGGGACTGCGAGGTCCGGGAAGTCGGAGATCGGCTGGCCACCGAGACTGGCCGGACATTCAGCCAGTCGGCATCGGGAGATTACGTCACGGGCAGCTATCGTCAGCGCATGGTGCTGGCCTCGGGTCGCTATGCGATGATCGATGACGGGCTTCAGTTCCAGCTTGTACCCTGGACGCCCTCGCTGGAAAAACAGCACGGGCAGCATGTGTCCGGGGTTGCGCGCGGTGATGGCGGGGTTGACTGGAGCTTTACCCGCAACCGGGGGCTGGGTTTGTGAAACCGTGGATATGTCAGTCAGGCTGGGGTTCCCACGGGTTCAGCAGGGGAACGCCGCATGGCAGGAAATCAGCGACGTTGCGGGTCACGACGGTCTTGCCGTGAACCAGCGCGGTCGCGGCGATGAGCGCATCACGTTCCGAGCGGGGATCGGGGACATGCAATCGGGCACAGCGCAGGGCCACCGTTTCATCAACCGGCAGGATACGTCCTGCGAACTCGGGAAGGACAAGCTGCTCCAGCCAGGTCCGCAGGATCATACCCGTCGTTTCGTCCCGCCGCTCCATACGCAGGATTCCGGTCTCCAGTTCCATGACGGTTATGGCGGAGAGGTACAGACTTTCCGCATCAACACTATCGGCCCATTTCGCGACGTTCGGATCGGACTTTCCGGCGCGGACCTTTCTCAATTCTGAAACGACGTTCGTGTCCAGCAGGAACATCAAGAAAAATCGGCCGATCGAAGCGTGATATTCGCGCGGGGTGGGTCGAACTCGATATCTGCCAGTCCCGGCATCGCCAGCGCGTCCGCGATTTTTCGTGGGTGGTTCGTCAATCGCCGGTATTCCTCAATGCTGAGGAGGACGTGGGCAGTCCTGCCCCTGTCGGTGATGAACACCGGTCCGTCGGCTGCCGCCTTTTTGGCTCGGCTGGTATCCTGGTTAAACTCGCGGCTTGAAAGTGTGGTGATGCTCATGTCATCGCCTCCCTATCATAATGTAGTCACGTTACTACATTTGGGGCAGGGAGGCCAGTAAATTCAATGCTCGTCCGTTTGGGCCATGCATAGGTATCCTGCCATGCGGGCCGCCAGCCCGGCGCAGATGCTGGCAGAAAAGGGAAATATAGGTTAAATTTGTGGTCGCATTTTCTCTCGATTAAAAACAAAACGGAAAAGTAATTAACACTGTGAATGTGATAGAAAAAATACCTACCAGCATTATTGGGTTGTTAAGTCAGATTTTCCCTGATCGTTATACTCAGGCTGAAATAGATGCGTTGTTTCTGTTCTCGGGTGCTCCGGAGCCAATCCCAGACGGAAGCAAGGCAACGAAAGTTCAGGCATGGCTGAGGCAGATTAATTTAATGTCCAATGAACCGCTGAAAATTCTCGGCTCTATATTGGATGATTTTTTGGAAAAACAGTCACCTGGGAATACGTTCTGGCTGAATTCCACTGATGACCATGTTGCGAAATTGGCGGCAGAAAAAGATCGTATCCGCGAGACACTGACACGCGAAGGCCTGACATATGTTCGGGGCGGCAATATTGTTAAAGGAGGTGCCGTATCGACCATATCGCTTGATGAGAGTGTCAAGAAATACGGCCTCAAATCTGTTGATATCGAGATTCAGAGGGCACTTTCGCAGATCGAACAAGATCCGCATGCTGCAGCCCAATATGCCGGGAATGTTCTTGAGGCTGTGCTTAAGGCGTATCTTGATCACAAACGAAAGGCCTATAATACAACTGATACGCTTGCGGAACTCTGGAAATCGGCAGCAGACGTGATTGGGCTGAGGCCAGCCGATTGGGATAATAAAGACCTCAAGAGGATTGCATCAGGTTTGTACAGTATCGTTGATGGCATTGCACATCTGCGTAATGCCAAAAGCAGTGCGCATGGGAGATCGGAAGAACAGTTTCAGAACATTACAATCAAGCCGCGTCATGCAAGGCTTGCAATACATTCGGCACATACGGTGTGCGCATACGTCTTGGAGCTTTTTGAGTAATCCCAAGGATCACACGAATTTTGTGTCGAATATAAGGAAATAGCCGTCTTCCTGTAGATGCTATGTGACAGGAATAATAGCGAAATACGATGACAGGTTAAAGGTTCGAGAATTCGTCGCTTAGAAAGCCCAGTTGCTTATGCAATTCGCTCATTGCGTCGATCACGCCGTCAAGTATCCGCTGATCTTCTTCGACGCCTTGGCGTGCAACTGCCGCCTTGATATCTTGCTGCGCGTGAGACGCTACGGTACGAATAACCCGCCTTCCCAAAATCCGACTCCTTAATGCAGGCCGTGCGCGTATTCTGAAAGAATTCGAGAGACTGCCGCACCCTGCAAGTATTTTTTCGCTCCTGAACGACCGGGGGCGATCGGGGCAACAATGCGCTTGCACGCTCCGAAATGACGGCTGTCCGCTGTTTCTCCGATGGTTCGGAGAGTGCAGATGGAACAGCCCGGAACACGTATTCAATGGGGACAGGTCGCGGTGGTCCTGTCCATGATCCTCCTGTCCTGGTGGGGCGCTACCCAGTGGACGGCCTGGGAGCTGGGCTTCCAGCCCGAACTCGGGCGGCCCTGGTTCGTGCTGTTTCACCGCTGGCCGGTCTATGCGCCGCCGCTGTTTTTCTGGTGGTGGTATGCTTTTGACGCCTATGCCCCGCAGATTTTTGCGCGCGGAGCCTGGATCGCAGGGTCGGGCGGTGTGCTGGCCTTCGCCGCTGCCGTGGCTCTGTCCGTTCATCGTGCCCGCGAGGCAAAGAAGATCGAGACCTATGGATCGGCGCGCTGGGCAGGGCCGGATGAAATCGCCCAGGCCAGACTACTTGGCCCGGACGGGGTGGTGCTGGGCCGGTATCGCAAAGCCTATCTGCGGCATGACGGGCCGGAGCACGTCCTGACCTTCGCACCGACGCGAAGCGGCAAGGGTGTCGGCATGGTCATTCCCACACTCCTGACCTGGCCCGGTTCGGCGATCGTCCATGACATCAAGGGTGAGAACTGGGAGCTGACGGCGGGATTTCGCTCTCGTTTCGGGCGCGTCGTGCTGTTCGATCCAACCAATGCGACCTCCGCTGCCTATAACCCGCTGCTGGAGATCCGACGAGGAGAATGGGAGGTTCGGGACGCCCAGAACGTCGCCGACATCCTCGTGGACCCGGAAGGCAGTCTGGAGAAGCGCAACCACTGGGAGAAGACCTCGCACTCCCTGCTGGTCGGTGCCATCCTGCACGTGCTCTACGCCGAGCCTGACAAGACCCTGGCCGGTGTCGCCAATTTCCTGTCGGACCCGAAGCGCCCGATTGCCACAACGCTGTCGGCTATGATGCGGACAAAGCATCTTGGCGATGCCGGCGCGCATCCCGTCGTGGCCTCGGCCGCGCGTGAACTGCTGAACAAGTCTCCCAACGAGCGATCGGGCGTGCTGTCCACCGCCATGTCCTTCCTCGGCCTCTATCGCGATCCCGTGGTTGCGGAGGTGACGCGGCGCTGCGAATGGCGGATATCCGACATCGTTGATGGTGATCGCCCGGTGACGCTCTATCTGACCGTGCCGCCGTCGGACATCAGCCGGACCAAGCCGCTGATCCGTCTGGTGCTGAACCAGATCGGGCGACGCCTGACAGAAGATCTTGATGCGGCGGCACAGCGGCGGCGGCTCCTGCTGATGCTCGACGAATTCCCCGCCCTCGGGCGACTGGACTTCTTTGAATCGGCGCTGGCCTTCATGGCGGGCTACCGGATCAAAAGCTTCCTGATCGCCCAATCCCTCAACCAGATCGAACGGGCCTACGGGCCGAACAATTCGATCCTCGACAACTGCCATGTCCGGGTGAGCTTCGCCACCAATGATGAGCGGACCGCGAAACGTGTCTCGGACGCGCTCGGCACCGCCACCGAGATGAAGGCAATGAAGAACTATGCGGGCCACAGGCTTTCGCCCTGGCTCGGCCATTTGATGGTCTCGCGCTCGGAAACCGCCCGCCCGCTGCTGACGGCAGGCGAGATCATGCAGCTTTCGCCAGCAGGCGAGATTGTCATGGTCTCCGGGCTGTATCCGATCCGCGCGAAGAAGGCCCGCTATTTCGAGGATAGCCGCTTTCAGGAGCGTATTCTGCCGCCGCCGAAGCCTACACGTCCGAAGGAGGGATGCCCGGACGACTGGAGCGGCCGTCCCCTTCCACCCAGACCGCCGGCGCCAGATGCGGCGACTGAAACGCCAATGATGGACGATGAGGAAGAAGATCCGAACCAGTCCGCCCAACGCCGTCAGCCGGAACTGGGCGAAGGCACTGTCGAAAAGAAAGAGCCGATGGAGAACGAGTTCACGCCTGATCCAGTCGATGAATTCGACGACATCGCGCCCCGCAACAACCGGATGAACGATCTTATGCGCGGTGTCGCCCGGCAGGCATCGCTCGACCGTGGCGATGAACTTGGACTGTGAGGCAGATATGGTGATGCCGAAAAAGAAAGCCCAGATCTCCGTCTATCTCGATCCCGAGGTGATGAAGACCCTTTCCGCCTATGCCGCGCGCCGCGCGCAGCCGATGTCGCTGATCGTCGAGGCTGCTGTCGCCTCCTTTCTTTCGCCCGATGGGGAGGAGCGCCGCGAGGCTGCCACATCGAAGCGCCTCGACCGTCAGGACCGGCGCCTCGCGCGTCTGGAGCGTGATATTGGCATCACGGTGGAGACCCTGGCGCTGTTCATCCGCTTCTGGCTGACCACGACCCCGCCGCTGCCCGAACCGGCGGCGAAGGCGGCGCGCGCGCAGGCCGGGGCACGTTACGATAATTTTGTCTCAGCCCTCGGCCGCAGGCTGGCCCAGGGACCGAGACTCCAGCAGGAAATCCCGGAGGATGTTTTGGACCCCGGCGCACCGGATGAACCGGAGGCGTAAGATCCGCACCTCGCAAGTATTTTTGCCCTGCGTTTTGCTGCCGTCCTACGACGCCTGAATTCCTGTTGAAACGCGCTGTTTCCAGCCTTTCTTAATGGTCCCCGTCGCTGTTCGTCCGTCGCGTTCGGCCCATACGGGGGAAGGTCATGTCGGTTTCCGTCATCCATGAAGGGGCCAGGGTGCGCGGCACGTCCATGCTGCGCACGGCGATGGGACCGGCGATTGCCCGGCACCTCGCTGATCCTACCGTGGTCGAAGTCATGCTCAATCCCGATGGGCGGTTATGGATCGACCGTCTGTCCGTGGGGCTGGGCGATACCGGCGACAGGGTTGCGCCAGCCGATGCCGAGCGCATCGTGCGTCTGGTCGCGCATCATGTCGGGGCTGAGGTGCATGAGGCAGCACCCCGTGTCTCGGCCGAACTGCCAACCGGCGAACGGTTTGAGGGATTGCTGCCGCCCGTTGTGACCGCCCCGAGTTTCGCGATCCGCAAGCCCGCTGTCGCCGTGTTCACGCTCAATGACTATGTCGCCGCCGGGATCATGACCGATGCCCAGGCAGATTTCCTGCGGCATGCGGTCTCGGACAGGAAGAATATCCTGGTCGTAGGCGGGACCAGCACCGGCAAGACGACGCTGGTCAACGCTCTGCTGGCCGAGGTGGCAAAAACCGATGACCGAGTCGTCCTGATTGAGGACACGCGCGAACTGCAATGCACGGCACCCAATCTCATCGCCCTGCGGACCCGTGAAGGCGTGATTACGCTTTCGGACCTTGTCCGGTCCGGCCTTCGCCTGCGTCCGGACCGTATTCCCATCGGTGAGGTGCGTGGGGCCGAAGCCCTTGATCTGGTCAAGGCATGGGGTACCGGGCATCCGGGTGGCATCGGTACACTACATGCCGGATCGGTACTGGCGGCCCTGTATCGTCTGGAACAGCTGATCCAGGAGGCGGTGGTCACGGTGCCACGCGCCATGATCGCCGAAACCATCGATGTCATCGCCGTGCTGTCCGGGCGCGGGAATTCCCGCCGCCTGTCCGAACTGGCGGAAATCGACGGCCTTGATCCTGAGACGGGCGCCTATCGCATCCGTCCGGTCAGCTTTTCATCTCCCGAAACATCCCGCTCTGCCAATGGAGAATCATCATGATGCCGCCTTCACGTCTGCGCGCGATCGTGTGCGCTGTCGCACGTCCTGACCGGCATATGCCGGATCTCCGTGTGTTCGGAACCTCCATGCTGCTGTCGCTTGCTTTCGCGTCATCGGCCTGGGCCTCGGGCTCTTCCATGCCGTGGGAGACGCCCCTGAACGAGATCCTGGAATCCGTGCAGGGGCCGGTGGCGAAGATCATCTCGGTCATCATCATTACCGTGACCGGCCTGACCCTGGCCTTTGGCGAAACATCCGGCGGGTTCCGCAAGATGATCCAGATTGTCTTCGGCCTTTCCATCGCTTTTGCGGCGTCGAGCTTCTTCCTGTCGTTCTTCTCCTTCTCCGGCGGGGCGCTGATCTGATGGCGGGATATGACGATGACGCGGTGCCGGGCTTTCATGTCCCGGTACATCGCTCGCTGACCGACCCGATCCTGCTGGGGGGCGCGCCCCGTGCCGTCGCCATCGCCAACGGCACGCTGGCGGCGGCCATAGCCCTCGGTCTGCGGCTCTGGCTGATCGGGGCGGTGTTCTGGATCGTGGGCCACGGGCTCGCGGTCTGGGGTGCGAAGCGCGATCCTTTCTTCATTGAGGTGGGGCGGCGGCATCTGCGCTACCCCGCCTGGCTGCGGGCGTAGGGAGAGCAGGGCGATGATGTCCCTTGGCGAATATCGCAATCGTGCTGCCTTCCTGTCGGATTTTCTCCCCTGGGCCGCACTGGTCGAAAAGGGCGCAGTTCTGAACAAGGACGGCAGTTTCCAGCGCACGGCGAAAATTCGAGGCCCTGATCTGGATAGCGCCACGCCTGCCGAACTGGTCGGCGTGACGGGTCGGCTGAACAACGCCCTGCGCCGTCTGGGTTCCGGCTGGGCCGTGTTCGTGGAAGCGCAGCGCGTCCCGGCGACAGTGTATCCCGAGAGTGATTTCCCGGATGCCGCCTCGCACATGGTGGACCTTGAGCGCCGGGAAGCCTTCGAAGATGAGGGCGCGCATTTCGAGAGCCGGTAT
Organism: Acetobacter malorum; assembly: GCF_002153605.1. Taxonomy (GTDB): domain Bacteria; phylum Pseudomonadota; class Alphaproteobacteria; order Acetobacterales; family Acetobacteraceae; genus Acetobacter; species Acetobacter malorum_A. The sequence continues at coordinate 23,182 of NZ_JOPG01000011.1, read as the reverse complement.
TTCCTGACCCTGGTCTGGCTGCCACCGGCGGAATCATCTGATCGGGCTGCCCGGTTCCTCTTTGAGGGTAGGGAGCGCGAGGGACCGGATCCGCATGGCATGTTCCATACGTTTGTGGACCGCAGCGATCGGCTTCTGGCCCTGCTGGATGGTTTCATGCCCGAAGCGACGTGGCTGGATGACGGGGAGACCCTGACCTATCTGCACAGCACCATTTCGACCCGGAACCAGCGGGTCCGGGTGCCGGAAATTCCGATGCACCTTGATGCGCTCCTGGTGGATCAGCCCCTGTCGGGCGGGCTGGAACCAAAGCTGGGTGATGCCTTCCTGAAAACCCTGACGATCACTGGTTTCCCCAGCCGCACCTTTCCCGGAATTCTGGACGATCTGAACCGGCTGGCAATGCCCTATCGCTGGTCCACCCGTGCGATCCTGCTCGACAAGACGGATGCGACGAAGGTGCTGACGAAAATCCGTCGGCAGTGGTTCGCAAAGCGCAAGAGTATTGCCGCCGTCGTGCGCGAAGTGATGACCAACGAGGCGTCAGTTCTCGTGGATAACGATGCCGCCAACAAGGCAGCCGATGCCGATCTCGCCCTCCAGTCGCTCGGTGCCGACGACGTGGGGCAGGCCTATATCACCGCGACCGTCACGGTCTGGGATGGTTCCGCATCCATTGCGGTCGAGAAGCTCCGGCAGGTTGAGAAGATCATCCAGGGCCGCGACTTCACCTGCATGACGGAAAGCCTGAATGCGGTGGAAGCCTGGCTCGGCTCCTTGCCCGGCCACGTCTACGCCAATGTGCGCCAGCCGCCGGTCTCGACCCTGAATCTGGCGCATATGATCCCGCTGTCGGCTGTGTGGGCCGGGCCGGAGCAGGACGGGCATTTCAGAGCCGCGCCGCTGTTCTACGGCAAAACGGCGGGCGCGACACCTTTCCGGTTTTCCCTGCATGTCGGGGATGTCGGTCACACGTTGATTGCGGGACCGACGGGAGCGGGCAAATCCGTGCTGCTGGCGCTGATGGCGTTGCAGTTCCGTCGCTATGCGGGATCGCAGATTTTTGCCTTTGACTTTGGTGGTTCCATGCGGGCGGCGACGCTGGCAATGGGAGGCGATTGGCACGATCTGGGTGGCGGTTTGACCGATGATGATCCATCGGGAGAACAGGGTGGCAATGTCTCGCTCCAGCCTCTGGCGCGGATTGATGATCCCGATGAGCGGAAATGGGCCACGGAATGGTTGGGCCAGATCCTCGTTAGCGAAGGCGTCACGCTGACGCCGGACGTCAAAGCCCATCTCTGGTCGGCTCTGAATTCGCTGGCGTCATCGCCGGTTCAGGAGCGGACCCTCTCGGGGTTGGTCGCACTCCTCCAGTCCAACGCCCTGAAGCAGGCACTGGCGCCATATTGCCTCGGTGGCCCTTATGGTCGCCTGCTCGACGCGGATGCCGAGCGGCTGGGAGATGCCGATGTGGTGGTGTTCGAGACCGAGGGGCTGATCGGTTCCGGGGCTGCCTCTTCCGTGCTGTCCTACCTGTTCCATCGGATCGAAGGTCGTCTGGACGGCCGGCCGACCCTACTGGTGATCGACGAGGGCTGGCTGGTCCTCGACGACGGGGATTTCGCCGGCCAGCTCCGGGAATGGCTGAAAACCCTGCGCAAGAAGAACGCCAGCGTCATCTTCGCTACTCAGTCCCTGTCCGACATCGCCAATTCCCGCATTGCCCCGGCGGTGGTGGAAAGCTGTCCGACGCGCATTTTCCTGCCCAATGAGCGTGCGATCGAGCCGCAGATCATGGCGCTTTATCGGGACTTCGGTCTGAACGACCGGCAGATTGCCATCATCGCGCGTGCGGCCTCGAAGCGGGAGTATTACTGCCAGACGCAACGGGGCAACCGGTTGTTTGAACTTGGGCTTGGTCCTGTTGCCCTGGCGCTGTGCGCGGCCTCCGGCAAGGACGATCACCGGCTGATCGACAGTGTGCAGGCGGAACACGGACCAGACGGCTTTCTCCCGGCCTGGTTCGAGGCGCGGGGTGTCATATGGGCGGCGGACCTTCTGCGGGGAGGGGACGTGTCATGATGGAAAAACTTTTCCGCATCCGGGCAAAACTTTTCCGTCGCGCAAACCTGTTGGCATCCGTCATGGCCTTGGCGGTTGGTGCCAGCGTCAGTTCGGTGCAACCTGCCCACGCGCAATGGGCGGTCTATGATGGGGCGGCGCATGTCCAGACCGTGCTGATCGCGGCGCGGGAATTGCAGCAGATCAACAACCAGATCACCTCTCTCGCCAATCAGGCGCAGATGCTGGTCAACCAGGCGAAGAATCTCGCCCTGCTGCCCCTGTCGACATTGTCGACGCTGCAATCGACAATTTCCCAGACCACGGCACTCCTCGCACAGGCGCAGAACATCGCCTACAGCGTTACCTCGGTCGAGCAGCAATACCAGCAGGCCTATACGTCGATCTCCTCCTCCATGGCGGACAGTGCCCTGTTCAGTCAGGCACAGACACGCTGGCAGAATTCTGTCGGCGGGTTCGAGGACGCACTGAAATTGCAAGCGCGTGTGGTGGGAAACATCCCGAGCGACAGTTCGGCCATGACGCAACTGGTTTCGGCCAGCCAGAGTTCGGCCGGGGCCTTGCAGGCTGCCCAGGCCGGGAACCAGCTTCTGGCCCTGCAATCCCGTCAGTTATCCGACATTCAGGCCGAACTTGCCGCCAATGGCCGCGCCACAGCCCTGCAACAGGCGCGCGATGCGGCCACGGAAGCAGAAAGTGAGGCCCAGTATCAGCATTTTTCCCAGCATGACGCCTATGTGCCGGGCACGGTGTCGATGTTCGGCAGCAGCGGGAACTGACCGCCATGGCGATGGGCAATGTGGGTGTTATCGACACCTTCCTGAATACCTTCACCACCACCATCGACAGCGGCTTCGGTCTGGTGAAGGGGAATGTGATCTCACTGGCCGGAACACTGTCCGTGCTGGATATGGTGCTGGCTGGCCTGTTCTGGGCCTGGGCTGCTGATGAGGACATCATCCAGCGTCTGGTGAAGAAGACGCTGTATATCGGCTTTTTTTCCTTCCTGATCAGCAATTTTTCCAGTCTCTCGAAGATCGTCTTCGACAGTTTTGCTGCTCTCGGACTGAAGGTCGGCGGTGGCAGTCTGGCGCTTGGAGACTTCCTGCGGCCCGGCCGACTGGCCTCGACCGGATTTACGGCAGCGCAGCCGCTTCTGGACTCTGTCCACAATCTCCTTGGTCCGGTCGCCTTCTTTACGAACTTCATTCAGATATTCGTGCTCTGCCTGTCCTGGCTGATCGTGCTGGCGGCGTTCTTCATCCTCGCCGTGCAGCTTTTCGTGGCGCTGATCGAGTTCAAGCTGACCACGCTGGCGGGTTTCATCCTGATCCCCTTCGCCCTGTTCAATCGCACCGCCTTTCTGGCCGAAAAGGTGCTGGGCAATGTTGTTTCATCCGGTGTGAAGATCATGGTGCTGGCGGTCATTTCCGCCATCGCGTCCGTTCTGTTCGCCCAGTTTACGATCTCCTACGGCAGCGATGTGCCGACCATCGGCCAGGCCGTCTCGGTTGTGCTGGCGTCGCTTTCGATCGTCGGGCTCGCCATTTATGGCGGCAGCATCGCCAATGGCCTGATTTCCGGTGCCCCGCAGCTTGGTGCGGGCGCGGCAGTCGGTACCGGCATGGCGGTTGGCGCCATGGGTGCTGCCGCTGTTGCCGCGCCCGCTGCCGCAATTTCCGGAGGTGCCGCTGCGCTGGGCGCTACAGCCGCCGCGCGGGGAGGGGCCGCGATCGCGGGTGCGGCCAACACCGCTTATTCCATGGGAGCCATGAATGCTGCCGGTGGCAGTGCCGGTGCCCGTATGGCGGCTGGTCTGGGCGGTGTCGCCCGGGCGCCGGGCAGTGCTGCCGCAAATGCCGTGAAGAGTAAAATGTCTTCGGCGGCGACCGCCATGAAGCAGAGCTACGGCGAGGGAGCGCGCGGCACCTTCACCGCGACGGGCGGACGTTTCACGGGTGGGTCGTCGTCCGATGCGAACGGCGGTCAGGCCGGTGGTCCGTCAGGTAATGGCGGCGGACCAACGGGTGGTGGTGAAGGCGGCAGTCCCGACGGTCAGTCACCCCGCTGGGCGCAAAAGATGAAGCGCCGCAATGCCGCCGCCCATGCTGCCGAGGCCGCGCATGTCATTCGCTCCGCCGACGGCGGGGGCGGATCTTCCTCCATCGATCTGTCGGAAAAGGAATGAGGACGATGTTCCGTCGCTCCACCACCCGCTACGGGACCACGCCCGAACCCGTGACCCCGTATCAGAAAGCCGCGCAGATATGGGACGAACGGATCGGTTCCGCCCGCATTCAGGCCCGCAACTGGCGACTGATGGCGTTCGGCTCCCTGTTCCTGTCCGCAGGCCTTGGCGTAGGGTTGGTCTGGCAGTCCGCACGCGGCACCATCACGCCGTGGGTCGTGCAGGTGGACCGTCTGGGCGAGGCGCAGGTCGTGGCCCCCGCGACAGCGGGCTATATGCCCACCGATCCGCAGATCGCCTGGTATCTGGCGCAGTTCGTCCACGACGTGCGCGCCCTGTCATCCGATCCCGTGGTGGTCCGGCAGAACTGGCTGCGGTCCTATGATTTCACCACCACGTCGGGTGCTCAGGCGCTCAACGATTATGCCCGCCAGAACGATCCCTTTGCCCGTATCGGGCATGAGCAGGTCGAACTGGACGTGTCGTCCGTCATCCGGGCATCGCCCGCGAGTTTCCGGATTGCCTGGGTCGAGCGGCATTTCCGTGACGGGGCGTTCACCGGCACCGAACGCTGGACCGCCATCGTGTCGGTTGTTCTGCGCACGCCACGCGATGCCGATCATCTTCGCCGCAATCCACTCGGGATTTTCGTCTCCGCCATCAACTGGTCGAAGGAGCTGGGCCAATGATCCGTCGTGCTCTCCCGCTGCTAGTCCTGCCTCTGGCCGGATGCGCGCAGCATTACCATCCGCCGGTCATCCGGTACGATGACGCCGTGCAGGCCACGCGTCTGCCGGATCCGCCGAAGCCGGTGCGGGTGGTGGAGGTGCCTCAGCCACTTCCCCTGCCGGGCCAGCTCAAGCCGCTGCCCTCACGACGCACGACCCATCTGGTCCCGGAAGTCGCCGACCCGGCCGCGCGTGTGACGCAGGCCAATCTGGCCGCACGCATCCAGCCCACGCGAGCCGGGTTCATCAACGCGGTGCAGGTCTATCCCTATTCTCCGGGTGCCCTCTATCAGGTCTATACTTCGCCGGGCGAGATCACCGACATCATGCTCCAGCAGGGGGAGAAGCTGGTAGGCACCGGGCCGGTTGCCGCCGGCGATACGGTGCGCTGGATCATCGGCGATACCGAGAGCGGGGTAGGGGCGACAAAGCGGATTCATATCTTGGTCAAACCGACGCGGCCAGATCTGACCACCAACCTGATCGTCAACACGGATCGGCGCACCTATCTGGCGGAACTGCGCTCTACACCAGCGACGTATATGGCGTCGGTGTCGTGGGACTATCCTGAAGATAACCTGATTGCCCTGCATCGGCAGGACAGTGCGGCCGATGATGCTGCCCCTGTGGATGCCGGGCTGGATCTGAACGCGCTGAATTTCCGTTATGCCATCCAGCCGGTGAAAGGGGGCACGCCGCCCTGGCTGCCCGGCCGGGCGTTCGATGACGGCCACAAGGTCTATATCGCCTTTCCAGCCGGGATTGGGCAGGGGGAACTGCCGCCGCTCTTTGTGCTGGGAGCCGATGGCGGGCCGGAACTGGTCAATTACCGGGTGCGGCAGAACTGGATGATCGTGGACCGGCTGTTCGCTGCCGCCGAACTGCGGCTGGGCGACAAGCATTCCGAGCAAAGGGTGCGTATCGTACGCACGGATGGCAGGAAGTCATGACCGACACGCAGGATCGTCAGGATGAGGGTGGGGACGTGTCCGGCAACGGAAGCGGATCGGGACCATCATCCCCGCCTTCTCCTCCCGATTTGCGCCTGCGGGCGGAACGACCGCGCGTTGTGTGTCTTAACCGCACCGTGGTCTGGACGTTGGGGGCTGCCGGGATGCTCGCAATCGGCCTTGCTCTTGGATACGCGCTGCAAAACAGCACACAGAAAGGGGCAGTCCAGGCGGCGCAGGATGCGGACACACGTCCGTCGGCTGACGGGCTGGCCGCACTTCCCAGCGATTACAGTGCCGTCCCGAAGCTCGGGCCGCCCTTACCGGGTGATCTCGGCAAGCCGATCCTTGACGCCCAGAAGGAGGGTCGTGCGGGGCAGGCTTCTGGCATTGGAGATCGGCGGGGCGATCAGGAGATTGAGGCGGCCCGCACCAGTAAGCTCTTTGCCCAAGTCGAGGGGCACGATGGCCAGACCGCGCAGACAATGCCGGGGCAAGCAGCGTCCGGAACACGGAGGTCGCCGACCGCCACGGACCAGCAGGCCGGCAATCGCGCTTTTCTGGCGGGTCAGCCCGACCGCGCGACGCTCAGCCCCGATCGGATCGCGCCTCCTGCCTCGCCCTATATCCTGCAGGCCGGAACCGTCGTCGCCGGAGCGCTGAATACGAAGATCAGCTCGGACCTCCCCGGTCAGATTGTGGGCCATGTGACCCAGAACGTCTATGACAGCCCGACCGGCCGTTATCTGCTGATCCCGCAGGGAAGCACGCTGTTCGGAGCCTATAACAGCGGGATTTCCTTCGGGCAGCAGCGCACGCAGATCATCTGGACGCGGCTGATCTATCCGAACGGCGAAAGCCTCGTTCTGGAAAAGCTGCCCGGTGACGACGCCATTGGCCAGTCCGGTCTGTCTGACGAGGTGAACAACCACTGGGCCCAGCTCTTCAGGGCGGCCCTTGTTACCACCCTTCTCAGTGTTGGGTCTGAAGCGGGCACGTCGTGGAATGAAAACAATCTCATGCAGGCCATCCGCAGCGGGGCGAGCAACGGCTTTTCCATGGTCGGCAACAGGCTGATCGACCGGAGCCTGAACGTCCAGCCGACGCTGACCGACCGGCCTGGCCTGCCGTTCACGCTCATTCTGAATCGTGACTTGATCCTGAAACCCTGGCACGCAAAGGAACCGGCTCCATGACCAAGTTGCGTATCACCGAAATACCCGATGAGAAGCCAGTTCGCGTCACTGTAGACCTGCCGGCAGACCTCCATCGCGATCTTGTCGCCTACGCGGCGCTTGTCAGCCAGAACGGCCAGCCCGTCGATCCTGCGCGCCTCATGCCTCATATGATCCGTGCCTTCATCACGTCCGATCGCGGGTTTCGAAAGCTCCGGCAAGGGGCACAGCGACGGAACCCTAAAACGCAGCCGCCTGCTGCTCCAGAAAACGGATGACCTTCTGCGCGGCTGGCGGACAGGTCTCACGCTGCCAGGCCGCGCCATAGGCGAAGTGGGAAAATCCGTCGCCGTCGATCACCTCCACCACAGCAATGCGCTCCCGGATGGAAGGGGGTAGAAAGCCGAGCCATGTGTCTGGCAAGAGGGCGATATTGCTGCCATTTGCCGCCAGGGCTACGACCCGCAGGCTTCGAACTGCTTCCTGCCGTGTCTTGGGTACGAAGCCCGCCTGTCGCATTTTGCGCGTCAGGAGTGCGAGCAATTCTTCTCCAGTCTCGTCCTTGCCGATCAGAAAAATTGCGTCATGCAACTCGGCCCAGGAAGCGGTTCCGGACTGTGCGACAGGATGCCCCACCGACATGACGGCAACGATGCGATCGCTCCAGAGTGGGACGGATGCAACCCCGGCACCGGGTAATGGCAGCGTCATGACGGCCAGATCAATCGTACCATCTCTGAGGGCCAGAAGCAGATCCTGCCTTGTCGCATCCCGCCAGGCGAAGGAAATTCCCGCCTCCATGACGGGGTATGGCTCCAGCATCTCCGAAACCCGGCCCGGCGGGAGACTGCCTTGCAAACCCACCGAGATGATCCCGTTATCGCCATGGCTCCAACGTCGTGTCCGTTCATAAAGCGCTGTTGCTCCATCAAGGAGCAGTTCTGCCTCTTGCAGAAACGCCGTTCCTGCCTGTGTGAGCCGGGTGCCTCCAGATGTCCGGCGGAAGAGGGGAACGCCGAGCCGCTCTTCCAGCAGGCGTAGAGAGCGGCTGATGGCAGATTGCTTGCCTCCCATCATACGGGCCGCGCCATGGATGCTGCCTGCGCGAGCGATGATCCGCACCGTCAGCAGTTCGCGGAGGTCCAATGGTGGGCGCCTTATCGTCATCTTCTAGCTATCCCAACGACTTGCATGCTGCCGAAAGGATCACTAACAGGCCGACGCATGGTGGTTCACACCTTGTGCTCGGCGGATGCTGCCGGGCGACCGAAACGCACATCTGGCAAATTGGTCAAGTTCGTCGCGACCACCATCCGCAGCTTCCCTTCTTCTGTTTCCTTGCTATGCGAAACCGGCGTTCCATGTCCGATAGAGACAGGACGATTCCCGGCAAAAAATATTCAGAAAAACCAGCAAGACCGGCTGCGAGGCTGCCCCATCGACAAAGTCAGTTGCGGAAGTCCTGTTGTTCCCGTATGGGAAAATGAGAACCATTCTTAAATACACCTTCATGTCCGCCTGATACCGGATACGGAGATGGATCGACGCGGGGAAGGAGCCCCGAGGCAGTGCCGCGTGACAGGAAATTTCTGGCTTTATATGCCGCCCACCGTAATGCCCTGCTGAACTACGCGAGCACCATCACCGGCGATCGCGTAAACGCGGAAGACGTGGTGCAGGAGGCCTGGGTGCGGTGCGCGGCGGCCGTCGCGCCACGGGAAAACCCGCTGAGCTATCTGTATCGTGTCGTGCGTAACCTTGCCATTGATGGACGCCGTAAGGCCGATCTGGAGCGTCGGCGCTATGACGCCGGTGACAGCGACCGGATTGACCAGATTGCCGAGGATAGGGCCTCCCCCGAGGCCGAGCTGGCGGCTCGGGATAACATCCGCCGTCTTCAGGCCGCTCTTGCGGAGCTTCCCGAGCGCACCCGTCGCGCGGTCGAACTTTATCGGCTTGGCAACCACACCTATAAGGAAGTCTCTGAACAGCTTGGCATTTCTGTCGGCCTCGCCCATGCTCTTGTTCTGGATGGGCTTGAGCATTGTCGGAAGCGCCTCGGCGGCATCGAATAAGTCCATATGCATTTATTTTTTGAAAATACGAGGCCTTCAATTCGTCTCTATCGCAGGGAGCGAAGCGCATCATCCGTAGCGTTCCGCAGCATCGTCGGATACTGAGAGTATGGCTACGGAACAGCAGGATCGGGCGGACGGCGCCATTCCGTCACCGCGTACGGCCACCGAGTGGTTGCTGGCACTGAACGAGGCACCGGATGACGTGCTTCTGCAGCGTCGTTTTCAGGCATGGCTGACCGACGATCCGGCTCATGAACGGGACTGGATCAGCGTCAATAGCATGTTCGACCAGCTTGGGTCCGCTTTGTCATCCGACACATCGCCTCTGGGAACCTCCACAGTGGTATCGTTTCCGCCTGACCGACGCGTGAAACGGCGGCGGCTGGCCCTTGTGGCTTTCGGGCTTGCTGCTGCCTGTGTGGCGGTTGGCGTTTTCAGCCCCGAAATCCTGCTCCGCTTTCGCGCCGATCAGATGACCGGGGTTGCCCAGCAACGCGAAGTCACGCTTGCCGACGGCAGCACGATCCGGCTCGCACCATCGAGCGCCATTGCGACCCATTTCACCACCGGACGCCGTGACGTCCGTCTTTTGCGTGGCGAAGCCTTCTTCCAGGTGGTTCATGATACGAAGCGACCCTTTGTCGTGACGACAGGCGCGGTCCAGACAACGGATGTCGGGACCGCCTTTGACATCCGTCGTAACGATGCGGACACCACTGTCGCTGTCCGCGAGGGCGCCGTGCAGGTTGAAGGCAACGGATCATCGCGCGGGTTGTCCGAAGTCCTCCATGCCGGAGACGAGATACGCGTCTCCACGAATGAAGGTGGCGTTTCTGGTGTCGCACGTCGGCATGTGGAGCCCGAAGAGGTCGCGCTATGGACGAGCGCGCGGGCGATGGTCCGGGACCGGACAGTCGGGGATGCCGTAGACGCCATTCGTCCCTGGTTCCACGGTGTTATTATCCTGCGTGGGGACATTGCCCGTCAGCCGCTGACCGGGGTCTATAATCTCTCTGACCCACTTGAGGCGCTGGCAGCTGTGGCGCACGCACAAGGTGCGGCTATGTATCGGATTTCGCCCTGGATTGTGGTTCTGTCCGCGCGCTGATCGTTTGCCCCCCAAAAATTCGAAAACTTTTTTTGAATATCCGGATACCCGGTTTCGTCTCTCCATCAAGAAGCTGCTGTTGCGTCTGAATTGCAACAAGTCGGATTCAGAATTTGGATATGACGCGGACTGGAGACGATACGAACATGAAAACAGGTACTGCGTCCGGGCAGGCGGCTAAAGGACGTCCATGCTGGCTGGCGGCCGCGCTGATGACAACGACGCTGGCGGGCCTGGGCGGGCACGCGGCGAGTGCAGCTACCGCGCAAACTATAGCGGCACCTGCGCCGACCTCGGCGCAAAGCTTCAATATTCCGGCGCAGAAGCTTGGTGACGCTTTGGCTTCCTTCGGGGCTCAAAGTGGCTGGCAGGTTTCCGTGCGGGCTGACGTCATCCGTAATGCCACCAGTCCTGGCGTTAGCGGTAGCCTGACGCCTGCTGATGCGCTTTCCCGCTTGCTGGCAGGAACGGGTTTTACATATCGCTTATCGGGAGGCCATACGGTGACGCTCGTTCCGGCAGCAGCCAATATTACGCTTGGGCCAGTGCGTGTAGGCGGTAGTCTTAATACGCACGAAGCCGCAATTGGACCCGGCGTCGGTTATGTCGCGACATACACAGACGCTGGAACAAAAACGGACTCTCCCATTACAGAAATCCCTAATTCAGTTTACGTTATTACCAAGCAGCAAATCTTGGATCAGCAAGCTCAGACAGTGAACGAAGTACTACGCTATATGCCTGGGGTGTACGCTGAAAAATTGGGGACCGCGAACGTGACTACTGCCGGGGGAAATGCAAACGGCACCGGGTCAGTCATGATGCGTGGCTTTGCAGCAACGCAATATGTTGACGGTGTTATGTCTAATACCATATCAGCCGGTGAAACTGCGTTTATCGAGCGTGTTGAAGCGCTCAACGGTCCTGCATCCGTTTTATATGGCCAGGTTGGGCCAGGCGGCCTGATCGCAACGCGGCTTAAACAGCCGGGAGGAACTCCTGTCCATAATGTCAGCGTGGGATTTGGTAACTGGGGCCGTTACGAGGCCACCTTTGATGTGGGAGATAAAATTACAAAATCTGGAAATCTGAAATATCGCATTGCTGGGATAGGAGTAACGCAAGGAAGTCAAACAGATTACCTCCATTATAAAAGAGTCGGTGTGCTACCATCAATTAAATGGGAAATCGATAACAAGACAAGTCTGACCTTAATTGGTGAATACATGTATACGCCATCGAGTCCACAAGGGTATGGTTATCCGGGGGTTGGCTCCCTGGTTCCGGGCTTACACGGCTATATTCCACGCTCACGCTTTTTAGGAGATCCATCTTTAAATCAAAATGGTCAACGGGATGCTGCATTTGAATATCAGTTTCAGCATAAATTTAATAAATTTATAGAATTCCAACAGACGTTTCGATATGAAGACTCATCAACAAATTTTAATAGGACATATTTACGAGGAGCTCTTCATGCTGATCAAACCATAAACCGCAGCGCATGGCATCAGGCTAGTTCGAATGCTACGGTGGCCCTTGATAGCAGATTGATCGGACATCTCAATACGGGCAGCATCCACCAGACTCTTGTGGCAGGAATGGATTTTAGGCGCGTAAATATAACACAAAATCTCGCCTACGATCACAATGGCGTGGACCCCATAAATATTTGGGATCCTATATATTATGTGACATATCCTAACTATAATCTGAGTAGTCCAGATAATGTTTCATGGCAAGATATGAGAGAAAGTCAATATCAAAGTGGAGTGTATTTTCAGGATCAAATAAAATGGGGACGTTTGTCGGTTCTTCTTGGTGGACGACAAGATTGGTACAATTATAAAGCAACTGTCACAGCAGCTGATAATTATATGGCTTTGGGACATGGCGTGATTACCGAGCCTTATGTGTTTGATAGGGAAAACTCATCGCGATCAAAATTTACGTGGCGTGCCGGGTTGACATATAATTTCGATTTTGGCCTAACGCCGTATTTTAGCTACGCAACCTCATTCATTCCACAAACGGGTTCATTCCAGTATAACGGTCAAGCGACCCAGCCACTCAATGGAAAGCAATTTGAAGTCGGATTAAAATATCTTATTCCTAATACAAGTGTTTTACTGACAGCTGCTGCTTATGACATCAAAGAAAATCACTATCAGATTGAAGACACTGAACATCCCGGTTATCAAGCGGACGCGGGCACGGTTACGTCCAAAGGTGTCGAATTGTCAGCGCATGCCAATGTCACGAAAGACCTCCGTTTAACCGCGTCTTATTCATTTAATGAGACGCGTGCCACAAAGAGCAATAATACAGTATATCTTACAGACATGTATGGAAATCCCATTGGCCCCAATGACGGTGCCATTTCTGAACAGGGGAAATACATCGCAGGATTGCCACGTAATATGGTTAATTTGTTTGTAGATTATACGTTGCCACGAAAAATATTCTATGGCCTGGGAGTAAATTTTGGTATCCGCTACATTGGTAGTACCTATGCAGATAATGCGAACAGTTACAAAGTTCCGGCCTATCTCTTGTTTGATGTTGGCGCACACTATGATTTCGAAAATGCGTCACCAATGCTGAAAGGCTTGCGAGCTCAGGTCGCAATATCTAACCTTGCGAATACAAGATACGTCACGTCATGTAGTTCCGGTGACAGCGGGGGTATGTGTTATTACGGGCAAGCACAGCGCATTTACGGGAATTTCTCGTATAGTTGGTGAAATTTCCCCGCCCGAAACTACAACGTCTTTTCCCAATTAAATTCAGCATCTTACCTCTCGTCTCCATGCCAAACTCGTGGGGCAACATCGCTGCAAATTCCGAGGGGCATCCCATGCAACAATCATGGATTGCCCCTTGCAACATTTGAGTGGCGAACCACGCCAACCGCGTGGGACGGTGTGGTGCAATTCCGTGACTTACGTTGGCGCGCATTAGACAGCCACTTACCACCTAAACTGAGAGAAAATTTTGTCTTGACCACAAGACGTTACCCGTCGTCCCCATGCCGAATTCGTGTGGTCCACGCCCTGCAAGATCCGTGTAGTGACCCGTGCCAAATTCGTGGAGTGGGGATGTGCAAAATGCGAGACCTGTTCGTGTAAAATTCGTTGGGTAGAGGATGCAGTTTTCATAAAGCTTTGTACAAAATTCATGATGAGCTTCTGGAAGTAGATATTTTGTGTGCTTTCAAGGTGTGGACGCACTCTGGATAAGAAACCAAGTCACCAGAAAAAATGAAAATATGTTCCCCCAGATCGTCTTAGAGAATGGGACCGGCTTTCAGTCCGGCATGGAACGCCCTGCGGCATATGATCGCATGGATGCACCTGCCGTGACTGGATAGGTCAGGAGCGAAGAGCAAAGGATCTGGTTTTGCGTGCATTTGACATTTGCGACTCACTCTTACACGCATTTGTGAGCGTGCGGGTTCTATGACCAATCGAGCCCTTCGTCGCTGGTTCGTGGTCCATAAATGGACGAGTCTGGTCTGCACGCTGTTCCTGCTGATCGTGTGCGTGACCGGCCTGCCGCTGCTGTTCTCCGAGCAGATATGGGACACGTTCGTCGGCGACGATGACCCGCCTTATGAGGTTCTGCCGACCGGCACGCCGAACGCCAGTCTGGATGTGATCGTGGACAAGGCGCGTGCGCTCTATCCCGGCCAGATCATCACCAGCGTCAATCCGGATGACGATGAACCGGCGGTGCTGGTCTCCATGGCTCCAAGCTGGCAGGCCCTGAAGGACGACGAAAATTACCCGGACCGCCACTCCGGCCACTGGATCAAGTTCGACGCCCGCACGGCGAAGGTGCTGGAGCAGTCGCGCCCGGCGGACGCGCCCAAGGAGCCACGTACCTGGACCGGCATCATCATGGGGATCTGCAATCGGCTCCATACCAGCCTGTTCGCCTATCTGCCGGGTCGCCTGTTTCTTGGTGCGATGGGCGGTGTTTTTGTCGCTTCGCTGATCTCCGGCACGGTGCTTTATGGCCGGTTCATGAAGCGCCTGCCGTTTGGCTCGGTCCGAACGGATCGGGCCTCACGCCTGACCTGGCTGGACCTGCACAACCTGCTGGGTGTGGCCACGCTGGTCTGGGCAACGGTGGTGGGCTTCACCGGGCTGGTCAACGAACTTCAGACGCCGCTGTTCGGGCTGTGGCGCGTGACCGATGTGCGGCAGATCCTCAAGCCCTACGCCAACCTGCCTGTGCCGGCGCAGGACCATCTGTCCTCCGTGCAGGCCGCGTTCGATACGGCAGCCAAAGCAGCTCCCGGTAATGAGGTGACCGGTCTGTCCTTCCCCGGCGCCTCCTTCGGCAGTCCGGTGCATTACGTACTCTGGACGCGCGGCGCGACCCCGCTGCGGGCACGTCTGTTCACCCCGGTTCTGGTTGATGCCCGCACGGGCGAACTGACCGGAGCGTATCCGATGCCATGGTATCTCCGCTTCCTCGAAATCTCCCGCCCGCTACATTTCGGTGATTACGGCGGCATGCCGCTGAAAATCCTGTGGGCGCTGCTTGATATTGTCGTGATTGGCGTTCTGGTCAGCGGCCTGGTGCTGTGGGCTGGTAAACGGAAGATCGCCACCGACGCCCGGCTGCGGGCACTGGGGTACGATCTGGATAATGTGGACGATGCGGCTGTTCCTGGCCTGACGGCGGAGACAGTCCGATGAACGCCGTCGCTCCCGAAATCCCCATACAATCCCAACCTGTTTCGGCATTACGTCCGTCCGTCGTCGTCTGGCCGTGGCCGATCGCGCTGGGCCTGCTTACCATCTTCGGCCTGCTGTCCGCCCTGCTGGGACAGCATGGCGTCTGGCTGGCCCTGTCCTGGGCTGCCCTGTCCATTCCCTTCATTGTTACGGTCATCTGCCTGATCCGGGCGTGGCGCAGACCGTCTTCCAAAGGAGGTCTCTCATGACCGATCTTGCCCCCATTTCCTTTTCCCCGTGGGACATGTTCCTCAATGCTGGACCCGTCGTCCGCTGCGTGATGACCCTGCTGGCCGCAGCTTCGCTGCTGACCTGGACCATCTTTATCGCCAAGTCCGTCGAACTGCTGAGGGTGCGGATGAAGCTGACAAAGGCCGAGCAGACGCTGGAGCAGGCCAATACGCTGGATCTCGGCGAGCAAGGCACGCGCCAGAACAGCATTGCTCACACACTGGTCATGGCGGCCGAAACCGAGCGCAAGCGGTCCGCAGACATCCCGGATGACAGCGAGGGGCTGAAGGAGCGCATCGTCCTGCATCTCGAACGGCTGGAAGCGGCCGAGGGACGCAGGCTCCTGCGCGGCACCGGCGTGCTGGCCACCATTGGCGCGACCTCACCTTTTATCGGCCTGTTCGGCACGGTCTGGGGCATCATGACGTCCTTTACCGGCATTGCCGCCAGCAAGGCGACCAGTCTTGCCGTGGTGGCTCCCGGCATCGCCGAGGCCCTGCTGGCGACAGCCCTCGGTCTGGTGGCTGCCATCCCGGCGGTGGTGATCTACAACCATCTCGCCCGTCAGACGGCGTCCTGCCGAGCCCAGGTGGCGGATCTGACATCGCTGGTTATGCGTCTTGTCTCCCGCGATCTGGGCCGCATGCAGGCACTGACCGCCAGCGGACAGGTGGTGCGGCTGGGCGCATCGCGTGATGCCCGCACGGTCGCCGGGGAGTGATCCGTCATGATCCGCATCCGCCACACCGATGAGAGCCCGCATGAGGCCAGCGAGATCAACGTCACGCCGTTCATTGACGTGATGCTGGTCCTGCTGGTGATTTTCATGGTCACGGCCCCGCTGACCACGGTGAATGTGCCGGTGGACCTGCCGTCCTCGACCGAAAAGCCGACGCCACGCCCGGACGATCCCGTGTTCCTGACCGTAAAAGCCGATCACGGTCTGGCGCTGGGGGAGGATGACGTCAGCACCGATGCGTTGCCCGGCGCACTGGAGAGTGCGACCAAGGGCAATAAGGACGAACGGGTCTTCCTGCGGGCCGACAAGACAGTCGATTACGGCACGCTGATGGGCGTGATGGATAAGCTGCGTTCCGCTGGCTACCTCAAGGTCGCGCTCGTGAATCTTCAGGGGCAGGAGGAAGGCAGCGAAGCCGGGCCGGCGCCAGTGCCAGCGGGCGGCGGTGCATCTGCCACATCGGCTGCCACTGCGCCTGCACCCGGAGCGACACCGTGAGCGACGCGATGAACATGGCGGATACGGCGGTTTCTGCGGGCGTGGCTCAGGATACGGTCCAGCCGTCTTTTGCCGACTGGCAGAGGGGACAGGCGCGGCTGACGTTGCGTGAGGACGCCATTCGCTGGGGCCTGTCTTTCCTTGCCGTGCTGGCGGTCGGTGGGGGAGCGATCTGGTGGATCATGCGTCTGCCGCCCCCGGTCATGGCCGTGCCCGAACCACCACCTGCGGCCATCGCCATCGACATGGCGCCCGAGCCCGTCTCGACGCCCACCCCGCCCACGGACCTGCCGCCGGGACCACAGCAGACCCAGTCCATTCCCGATCCGGCCCCGGTCGAGCCACCCAAGATCACCGCTCCACCTTCGCCCGCGCCCAATCCACCGATCCCGGTGCCAAAGCCCGAGAAGCCCAAGAAACTGGTGAAGAAGCATAAGCCGGTGCCGATGCTCAAAAAGCCGATCCCCGACAAAACGCCACCCGCCGAGGCGACAACCGCGCCGCCCTCATCGGAAGCACCACCCGCGCCCACACAGGCAGCGCCTGCACCCGGCGCGTCGTCGTCAAAGGCGTCGCACGACCCGGTGACCTGGCAGGGCGCGCTGCTCGCGCAACTGGAAAAATTCAAGCGCTACCCGTCCGACGCCATGGCCGACCATCAGGAAGGCGTGCCCACCGTAACCTTCTCCATGGACCGCAAGGGTCATGTGCTCTCGGTCACACTCGCCAGCAGTTCCGGTCATGCGCTGCTGGATCAGGAGGCGGTCGCCCTGCCCAAACGCGCCCAGCCACTGCCCATTCCACCGGACAGTGTCGCGGGGGATCCGATCACCCTGACCGTGCCCGTCGAATTCTACATCCATGCTGGTGGGAGCTAAAGAGTTGAGCAGGCGTCCATGCCGTGTGGCGGAACGGTATCTTTTTCCGGTCGTTGGCCTTCTGGTTTTCTCAGCGCTTCCTCTTCAACTGGGGCGGGCTCAATCCGTCACGGAAAGTCAGAACGATCTGGTGCTGTGGCAAACCGGGATTGTCAGCAGACTGACAGACAGCCGTCGTTATCCTCCTCAGGCCCGAGCAGATCATGAGGAGGGCATCGTCCTTGTGCGCTTTGCGCTGGATCGACGTGGTCATGTCCTGACCCCGAGCTTTGCCAGAACGTCCGGGCATCCTCTCCTGGATCAGGAAGCCCTCGCGATGCTGAAGCGTGTTGGCACTCTGCCGCCTCCACCGTCCTCAATTCCGCAAGATCCGGTTTTTCTGACTCTGCCGGTCATGTTCTGCCTGAACACGAAAAACTGTCCCAAATCCTGAAAGGGTTTTCCATGCTTGCCTTTTCCGAACACCGCCGTTCACCACCCGTCCTGAACCAGATCCGTCCTGGCATGGGCGCCAGCCGCAGCGCCGTGCGCAGGCTGGAAGACCGTTGCGAAGAGGTCGGCATCAAGATGACCGATCTGCGGCGCATCCTGCTGCATGGCATCCTCGAAGTCGGCCCCCGCGCGACGGCGGTGGAAATCTGGAAAACACTGGGAAAAATGATGGAGGATGGGCACGCCCCTTCACAGGGGTCGATCCAACGTAATCTGAATCTTTTTGTCGAACGCGCCATCCTGCGCCGTGATGTCACGCCCGATCGTCTGTGGCGCTACAGCGTGGCGCCTGAACCCAGAGTCGCGCTTGCCATCACCTTCGTGGAAGCGGGGACAGGTCGGAAGATCGCCTGCAACGCACCGGAAGTTGCGACCCTGCTGCGCCGGGTGGCGGCCGAACATGGGCTGGCGGTGCAGGCCGCCGCCATCACGGTCACATCGTCAGTGGGTATGTCATGACGACAGAATAGGGAGGCGGAAAACTTTCTTCGTCTTTCTCTGAAAAAATGCCCGCGTCGATCGTCTTATAGAGTGAGCCCTCCCGCAGGGACGGGACATCTTCCTTGAAATTCATCGCCTGGTTTGTCCGTCGCCCGGTAGCGACGCTCCTTCTGCTGCTCTCCGCCGTGCTGTCGGGCCTGATGGCGCTGCCCCTCCTCCCGGTCTCGGACCTGCCCGACGTCGACCTGCCGGTGATCTCGGTCTCGGCTTCCAACGCAGGCGGCTCGCCAGAGGTCATGGCCCGCACCGTGGCCGCCCCGCTGGAGCGGCATCTGGGCAATATCGCCGGTGTCACGCAGATGATGTCTTCCTCCACACGGGGGCAGACCTCCATCTCGCTGGGGTTTGAACTGGGTCGCGATCTCAATGGCGCGGCCCGTGACGTGGAAGCGGCGATCCGGGCCGCGCGACGCGATCTGCCGACCACGCCCGGGTCCGATCCCAGCTATCACCGTGCCAATCCCAACGCGACGCCGGTGCTGATTCTGGCGGTGACGCCCGGCATGCAGTCCATGGCAAAACTGTACGATCTGGTGAACACGACGCTGCGGCCGATGCTGCTGCAGGTGCAGGGCGTGGGGGACGTCACACTTATGGGCAGTTCAGCCCCTGCGGTGCGGGTGGAGATGAACCCGCTGCTGTTCTTCAAGTATGGCATGGGCTTCGAGAACCTACGCGCGGCTTTGGCCTCGGCCAACGCCCATACGCCAAAGGGCGTGATCGACATGGGGGACCGGCGTTACCAGCTTGCCGTCAATGATCAGGCCGAGCATGCTGACGCCTATCGGGATCTGGTGATCGCCTATAAAAGCGGCCACCCGATCCGGCTGCGCGATGTCGCGACCGTCACCGACAGCATGCAGGACGTGAATGCCGCCGCGTTCTTTGACGGGAAACCGGCCCTGACCCTGATGGTGCGCGCCCAGCCGGGCGCCAATCTGGTAGGCATCGTCGATGAGGTGAAAGCCCGTCTGCCCCGACTGCGCACGCTGATGCCGCCGGGAGCGGATATTGCCGTGGCGCGGGATGGCTCGGCGGTGATCCGCTCCTCGCTGCACCATACGCTGGTCACGCTGCTGGCCGCCTGTGTTCTGGCGCTGGCCGTGGTGTGGGTATTCCTGCGCTCGTGGACAGCATCCGTGGCAGCCGCGATCATCGTGCCGTGCTGCCTGATCGCCAGTCTCGGGCCGATGCATCTTGCAGGCTTCGGGCTGGATAATCTCTCCCTCATGGCGCTGACGGTGGTCACGGGACTGGTGGTGGATGACGCCATCGTGGTGATCGAGAATATCATCCGCATGCGCGAGCGGGGGCTTTCCATCGACGAAGCTGCCATTGCCGGGGCCAGCGAGGTGGCGTTCACGCTGCTCTCCATCACCGTCTCCGTGCTGGCGGTCTTCCTGCCCATCGGGCTGGCGTCGGGTCTGACAGGACGGCTGTTCCGGGAGTTCGCTGGCACCGTCGGCATTGCCGTGACTGTCTCGCTGGTTCTGTCCTGCATGGTCACACCGTGTCTGACAGCGTTGTGCATGCGATTTGCCGAGGGAAAAGACACCCGCATCGACGAAGAGCACCCGACTGCAGCAGAAGATCATTCCCACGGCACCGATACCGCAGATTTTCTGGATCATGAAAAACACAGCGGCAGCCTGTATCGCTGCACCTTGGAAGTCTGCCTGAGCCATCCCGGCAAGACGGCCTTGTTGCTGCCATTGACCTTGCTGGTGGGCGTGGTCCTGTTCACCCGCATGCCAAAGGTCGTGTTTCCGCGTCAGGATATCGGCATCGTCTCGGGCGGCTCACGGGGCAGCGGCAGTTCTCTGGCGCAGACCAAGGAGCGGCTTGAGCGGTTCAGCAGGGTGCTGCTGGAGGATCCGGCGGTCAGCCATGTCATCGCCTATCTCGATACCGGCGAAGGCTCCAGCCACGGCATGGTGTTCGCCACCTTGCGGGATCTTTCCACCGGACGCGCTTCGGGAACCGAAGTGGCCGCCAGGGTCATCGCCCGGATGGGGAAAGATATCCACGCCGAATACCATGCCCAGGCGCCGGGCAATATCATGATGCGGGTCGGCTCGAACAGCAGCGGGGTCAGCTACCTTCTGCGCAGCGAGGATGATCGATTGCTGGGACCGGCGATACGCAGGCTGGCAAAAGCCCTGCGGCATCATCCGGAGTTCACGGATGTTGACCCCGACGTCGATCCACCGGGGCAGGGGATCACGCTCGCGATTGACCGCGACACCGCCGCCCGCGTTGGCGTGACGCCCCAGGTCATCGGCAATACCCTGTCCGACGCGCTGGGCCAGACCACGGCCTCGGTCGTCTACACCACGCACGGGCAATACAATGTCGTGCTGACCGTGGAAAACCGCTTCCAGCGCGATCCTGATATCCTGAAACAGTTCTGGATTAGCCCTTCGGGTGGGTCAGCGTCCGGCAGTTCAGCATCGAATACCATCCGGGTGGTCACGTCGGCCACGGCCAGCACCACAGCCTCGACCGGTGCCACGGCGTTTCGAAACCAGATCGCCAATTCGCTGGCGGGGGGAGCCAATGCCTCAACCGGATCGGCGGTGGCGACCGGGGCGGAGACGCTGGTGCCGCTGTCGGTGGTGGCGCGAATGACCCCCAGCCTTGACCCTGTGGCCGTGACCCATATCGGCTATGCCAGTTCTGCGTCACTGGCGCTGGAACTGGCTCCCGGTGTCAGCCTGTCGCAGGCACAGACGATCATCGATCAGGGGTGGCGCAGCCTGCATCTGCCGGAGACTATCACCGGCGAGTTGCAGAGCGATGAGGGGGACGTCGGCAAAAGCACCCATGACAGCGAGATCCTGATCATCGCGGGCATCCTGGCCGTCTGGATCACGCTGGGCATGCTCTATGAAAGCGTGTGGTACCCGCTGACCATCCTTTCCACCATTCCCTCGGCCGGGATTGGGGCCATCATGGCGCTGGACCTGTTCGGGCTGCCGTTCTCGGGCATGGCGGTCATCGCCATGCTGCTGCAGACCGGTATCTCGCTCAAGAACGCCATCCTGCTGGTGGATTTTGCCATTCATGCCGAGCGCGAACGTGGCCTGACGTCACGGGACGCCATCCGCGAGGCCTGCCTGCTACGGCTGCGGCCCATTGTCATGACTACCTTTGCCGCTGCCCTCGGCGCACTGCCGCTGGTGCTGATGGGGGGCTACGGCATGGAGCTGCGCCAGCCGCTCGGCATCGCACTGATCGGTGGTCTGCTGGTCAGTCAGGCACAGACCATGTTCACCACCCCGGCGCTCTATCTGCTGGTGGGACGATGCGCTGCGTTCGGCCGAGTATTCCAGAAGGAACGCCCAAATCGGCAAAGCCTGTAACCGCTTACTCGACTGCGGTGACTGGTGTGGCCTTTGTTGTGGAAAGGGCGGCAGAGATTTTGAGATCGATCCCTTTGACCGCGCGCTGGATCGGCTCTTTCTTGAGGTGGGCGTAACGTGCGGTCGATTTGAGATCCCGATGGCCCAGCAGTTTCCCGATCATGATCAGATCCTCGCCGAGTTCCAGCGCATCGGATGCAAAGGAATGGCGGAGATCATGAATGCGGACATCCTCCAGCCCGGCTTCCTTTCGGATGCGCCGCCATGGCTTCTCCAGATCGGTCAGGTGGCCACCTTCTTTCCGTCCTGTGATGACATAGGGATTGCCCTCGACCCTTGGGATGCCTCCAAGCAAGCCGACCGCACTTTCGCCTAACTGAACCGTGCGGGCGCCATTTTTGGTGTCCGGTAGCCTGATTACCCCTTCATCTAGATGGACGTATTCCCATTTCAGGCGCTGGACTTCCCGCAGGCGACAGCCGGTCAGAAGCAGGAGCTGGAGCGCATTGACGGCCTTGGGCATCGTGGAACGGGCATCATCGAGCGCTTGGCCCAGGCGCTGATGTTCTTCTGCCGTGAGGTAGCGCTCACGTTTCAGCTCCTTGTAGCGTTTTACGCCCCGGCAGGGATTCACGTTATCTTTTCGGACGCCCCACAGGATCGCCAGCGAGAACATTTTAGACAGAACGCCCAGGGTCCGGTTGGCCTGATAGGGAATGTGGCGATAGGTATGATGGAAGGCGACAACATCGGAGTGGGTGAGGGCGTCCATCTTCCGGTTGCCAATCTTTTTCGCAATGAAAAGGTCAATCGCGCGCTTGTATTCGGCTTGGGTCGTGGGTTTCAGATGCGTGTTCACATGCCGTTCGACGAAAGTCTTGCTGAACTGGCTGACGGTCGGGCAGGAGCGCTCTTCTCCGCGTTCGACATTGGGATCGCCACCATTTTTTACGCGGGCGAGAATCCTGATCGCCTCATCTCGTGCCTTGTCTGCCGTCCATGGACCATGATGGCCGATCGTATAACGGCGGAATCTGCCATTGGTCCGGTAATGAACCACGTAGCTCATCCGGCCCGAAGGCCAGACCCGCAAGGCGAAGCCGGCGACCTGATCGTCCCAGACGATGTAGTCCTTCTCAGCAGGTTGAAGGGTGGCGATGATGCGCTTTGAAATCCGGGGCATGGCTTCCTCCGCAGGATGCGTATAGGATGCAAATGGGACTGAAACGTCAGCGTGAGCTGGCGTAGGAAGCTGAGCGAAATTGCACGATTTATGCAATTAAAATAATGGGATAGTCGTAGATTGGCGTAAGGTATGCGGATATTTCGCGGTGCGGCGTAGGCCCTGCTATCAAACTCATAACCTGAAGGCCGCAGGTTCAAATCCTGCCCCCGCAACCAATATCCTAAAAAAATAAAGCAAA
>NZ_JOPG01000098.1 GCF_002153605.1 Acetobacter malorum | reverse complement strand
ACAAGGGTCTCGGGGGCATGCCCCCGAGACCCTTGTCTGGCGATCTGATCCGGTGTCCTGCCATCCAGCTGGGAATGGGGACGCACCGTATTGTAGTCTTCCCGCCAGTCAGCCAGAACCTGTCGGGCATGGCTGAGAGACGTGAACAGCGTCTCGTTGAGGCATTCATCCCTCAACCGGCCGTTGAAACTTTCGACAAAGCCGTTCTGTTGCGGTTTCCCGGGGGCGATATAGTGCCATTCAACCTTCATCTCATCCGCCCATTTCAGGATGGCATGGGATGTGAACTCCGTACCGTTGTCGCTGACAATCATGAGGGGTTTGCCATATCGTTCCACCAGGGCCGTCAGTTCCCGCGCCACACGTCCACCTGATAATGACGTGTCGGCAACCAATGCCAGGTTCTTGCGACTGAAATCGTCGATAACAGCCAGAATGCGGAACCGGCGGCCACAGATCAGGGCATCCGAGACAAAATCCAGGCTCCAGCGCTGCCCGGGTTCCTGAGGGATGGTCATGGGAGAACGCGTCCCCAGTGCCCTCTTGCGGCCGCCCCGATGGCGGACTTTCAGCCCTTCCTCCTGGTAAAGACGGAACAGCTTCTTGTGATTGGGGCTGAACCCTTCGCGTGCCAGAAGATAACCCAGGCGGCGATAGCCAAAGCGGCGTCTCTGGCTCGCCAGATCACGCAGGCGCTGGCGCAGGGTGGCATCATCTGCCCGGGTGGAAACATACCGCGCAACACGCCTGGCAAGACCAACAAGGGCACAGGCGCGACGCTCACTCACCTCCAGAGCCTTTTGAAGGTGTAGGACCGCCTGCCGCTTTGCGACAGGCGTCACCACTTTTTTCCAACAATTTCCTTCAACGCCGCATTATCCAGCATCGCATCCGCCAGGAGACGCTTCAGACGACCGTTTTCATCTTCCAAGGCCTTCAGTCGTTTGGCCTCAGATACCTCAAGGCCACCATAGCGGGTCTTCCATTTGTAAAACGTCGCATCACTGATCCCGTGTTTGCGGCAAAGATCAGAGACCTTGAGCCCAGCCTCCTGTTCCTTCAGCACCCCTATGATCTGCTCTTCCGTAAAACGACTGCGTTTCATTCGTCCGTATCCTTCTCGATCGGACTCTACTTTTAAATGGTTACATTTTCGGGGGGCACGTCAGAACACCTGACTGGTTATCGTAGGTCACATTGAACAGATAGGGTGACGTCTTCCAGACCCCATGGTCCCATTACCTGAATGTCAAAAGCTTTAAAGCTGAAGAAGGCATGCCCGGATCACGACCTGCGTTTTTTCTGACAGTCTGACCGTGCAGGGTATGACCCAAACGCGGCCCTTGTTCTCTGGAAAGCTACCCATCCGATAGGCTAGCCGCCCTGCGGTGTTACGGGCATAGTGCATGTAATCTTCCAGAATAACGTCCTGCACCATAGCGGGAAGATCGAAGCCCTTGGCATTACTGGGTGTAGAGTTTGTTACACCCAGAAGAAACACATAGAACAATAATCGCTTTTTCCGACC
>NZ_JOPG01000097.1 GCF_002153605.1 Acetobacter malorum | reverse complement strand
CGGTAATCCCCCCATAAAAAGAGTGGCTTTTGAATGAGAATTTTCTCAGCGTGAGGATGAGGAGATTCTGATGAAGAGTGATCGCTTTACTGATGCCCAGATTATGGGCGTGATCCGCCAGGCTGAGGGCGGCGTCTCTGTTCCTGACCTGTGCCGGGAGCACGGGATCAGCAACGCCACGTTTTACCGATGGTGCGCGAAATATGGCGGCATGGATGCGTCAATGATCAGTCAGATGAAGGCTCTGTAAGAGGAGAACCGTCGGCTGAAGCGGATGTATGCGGATCTGAGCATGCAGACGGATATCCTGAAGGAGGCCCT
>NZ_JOPG01000096.1 GCF_002153605.1 Acetobacter malorum | reverse complement strand
ACGATCACATCAAACGGTCAGGCGGCGCCAATCGTTCATGTGTCACGCACCGGAAGCAAGTCCTGTGCGACGCTCCCCGCGCCGACGGCAGTTGACAATCCCGGAGGTCAAAAGACTGTTTCCACGGCTCTGACGCCCGCCGTCGAGACGCGGATGGAAGTCCCGACAAACGGACGCGCTGGAAGCGCTCTCTAAAACAGGTGGTGGCGGGAAAACCCCGGGCCACCATCATAGAAGGAAAATATATTGATTTTCTGTGATCATCGCCATGATGTTTAACGAATATCAACAAAACCCCTGTAATTTCCGTCCGCAACACCGCCACAAAAAATAAATACAAATATAAATAATAAAATTATCCATGAAAAAGGATCTGCATTTCGTGCCCCTTGACGAGGCAAGCATCTCTTCCAATCTTGCTTTCGCTGGAAGCCATCGGGTCCGGCATAGGCTCTGTGAGCCAGACAACTGAAGTCCATGTTGCTTTAATCGGAGGATGTGGATGTC
>NZ_JOPG01000095.1 GCF_002153605.1 Acetobacter malorum | reverse complement strand
GACATCCACATCCTCCGATTAAAGCAACATGGACTTCAGTTGTCTGGCTCACAGAGCCTATGCCGGACGCGATGGCGTCCAGCGAAAGAAAAATTGGAAGAGATGCCTGCCTCGTCAAGAGGACACGAAATGCAGATTCTTTTTCATGAATAATTTTATTATTTATATTTGTATTTATTTTATGTGGCGGTGTTGCGGGTGGAAATTACATGGAGGTGTTTATATTAGTCAAATATCATAGCGATGATCGCAGAAAATCAATATATTTTCCTTCTATAATGGTGGCCCAGGGTTTTCCGGCCACCACCTGTCTTACAGAGCGCTTCCAGCGTGTCCGTTCGTCGGGTCTTCCGTCAGCGTCTCGACGGCGGGCGTCAGAGCCGTGGAACCAGTCTTTTGACCTCCGGGATTGTCAACTGCCATCGACGCGGGGAGCGCGGCACAGGACTTGCTTCCGGTGCGTGACACATGAACGATTGGCGCCGCCTGACCGTTTGATGTGATCGT
>NZ_JOPG01000094.1 GCF_002153605.1 Acetobacter malorum | reverse complement strand
GGTTTTATATCCCGTCGACAACGACGATTCATTCAAATACCGACCTGTTGACTGTCCCACAGGTCACCAAAGATGCCACGGCATTTTCTGAGAGCGTGGCTGAAATGAATGTCAGTCTCGCACGATCCTACCGGCGTATCGCTAATCAGCTGTAACCTGATGCGGGAATGCGAGAAGGTCGGAAAAAGCGATTATTGTTCTATGT
>NZ_JOPG01000010.1 GCF_002153605.1 Acetobacter malorum | reverse complement strand
GGGGCAGCCGATTCATCACTATATGGGCTGTTCCACCTTTGCGAATTACACGGTTCTGCCGGAAATCGCTCTGGCCAAAATTCGGGAAGACGCCCCGTTTGATAAGGTCTGTTACATTGGCTGTGGTGTGACGACCGGCATTGGGGCCGTGCTGTTTACGGCCAAGGTCGAGACGGGCTCCACGGTTGTGGTGTTCGGGCTGGGCGGCATTGGGCTGAATGTCATTCAGGGTGCTAAAATGGTCGGAGCCGATAGAATTATCGGTGTGGACATCAACCCGGAGCGGGAAGCTATTGCTCGCAAATTCGGAATGACCGATTTTGTGAACCCGAAGGATCTGGGACCGAAGGGCGATCTGGTCGGCTACCTGATTGAACTGACAGATGGCGGTGCGGATTACACCTTTGAATGTGTTGGCAACCCGACCCTGATGCGTCAGGCGCTGGAATGTGCCCATCGCGGCTGGGGTGTTTCAACTATCATTGGTGTAGCAGGGGCCGGGCAGGAAATCAGCACACGGCCGTTCCAGCTTGTCACAGGTCGCCGGTGGATTGGGTCCGCCTTTGGTGGCGCGCGCGGCCGGACGGATGTTCCAAAAATTGTTGATTGGTACATGGATCATAAGATCAATATTGATGATCTGATTACCCACAAGCTCCCGCTGGAAAAAATCAACGAGGGCTTTGATATGATGGCCCGCGGAGAAAGTATCCGCACAGTTGTAGAATATTAAGACGCGTTTCAGCCCCGGCCTGTCTGTGCCGGGGCTTTTTTATAGGGCTACTCAGGGCAGAAGGCGTAACACCGTGTCCGCCGGGCGGCAGGCAGCAGCGCCTTTTTCCGTGACCACAATCGGTCGGTTGAGGAGTGCCGGGTGGGCGGCAATTGCATCCAGAATCTGGTTGTTCGTGATACTCGGGTCTTTCAGCCCCAGTTCTTCATACAGCGTGCCTTTCTGGCGGAGCAGGTCACGCGCTGTCAGTTCGGTCTGGCTCACAAGCCCGGTCAGCTTTTCCCGGCTGAGGGGCGTTTTCAGATACAGCACAATTTCCGGCTCAATCCCGGCGTCGCGGATCAGGCCAAGCACCGTGCGGGACGTGCCGCAGGCGGGGTTGTGGTAGAGCGTGACAGTCATGAACAGCGTCCTTGCAGGAGATGAAAAGGAAAGACCGCCTCAGACGGGGAGGGGACGATTATCGGCAATCGCTTCCATCGCCATATAAGAGGTGACGGTATCGATATCGATTTTTTCTATCATTTTTCGATAAATGGCATCAAACGCATTCATGTCGCGTGCAACCACTTTCAGCATGTAATCATACTCACCGGCAATCCGATAAAAATCGACAATATTGGGAATGGAGAGGATGATCTGCCGGAAGCTTTTCAGCCACTCCTGTGAATGATGGCGCGTTTTGATGAGCACCAGCACGGTCAGATCCAGTTCCACTGCGGCACGGTCCAGCCGGAGCGTTTGTCCTTGCATGACCCCCGCTGCGCGCAGGGCTTGCAGACGCCGCCAGCACGCGTTTTGAGACATGCCAACCCGCTCCGCCAGATCTCGCTGAGACAGCGAGGCATCTTGCTGCAAGGCCCGAAGGATCGCGCGATCAAAACTATCAAGTTTATGGGTCATAACCGATCATATGATCTGATATGGCGGGATTCAATCATGAAATAGGGAAACTTTTTTGGAGGGCGTCTTTCTATGATGACGCACAGCCTTTTCCAGTCTGCGTGGTTCAAGAATATGATGACATCTTCCCCCGAAAACGTCTTTTCCCATTTTGCCAAAGCTTTGCAGGGGGACGATGTCATCTCCCGCCTCCGGGATGATCTTATTGGCGATAACCTGACCATTCCCGGTCCGTTTGGCCCCAAGACGCTTGTGTATGCGGATTACGTTGCCTCAGGTCGGGCGCTGGGTGTGATCGAGCAGGCCGTCGCCACGCAGGTGCTGCCTTACTATGCCAACAGCCATACGGAAGCCTCGTTCTGCGGGCAGGTCATGAATCGCATGCGGCATGAGGCGCGGCAGATCATTGCGCGCCTGTGCGGGGCCGAGCAGGGTTTTGCGACGATTTTCACGGGGAATGGGGCAACCGCAGGCCTGAACCGCCTTGTTCATCTGCTGGGGGTGCGGGATGCCGTGCGGGCCGGGGAGCGTCCGCTTGTGCTGATAGGCCCGTATGAACACCATTCCAATATCCTGCCCTGGCGGGAGAGCGGTGCCGAACTGATTGAAATTGCGGAAGCGGTAGAGGGCGGCCCGGATCTGGTGCAACTGGAAGCCCATCTGGCCGCAGCGGATCCGGACCGTCTG
This sequence comes from Acetobacter malorum, assembly GCF_002153605.1. Lineage (GTDB taxonomy): Bacteria > Pseudomonadota > Alphaproteobacteria > Acetobacterales > Acetobacteraceae > Acetobacter > Acetobacter malorum_A. The sequence goes on along the minus strand of NZ_JOPG01000010.1, from coordinate 181,980 downwards.
AAGATCGGTGCCTTTTCCAGTGCATCCAACGTAACTGGCATTGTGACAGATACTGATTCTGTCACACGACTTCTTAAAAAATATGGCGCAAAATCTATCTGGGATTATGCCGGCGGTGGTCCCTATCTGCCCATTGATATGAAGACCGGGACAGATGCGGAAAAAGACGCCGTTGTGCTCTCCACACATAAGTTTATTGGCGGTCCCGGTGCTTCCGGTGTGCTGATTGTTCGGGAGGCGGCTGTGGCGACACAGGAACCCACGTTGCCCGGTGGCGGCACGGTGCAGTTTGTCTCACCGTGGGGGCATGATTATTCAGAGAGTGTCACTGCGCGGGAAGAAGCTGGCACGCCGGATGTTGTCGGGAATATCCGGGCGGCACTGTGTTTTCTGGTTAAGGATGCTATTGGCGCGGCTTTTATGGCTGAGCGCAATCAGGCACTTTATCAGCGTGCGTATGCAGCATGGCATGCCAACCCGCATCTGGAAATTCTCGGTAACCCACAGGCAAAGCAGCATCTTCCTATTTTCTCATTTCGCGTGAAGGATGCTGACGGAAAACTGATTCACCATCAGCTGTTTACCCGGATGCTGTCAGATCTATATGGCATTCAGGCGCGGGGCGGCTGTGCCTGTGCCGGGCCGTATGCACATCGGCTTCTGTCTCTCGATCAGGACGACTCCATGCGGATGCATGATGCAATCCGTGCCGGGCAGGAAGTGGAAAAGCCGGGCTGGGTGCGCCTGAACTTCAGTGTGCTGATGGATGATGCCAAGGTGGCGTATATTCTGAAATCCGTGAACGAACTCGCGGAAAATGCTAGCGTTATTGGGCAGTCTTATCTGTGTGATACGGCGACCGCGCGCTTCAAATATCAGGAAACACTGGCGGCGGAATAAGTCCCGTCTGGCAGGTATGTTCATTTCACGATGAACTTTGCCGTCTTTTTTCTGTTCACTCAGTCAGGAGTGCGTGCAGAGAGTGGTCGCTGCTTGTCCATCTCTGCATCACAATCACAAAACCGGCCCCCTTCCTCATCTGTCCTGCTTCACGAGGAACTGGCGCCGAGAACTGAGTGAGCTGAAAGAGGAGCGCAGTCGTATCATGAAATTTGATCTGAAAGGCCGGAAGGCCATTGTGACAGGGTCCACAATGGGGATTGGTCTGGCAACGGCAAAAGGGCTGGCTGCTGCCGGGGCTGAGGTTGTGGTGAACGGACGCAAGCAGGACGCATGCGAGAAAGCTGTTGCAGGTCTCAAAAAAGATGTGCCCGATGCTCAGGTGACAGCCTGCGTGGCGGATCTGGGAACGGCGGAAGGGTGTCAGACGCTCGTGACTGCCCATCCTGCCTGCGATATTCTCGTGAATAATGTGGGTATTTTTTCACCTAAAGATTTTTTTGAAACACCCGACGAGACCTGGACCCAGTTTTTTGATGTGAACGTCATGTCCGGCGTGCGCCTTTCCCGTGCCTATCTGCCTGCTATGGAAAAGAAAGGCTGGGGGCGTGTCATTTTCATCTCTTCTGAATCCGCACAAAATATTCCGGAAGATATGATCCATTATGGCTTCTCCAAAACGGCGCAGCTTGCTGTCTCCCGTGGTCTGGCTAAACGCATGGCGGGCACGGGTGTAACCGTTAATGCCGTGCTGCCCGGGCCGACGTTGTCGGAAGGGGTGCAGGCCATGTTTAAAGAAAAAATGAAAGAGACCGGGAAATCTCTTGAAGAAATCAGTGAAGAATTTGTGCGCACTCAGCGCCCTTCCTCTCTGATCCGCCGTCCGGCGAGTGTTGAAGAAGTGGCAAATATGATCCTGTATGTCGCGTCGCACGAAGCCTCCGCCACAACGGGTGCAGCCCTGCGAGTTGAAGGCGGTATTCTGGAAACGATTTTCTAATATTGAAAAAATCTTTAAATTAAAATCATCTTCCCAAGGGAAGGAGACCACTGCCTGTGCAGGAATAAGAGTGGCGTATGGGTTTATGACATAATGTTCATGAACTCACACGCAACGTTTGTGCCGTTGCCTCGTTGGAAGAGTAAGGTTTTACAATGGGCGAGCACAATCAGCGCCGAAACGATACGGGTGCTGGTGTTTCGTCTTTACACAATGCGGTGTAGAGACATCCTGATGCTTTCGTCCACTTTCCTATAAAGGGGACTATCATGACAGCTTCCACCACAGATAAAATTACCTCTACCCTGACGGCTGTGGCCGATACCGTAACGGCAGCAACGACGGATAAATCCGGCCTGTCTTCTGCGCTTATCCATTATCTGGAACACAACAATAATGCCGGGCAGGAAACTGTGCGTCGGCACGCAGAGCAGCATGGCCTGAAGTCTGTTGTGTCTCACTGGGAAAACCACGCTGTTGTGGAACCTACAACGGAAGATGTTGTCCAGAAGCTTCTGCCGTCTGAGGTCATTGACCGACTGGCGGCTGAAAGCGGCCTGTCCCGCAGCGCTACGATTACAAACCTTCAGGAAGTGCTGCCGCCCGCGTGTCGCACGGACAAGGTTGATGCACAGCGTAAGGCGCGTCAGGCCTAAAAAACGACTGCCAGCAGAGGGTCCATACGGTTAGTTCTGCTGTGTGTTTGAGTGCGTTAAAAGCCATTTCGTTCCTTTACCGGAGCGGGGTGGCTTTTTTCATGATGGGAGGCGTGTTTTTAAATCAGGTGACGCAGCGTAGGAATGGCGGCAAAAAGCCCTGAGAGATCAGACGACCAGTAAGGTGGGCAACATGCTGAAAAACCTGTTCAGACGGTGGGGGCAGGGAAACCGCGCCAGTGCCATGCGTGATAGTCTGGCGGGGCTTTCTCTTGCCTGTATGAATATCCCACAGGTTCTGGGGTATGCCCGTATTGCCGGGATGCCTGCTGCTACCGGGCTTTATACGGTTTTGTTGCCGCTGGTGGCCTTTGCTGGTGTTGGTTCTTCCCGTCATCTGGTGGTGGCGGCAGATTCTGCGACCGCGGCTATTTTTTCCAGTGCTCTGGCGCGCATGGCTCCGCCGGGGAGTGCGCATTACATGGCGCTTGTCAGCATGGTGGCGTTGTTGAGCGCCGGGTTTCTGCTAGTGGCGCGGCTGTTCAGACTGGGGTTTTTGGCAGATTTTCTCTCCCGCACAGTGCTGGTTGGGTTCATGGCGGGCGTCGGCCTGCAGGTCGGCATCGCCATGATGTATGATATGCTGGGCCTGCAAGCTACAGCTCATGATCCTTTTCTCCAGCTTCTGGATTTGCTGAGGGCGCTTCCGCATCTGGTGCCTCTGAGTGCGGCAATCTCTCTTGTCATGTGCGTGTTGTTATACGCTGGACAGAAGTTTGCCCCGCATAAGCCTCTGGCGCTGGTTCTGGTGGTTGGCAGTATTGCGGCTAGTTGGGCGCTGGGGCTGGAGGCACGCGGGGTGGCGCTGGTTGGTCCACTGTCTGGTGGTTTGCCCACCCTGCGTTTTCCAGAGGTGGGGTGGAATGACATGCTCAGCCTGTTACCCGTGGCAACCTCCTGTGTGTTCGTGATTATCGCGCAAAGTGCAGCAACATCCCGCACCTACGCGTATAAATTTCAGGAAGATGTTGATGCAAACAGGGATATTCTCGGGCTAAGTGCCGCCAATGCTGTCGCCGCTCTGAGCGGCACGTTTACGGTGAATGGCAGCCCGACCCAGACCGCCATGGCCGTGCAGGCCGGGGCCAGAAGCCAGAGGGCACAGCTTGTTTTTGCCTGTGTGACACTCTTGGTTTTACTCTTCCTGACGGGGCCTCTGCGTTATCTGCCCCGGTGTGTGCTGGGGGCGATTGTTTTCAGTGTCGCGATGGGAATGATTGACCTGCGGGCCTTATGGCGCATCCGGCAGGAAAGCCCCGGAGAGTTCGGTCTGGCGCTGATTACTGCTGCCACGGTCGTTGGTGTTGGTGTGGAACAGGGAATTCTTGTGGCGATTGCACTCTCCCTGTTCCGCCATGTTCGGCATAGTTACGAGCCACACACGATGGTTTTGCAGGAGGATGCCCAGACCAAGCTTCTCGAAGCCTCCCCCGTCAAGGCTGGGGTTGAAACAGAACCGGGTCTGATTGTGTATCGATTTTGTGCCGATTTGTTCTATGCAAATTGTAATCGCTTTGCAGATGATATCCGGTTTCTGATTAAAACAGCGCCCACCCCCGTCCACTGTGTTGTGGTCGATGCCAGCGCTATTACGGATATTGATTATTCCGCCGCGAGCCTTTTGCGTAATGTTTTGCGGGAATTGCAGGACCAGTCCGTTCTGGTTGCTTTTGGCCGCGTTAATCCATTTTTGCGGGCTGATATGGACCGTCACCGGATTAGTGCTGTTCTGGGCGAGGGCAATATTTACGCCCAGCTGCATACCGCAGTCGCCGCGGCCCGCTCTCATGCCCGGTGCGAAAAGGCATGAGAGCGGCAGCTTGTGAGGCTTTTTTGTCAGAACAGGCTCAAAGAGGAGGCGTGCGCTCCGCTGGTAAGCCATGTGTGTAAAATACCATAAAAATCCAACAAGAAAACAAAATGAATCATTAAAAACTTATAAAATAAAAAGAAGTTTCTAAATGACATAAAAAACCCCACACCAGAGATCCGGCATGGGGTGGAAGAGGTTTTTTCTGCATACACGCTGTTACGGGAAGAGCTTCCGCACAACCTGATAGGCGATGACGTAAAGCAGAAGATAAAATACAGGAATAAACAGAATTATTCTTTCAAGATCCCCTAACATGATTAAACCTCACTCTCTGAAGAAGACCCGATTTTACCGTCTTGCTGCGCATCCAGAAGGATTGCGCCTGCGCCGGAAATCAGAATGATCATGATGGTGCCAATGACCCAGGCGAAGTACCACGGGCCCTGATCCCCCACAAAAACGGCAAAGAGCAGGGAGACGACCAGAACAGCAGCCAGACCGGCCAGACGTAAGAGTTGCATGGTAAAGTTCCCTTTTAGTAGCTGTGGCTATCGTTAACGATGTCCGCTGTGTGAACCTTGCCGCGCATCACGTAGTAACACCATGAGGTGTAGCAGAGGATGATGGGCACAAAGATCAGCGCGACAACCAGCATGCAGGTCAGGCCATAAGCACTGGCGGAACTGTTCCAGATGGTCAGGCTCTGGTCCGGTGCGGTGGTGGAGGGCATGAAGAACGGGAACATGGCCGCGGCGACTGTGCCAATGGTCCCGATCCATGAACCAAGTCCAATCCACCAGGCGAGAATGACCTTGTTCATGCGCGCAGCCAGTGTTCCGCCAATCATGCTGGCCAGCCCGAGCAGCGGCAGTGACCAGAGGATTGGATGGGCGGTGTAATTATGCAGCCAGCCCCCCGCAACCATAGCGACATGCTGGCCGTGCATGGGGGAGGCGGGCATAGCCGGGTCCACCGGGGCGGTGAAAACAAAACCCTGCATGCGGGCAATAAAGAAACCCCCAATAATGAACAGCACTGCGGCTGTTATGCCGCCGCGCAGGGCATAGCGACGGGCGCGTTCATAAATCGGGTTTTCTGCCCGCAGCATCAGCATGACGCCACCTTGGTAGATACTGAGCGCTACAGACATCAGGCCGCACAGAATGGCAAACGGGTTCAGCAGATATGAGAAAAAGGAGCTGTCCTGATAATACTGGCCGGTCCAGCCGAAATGGTAGCCAACACCGTGCAGGATGTTCCCGAAAGCGGCCCCATAGATGAACATGGGCAGGAAGCCGGAAATCAGAAACACCCAGTCCCAGCTGGCGCGCCAGAGATGAGAATCTGCCTTGGAGCGATATTCAAAAGCAACAGGACGCAGGATCATGCTGAACAGCAGCAGGATCATCACGACATAAAAAACGGAAAAGGACGTGGCATACAGGGTCGGGAAGGCAGCAAAGATTGCGCCGCCTCCCAGAATGAACCAGACCTGATTACCATCCCAATGCGGGCCGATGATGTTGAGGGCTGTGCGCCGCTCTCCATCATTCCGCCCCACAAAGCGGAGCAGGGTGCCAACGCCCATATCCATACCGACCATCAGCCCGAGGCCGATCAGCAACACGCACAGCAGAGCCGCCCAGATCAGTTTAAGAAGTGCATAAAGTTCCATATCAGGACCTTTCTTTTAACAGAGGCCTTAGTGGCCTGATGCGTGCTGAGTGCCGACAACAGCGCAGTGGGCAGCATAGGCATCCTCAGCGTGCGGGGCGTCGTGCGCTTCCGGGCCTAGGCGTGCGAACTTGAACATCAGATACAGTTCTGCTGCGATAAAGATGCTGTAGAGCAGCGCAAAGCCAGCCAGAGAGAACACCATGTAAGACGTGCTGTGCGTGGAGGCGGACAGGAAGGTCGGCAGCGTGTTGAACACCGTCCAGGGCTGGCGGCCTGCTTCTGCCGTAATCCATCCGAATTCCGTCGCCAGAATGGGCAGCGGGATAGACCACATGCAGGTCTTAAGGATGAGTTTGTTTCTCTCCAGCTTGTTCTTCAGGCTCAGATAAGCGGAAATGGCAAACAGCGCGAAGAAATACAGCGCCAGAAAGACCATGATGCGGAAAGACCAGAAGGTTACAAACACATTCGGAAGAATGTCAGGTTTAGTCTGCTCCACAACGCTTTGCAGGGCATCTGCCGGAATGGCCGTTACGTCTTGATTCGGGGCGTGGCGTGTCGCCAGAAAGCCAAAGCCGAGGTCCGCTTCATGCGCTTTGAACGCGTCCAGATCAGACTGCTGGTGTGTTTCCTGATACCGGCGCAGAGCGGAGACGGCGGCAATCCCGGACTCAATGCGCGGTGCCGCGGCATCTTCCAGTTCGTGCATGCCGGGAATAGGCGTATTGAAGTCATGCGTAATAAGGGGGGTGAGAACAAACGGAACACCGATTTCAAAATGGTTTTCCTGTTTGGCGTCATCCGGAAGGGCAGCCAGAATCCACGGTTCATACGGGGGTTTGCTGGTGTGCCACAGGCCTTCAATCGCGGCGATTTTGGTCGGCTGTTCCATATAGTCTTCACGGCCCAGAACATCGCCCAGCGTGATCACGGCAACGGTGGAAATAATGCCGAAAAGTGCTGCCATGCGGAAAGACCGTGCTGCAAACTGCCTGTGCTGACCACGGAGCAGGTAAAATGCGCTGACACCCATGACAAGCAGAGCCGCAGAGACATACCCGGCCACAGAGGTGTGCACGAATTTGGCCTGTGCATCCGGGCTGAAGATCAGTTTTACAAAGCTGTCAAACTGCAGACGCATGGTGTCCGGGTCAAAATGCGCGCCATGCGGCACGTTCATCCCGGCGTTTGCAATCAGGATCCACAGGGCAGACAGGTTGGAGCCGAGTGCAACCAGATACGTTATGGCCAGATGTGCCTGCTTACTCAGGCGGTCCCAGCCAAAAAACATCAGCCCCACAAAAGTGGATTCCATAAAGAAGGCCATCAGACCTTCAATGGCCAGCGGTGTGCCAAACATGTCCCCAAAGAAGCGGGAATACATGGACCAGTTGGTGCCGAATTCAAACTCCATGGTGATGCCGGTGGCAACACCGAGGGCAAAGTTGATGCCAAACAGCTTGCCCCAGAACATGGCCATGTCTTTGTAAATTTTTCTGCCGGTTACGACATAGACTGTTTCCATGGCAGCCAGCATGAAGGTCAGCCCCAGCGTGAGGGGGACAAACATGAAGTGGTAAAGCGCTGTCAGCGCGAACTGAAAGCGTGAAAGATCAACAACAGTCGGGTTGATCATGTCCATTTTAAAAATCCTTTATCATAGGCACTCTTAAGCGGGATCTGTGGGGTTATCGTCTCATGGCACCTCCTCCGCCGGGCAGATCTGGCCGCCTGCTAGCGTGAGTGTCCGGTCCATAAACGGGATCAGGGTGCGCCGATGCGTAATGCACAGGATGGTGGCATCCGGCCTTGCAGCAATCAGGCCGTGCATCAGGGCGTATTCGGTTTTCTGGTCCAGCCCTTCTGTGGGTTCATCCAGAATGAGCCAGGGGGTGTTGCGCAAAAGTGCTTGTGCAAGAACAAGCCTTTTGGCCTGACCACCTGAGAGTGCCAGGCCTTCATCCCCAATCAGCGTATCCAGCCCTTGAGGCGCATGCTGCACAAACTCTTCCAGTTGCACAGTGCGCAGGGTCTCAGCGATCTGAGCGTCATCAGCGTTCGGGGCAGCAAGACGGAGCGTGTCCCGAAGAGTGCCGTTGAACAGGTGGAAATCCTGTGCGGCGACGCTGATGGTTTTTGCGAGGTCTTCGGTTGAAAACTGACGAAGATCCTGACCACCCAAAGTGATATTACCGTTCTGGTAGGGATAGAAACGGCTCAGAAGGCTAATCAGGCTGCTTTTGCCAATGCCCGATGCCCCGACAAGCGCCACGCGTTCGCCCTGACGGATGGTGAAGCTGGCATGATCCAGAACCCAGTTCTGGGTATTCGGATACCGGAAGGAGATATCACGAACGATCAGATCCAGAGGATTATACAAAGCCGGCGCGGGGGCAGTAGGGGCGGGAACGCAGGGGCGCGCGTTACAGGCGGCGTTAAGGCGTTCCGCAGCAATGCGGGCACGGGTAAAAGCCTGACAGGCTGCGGGGAGGGGCTGCGTAACATCAAAGGCAGCCAGACAGCCGAGAGCCAGCATTGGAATTTCCGGTGCGGAGAGCGCGCCCTGATGAAAAGCCTGAACCGCCAGCATGACGACGTAAAGAGTTGTCAGCAGACCGATAAAAGTCATCAGGCTGCGTGCCCCGCTTTCCAGCGCGGCAAGATACCGCTCTGTGGCCTGTAGAGTTTTCTGACGGCTATCCAGCGTCTCAATGCGCGCTTCACTCGCACCGAGTGTCAGATACTCCCCTAAGCCAGCAAGCGTGTCTGCGAGTTCAGCCTGAAAATCACCGCGTTGTGCTGTCAGGGCGCGCAGGCGCGGCGCGGAAAGCAGGCCAACACTCATGGGCACCGGCAGCATGCAGACCAGCAGACCTAAAGCCAGAACAACGCCTGCGCCTTTCAGGAAAAGTCCGGAAATAACTGCAAAGACCAGGCCGCACAGAATGGCACGTGCAAAAGGGATAAATGTTTCTGTGTAGGACTGCCCGACACGGTCGGTATCGGACACAAAGCGGGAGAGCAGGTCACCGCCTCGTTTGTCCGTCAGTCCGGCAGGAGCCTGTGGGGCGAGTTTTGTATAAACCCAAACCCGCAGGCGGCCTGTCAGGCGCAGGCTGGCATCATGCGTGACCAGCCGTTCCAGATACCGTGTGACAATGCGCAGCGTTGCAAAGAAACGCACCCCTGTTGCGGGCAGCATCATGTTGAACGCCTGCTGTGCAGCAAGCCCGGCTGCCCCGGCGCACGCCGCCCCAGCCAGCAGCCAGCCGGACAGAAACAGCAGCCCGAAGTTGGCAAGGGCTGCCACACAGGCCAATGCCAGACCGAGGACAACAGGCCAGCGCAGAGTGCGCGAGAAAAACCCTGAGACAGTAAGAGGAGTCATGCGCAGGCCCTCTGTGATGCGGAGAAGAGTTCTCCATGTCCGTCACTGATATGCAGGCACTGGTCAGCCAGCGCGACCATGTCAGCATGGTGTGTAGCGACAAGCACAATCCGGTTTGTGGCACAGCGCCGAATGGCGCGGGCAACACGCAGAGCACTGGCCGGGTCCAGATCTGACGTTGGCTCATCCAGACACAGGATATCCGGATTGCGGAGCAGGGCCCGGGCCAGCGCCAGCCGTTTAATCTGGCCACCGGAAAGGCATGCGCCTCTCTCCCCAACAGAAGTCGCAAAACCCTGCGGCAACGCCTCGATAAATTCCAGCGCATCGGCTTGCTGAGCGGCGGCATGCAGTTCTGCATCGGTTGCGTTGGATTTGGCCAGCCGCAGGGTCTCGGCAATGCTGCCCATCGTCATAACCGGGCGTTGCGGCACCCATGCCGTGCGGCTTTGCCAGACCTCAACAGAGGTGTTTGTGGTGTCGAATGCGGTGATATGGCCGGAAGACGGCTGTAAAAAGCCCAGTATCAGGCGCAGGAAAGTGGTTTTTCCAACGCCACTTTCTCCTGTGATAACGGTCAGTGTCCCGCGAGACAGCGTGCAGGAGAGGTCCTGCAAGGCTGGCACTTTTCCGGGATAGCCTGCGGTCAGGTCGGAACAGACAAGATGCGCCAGTGGGAGGGTGTGTGCGTGAGGCACTTGCACAGACGGGCCTTCCGGTTGCGTCATGTCTGGCAGGGCGAACAGGTCAGCAAGCCGGGCTGCCGCAGCCGTTGCATTCTGGCGGGCGTGATAGCTGGCGGAAAAAGCTCGCAGCGGCATGAAATATTCTGGTGCCAGCAGCAGGACCAGAAAAGCGGACCGGAAATCAACTGTGCCAGACAGCAGCCGTGCCCCAAAAACGACCGCCACCAGTGCAATGGACAGGCTGGAGAAAAATTCCAGAACAGCAGAGGTCAGGAAAGCCACTTTCATGACGGATAGTGTGCTTGCGCGATGTGCGTCCGTAGCAGCCGCCATGCGGGTGATGCTGGCCTCTGTCTGGCCCAGCAGGCGCAGCGTGCTGAGGCCACGCAGAGAGTCCAGAAAGCTGGAGCCCAGCACAACCAGCTGCATCCATTGCCGGTCCATAATGCTCTGGGCGCTATAGCCGACCAGCGCCATGAAAACCGGAATGAGCGGGCCGGTGCAGGCCAGAATGACAAAACTCCAGCCATCCAGATGAAACACCATGGCCAGAATGAGCAGCGGCAGCACGACCATCATGGCGGCACGCGGAATGTACTGGGCAAAATAGGGTTCCAGCGCATCCACACCTTCCGTCAGGGAGGTGAGAATGCGCCCTGACGGAAGGGTCGTGCTGCCAACAGGCCCGGCACGGAAGAGATGCCGCAGGGCATCGCGCCGCACACGGGCGGCAATGCGCAGCCCGGCTTCTGTGCCCGCCATATCGGCAAGCCATTGCAGACACAGGCTTCCACCGAGGCAGGCGAGCAGCAGTAGGATGGTGTGCTGTTCTGCGGCGAAGGGTTTCCCTTTGAACGTCAGATCATCAATCACGCCGGCCAGCAGAGTGAGGTGCAACACAAACAGCACAGCCGCCATGCCACCCAGCGTGACGCTGCCAGCCAGCCAGCCTCTGGCCCGCCGGGCCATGCCAGCAGTCTGCCAGTCGTTTTGTGGTTGCGTGGAGTGCATGAAGATTTGCCTGCCTGCGAAGATCAGTCACAAAGGAATATACTTTCATAATTAACGAAAGCAAGATTAAGATATGTATGAAAGTATATGCCGTCAAGGAGAGCGTGTCGTGCGTGGTACGCGGGGCGGATAAAAATTTCTTTGATAAGTTCGGGAGTTCTCAGCGCTGGTTGGCGCCGGGCATAAAAAAGGGGCCTGTAAAAGCCCCTGCGTACTCCTCGCTTAGAGGAGTATATTTAATCTATATCGTTAAGTGTCTGGGGTTATCGGCCGGACAGGCATTGCCAGATCATGTACGTCGCGACGCAGAAAATCACGCAGGCGAAAAAGATGGTCAGCGCGCCCTTGGACTGCGCCATGGAGCGGGCTACGCGGGTGCCCACCAGGCTACCAATGGCCCCGCCCAGAATGAACAACCCGGCCAGAGACCAGTCCACATAGCCTGAGGCCATATAGCTGGCGGCCGTGCTGAACCCAAAAGCCGAGACCGCGACCAGTGACGTGCCAACCGCATTCAGGATCGGCATGCCGGTGGAGGCAATCAGGCCCGGCACAATCAGAAAGCCGCCACCAATGCCAAAAAAGCCGGAAAGCAGGCCGGTACCCGCGCCATAGCTGGCGACTTTGACGGCATTGCCGCGGTTGCAGCTGGCACCTGGGCAGCCCTCGTTCTTGCGGCCACGGAGCATGAGAATACCGACGCCAATCATGAGAATGGCAAAGCAGAGCAGGAGCTTTTTGCCATCTACGGCCTTACCAAGGCTTGCGCCAAGAAAAGCCCCCAGCACGCCGCAGGAGGCAAAAATGGCGGCGCATCGCCATTTGACCGTGTGGGCGCGGGCATGCTGCGCGAGCCCCACCAGAGCGTTGATGGCTACGGCCAGTGCACTGGTGCCAATCGCGACATGCGGGTTGGAAACGCCGACCAGATAAACCATCAGCGGCACCGCCAGAATGGAGCCGCCCCCGCCAATAAGCCCGAGGGTAAAGCCGACCAGTGAGCCGGAAAAAATTTCCAGCCCGGTCTGTAAAAGAGGATCTGACATTTTACGCTTTGTGCCTCAGGTCAAAAAAAACGGGGTGCCACGGTCTGTGTGGGTGGAGTTAGAGCTTGTTGACGGGGATTTTGATGTAGCTGACGCCGTTTTCTTCCGGTTCCGGCATATGGCCGCCACGCATGTTGATCTGCACGGACGGCATAATGAGGTTGGGGAGAGATAACGTGGAGTCGCGCTTGGTGCGCATAGTCACAAAGTCCTCTTCCGCTACGCCGTCATGCACATGGACGTTATGGGCGCGCTCGGCTCCGACTGTTGTTTCCCATGCAAATTCCGTGCGGCCCGGTGCTTTGTAGTCATGGCACAGGAACAGACGCGTCTGCTCCGGCAGGGTCAGCAGGCGGCGGATGGAGTGGAACAGCATCCGGGCATCCCCACCGGGGAAGTCTGCGCGGGCGGTGCCGTAATCGGGCATGAACAGCGTATCGCCAATAAAAGCGGCATCGCCAATCACAAACGCCATGTCAGCCGGGGTGTGGCCGGGCACATGCAGGGCGGTGGCTTTCAGGTTGCCGATCTGAAACTGGTCACCATCATGGAACAGGTGGTCAAACTGGGAGCCATCTCGTGCGAAGCGCGTCCCGGCATTGAAGATTTTGCCAAAAACCTCCTGCACCCGGATAATATCAGCCCCAATGCCCAGTTTCCCGCCAATCTGTTCCTGCAGCCAGGGGGCGGCAGAAAGATGGTCGGCATGGGCATGGGTTTCCAGCTGCCATTCAACCTTCAGCCCCTCTGCGCGCACATAGTCCACAATTTTCTGTGCGGAGTCGTAGCGCGTACGGCCGGATGCTGCGTCATAATCCAGAACGCTGTCCACCACGGCAGCGGCCTTTGTTTCCGGGTCATGCACAACATGGCTGGCCGTAAAGGTCGCTTCATCAAAGAAGGTTTTAACAACTGGCTTCTGGGCCGGGCTGCGTTCAGCATTCAGGATCTGGGCTGTCGCTGCGGCAATAGGGGCATCCGTCATGAGGTGCGTCCTTGTTAGTTTATAAATTAATTTAAAAGTGTATCTTCATTTTCATTAAATACGAAACCATCTTGCGTCAAGGATAGTAACCCGCGTAAGTAACGCAGCATGAGCGATCCTACGTTTGAAGCATGTCCCCTCTTTCAGGCTCCGCCACCCCTCAAGATTGGCGATAGGGCCCCGGATTTCGTGGCGAGGACCACGCAGGGCGACCTGACTTTAAGCAATCTGCGCGGGCATTGGGTGATTCTGTTCTCCCACCCGGCGGACTTCACGCCTGTCTGCACAAGTGAGTTCATTGCCTTTGCCAAGGCTGAGCCGCAGTTTCGGGCCATGAATTGTGCGCTGGTGGGGCTATCTATTGATAGTCTGCCGTCTCATCTGGCGTGGGTGGATGCCATCCGGGCGCAGTTTGGCGTGGTGATCCCGTTTCCGGTGGTGGAAGATCCGTCCATGGCTATTGGCCGCGCCTACGGCATGCTGGATAGCACAGCTCAGAGTAGTGCCACGGTGCGGGCTGTTTATGTGATTGACCCGGAAGGCATTGTGCGGGCCATTACATGGTACCCCATGACAGTGGGACGCTCCGTGATGGAATTGATGCGCCTGCTGGCGGCTTTGCAGCGCGTGGCGGAAGGCGACGTGCTGACCCCTGAAGGCTGGATGCCGGGGGATGATGTGGTGAGCCCCGCCGCCCAGACGCAGGATGCCGTAGCCGAGGCCGGACCGGCCTGGTTTATGGCCTTGCAGCAGGACGCAAAGGCATGAGTTCCCTCTCGTTCGACATGGCCAGACAGCTGGTGGAACGATTGAAGCTGTTTGCCCAGCCCCAGCGTCTGATGCTTCTGGATGCCTTGCTTGATGGTGCTCTGGCGGTGAGTGAGCTGGAGAGCACAACCGGCATTGGTCAGCCCACCCTGAGCCAGCAGCTTGGCACATTGCGGCGTGCCGGGATTATTGTGCCGCGCCGGGAATCCCGCACCATTTACTACAGTCTTGCCAGTGATGAGGAAGTGTTGCGCGCACGGGCTTTGATCGGCCTGCTGCGGGAGGACCGCATGGCGCTGCCGCTCTTGCAGGAAGTTTCCGAGCGCCGGGCCGCGCCACCGGCACGGGCCAAAACGCAGGAAGAAGGCGGGGCGCAGTTTGCGTTCATCCGCCCCGGTGTGTCTGCCTCCTCATCCTGATGTTTTTGGGGCTGCCATTCGGAATAGTGGCCCGGTCAGAACTGTAGAAATCACCGCCAGCACCATCAGGGATGCAAAGGCGAATTCTGAAATCATCCCCTGCTCGTGCAGAATGGTAGCGGCCACAATTTCCATCAGGCCTTTACACTGCAAAAGCGCACCGATGCTCAGCCGTTGCCTGCCGTTAAGCCCCGCAGCGGGCGGGAACAGAGAGACGGCACCGATTTTGGTGACGACTGAAAGCACTACCAGCATCAGGGATGCGATGACGGACGGCCATGTCAGTGCATCGCCATTAATATGCAGCCCGCTATGGCCGAAGAACATGGGGGCGAGCCAGATCAGCGCGAACGTGCCGACTTCTTCCACCGGCAGGCGGCGTACCCAGCTGGGAGGCATGATCGCTCCGGCAAAATATGCGCCGATCAGCTCATGCAGACCAAGCTGCATGCTGGCCCAGGAACCCGCCGCCAGATAAACCGGCACGGCCAGCCAGATAACCCATAGCGGTGGATGCTTTAAATTACGGGTGGCCCAGCTTCCGGCCAGTGCCAGTCCAACCAGCAGCGCGATGGCGACGAGTTCCAGCCCGGTCCAGCCTTTCAGGCTGGCGGAGCCTCGGGCGGCAAATTGCAGGGCAGCGAGGCCCACCCACAAGGCGGCATCATCCACGACAGCCAGTTTAAGGGCCAGATGCCCGATGGGGCGGTGAGCGGGAGAAAGCTCGCGCACCACGCCAATCAGCACAGGCAGAGCGCTGACGGCCATGCACAGCCCGACTGACATTGCCCCGATGAGCGGGGTTGTGTGCGGTGGCGTCCAGCCGCGCAGGGGCAGAAAGAAATAATAAACCAGCACAGAGCCAATCAGGAAAGGCCCCGCCAGTGCCACCAGTGCCCCGGCCAGCAAGCGGCCCAGAGACGGGGAGGGCAAGGGGTCATTCAGATCCTTTTCGGGCGTCTGCCACATTTCCAGCCCGGCGGTGAAGGCGAGAATCAGCACCGCCACCCAGCCGATGGAATTCCCGTAAAAGGAAGGAATGCCCAGTTCCTGCACGGGAGCATGGGTAACCGCGAAAAGAATACCGACAAGAATGGGGATGACGGCAATAGGAATAGCTTTGTTAATCAGGCGCCAGAATCCCCATGGCACCAGAACAAATATAAGCACGTCAGCAACAAGCGCTAAGATTTTCGGCATGCGTTGATCCTGCCTTTCTTTTTAGTTATTCACTTTATTATATGAGAAGAGGCGGAAAGTGAAACAATATTGAAAAAAGTTAATAAATCCAGATGAAGTTCTATAATTTCTGATATTACAGACGCTTATTCTGGTTTGGTATTTTCGGATATCGTTCCGGTACGCGGTTGTGCTGTATTTTATGGTTTGTATGCACGGAGTGTATTAAAAAAGACGTTATAATTTTAAAAAATATCTGACAGATTTTGCCGGGCGCTTACGGTCAGCCACCGGTTTGAACCGTAGCCATTTGGCTGCTATCGTCAGTCTGACATCAGTATTACCGAACGGTTTTTCTGTTTTTTTGAGAAATGATGCGCAGGGTTGACCTATTGTGCCAGATAAAGATTCTGAAAAGACCAGTACAGCACCAGAGCTTCTTTTGACTTGTGACGCTCCTCTTTTGCTGGAAGAGGACAAGCCAACCAGATTAGGAAAACTGAAAACCCGCGTAAAAGCTGTTGGTCAGAAGGTCGGGGCTGTTCGCCAGACTGTGGTCAACAAATATAAGCCTAAGGCAGCCTCATCCAAAGCATTCCTGAAAAAATACAAACCTTATCTTGATAAAGCGGTGCTGATGGTTGCTGTGGCGGCGGCCAGTGAAGTCCTGAATGACCGCGAGAAAATGGAAGCCGTTTATCGCTGGGTGCTGAAACTGGTGCCATCCTCCATTCGGCTTTTTCTGCCAGAAAAACTGCTCTTTAATGCCATCTGGTTTGTCAAAGATGATCTGATTAAGAAATTCTACGACTATAGAGAAAGACTGGCATCTTCGGGCGAGAGTAAAGAAGAAATACAACGCCTGACGGATGAGGTCGATCACTCCATTAAAGAAATGGATCAGGCTGAGACTGATGACCTGCCATCAGGCGGGGTGTCGACGGAACACTGAGCATGGGGTGCGCTACGGTTCAGTAAATTTCGCAATTTCGGGAAACATACCCGGAAAACAGGCTGTTGGTGTCCGCGACGGGATTCGAACCCATGGCCCCAGGATTCATCCCACTTCGGTTTTCACCGCCCCCCGGCTTTGCTCCCTTTAAAAGGGGCCGGGTGTTCGTGGTCTGGACTGTCCCTTTGCCTTAAGCCGTTTCCGGCCCGTAGGCACCGCCCGTCCAGTCTCTACACCTTCCGGCTCTGTTGCCAGAGCGCGGCTTGGCTCGGGATCGGCACGGCAAAAGCTTGCCAGAGCGTTCCCCGAATTTGAGCGGATACACCATGGGGTTTCCCGTCATGGCGCCCAATTACCTTAGGAATCCTGTGCTCTATCCTGCTGAGCTACGCGGACACACTCTGCTGTCTATACTGAAAGCCCCCTGCCGGAGCAAGGGGAAGGGGCTTAGCGGCGGGATGCCATAACGGCCCGCGCCGCCAGTCCGGCCACATAGCGTTTGCAAAGCAAAGCATCTGGCGCGCCGGTCTGTTTGCAGGAGAGTTCAAGCGCCTGCGTTTCCTGCACGGCTTTGGTCAGGGCTGGCAGCGGCCAGAGTTCCACGGCCCGGTTAAAGCTGTTGGCACGCTTGAAGAAAACCGGCGGACGCAGGCCTTTAATGGCATCGCTGCGGCTGGCCCCATCCGCCATGGCGGCCCGCACACGCCGCAGGCGGTGCAGGTGGGAGAGAAAGGTGCGTGCAATGGCAATGGGGCTGATGCCTTCCGCCAGTGCGCGCTCAATGGCCAGATCCGCCTCGGTGCGGCGGCCTTCCGTTGCGGCAAAGGCGGCATCTTCTACGGAGACGCTACCCGCATCGCCAATGCAGGCATGCACATCGTCCAGCGAAAGCGTGCCGGTATCGCCCGCATACAGGGCCAGTTTTTCCACTTCGCTACGGGCCGCACCTCGGTCGGCCCCGAGCCGGCCCGTCAGCCAGTGCAGGGCGTCCTGATCGATCCGCACATTGTGGCTGGCCAGCATCTGGGTGATGGTGGCTTCCAGCGTGCGGCCTTCCTCTGGGTAGCAGCCAACGCTGGCGCAGTCCGGGCGTTTTTCCAGAAGAGCGCGAAGCTTGGAGCGAGAGGGCAGGCCCGGGGCTTCCAGCACCACCAGCGTATCGGTGTTCTGCTCCAGCACATGGGTCACGGCTTTGAGCAGCCCATCCCCGGCATCGCGCACGCGCACAGCACGGCGGCCACCCATCAGGGAAAAGGCTGTGGCTTCTTCTTCCAGCCTCTCGTGCGTTTCCTTGTCCAGCACAGCGACGCGGAACGGATCATCGACTGACCCGGCAACCTGTTTAACGGCATCCTGCGCCCGCTCACGGATCAGCCCGGTATCCTCGCCATGGAGCAGGATGACCCGCCATGCGCCGGGGTCCCGGGTGACGCGAGGCAGGCTGCGGGCATCAATCTTCATGGGGCTGTGTCCTGCCCGTGGCCGTTAGAGGCCGCCGGTCGGGCTGGGAGCGCCACGGCCTGTGGCCATATCCGGAATGGCGTCATCCCCTTCCTGCTCCATAGGCGCATCTTTTTCAGAATTCGGGATGGCGTTGGGCATGGGGTAGAACGCTTTGGGGCCCTGTATGCGCTTCTGTGCCGGCGTAGCCTGCGTACGGAACCACGTTGCCACTTGCTGGGTGACCTGATCCGCCAGCGTTTTTGCCACGCGGCCTGTCGCCGTCTCGTTGTTCAGAGTCTGAGCAAAATACTGTTCGTATGTCGCGGTATAGCCATCCAGCGCCGTGGCATCGCCCTGCGCCAGAACCTTGGGATACTGTTCCACAGTGTACAGCGTCCAGTGTGCATGGCCATTCATACGCACACGGCCCGAGGTGTTGTCCGAGTGAATATCAAGAGATTCGGAACTGATGGAGGGCTGGACGACCAGCGTGTAGCCGTCCGGATCTTCCGGCCCGTCACCTGCCATATTCTGTTGCAGGGCAAGACGCACCTGCTGGCCTACCCGTTCAGGGATATTGGCAACGTAGACGCGTTTGAGTTCCGCATTGATCTGCGGCGCGTCTTCACGCTCACCGTAAAGCGGCTGAAAGCCGCACCCGCCCAGCGCAAGAGGAGCCCCCAGCAGCAGAACTGCCAGAGAGCCATTCAGGAGAGTCTGCGTGAAGCGGGGTCTGGACATCAGCCTGCCGTTACAAAGTTGACGATACGGTTGGGCACGTGGATGCGTTTGACAATCCGCTTGCCTTCCAGCAGCCGCGCCACATTGGGCTCAGCCTCTGCGCGGGAAATGACTGTCGCACTGTCTTCATCCGGTGCGGCATCAATCTTGCCACGTAGTTTCCCCATAATCTGCACTGCCAGCGTAACCTGCGTTGCGGCCAGCAGGCTGGGGTCAGCTTCCGGCCAGGGCAGGTCTACTACCATGGTCTTGCCCGGCTCCAGCAGCGCGAACATTTCCTCCGCCAGATGCGGCATCATGGGGGCGCAAAGCTGGCAGAGGGCGCGGGCGGTTTCACGCCGGGCAAAGGCCATGCCGGGCAGGTCCGGCGTTTTTTCCGCATCGGCCAGAGCGGAGGTCAGCTCATGGATACGGGCCACAGCCACGTTGATGGTGAAGGTTTCCAGCGCTTCCGTCACCGCGGCAATGGTGCGGTGGGTGGCGCGGCGCAGCGCATCGGCCTGCGGGGCAATGTCTGCCGGACAAGCGTCCTGCGGGGGCACAGTCTCGGCCACTGTGCGCACAAGGCGGAACAGACGCTGCGCAAAGCGGGCCGCACCGGAAACACCGGCCTCTGTCCATTCCATGTCACGTTCCGGCGGGCTGTCAGACAGCACGAACCAGCGGGCCGTGTCGGAACCAAAGCGTTCGATAATGGCTTCGGGTGAGACCGTATTCCGCTTGGACTTGGACATTTTTTCCACGCGGCCAACAGTCACGGTTTCTCCGGTGTCACGCTTGACGGCGCCTTCCGGGCGGAGGTCCACTTCTTCCGGATACAGCCAGTTTCCGGCGGTGTCCTTGTAGCTTTCGTGGCTGACCATGCCCTGCGTGAACAGGCCGGCAAACGGTTCGCTCAGATCCAGATGGCCGGTCTTGCGCATGGCACGGGTAAAGAAGCGCGCATAGAGCAGGTGCAGAATGGCGTGCTCAATCCCGCCAATATACTGGTCGACGGCCAGCCAGCCATCAGCTGCCGCACGCACGGTCGGGGTGTCGGCATGCGGAGCCGTGAAGCGCGCAAAATACCAAGAGCTATCAACAAACGTATCAAACGTGTCGGTCTCACGCACCGCAGGCTTGCCGCATTTGGGGCAGTTCACGTGTTTCCATGTGGGGTGGTGGTCCAGCGGGTTGCCCGGTTTGTCGAACGTGACGTCTTCCGGCAGTTTAACCGGCAGTTGTGCGTCTGGCACAGCCACGGGGCCGCAATGGTCACAATGGATCACCGGGATAGGGCAGCCCCAGTAACGCTGGCGGGAAACACCCCAGTCCCGCAGACGCCAGTTGACGACGCCTTTGCCCACGCCCAGCTCTTCCAGACGGGTGATGGCTTCTTTACGGGCGTCCTCGGTGGTCAGACCATCCAGAAAACCGGAATTGATCATTGTGCCATCGCCGGTAAAGGCGTTTTTGGTGATGGCAAAGTCGGCCTGATCCTTGCCCTGCGGCAGGACAACCAGGGTGACCGGCAGGTTATATTTGTGCGCGAAGTCCAGATCGCGCTGGTCTCCGGAGGGGCAGCCGAACAGAGCGCCGGTGCCGTAATCCATCAGCACGAAATTGGCGATCCAGATTGGAAAGCTTTTATCCATGAACGGATGGTTGACGCGCAGGCCCGTATCAAAGCCGCGCTTTTCAGCCGTTTCCACAGCCTCGACCGAAGTGCCAAGGCGGCGGCATTCCGCGATGAAGTCAGCAGCCTCCTTGTTGCTCTGGGCAACATACGCGGCCAGCGGATGGTCCGGCGCGATTGCCAGAAAGGACATGCCGAACAGCGTATCCGGGCGCGTGGTAAAGACCTCGACCGCATTCAGATTGCTATCCAGACCCTGCGGCGGCTGATGCAGGGAGAAGGTGATGTGCGCCCCTTCTGAGCGGCCAATCCAGCGTTCCTGCATGACGCGCACGCGGTCCGGCCAGCGGTCCAGCGTTTTCAGGCCGTCCAGCAGGTCTTCCGCAAAATCGGTAATCTTGAGGAACCACTGGGAGAGCTTCTTTTTCTCGATCAGCGCACCGGAGCGCCAGCCGCGGCCGTCTACCACCTGCTCGTTGGCCAGAACAGTCTGGTCAATCGGGTCCCAGTTCACCCAGCTTTCCCGGCGTTCCACCAGCCCAGCCTGAAGGAAGTCCAGAAACAGTTTCTGCTGCTTGCCGTAATAGTCGGGCAGGCAGGTGGCGATTTCGCGGTCCCAGTTGAGGGAGAAACCAAGGCGCTGCAAGGTGGTGCGCATGGCGGCAATGTTTTTCAGCGTCCAGTCCTGCGGGTGCACGCCACGTTCCCGCGCTGCGTTTTCCGCCGGCAGGCCGAACGCATCCCACCCCATGGGGTGCAGGACAGCATAGCCACGGGCGCGTTTGTAACGCGCAACCACATCCCCCAGCGCATAGTTGCGCACATGGCCCATATGGAGCTGGCCGGACGGGTAGGGGAACATTTCCAGCACGTAGTATTTGGGCTTATCGGCCGGAGGAACATCCGGCACGGTGAACACACCGGCATCATCCCACGCCTTCTGCCACCGGGGCTCAACGCTCTGAAAATCGAAAGACGCCCCTGTGGAGGGCTGCGCCGGGGCGGTGGACGTGTTGGCAGGCTGTGTCATGGAACTCGCGCGCGTGAATTTTCAAATCAGGAAAAAACCGGCCCGCAAAGGGGCCGGAGACGGCAAAAAGCCGGGACGTCAGTCGTCCCGGTTGCCGTTATCGGCGCGCAGCTTACGTGCGCGGGAGAGAATGCGGGCCGCAATATCAGACGCCGTATTGGCGGCGGGCGGCGTGTCCACCCATTCCGTGCCCTGCTGGACCTGGCGGAAGACCGTCAGACGCAGCGCATCAGAGCGCAGGCGGCGGTCGAGGATGAACGCCGTCATTTTAAAGCGTTCACCGTGGGCTGCCGGCGGGGTGTACCAGTCTGTCAGGATAATGCCGCCTTCTGCATCCGCCGTGGCGACGGGCATGAAGGAGAGCGTATCCAGCGTGGCGCGCCAGAGATAGGCGTTTACGCCGCCTTTCAGCACATCTTCACCCCCGGATGCGCCCCGGTCTTCATGCAGAAGATGGTTGCGCGGGGCGGTCAGATCACTACTGGTGCGCGGGCCGCTGGAGCAGGCCGGCAGGACCAGAAGGCCGGAAAGGGCAACGCCAGCCAGCCAGAAAGCAGGCCGTGAGCCGCTGGAGGCAGAACCGGAAGCGGAAGGGCAGGGCATGGGACGACGTGGCATAATGTCGATACGGCTCCTTCGGCGGTGGGGCGCCGATGTTCCCCGGCCTGCCTGATGCGCAGGGTCAGGTCCGGTTCATGGTCGAATGGGTCTTGGTTCTCTTCATATCCTGTCGGGGCAATCCCGCCAAGCGTCTGCTTACGCTCTCTGCGGACAAGGGGCGGAGGGGGACTGCGTCGTCCTGCAGGAAGCCTCCCTTTTTTAAAGCGTCCGGCATACTCATTTGCCTGCTTATACTGCCCGGGAGCAGAGGCCGCTGCCAGCGCCGGGAGCAGAATGGCGGTGCGATTCGGGCTGAAAATCAGGAGAAATTATTGTTCTACAACCAGAATACAGGACAGTCCCTGCTGGCGAAGTTGCGAGCAGATGGGGCCTGTCTGTGTTGCTGAGAGGCCAGCCAGCCGTGTCCGCCAGATCTGGCGCCCATTCGTGGTGGGGATCAGTTCAATCCGGTTGACGGCACTCGCTAACCCGCCAGAAGAGTGTCTGGCCAGAGCGGCCGCCTGAAGAGCCCGTTCCTGCGTGGAAAATGCGCCAATCTGAATCATGGCATTTCCCCCCGTATCCTGTTGCCACACCGTAGTAGCCGCCGGGGCGGTATAGGATGCGGGTGTGACCACAGGGGTTGTTAAGGCCTGACCAGCGGCAGCAGTCCCGGTAGCGGAGGAGACAACAATATCTCCGTCTGATGTGTAGGGAGCTGGGGGAGCAAGGTCATCAGCAGGAAGCGGGGGAGCCGTTGCCGTTCCGACGGGGCTTACGGCTGGTGTGCTGGCAACCGCCACGGTGGCCGGAGCAGAGGCTGCAACGACGCGATAAGCTGGTGGGCTGGCCGGAACGGCGACCTGCTGAGGTATGGTCGCACTGGGGGCTGTGGCATACGCCATCTCGGTCGTGGTGGCGATGGCCGGAACCGGGTCATTCAGATGCGGGCTGACAGCGGCCAGATAGGTCCGCGCGTAGGAGGGCAGGCTTGTGCCGCGGCTCCGGTGGTTTTCCTCACACTGCGGGCCGCAGTTGTAAGCGGCCACAAAGCCCGGAGAGCCAAAACGGTCATATAGTTCGCGGATGTAGCCGCTGCCCGCCATGATGTTGTCATGCGGGTTGTACGGGTCCGATCCCAGATGGTAGCGTTTGGCCAGTTCTCTGTAGGTATCAGGCTTGATCTGCATCAGGCCGACCGCCCCGTGGATGGAGCGGATGGGCCGGCCATGCATATATTGGTGGCCGCCGGACTCCTGCTGCATGATGGCGCGAATCCATGACTGCGGGATGGAAAACCGTGTGGAGGCTTCCTGAATATAGGGCCCCCACGGGTTGAGCGCCGCACCGGGGGCGCGGTATGTTGAGCGTGTTGGCCCGGCACAGGCAGAGAGTGCTGCCAGCCCACCCAGAAACAGCGAGCAAAGCGTGCGTTTTCTCTTTTGTGCTGTTCCGGGGAGAAGAAAAGTCCGAACCATGCGCGCATGGTGCCTTTCCTGAAAGCCGGATGCAATCACAACCTGAGCAGATCGGGGCATTGCCGTGTGGAGAAGCACTCAGGGCTGAGTGCGTCAGGCAATCCGGCGCGTGGGTTGCCCATGGTTTTGGCCATCCGCGGACTGGCGGATGCCGGTCGTAATATCGTGCATCAGGTCCGGGTTGGTGCGCCGGATCTGGCCTGCCCGCAAGATGCTGGCAGCATCATTGCTGGGGGTGGTTGCCCATTCTTCCAGAAATTGGAGGTCTGAAAGGCTTTCGCGCCCATGGCGGCGCAGGGCGAGGCGGGCGGCGGTGGTACGAACTGTTGGAGCATGCTCCGTCTTCTTCAGCATAGTCTGGGTCCTGTTAGTCGTCTGAAACATGCGGCTGGCTGTTTTTCTCAGCGTGACCGCAAAGTTCGGACACAGCACCTTTTGCAGAAAGGGGACGTGCCGAAAGGGCCCTGATGGACCTGTTGTGGAGGCTCTAACGCACCAACACTATGTCATTTTAAAGGAAGCATCTGAAAATAAGATTAACAGGCGTGTCATAAGGTTTTGATTTTGGAAGACAGAGCAAAAAAAATCCCCACAAAAGTGGGGATTTTCCTAGGCTCTGGTTCGTGTGTTCGGGGCCGTTTATTTGGCCGCAACATCATCCGGCAGCGTGTAGGCAATAATATAGTCACCTACATCCGGAGAGTGGCTCATGCCACCGGCTGAGATCACTACATATTCCTTACCCGTTTTGGGGGAGCGGAAAATGAGGGGAGCGGCAACAGCGCCAACCGGCAGACGCTCACGCCAGACTTCCTTACCTGTGCCGGAATCCAGCGCACGCAGATAATAGTCCTGTGTGCCAGCAAAGAAGACCAGACCGGATGCTGTGGAAGTCGGGCCACCCAGAGTAGGCATACCCATAGGAACCGGCAGGTGGGTTTTGATTCCCATCGGGCCGAGATCCTGTGTTGTGCCCATGGGCACCTGCCACAGCAGTTTCTTGGTATGCAGATCAATGGCGCTCATGGTGCCGAAGGGCGGCGTGTTGCAGGGCACCTGCAGCGGAGACTGAAGAATATCAATGCGCACACCAGCATAAGAACCAGCTACCTGCGGGCGCATGGTGCCCATAAAGCCCGGTACTTCGTCCGTTGCGACCTTATACTTCTTGGCTTCTTCAAGGTTCACCAGGGACATACGCAGGGGCATGCGCATGTCATTTACAAACATGACGCCACGGGCTTCATCAATAGAGATGCCCCCCCAGTTCATGCCACCCAGCAGGCTGGGCCATTCGATATAGGGTTTTTCACCCGGCGGCGTGAACGGACCTTCATAAACCGAATCCTTGAACATGATGCGGCAATAAAGCTGGTCAAACGTGCTGACGCCCCACATGGAGCTTTCCGTCAGCGGGTCAGCCCCAATGGTGGGCATGCCAACAGAGAACGGCTGAGTGGGGGAGAGGTGTTCGCCCTGTGCTGCGGGCGAGGTGGCAACGCGGCGTTCCTGAACTTCCGTCACCGGCGTGCCGGTGCGGCGGTCAAGAACAAAGATATGTCCGGTCTTGGTTGTCTGGATCAGCGCCGGGACTTTTTCACCCTGAGCGTTGGTCACATCATACAGAACCGGCTGAGACGGCAGGTCATAATCCCAGACGTCGTGATGAACTGTCTGGAAGACCCACTTTGTTTTGCCGGTAGAGGCATCCACCGCCACAACAGCAGCGCCAAATTTTTCTTTGGCAACCGTCCGGTCTCCACCCCAGTAGTCAGGCGGTCCATTGCCGGTGGGCAGATAGACGAGATTCAGCTCTTTATCATAGGTCGGGACGGTCCAGACGTTGGGGGTTTCCAGCGTGTAGGTCTGATCTTCCGCAGGAGCGCCGGTGTTTTCCGGATCACCAACATTCCAGGCCCAGACCAGAGCCCCGGTCCTTACATCGTAAGCCCGGACAACGCCGGAGGGTTCACCGTGAACAATATCACGCACCCAGCCGCCAATAACCGCAACATGACCCATAACAACAGGGATGGAGGTGGGGTGATAGCGTTTGCCACCAGCAGCCGGCCCCATCTGTTTTTTCAGGTCTACAACACCGTTTTCACCAAACCCGGAGCACTCCGCACCCGTATGGGCATCCAGTGCAATAAAGCGGGCATCCACGGTGGAAACCAGAATACGCTGATGGCACATCGGCGCAGCCTCATCCGCGGCTTTGTCTTCAGCGGTCAGGCTCGCATCTTTTGTGGCATCGTAATAGCCAACGCCACGGCAGGTAACATGCTCAGCCGAATGCGCTTTGGGGTCGAATTTCCAGATTTCTTTCCCGGTATCCGCTTCCAGAGCCGTAATCAGGTTTTCCGGTGTGCAGGAATACAGGACATTGCCAATCTGCTGCGGCGTGTTTTCATCAACCCCGGCACCCGGACCATGGGTTCTTCTGCCCGTATGATAAACCCAGGCGACTTTCAGCTTGCTGACATTGTCTGGTGTGATCTGGGTGTATGGTGCGTAACGCGTACCCTGAGCATTGCGCCCAAAGAATTCCCAATCCTCCGGTGCGTCAGACTTACCAGCCAGAGCAACCTGCGGATTGGCTGACGCTGCATTTGGGTTGCTGATCTGCCCGTGGGGGAAGAAGGCTTCTACGAGTGTCACCAGCAAACAGCCGACAAGACCAAGGCCACCAAAAACACTGCCTCGCCGGAGGGATGAGGGCGTAGCCGGGAACGTCGCAACGGCCCACAGATTGAGGGCGAAGAGAATGGCTGGCACAACCAGACGCGGCAATAGGGCCCAGTAGCCAATTTCCGGTGTGTCACACAGTGCCCAGATAAAGGTGGCGGCGAAAACAACCGCAGACACGATCAGGGTAGAAGGGTGCTTCAGAAAAACCAGAATGGCCAGAGCACAATACGCGATCCCGGCCAGCAGGTAATACGCTGAGCCGCCGAGCATCAGAAGCTTTACGCCACCGTAAGCAAGCGCCAGCCCGGCAGCAAGGCTGATGACAGAAAAGATGGCACGATAAATGCCACCTAGCGGAGAATGGTGATCTACGGGTTGACCGTCACCCATGCTATCACTCCAGTATTGAAATCGTCCTGACAGCAGGGTGCCGGGCCGAGGTTACGACTAAATCCAGATACACTGGCTTCTGATAAGAGATTTTTCCCCGCAAGGTGTCTTTTGAGGGAAAGAGTCTGTCATCATTGCTTCCAGAGGAGCGGAAAATGCTCTGTGTCCAATATGTCTGGTTCTGTCAAGAAGGTGTTTGGATAAAATCTCTATAAAAACGGTGAATTTTCATAAAACTTACTAAGGTTGAGGGGCGTCGCTCTTCTAAAGAGAGCTTTGATACCAAAAGGCAGGTTCTGTTCCTGCGTCATACGACAGGCTGAGCCGGAGCGTTTCTGGCGTCTCTCCCCGTAATAAAGGCGCTCTTGTGCCCTTCATTCGAGGTAACGTTCCGGTGAGAGGTCACGCTTTTTAGCAGAATGGTCATCTGGAAACAGGTGCGGATCTTGTTTTGTAAAAAGAAATGCAACTCCTTGATAAGGTTAAATTTTTCTATGAAATATCAGCAAGCCAGAATGTTAATTCTTAAGGGTATCTATATAGAAAAAATATGGAAGATCCATCTTTCATATATTGGACATTGGGTGCTTTTCAGCGCCTTAAAGAGTTCATGCACAGCAACACTAAAACGCGATGGTTTCAAGGCGTCTTACTCTATCGTTCTTGATGCGTCTCTTTGGTTAGGTAAGGAAGAGTCTGGAGTAACAGTACGATATTCTTGTTTATAATATCTAACGTTTTCTGTTTTTCCTTTAGGATTTCTGGAGACTGGCCAGCCGCTTCTTGCTGTGTGTTCTACAGTAAAATCTCAAAAAACACCGTAAAAATTACAAAATTACTTTATATTTATTTTCTATGCTTATAACATGTAACGGTTTTGTGTTTTTTATACTGTTCTTTTTTTAAAGACCTCTGAACAAAACATGCTATCGCATTTTGTCCTTTTCCGGGTGGGAGAGGATATTCCTGGCGGAAGGCGGACCCTGATGTGTCAGAGTCCGTTTTAAAAATTGTTGGATTTTGAAATGCGTGATCTGAATTGGAGAGTTCTGTTGAAAAGCGTCTCTCTTGTTGGGTCAGAACTCCAGCTTTCCACGCTTTAACCGGGCACTTTCTGGCCAGAGTGCTGAAACTTATCCATGGTCAGATGATGTATCGCAAATTCTGCAACAGATTCCCTGTGTTCAAACCGTCTTTTGCTTTGAAGGGGGGTACGCTTGCAGGAAGCCTGTTGCTCACTCTCTCTTCCGGTGTCGCTCATGCCCAGGACGCCAATGTCTTATCGTCTCCGACCAAAAAAACCGTTTATGTCGATGTCCTTTCCGGAACACCGTCTCAGGATGACCCATCCCAACCGGATGCCCGTGTGCTTGTGCGACCAAAAAACTCTCCGCTCCCGGCAAGTGGTGTGCCCGTGGCACCCTGGCCCGGTCTGGCGACAATGGATGTTCCCAGTGTTGATGAATATCAAAGCGCCAGGACCTTCCATAAACTGGAGCTGGATGATCTGACGGGAAAAGAAGGACCGTCCTGGCTTCTTCCCTCAGAAGTGGATGCCCAGCGCCGCACGGATATGGATGACCCCTATTATGTTCCCACCGCCGGGAGCGGCCATCTTGTTCCTCTGATTATGCCATTTAGAGAAAGGCTACAGAAAAAAGGCTTTGTTTTCTCCTTTACGTATAAGGGAGAAGCCATGGCCAATATCCACGGCGGTATGCAGCGCGGCATGGATTATGTGCATGAGCTGACCTTGCAGATGAACTTTGATCTGGGAAAGCTGGCCGGCTGGAACGGGTGGTCTATCCATACTCTGCTTATGAACCGTGCCGGACGGGAGGTGTCTCATGATCGGGTTGGGGATTATTATGTAAACCTCATGGAAGTTTATGGACTTTCCGGGCATGTCGTGGCCCATCTGGTCGATTTCTATGCGGAGAAAAAGTTTCTTCAGAACCGCATGGATATCACGTTCGGCCGTATGTCTCTGACGCATGTTTTTGCAACATCGCCGCTTATTTGTTCTTTTATGGTAACCTGCTCGGCACCTGTGGCTTTGAAGGTTGATCCGGGATTTGCCGTTTACCCAAAAGCCACATGGGGTAGCCGTGTGCGCTTTCGCCCCACGCGGGATACCATGGTGCAACTGGGGGCGTATCAGGTCAGCCCGCTTGCTGATAACCCCAGCGGGTGGGCGTGGGGGAGTGAAAACACCACGGGCCTGATGTTGCCAATAGAGTTCACATGGCAACCCTTCCTGACGCGAAACCGCCTGCCAGGACATTATGTTTTTGGGTATGCGCATGATACGTCGCGCTATCCGGACGTTCTGGGAACGTCTCCGGCCAACAAGGTGGTGGCTGCGGGCCGCCTGCATAGTGCCCCAATGGATATGTTCTGGTTTGAAGGTGACCAGATGATTTACCGAAAAGGCGGCCGCAATCAGATGGCCGGCGGGTACCTCATGGCGGGGTATATTCATAACACGCCGCATGTCTCCTCTATCTCTGATGAAGCCTATGGAGGACTGTCCTTCAATGGTGTCATTCCGGGTCGTCTGACGGACAGGCTGGGAATTTTATATTCCTGGTACCACGTCAGTCACCGCAAGGAGCTTGGGCAAATATATGCGCGGGATGCCGGTCTTTCTCTGGGCGCTCAGGTTCTGGCACCGCAGACGGACTCTCACGTTATTGAAGCCTATTACGCAATCGATGCCGTTCCCGGTGTTCTGGTTCAACCCGAATTTCAATATATGATACGTCCGGGTGAAACCTCTCGCAGGCCAGATGCCGCGCTGGTAGGGTTAAAAGTGATTGCTAATCTGTGAGGCGCTTTTCTTAGCGCCCGCTTTTTTTCTGCACGATATGCGCGCCCAGAGATTCCAGCGCCTCCTTCAAGGGGCTGTCTTCCATATCCGGCAGATGGCATGGGCGGGTGGCGGCTTTAGGCGTGCGGCGAGCGGTAATGCGTTGTCCGGCTGCCGGGTCCTGCACAAAACGCAGACGCGCCACCAGAGCCTGTCCGCACCATGTATTGATGCGCGCAATCAGGGCATCGCTCAGATGCTGGAGCTCCATGGCGACCGGCCCGGCGCACGCAATACTCAGGGTGCCGGCAGACAATTTGCGGGGCGTGGTGACGGCGGCATGCGCCGGGCCGACAATATCAGCCCAGTCCGTAAAAAGCTGCACGCCTGCCGGGGAGCGTTTCTTGAAAGCCGGTGCTGTAACATTGGGCAGCAGGGCGGCCAGACTGCGGGCCGTCATCGCCCGGCGCGGCGGCGGGGGCGGCGTTTGCGCTTTTTGGGTCGTGGCAGTTTTGCGCCCTGTTGTCTTGCCGGAGGCACTCTCCTTCGTCATAACACTCTCCGTGAAAAAGCCATCCGCCCGATCCCTGCTCGACTGGTATGACAGACATCGCCGCACTCTGCCATGGCGTGCCGAGGTCGATCAGCATGCTGACCCATATCATGTCTGGCTGAGCGAGATCATGCTTCAGCAGACAACGGTCAAGGCTGTTGGTCCATATTATCATCGTTTTCTGGAAAAATTCCCCACCGTGCAGGCTTTGGCGGCGGCGGACCGCGATGATGTGCTCTCCGCATGGGCTGGGCTGGGCTATTACTCCCGCGCCAGAAACCTGCATGCCTGCGCGCAACAGGTTGTGGCACTGGGGGGCTTTCCACAGGATGTGGCTGGTCTGCGCGCTCTGCCGGGTGTGGGGGCGTATACAGCAGCGGCAGTGGCAGCCATTGCGTTTGGCGTGCCGGTGGTGCCGGTGGATGGCAATGTGGAGCGTATCACGTCCCGTCTGTTTGCGGTGGAAGAGCCGCTACCGGCGGCCCGCAAAACGCTGGCGAAGCTGGCTGAGGGGTTGAACGGGTGCCCGGAAGCACAGGCGCGTCCTTCCGATTTTGCGCAGGCGTTGTTTGATCTGGGCGCGTCCCTGTGTTCGCCGCGGTCTCCGGCCTGCGGTCTGTGCCCCTGGCGGGAGAACTGTGCCGCGCAAAAAGCCGGCATTGCTGCCACCCTGCCGCGCAAGGCCCCCAAGGTGGCGCGGCCTGTGCGTTATGGCGCGCATTTTCTGGCGGTGGATGCGGCGGAGCAGGTGCTGTTGCGGAAAAGGCCGGAAACCGGGCTACTGGCAGCCATGACGGAACTTCCCGGCACGGACTGGCGTTTGGAGCCCTGGTCAGAGGCCGGGGCGTTGGAGCAGGCTCCCTGCAAGGCCTCCTGGCAGGCCTGTGGTGTGGTGCGGCATGTGTTTACGCATTTCACGCTTGAGGTCACAGTTTACGCTGCACGGGTGCAGCATTTTTCCAATCAGGCTGTGCAGTCGGGTTTTCTGGCGCCAGTTGGCAGCGTGGCCGGGCTTTCCTTACCCTCCGTCATGCTCAAATGCATAAAACTGGGGCTTAAAGCTCTGTAAGAGGTTTCATGGTCTTCCACCACATTCCCCCCCGTAAACAGCCCAACGGTAAAGCGCGGCATGAAGGTCGTCCGGGTATTCTGCTGCTCAATCTGGGCACCCCGGATGATACGGGGTATCGGGCCGTGCGGCGGTATCTGTCCGAATTCCTTTCGGACAGACGGGTGATTGAAGGCTCCCCGGTGCTCTGGCAGCCCATCCTGCAAGGCGTGGTGCTGACGGTCCGCCCCGGCAAGAGCGGCAAAGCCTATGAGCGCATCTGGGACAAAGAGAAAAATGAAAGCCCCCTGCGTGGTTACACGCGCGGGCAGGCCGAGGGGCTGCACGCCCGGTTTGCGGCTGACAACGTGCCGGTCGCCTGGGCCATGCGCTATGGCTCGCCGTCCGTTGAGGCCGGGGTGCGTGAACTGCTGGAACATGGGTGTGACCGTATTCTGGCCGTGCCGCTCTATCCGCAATACAGCGCTACCACGACCGCGACCGCGAATGATCAGTTGTTCCGTTTTCTGATGACGCTCCGTAATCA
This sequence comes from Acetobacter malorum, assembly GCF_002153605.1. Taxonomy (GTDB): domain Bacteria; phylum Pseudomonadota; class Alphaproteobacteria; order Acetobacterales; family Acetobacteraceae; genus Acetobacter; species Acetobacter malorum_A. The sequence continues at coordinate 150,495 of NZ_JOPG01000010.1, read as the reverse complement.
GCCCGCTCTTCGCACGCTGCCGGCGTTCCCGGATGATCCGACTTATATTGAGGCTTTGGCAAGTTCCGTTCGTAAGACAATGGCCACACTGGATACGCCGCCGCAAATGCTGGTGGCCTCGTTCCACGGTCTGCCTCAGGAGTATGTGGACAAGGGGGATTCCTACCTTGCGGACTGTCAGCGGACCGTAAAAGCTCTGCGTGAGGCATTGGGGATGGATGAGGCTACGCTGCCGCTTACCTTCCAGTCCCGCTTTGGCCCCACCAAATGGCTAGAGCCTTACACGGCGCCGTTTATTGCAGGCCTGCCGGAAAAAGACGTGAAGCGCATTGCTGTTATCACGCCCGGCTTCATGACGGATTGTATTGAAACGCTGGATGAAATTGGCAACGAGGTCTGTGAAGACTTCATCAAGGCAGGTGGGGAGGAATTCACCCTCATCCCCTGCCTGAATGATAGTGTAGAAGCCATTGACGTGCTGGAACAGCTCACCCGGCAGGAACTGGCAGGCTGGCTGTAAGAGGCAGCGTTATCCTGCTGTCTGCCGTGGTGGCTTGATCACGGGTCGGTCTGTTTTAACAGGATACAGGCACGGATCACTGGCCGCACAACGCCAGCATTCGGGTTTGCGGGCTTTGCACACGTAGCGGCCCTGCAAGATCAGCCAGTGGTGGGAATCGCGGATCATCTCTTTGGGGATGCGCCGTTCAAGAGCGGCTTCCACCGCTTCCACTGTTTTGCCGCGCCCCAGTCCCGTGCGGTTGGCCAGCCGGAAGACATGGGTATCCACCGGCACCGTAGGCTGATGGAAGGCGACATTCAGCACCACATTGGCGGTCTTACGACCCACCCCGGCCAGTGCTTCCAGCTCTTCCCGCGTGCCGGGCACTTCGCCTTTGTGGCGTTCCAGAAGCTGGCGGGAAAGCTCCACCACATTTTTCGCCTTGTTACGCCACAGGCCGATGGTGCGGATCAGTTCCCCCACGCCGTCTTCTCCCAGCGCCACCATGGCCGCCGGATTGGGGGCTGCGGCAAACAGAGCCGGGGTTACACGGTTGACGGAGGCATCCGTTGCCTGTGCGGAGAGCACGACGGCAATCAGCAGCGTGAACGGTGTGCTGTAATGCAGTTCCGTTTCCGCATCCGGCCAGGCGCGCTCAAGGTCCGTAAGAAACTGCACAATTTCCGGCTTCGTCATGTCACGGGGAGCCGTCGTCTTGCTGTCTGCTGCGGTGGAGGGGGCAGGCTTTGCGGCCTTTGCCGTCTTGCGTCCGGCAGCGGAGGATTTTGGGGGCTGACCCTCTGCCTTGGCAGGGGTGCGTGTCTGTCTGGCCATGGCAAACTCTACCGCGTGCGGGGCGTTGGCGTCTATCTCCGGTTAGCCGGAATCGAGCCGCGGTAAGAGTCAGACTGTTTGCTAAAAATGAGGCCGCACGATACAGACACAGAACCAGACCTCAGCCGAGGTTCGCTGTTTTCTCCCTTTTTTCGGATTGTTCTGATGAGTACCTCCTCTTCCGATACGGGTCGTGCCGTACGGGGGCCAAACCTGTTTGTCGATGTTCTGAAGTTTGTCATGCGACGGTGGATGGAATTCCCCCGCCCGCTGACCGTCACAGTTGCCGGGGTGATGTTTGCCACCCTGCTGGATGTGCTGATGCCGGTTCTGGCAGGGCGTCTGGTGTCCGACGTGGCGCAGCCTGCCGCAGAATCCAGCCTGATCCGGGATGCCTTATGGATGCTCGCCGGTATGGCCGCCTGTGGCGTGGGCAATGTGCTGGGCAAGCGTGCGGCGTATCTGGGCATTACGCATCTGAGCACGCAGGTAATGCAGAAAATTGTCGGGCAGGCCTTTGCGCATGTGCAGCGGCTCTCCACGGACTGGCATGCCAATACCTTTGCGGGTTCCACCGTGCGGCGGCTGACGCGTGGCATGTGGGCCGTGGACATGCTGGATGACACACTGCTGCTGATGCTTATTCCAGAAGCCTGTCTGCTGGTGCTCACCACACTGGTGCTGGCATGGCACTGGCTGCTTATGGGTGTGCTGCTGGGTGTGCTTTCGGCGGTGTTTATCACCTGCTCCTGCCTGCTCACGCTGCGGTATGTGGCACCTTCGGCCCGTGAGGCTAACCAGTGGGATAGCAAGATGGGCGCGGCGTTAGCGGATGCCATCACCTGCAACGCCGTAGTGAAAGCCTTTGGCGCAGAAGAGCGGGAAGAAAGCCGGCTGATGCAGGTTGTGTCTGAATGGAAGAAGCAGACCTGCCACACCTGGACGCGTGGCACCAACAGCGCCAGCATTCAGAACCTGATGGTGACGGCCATGCGCGTCATCCTGTCCGGTGCTGCTGTCTGGCTGTGGCTGGACGGCAAGGCGGGGCCCGGGGATCTGGCCTATGTGCTGACCATGACGTTTCTGGTGCAGGGCTATCTGCGGGACATCGGCCAGCAGGTGTCCGTCGTGCAGCGCTCTGTGAATGAAATGGAAGAGCTGATTGAGCTGTGGCGGACTGAACCGGGTGTGAAAGATCTGCCCGTTGTGCAGCCGTTTACCATTCGGGACGGGGAAATCCGGTTCGAGCATGTGTCCTTCCAGTATCCCGGTCAGACACGGCCTATTTTTACAGACCTCAGTCTGACGATTGCGCCCGGCAGCCGCGTGGGGCTGGTGGGGCCGTCCGGGTCTGGTAAATCGACCTTCACCAAGCTGCTACAGCGGCTTTATCCGCTCAATGGTGGCCGGATTCTGATTGATGGCGTGGATATCGCCACGGTCAGCCAGTCTCGCCTGCGGTCGGAAATTGCCATTGTGCAGCAGGAGCCAACTCTGTTCCATCGCAGTCTGGCGGACAATATTGCCTACGGTCGCCCGGATGCCACACAGGCGGAAATTGAAGAAGCCGCCCGTCTGGCCAATGCGTCCGACTTTATTGCGCGCCTGCCTGATGGGTATCAGACGTTGGTGGGGGAACGGGGTGTTAAGCTCTCTGGCGGTGAGCGCCAGCGTGTGGCCATCGCCCGCGCCTTTTTGGCCGATAACCCCATTCTGGTGCTGGATGAAGCCACGGCCAGCCTTGATTCAGAATCTGAATCTCTGGTGCAGGACGCCATGCAACGCCTGATGGAAGGCCGCACGGTAATTGTCATTGCGCACCGTCTGGCTACGGTGGTCGATCTGGACCGTATTCTGGTGTTTGAGCGCGGGCAGGTGGTGGAAGACGCCCCCCATGCGGAACTGGTGCAGAAGCCGGATGGCCTGTATCGCAGGCTCTATAATCTTCAGTCCCTGTAACAGAAACTTTCCGGGGCAGGGCGCGTTGGCTCCTTGCTTTGGTTTGCCTTGCTGAAGAAGCAGGGAAGGTGCGGCCCAGAGGTGGCACTCTGTTGCAGGATGAGCACACATCGGGAATAATACGACGAAATACGCGCCTCCCCTAATTGCACATCAATAAGAGTGTTATACATAAACACGCAATATATGTGTTTATTAAACATGTGCTTGGGAGCGTTCTGCTGTGCGCAAAGGTTTTTCGTCAGAGACTATTATTCGGGTCCGTTCAGCACAGGGACACGCATCGGTCTGTGGCCGTGGGTTTTCCTCTGCTCTGCTGGCCGCCACCTTGCTGTCCGGCTTTGCCGGAGGGGAGGCGTTTGCGGCGGAGGGAGAGGCATCCGGAAAAACCGTAAAACATGCAGCCGCCCAGTCTGTGCCGCATAAAGCCACGGCGCAGGCCGCTCGCCCAGCTGCGGTGCATCCTGCCGCTGGCCCGGTGACTTCTGGCACAGCCACAACCGCTGCGCCCGCTACGCTGACGCCGCAGCAGGTGCGCACGCTGCGTGGAACCGTTGCGGCGCCCGGACCGGTTGCTGCAGAGGGCGAAGAGTCCGTGATTGTTACCGGCACGCGTGAGACAGGCGGCCGCAAGGCACGCGAGAGTCTTTCTCCCATTGATGTCGTCTCGGCCAAACAGTTGAACCAGACTGGCCAGCCCAACCTGCGGGAAGCACTCGCCCAGCTTCTGCCGTCGCTCACCATGCCGACCGGCGGGTTTGATAGTGGCGCGCTGACGGACTCCATCAGTCTGCGCGGCCTGAACCCGAATGAAACACTGGTGCTGGTGGACGGAAAACGTCGCCACACCACAGCCAATATCTATGCTGACCCCGGCCCGCAGCAGGGGTCTACGGCTGTGGATATCGACATGATTCCCATGGCCGCCATTGACCATGTGGAAGTGCTGCGTGACGGGGCGTCCGCCCAGTATGGGTCAGACGCCGTGGCGGGGGTGGTGAACATCATCCTCAAAAAGCAGGATCACGGGTTCCATGCGGAATCCATCTCCGGCATTACCGCGGCCAAGGATGGCTTCCAGCAGGGCGTGTATCTGGATGGGGGCGCGCAGCTCGGCAGCCGTGGTTTTGTGCATGTGAGCGGCGATTTTTATCATACCGACCACACCTTCCGCAGTGCGCCAGATGCCCGCACCGGCCAGAAAAACAATTACGTGCTGGGCCAGCCGGAACAAACGCGTGAAAGCGTTGCCATTAAAGCCGGGTATGATCTGACGGACAGCATCCAGCTTTACGGTACGGGCACATACGCGCACCGGCATGCGGAATCCTACCAGAATTATCGTCTGGCCAGTTCTCTGGCGAACTATCCCGGTTATGCGGCCATTTATCCGGGTGGCTACTCGCCTCTGGAAACGATCGAAGAAAATGATTTCGAGCTGACGGCCGGTGTCAAAGGAAAACTCGCTGGCTGGAACTGGGATCTTTCTACAGTTTACGGGCGCGATTTTGACAATATCGGTCTGACCAACTCCGCCAACCTGGCTCTTGAGAAAGACACAGGCCGCACGCCGACAAATTTTGACGTGCAGGGCTTTAACAACTCCCAGTGGAGCAACAATTTCGACCTCTCGCGCAAGTTCAGGTTCTCCGGCTGGCCGCATGAGATCAATGTCGCAGGCGGGGCATCCTACCGGTATGAAAGCTATTCCATAGGCACGGGGGATGCAGACTCTTTATATGGCAGCGGGTCCGATGCCATGGCGGGAACCAACCCCGGCAATGCAGGCAACTTCAGCCGTGATGTTGTGGCTGGATATATCGATGTTTCCACACATCTGACACGCCACTGGCAGGTGGATCTTGCTGGCCGCTACGAGCATTATACGGATGTGGGGGATACGGAAACCGGTAAGGTTTCCACCCGCTATGAGGTCTCTCCACGTCTGGCTTTCCGTGCGACCATCTCCAATGGCTTCCATGCGCCGACACTGGCACAGGAACATTATAGTGCGCTGGCCATTTCTCCCACGGCAGCACGTGGCCTGATTGCCGTGAATTCTCCGGGTGCACTGGCTAACGGGGCTTCCCCGCTCAAGCCGGAACGCTCCACGAACGTCAGCGGCGGGATTGTCATGGAGCCGTTCCGCAAACTGCATGTGACAGTCGATGTGTATCAGATCAACCTGCGCGACCAGATCATGCCCGGCGGGCAGGTTTACGGTCAGCAGGCCGCGACGGCGCTCACCATGAACGGCTTTAGCCTGCCAAGTGATGTGAACACATGGAGTGCGTCTTCTCTGTCCACGCATTGGTTTGCCAACGTGGCCAGTACCCGCACACAGGGACTGGACCTGACGGCGACCTACCCGACCCAGCTGGGCACTATTGGGCGTATTGACTGGGATGTGGCGATCAACCTTAACCGCACCCGTCTGTCCCATCAGGGGACAGATGCTCAGGGTAATCCGCTGATGAATGCGCAGAGTATTGCGTATCTCACCACAGCTTATCCGCGCAGCAAGATGATTTTTGGTGGCCGCTTTACCAGCGGAAAGTGGACAGTGGGTGTGCATGAAATCCGGTACGGCCAGACCACATCTCAGCTCACCTATTATGGGGGTGCCGGGAACACCAGCTCTCTGTCCAGCACAAACTTCCTACAGTTCCATAATACGCCGAAATTTATCACCAATCTGGAAGTGACTTACCGCGTGCATCCCAGACTGGCGCTCACGCTGGGCGGCAATAACCTGTTTGACGCTCGTCCCAGCCGCGTGCCGGATAACAACCGCTATCTGGGGGCACCGCAATATTACATGAGCACGTCCCAGCTTGGCATGAATGGCGGCTTTTATTACCTGCGGGGTGATATCAACTTCTGATCCCGTCAGGGGGATTTTTTGAGTGTGCTGCAAGTTTGTTCAGTCGGCTTGCAGCGGATGCTTTCAGCGCGTGAGGCATCCAGATTTCTTATAAAAAATGCCTGTGCATCATGGAGGAAACCCCATTGTGCACAGGCATTTTTTTATGCTGCTTATTGAAGGCTGAAAGTGGATCAGCTCATGCTGGCGAGAGCCTCAAACAGACGGGCGATGGCTTCTGCGCCGGGGTCGGGGATATTGGCCAGCTTGGCGTCCGGCACATAGGAGGCGCGGCCTGCGTTGGCGTGCGTCATGCGTTTGGTGGCATCAGCCCCTTCACGGGCGGCCTGTGCTGCGTCTTTCAGTGCGCCGCCAGCAGCCAGAACTGTAAAAGCCGGGTGCAGGGCATCAATCATGGTGCGGTCTCCCGGTTTGGCTCCGCCATGCTGCTGCATGGTGGTCAGGCCTTCCAGCAGGGCCCCGGCCCATGTGTCCGTGCTGCGACCGGCGGCGGAGAACATGATGGAGAGCAGCACACCACTGGACCCACCGGCATGGCGAGCCAGAATAGCGCCGAACGTGGCAAATAGTTCCTGAGGGTTTGCCAGTGGCAGGCGATCAACCGTTTTCAGAATTTCCTGAGCGCCTTCTGCAAAGGTAGAGCCGGCATCCCCATCGCCAATCTGGGCATCCAGAGCATTCAGGGCTTCCGCATTACTAATCAGTGTTTTGGCAGCGTGCCGGATGAGCGCTTCAATTTTGGGGGATGCAGAGGGCGGGAAACGAAATGTCTCCGGCAGGGCCGGGAGAGGGCGCACGGTGGGGGCTGCAAACGGGGTAGCCCCCGGCCAGGCCCACGGTTCCACCGGTGCGGTCAGGGCGGCAAGAATATCTGCGCTCAGCGGAACGGCTGTGAGCGAGAAGCCGTTCATGTCGAGTGCCGTCATCATGGGAGCCGGGCCGATAATCAGATCTGTATTTTTGGCCAGATCAGTTTTGGCAAAGGCGTTGAGCAGCAACGTCATTTCAATGGGTGGCACGCTGCCCAGCATGTTCAGAAGCAGAGCGTAGCGTTCGTGTTTGCCTGAGGCATTTTTGGCGGGCAGGGCTTTGGCAAGTGTGTCTGCGGCCAGCGCCATCAGCGTGTCCGCCTGTGCCAGCGTAATCTGCTGCGCGCCCGGTTCCCCGTGAATGCCCAAACCCAATTCGGCCTGCTCCGCTGTCAGGCGGGTGGTATGGGCCGGGTCATAGGCATTGCAGTCGGTCAGCGAGAGGCCAATGGAGGACATCTGGGCAGCGGCAGCGCGGGCCCGTTCGGCCACACGCGCCAGAGGTTCACCCTGACTGGCGGCATAGCCAGCAATTTTATGCGCCAGAACGGTGCCTGCCAGACCACGGGCAAAGCGGTTGTCGGGCAGGGCAATATCATCCCCCACCACAACGGTTTCGACCTGATACCCCATGCTGCGGGCCTGCTCAGCGGCCAGCGCAAAATTCAGGCGGTCCCCCGTATAGCTTTTGATAACCAGAAGGCAGCCAGCCTTGCCGGTTACGGCCAGAATACCCGCCAGAATGGCGTCCACGCTGGGGGAGGCGAAGAGCGAGCCGCACACGGCCGCATCCAGCATGCCAGCGCCAACAAACCCGGCATGGGTTGGCTCATGCCCGGCCCCGCCGCCGGAAATAACCGCGACGTGCTCCGGGTTACGCTCTTTTCTCAGCACAACGCGAATATCGGGATACCCATCCAGCCGGCACAGATGTTGCCCCATGGAAGAGCGCAGCAGGCCATCCAGAGAGTCTGTTACGAGAGTTTCGCGTGTGTTGAAAAAACGCTTCATAGAAAACCGGTCCTGCCGTTGTGCCAAAAAACAAGGACTAAAATTCTAATCCTTTGAAAATTTTTTGAAAGGCAAGTGCTGGTGATTTCTCAGGGTTTATGAATTTTTCAAGGCGTGGCGCAAAGTATAGGAGGGAATGCGCCTTTTTAGTGGGCAATATTTTCAGGAATTCTGCATTGGCGCAGGGGGATTTGAACCGAATATGGTCCTGGAGAAGATCAGAACTTCAGGGGGTGATAATGAATTCTATTCATTACTGTCGGGCCTCCCCCTCTGCGTAGGGTGCAAAAGGGGAGGGAAAAGAACAGCTTTATTCCGCAGGCACGTACACGTTGCCGCCTGCTTTGCGGAACTCTTCGTTCTTCTGCTCAATGCCGGCCATCCGGGCGGCATCTTCCTTCAGATCCTGACTGATCCGCATGGAACAGAATTTCGGACCGCACATGGAGCAGAAATGCGCGGCTTTATGAGCTTCCTTCGGCATGGTTTCATCATGATACGCGCAGGCCGTATCCGGATCGAGTGACAGATTGAACTGGTCCTGCCAGCGGAAGGAGAAGCGGGCGCGGCTGAGCGCATCATCCCGCAGCTTTGCTCCGGGGTGGCCTTTTGCAAGGTCTGCCGCATGGGCGGCAATGCGGTAGGTAATCACACCGGTTTTCACATCATTCCGGTCTGGCAGACCCAGATGCTCTTTGGGGGTGACGTAGCAGAGCATGGCGGTGCCAAACCAGCCGATCATGGCGGCCCCAATGGCTGAGGTAATGTGGTCGTAACCCGGTGCGATATCGGTCGTCAGCGGGCCAAGCGTGTAGAACGGGGCTTCGCCACAGTCGCGCAGCTGCTTGTCCATGTTCTCCTTGATCTTGTGCATGGGCACATGGCCCGGCCCTTCGATCATCACCTGACAGCCTTTGGCCCAGGCAATCTGGGTCAGCTCGCCCAGCGTTTCCAGTTCAGCAAACTGTGCGGCGTCATTCGCATCGGCAATGCTGCCGGGGCGCAGGCCATCTCCCAGAGAGAAGGAGACATCATACGTGCGCATGATGTCGCAAATCTCTTCAAAATGCTCATACAGAAAGCTCTCGCGGTGGCCGTTCAGACACCAGCTGGCCATGATGGAGCCGCCGCGGGAGACAATGCCGGTCACGCGGTTTGCGGTCAGCGGCACATGCTGGAGGCGCACACCGGCATGGATGGTGAAGTAATCCACCCCCTGTTCCGCCTGCTCAATCAGCGTATCCCGGAAGACTTCCCAGCTCAGCTTGCTGACTTCACCGCCCACTTTCTCAAGAGCCTGATAAAGCGGCACGGTGCCAATGGGAGTGGGAGCGTTCCGCAGAATCCAGTCACGAATGTTGTGAATGTTACGGCCCGTGGAAAGGTCCATCACCGTGTCCGCACCCCAGCGGATGGACCAGACCAGTTTTTCCACCTCTTCCGCTGCGGAGGACGTGACGGCAGAGTTGCCGATATTGGCATTCACTTTCACAAGGAAGTTGCGGCCAATAATAACCGGTTCCAGTTCCGGGTGATTGATGTTTGCGGGAATAATGGCGCGGCCACGGGCAATTTCGTCCCGCACAAATTCCGGTGTCACAAAGGTCGGCATGGCGGCATCAAAAGAGTTACCGTCCGCGAGTTGCGCTGCGGCATCCTCGGCAGCTTTCAGGCGGCCCAGATTTTCACGGTGTGCCACATAAATCATCTCTTCCGTGATGATCCCGGCTTTTGCGAATTCATACTGCGTGACTGGCTTGCCAGCCTGCCCCTGCAACACGGTATGCGGGGCAGGACAGGGGGCGACAAGCTGCTCACCCTGTGCGTTGCCATTATCTTCCGGTTTGACCGCACGCGGGGTGGCCTGCACCAGATTACGGTTGGCAAGCCATGCGGCGCGCGGTTTGGGCAGGCCGGCGCGAACATCAATCTCCGCTCCGTCATCCGTGTAGGGGCCGGACGTGTCATACACGCGCAATGGCGGCTCGTTGGCGGATGGGTCCAGCATGATCTCACGGAACGGTACGCGGATATCCGGGCGCGCTTCCGGGCTGGAATAGATTTTTCTGGAGCCGCGAATGGGGCCGGTTGTCACCTGCCCGGGGGCTGGTGCAGCGGTATTTGCGGGTTTCGGGTTGCCCGTGACGGTCTGTGTGGCCGTCTTGATGGTGTCAGTTTGGGTCACAGCGTTCTCCTCTGCCCAGAGGAGGACAGAGGCCGGAAGCGGACTGCTACAGGGAGAACCGGTGTACGGTCCTGCAGCGGTGAGCATCTTCTGGCACCAGTCCCTCCGCCGGTATGATCCGGATCAGGTTCCCCACCAGAAGCAGCATGCCTCTGGTGGCAGGGTCACCACGCGTCCTTGCGGACAAAGTGGACTCTCAGTTCCTTGCCGGAACCCCCCTTGGTCTATGGTCTGGAGCAGATAGTGTTCCGTGTGTTTCTGTCAAGAAAAAACCGCTTGGGCTGAGGCACTTTTCGGGGAACGTCTGGTAGCATATGGCGTTTGACGGCTGTCTCTTTACCCCTTGAAAACCCGCGGTTTGCAAGGGGTGTAAAAAGACCTGATGGGCCGTAAAATAATAAAAAATGTCATTTCCCATGCAATCGTTGCAAAAGTGTGGTATTAAGAAGGCATGCAAGCAGAAAGAAACAAAGCTCAGGAAGCAATCGCGAACGTCGAAATCTCCCCTCATGCTCACCGTGTCTTATGGATAGCTGCAATTGTTGCTGCCATATGCGGTGGTCTTTATGGATATGATACGGGTATTATTTCCGGCGCTCTTCTTCTTATTACAAAAGATTTCCACCTGACTTCCGGTCAGGAAGAAATGGTGACCTCCGCCATTCTTGTCGGGGCCGTGGTCGGCGCACTCTGTGTGTCGTGGCTGTCCGAAAAATTTGGGCGGCGTAATTCCGTGATGGTGGTCACAGGCGTGTTTGTGCTCGGCGCAGTCGCCTGCTCCCGCGCACCGGATGTGACCTCTCTGATTATTGCCCGTGTTTTTCTGGGGCTTGCCGTAGGCGGGGCCACGCAGGTGGTGCCAACCTATATCTCGGAACTGGCACCTGCCAGTAAGCGCGGCAATCTTGTCACCATGTTTAACGTCGCCATTGGCGTTGGCATTTTTCTTGCCAACCTCGTCGGTTTTACCATGCGGGATGCATGGGGCTGGCGGCCGATGATTTCCGTTGCGGCTCTGCCTGCAGCGTTTGTGTTTGTGTGCATGTTCTTCCTGCCCAAAAGCCCCCGCTGGGCCGCGGAGAATGAAGGACTGGCGTCCGCTGTTGAGCATCTCAGCCGCGTGCGGAATTCCCGCAAGGCCATCCGTCGGGAAATCCGGGAAATTCATGAAAACGCCTCAGGTATTGATGAGGATGAACGCGGCTGGAAAGGCCTGATGCTGCCGTGGGCACGTCCGGCTGTTATCGCTGCGCTGGGGATTGCCTTCTTCACGCAGGCCGGTGGTCTGGAGATGATGATCTACTACGCGCCGACCTTCCTGTCGGATGCCGGGTTTGGTAGCTCTGCCGCTCTGATGGCCAGCCTGGGCATTTCCATTGTCTATCTGGTCATGACCCTGCTGGGCTGCATTTTTGTGGATCGGATTGGTCGCCGTCGTCTGGTGCTCATCATGGGGCCGGGGTCTGTCATCAGTCTGCTGGGTCTGGGCATCATGTTTGCGATCCACCCGGACAAAGGCAGCGTGGGGAGCTGGGCGATTATCGCGTTCCTGCTGCTGTTCATGATGTTTAATGCCGGTGGCATTCAGGTTGTGGGCTGGCTGCTGGGTGCTGAGCTGTTCCCGCTGCCCATGCGTGCCGCAGCGACCAGTGTGCATGCCGCCATGCTGTGGGGGGCTGATCTGCTGGTCACCTCTACGGCGCTGACGCTGGTGCAGATTGTCACGCTGGGTGGCACCATGTGGATCTATGCCGGGGTCAATCTGGCGTCCGTGCTGTTTGTCTACTTCTTTGTGCCGGAAACCGCCGGGGCAACGCTGGAAGATATCGAGATTGCTCTGCGCCGTGGCGAGTTTAAGCCGCGTGTGGGGCAGGACCCGCGTATCCGCTCCTATGATGAGGAAGAAGAGGAAGAAACCACACAAGCTCCCTCAGCGGCCTAACAGGCCCCCTCTTTTACGAATGATGGAAGAAAGGCTCCTTCGGGGGCCTTTCTTTTTGTCTGGATGGTCGCTTGTCTGGCTGGCTGTGCCTCAGCGGAAAACCAGCCCGCCATCAATCATCACGGACTGGCCCGTCATGTAGTCTGCATCTGCGCTGGCCAGATAGGAGACAAAGCCTGCCACATCATCCGGTGTTTCCACCCGGCCAAGGGCGATGCCTTCCACATATTTTTTATAGGTTGCGCCAATTTCAGCCCCGGTAGTCTCGGCCATACGGCGGTCGATTTCAGTCCACATGTCCGTGCCCACAACGCCGGGGCAATAGGCGTTGACGGTAATCCCAGCGGAAGCCAGCTCCTTGGCGGCTGCCTGCGTGAGCGCACGCACGGCAAATTTGGTGGCGGAATAGATGCCCAGAAACGCGTAGCCTTCGTGCCCGGCAATGGAGCAGGCATTGATAATTTTGCCCTTGCTCTTCTGAGCCTTGAAGGCTTGTGCGGCGGCCTGGATACCCCAGAGTGTCCCCTGCACATTGATGCGGAAAATGGTCTCAACATCCTCGGGCGTGGCATCCAGCAGCGAGCCAACATGCGCGATCCCGGCATTGTTGACCATGATATCCACATGCCCGAACGCCTTACCGGCTTCCTGCACTGCGGCAAAAACCTGATCGCGCTGGCTGATATCGGCTGTCTGTACGAGGGCTTTCCCGCCTAAGGCTTTAATTTCCGCAGCGACGGCAGCCAGCTTGTCTTTCTTGAGGTCCGTCAGCACTACGGCCGCGCCATCTCGGGCCAGACGCAGGGCAATGCCACGCCCGATTCCCTGAGCTGCCCCAGTGACGATAGCGGTTTTTCCGGCAAGTTTTTCTGAAAGAGACATCGCGTGATCTTCCTCTTGAAGCGCATTTTGCGCAGGGCCCCACGCTGGAAAAACCAGCGATAGTAAACAAGGGCAGAGAGAAAGATGTCACGGAATTGTGTCCCCGGCCAGCGGCTCCGGTAAGGGAGGCGCCGGCCCGGGGTAGCGCACCGTTTTAGTGCGGGCGCGCGGTAAACTGTTCCAGCCAGTGGATGGTGTAATCCCCTTTCTGGAACTCAGGGTCAGCCAGAATGCGGCGGTGCAGCGGAATAACGGTCTTGATGCCTTCCACCACAAACTCATCCAGCGCACGGTGCATACGGGCAATGGCCTCGGCCCGTGTGGGGGCGTGGACAATCACCTTGGCAATCATGCTGTCGTAATACGGCGGCACCTTGTAGCCCGTGTAGAGCGCGCTATCGATGCGCACACCCAGACCGCCCGGTGCGTGATACACCGCCACCGTGCCGGGGCAGGGGGCGAAGGTATCCGGGTCTTCCGCGTTGATACGGCATTCAATGGCATGGCCGGAGAACGTCACATCAGACTGCGTGTAGCCCAGCTTCTCACCAGCGGCGAGGCGGATCTGCTCACGCACCAGATCGACATCGCACACCATTTCCGTCACCGGATGTTCCACCTGCAGACGGGTGTTCATCTCGATGAAGCAGAACTGGCCATCCTGATACAGGAATTCCAGCGTGCCTGCGTTCCGGTAGCCCATTTTGGAGAGGGCGTCCGTCACCGTCTTGCCAATGGCATTCCGCTGGTCCGGCGTGATGGCCGGAGAACCAGCTTCTTCCAGCAGCTTCTGGTGGCGGCGCTGCAGGGAGCAGTCACGTTCCCCAAAATGCACCACGTTGCCGTAGTTATCGCCCAGAATCTGGAGTTCGATATGCCGGGGCTTATCGAGGTATTTTTCCAGATAGACCGCATCATTGCCAAAGGCTGTGCGGGCCTCCGTGCGGGCTACGCTCCAGGCTTCCTCAATCTCGCTGGCGTCATGTGCGACTTTCATGCCGCGCCCGCCACCACCTGCGGTTGCCTTGATCAGCACCGGATAGCCAACCTGTGCAGCCACGGCCCGGGCTTCGTCCAGGCTCTTCAGCTCGCCATCGGAACCGGGGACTAGCGGCACACCCAGCGCTTCCATGGTGGTTTTGGCGGTAATTTTATCGCCCATCATGCGGATATGCTCCGCCGTCGGGCCGATAAAGGTCAGACCATGGGCTTCCACCGTTTCCGCAAAATCTGCGTTTTCTGACAGAAAGCCATAGCCGGGGTGGATGGCTTCCGCCCCCGTGATGGTGGCGGCAGACAGAATGGCGGCCACGTTCAGGTAGGAATCCCGCGCGGCAGGCGGCCCGATGCACACGGCTTCATCCGCCAGACGCACATGCATGGCGTCTTCATCCGCTGTGGAATGAACCGCTACGGTCTTGATGCCCAGTTCCCGGCAGGCGCGCAGGACACGAAGGGCAATCTCGCCGCGATTGGCGATGAGGATTTTGGAAAACATCACTCGATAATGGCGAGCGGCTGGCCAAATTCCACCGGGTCACCAGAGGCGACGAGCAGGGTTTTCACCGTGCCGGCTTTGGGGGCTTTGATCTGGTTGAAGGTCTTCATCGCTTCAATCAGCAGCAGGGTCTGGCCAGCGCTGACAATCTGCCCTTCGCTGACAAACGGCGGAGAGGACGGGTCCGGCGTGAGATACGCCACACCCACCATCGGGCTGTTAACAGCACCCGGGTGGCGGGAGAGGTCAGCCGGTGCCGCCGGGACAGGGGCAGGTGCTGCGACCGGGGCCGGAGCAGGCGCTGCTGCAACGGCAGCCGGCGCTACAGCCTGCACCGTTGCGGGGGCACGGGCCACCCGGATGCGGCTGTCTTTCTCCGAGACCTCGATTTCAGTCAGTCCGGTGTCGGTCAGAATTTCGGCCAATGCCCGAATGGCATCTGCGTCCACGAGCAATCCGCTCATTGGTCATCCTCATCTAGAATAAGATCTGTCATTGCCTGCAATGCCAGAGAATCCCCCGCCACGCCTAGCCCACAGATTACGCCAACAGCGGCGCGCGAGACATAAGAGACGTGACGGAACGGCTCACGACGGTGAATGTTGGAGATATGCACCTCGATCACGGGCAGGTCCGTGGCCAGCAGCGCATCCAGCAAAGCCACAGAGGTGTGGCTGTATCCCGCCGGGTTGATGATGATGCCGCGCGCACGCTTGCGGCATTCCTGCACCCAGGAAATCAGCTCCCCTTCAATGTTCGTCTGACGGAAGTCGATGGCCAGATCCAGCTTGTCGGCTGTCTGAATGCAGATCTGCTCCACATCATCCAGCGTGGCGCGGCCATAAATTTCAGGCTGGCGCTGGCCAAGCATGTTGAGGTTCGGGCCGTTAAACACAGCGATGAGGGGTCTTTCCATAGTGTTCCGGGCCGTAGCACGATGCCGGACAGCATCCAAGAGAAGAGATGCCCTGCACCCCTAAATCCTGATGAAAAACCTCTCGGTCCGGCGTCTCTCACCGGCCAAAGTGAAATGTAAAGGGCATGCCGGTGCCATGTTTTTGCCATTCCGGCAGGGCATGCACGGGGAGAACCAAAAGGTCTGCCGGGCAGAAAGCGGTTGCTTTTTACCCTGTGCACCGGCTTTATTGGCCGGGTTAAACGGAAAACGGAGTAAACAAGCGGATGTCAGCCCTGCGCCGGGCACTTCTGGGAAGTGTGTTTGTTATGGCCTCCATGGCCTCTGTCTCCGCTGCCAAAGCAGCCGATGAAGGACAGGGGACGACCGCATGGGCCGACTCCGTTCAGCGCGCTCTGGCCGCGCGGGAGGAGCAGGACCCGACGTTCAGCACTCCGGAAACCGGGCAGACTGCGCATGCGCGCCGCTTCCAGAAAGGCATGGCCAGCTGGTATGGTGGTCGTTTCCATAACCGCCGCACCTCCTCAGGCGCTTTGTTCAACAAGGCCAGCCTGACCGCAGCGCACCCCACAGCCCCCCTCGGCAGCAAATTGCTGGTCACGTCTGAAGAGACAGGGCGCTCGGTTGTGGTGACGGTGAATGACCGCGGACCTTACAGCCACAACCGGATTATTGACCTTTCACAGGCCGCGGCAGCCCGCATTGGCATGCTGGGCGCTGGTGTTGCTCATGTGAAGATTGAGGCGGCTCCGATTGAAGTTGCGTCTGCCCCGCAGGATGGTAGCGAATCCCTGGAGTCCAATACGCTGGAGATGGCGGCTGCCCAGCCGCAGCATGCGGTGCGCGTCCTGCATCGTTCCCGCGTGAAAGCTGCACACCACTAAGATCTCACGTTTTTAAAGCGTATAAAAAAGGCCGGTCAGGTGATCCTGACCGGCCTTTTTTGTGTGCGCCCAGAGTGAGCGCGTATCGAGGGAGGGTCAGAACGACAGCGGTTTGCGGCGTTCGCCCCGTGCGTAGATTTCCATTTCAGCATTCAGTTCCGCCCCCATCAGCACGACCCATGCGCTGACGAAGAACCACATCATGATGGCAATGACGGCCCCCAGAGGTCCGTACGTGGCGTTGTAGCT
The DNA here is from genome assembly GCF_002153605.1 of Acetobacter malorum. Taxonomy (GTDB): domain Bacteria; phylum Pseudomonadota; class Alphaproteobacteria; order Acetobacterales; family Acetobacteraceae; genus Acetobacter; species Acetobacter malorum_A. The sequence goes on along the minus strand of NZ_JOPG01000010.1, from coordinate 133,940 downwards.
GGCAATATGCGCCACGTAATAGGAGAAGCCGAAGGCCACGATAATCCATGTGCAGGTGGCAAACAGTGCCCCGGGCATTACCCAGCGCCACTGGCCCGGCGCCTTACGGTCCGGCCCAAAGCGGTAAAGCGCGGACATGGCCAGAATCTGGAAGGTGAACATGATAACCGGCCCGCTCCACTGCGCCAGAAACTCAATAGAGCCGGGCGGAGTAGGGATGTGCAGCCATGCGGGCAGATTAAGCAGCAGCGGCAGGGCGACCATCAGCGCCAGTGTCAGGGCAGCGCCCAGCACGGCGGAGAGCGTCATGGCCAGTGCCGTGAGCTGGAACACAAAGAAATTCCGGTTTTCCTGCGTATTGTAGGCAATATTGAGTGCCGACAGAATGGATTTGGTCGCTGCCGAGGCAGACCAGAGCGCCACACTCAGTGAAATGACAAGGTTGACCGTCAGAGAGCTGTGTGGCTCGGCCACCAGTGTCTGAATACGGTCATAAATCAGCGCGTAAGCCCCCGGCGGCAGCAGATTCCGCAGCACTTCCAGCTGGGGGGTAACGGTCTGCACATCAAACGCCAGCCCGTAGATGGAAATCAGCGAGCTGATGGCCGGGAACAGAGAGAGCGTGGTATAAAAGGCGCAGCCGGCAGCCACCAGCGTGGTGGGGCCGGAAATCAGACTTTTGAACGTCAGCGTGAAAATGGTTTTCCAGTCCTGCCACCGCAGGGCAGAGGGGCGGGAAAATTTGGGGCCATGGTCTGGGGCGTCCGTCGTCGATCCTTCAGCTGAGGTCAGATCGTGCTGATGCGGAGCGGCGGGATCACAGAGAACCTGCATCGTGTGTGAAGCATCCTTTTTTGGCGTGTGGCATCGCGCCTGAGGGGGCCGAACCGTGGAATACCGGGCGTTGAGCCGGGCTTGCTGTAACGGGCGGTTCCCTTCACGGAAGAAAAAGGCGTTCTGCAATGCTCAAGACGCTGTGCAGACGTGAAGAAACCGAATGAAGCCGGTTTTATAGTCCTTGAGGTCCGTTTTCCACGTTTTTTTAAAACAGGCCTTTTTTTGACTTGCGCTTGTGGCGTTCAGGCCTCATATGCACCCCCCTACGCAGCAACGCACGTGCCACTGGCCCTCTGAGGTTACGCAACGACGTCAAGCGTTCTGGCAATCGGGGTTTCCGCTGTTTGGGGGCCCTTCTCTGGTCGCTGGTCCGTTAGACCGTTTCGCAACTCCTCCTCGCGTATTTACCAAAAGCGATGGAGCCTTATTTTGGGGGAATGGGTGGGATGAATCCCAAAATTGCCCGTTTTTTCGCTGAGCAAAAGCCAGCAACGCCTTGCCTCGTCGTCGATGTCGACCAGGTTGAGGCTCGTTATCATGCCCTGACAAGCGCTCTGCCGCATGCGCGGGTGTATTATGCCGTCAAGGCCAACCCGGCCATGCCGATTCTCAACCGGTTGGTGGGGCTTGGGTCCAGCTTCGATGCGGCCTCCTGGGAGGAAGTGTCTCTGTGTCTGGAAGCAGGTGCTGCCCCGGATGCGATTTCCTTTGGCAATACGGTCAAAAAAGTCTCCGCTATTCGTGCAGCCTATGAGGCTGGCGTGCGGATGTACGTGTTTGACTGCCGGGAAGAGCTGGAAAAGCTGGCGGCTCATGCCCCCGGTTCCCGCGTGTATTGCCGCCTTCTGGTGGATAATGACGGCGCGGAATGGCCGCTCTCCCGCAAGTTTGGCACCACGCTCGACTCCGCGCGGGAGCTGATGCTTCTGGCGCGGGAGCTGGGGCTGGACCCGTATGGTCTGTCCTTCCATGTTGGCAGCCAGCAGCTCTCGTCCGATGCGTATGAGGTGGCGATTGCCCGTGTGGCGGCGCTGTTTACAGACCTTAGCGCTGCCGGGCTGGACCTGCGGATGGTCAATCTGGGTGGCGGATTCCCGGTGCGTTACCGGGCCGATGTGCCGGAAATTGACCATTTCGCACAGGCGATCAGTCACGCCATGACGACCCATTTCGGCAACGCTCTGCCGGAAATGCTGGTTGAGCCAGGCCGCTTTCTTGTGGGTGAGGCCGGGGTGGTACGCTCAGAAGTGGTGCTGGTCAGCCGCCGTGGGCGGGAAGACGGGCCGCGTTGGGTCTATCTGGATATTGGCCGCTTTGGCGGTCTGGCGGAAACGGAAGGCGAGGCCATCCGCTACGCCATTCGCACCCCGCGGGATGGCTCGCCCACCGGCCCGGTCGCTATTGCTGGCCCGACCTGTGATGGCGCGGACATCATGTATGAAAAGACAGCCTATGAGCTGCCTCTGGGGCTGGAAGCGGGCGAGCAGGTGGAACTGGATGCCACCGGCGCGTACGTGTCCACCTATTGCTCCACCCGGTTCAATGGTTTTCTGCCGCTAACGGAACATTATATCTGATATGTTCCAAGGGGGTGGCTGGTCTCTTACAGGCCTGTCACCCCTTGTTTTATGCCTCTCCGGCTCTGCCCAGACAGGACGGCAGCCCAGCCTTGTGCGGGGCTGCCTTTGCAGATGTGTTCATCTGGCTCAACACTCCTGCGACCTTTGATGATGAGTCTGGAGAGATCTCATGAAAAAAACAGGACTGCTGCTGGCGGCCCTTCTGGCCTCTGCAACCTCTGTGGTTCCGGGTTTTGCTCAGACCACCAGCACAGCAACGCCTGCCACGTCCGCAGCGCCTGCGGTTGCAGATACGGCAGCGCAGGATTTTGGGCGGCTTTCCGTGGACGGTGGCACGGCCTCGGAAGATATCGGGCTGGCACGTCAGGCCATTTTTGATGGGGATCTGGATGCCGCAGGCCGCCTGATTGCCGATGCCAATATGGCGCTGGAACGGGCCCGTGTAGACAACACAGCTTTCCAGAAAGCGGAAACCGAGCTTCAGCCCGCCAAGACAAAAGCAGCCACGCCCGCGCATGCTGCCTCTGCCAGCACCACGCCGGTGGCCTGGCTGCCGATTGATGGCGAGCTGGTGCTGGACGAGGCGATTGAGCCCACCCCGGAAAAAAATGCAGCTGTTGCGGCGGCCAACCGCCATCTGCGGGCCGGGAATACCGCCCGCGCCGGAGATGTGCTGAAGGTCTCGGGTATTGATGCGGATTATATTATTGCCGCAGTGCCTCTGGAGCAGACCCGCAAAGATGTGGCCAGAGCGGCCAAATTTATTAAAAGCAATCCGTACAAAGCGAGTGAAGCTCTGCGCGATGCGGAAAATGCTGTGCGTTATGCGTCCGTCAATGTTCAGGCTGTGCCGCAGCAGGCTCCGGCCGCTGCCGCGCCGCAGGCAAAATAAGATGCAGCCAGCAGAGTGTTGCGCTCTGCTGGTTTGAGAGCAGGCCCCGGTTACAGGTGTGTAACCGGGGCTTTTTCTTATGCGTTTTCTAAAGGTGCTGCTGCTTTGGGGATACCCCCTTCAATCGGCAGTTCCGGGTTGCGGGACCATTCGTTCCAGGACCCCATATAAATCCGCAGATTTTTGAAACCGGCCTGCGAGAGCGCAACATAAGTGTTGGCAGCCCGAGCACCCTTGAAACAGTAGACGATGATATCATCGTCTGGTGCCAGACCACGGGATGCGGCGAGTTCAAGAATATCCTCTTTGGACCGAAAAGAGGCCTGTCCATCAGAGACTTTCATGAAGTCATACCATTCGATCCACACAGCACCGGGAATGCGGCCTTTGCGCGGGGCGAAGTCGACACCGTAAGGGGAGGAGCTTTCTGCCAGCCATTCCACTTTGTCCCGGTTATCCAGCAGTTTAACGCTCGGGTTCGTCAGCGCATGCAGAACATCCTGATACGTTGCCATCAGTCTGGGCTGAATGCTGATCGGAAAAACTGTCCGTTCCGGCTTGGTGGTTTCCGTTGTGAGAGTGCCACCAGCCTGTTTCCACGCCATCAGGCCGCCATCAAGAATGCCCACTTTCGGGTAGCCGAGATACTTCAAAATCCAGTAGCCACGGCATGACCCGCCATAGCGCGTATGCAGGGCATCTTCGTAAATAATGGCTGTTTTCTTGCCATCCAGACCGTAGTCGGAGAACAGGTCAACAAATTTGTCCTGAAGGGTTTTGAGGCCGTCCTCAGTCGTTTCTGCAAGATAGGTGAAAATATCCGGCATATTGACAGCACCGGGCAGGTGGCCTGCGTCAAAATCCTTGCGGTCACGCACGTCAATAAAAACGGCGTTGCCCGTGGAGATAAGCTCCTGAACCTGTTTAGGGGAAAAAAGGACAGAGTCCAGCATTCGGTTTCTCCACAACTGTTTGAGACCACAGACCCTAACAGCCGGGGTACGGCACCTGTAGGCCCGCACATGCGGTGCCGTTATGAGGCAGGCAGGAGGCTATCGGGTTTGTGAAGCTCTGTGCGGGTTTCAGCGTTCTTTCTGACAACCGGCTAAATATTTTTTCAGAATTCAGACACTTTCAGAGTGGCTCTGGCGGAAGTGTGCGGCTGTTCTGTTCTGGGTATGCGCTGGGAAGATTACCCTTTTCGGGTTAGAATTTTTGTCAAACACTCCGAAGGGGATATGTCATGCAGTATCGTGAACTTGGCCGTACGGGCATTCTGGTCAGTGAACTCTGTCTGGGCACCATGACGTTTGGCCAGCAGAATACGGAAGCTGAAGGGCATGCCCAGCTCGATCTGGCGCTGGAGCATGGCGTCAACTTTATTGATACTGCCGAGCTGTATTCCATTCCGCCGCGCGCGGAGACCTATGGGGCAACAGAAACCATTGTCGGTAGCTGGCTGAAAGCGCGTGGCAGCCGCGACAAGATTGTTCTGGCCAGCAAGGTTGTGGGGCGGAGTTCCTCTCCGTGGTTCCGGCCCGATGGGGAGGAAGCCCGTCTGACGCCGCGCCAGATTCGCTATGCGCTGGAAAACTCTTTGCGCCGGTTGGGTACAGATTATCTGGACCTGTATCAGCTGCACTGGCCGGACCGGAAAATCGGTTTGTTTGGCGAAGGTGGCACAACTTTTACAACCGTTTCCGACGCTGATGAAGTGCCGCTGGAAGAAACGCTGGGTGTGCTGGGGGACCTCGTGGCAGAAGGCAAGATCCGTCATGTCGGCCTGTCGAATGAAACGGCATGGGGTGTGGCGAAGTCTCTGGCCTGCGCCAGAGAGGGCGCACCGCGCGTGGCATCGATTCAGAATGCCTATAATCTGATCAACCGAACTTTTGAAATTGGTCTGGCGGAAATGGCCCTGCGGGAGAAGGTCAGCCTGCTGGCGTATTCTCCGCTGGCGCAAGGCTATCTGACCGGCAAATATCTCAACGGCGCGCGGCCTGCGGGGGCGCGTACCACGCTGTTTAATCGTGGGCAGCGTTATGAAAAACCGGGTGTGGATGTGGCGGTGGAAGCCTACCTGAACCTTGCAAAGGCCGAGGGGATTGACCCTGTGCAGTTCGCGCTGGCGTTTGTAACGTCCCGCCCGTTTGTGACGTCTAATATCATCGGTGCCACCAGCGTGGAGCAGCTCATGACGGCTCTGACCTCAGTAAAGGTGCAGATCACGCCGGAGCTGGAAGAGAAAATCAACGCCATCCATCAGGTGCATTCCAACCCGGCTCCGTAAAAGGTAGGGCCGCGGTTATTCCACCGCGGCCCGTAACCCTGCCCCGGCTGCCAGGGGGCAGAGGGGAATGGCGGCGGCCAGAAAAGCGCCCAGCAATTCCAGATCCGGAGCCCAGGGCAGGCCGGTCCGGGCGGCATCAATGGCGGCCGCGCCAAAAATCAGCGCAGGCGTAATCAGAGGCAGCACCAGCAAGGGCAGCAGCACACCGCCGCGTCGGGCACCCAGCACAATGGAGGCCCCCATCCCACCAATAAGAGACAGCACCATGGATCCCAGCAGCAAACCCGCCAGCAAAATTGGCAGGGTAGAGGTGGGCAGGCCAAGCATGATGGCCAGCGGCACGGCGGCCAGCAGCAGCGGAACGCCGGTAGTCAGCCAATGCGCAGTGATTTTGGCGAGTGCTACCAGTGACGGTGGCAGGCCCAATAGCAGGAGCTGATCAAGCGATCCATCTTCCAGCTCCGCGCCAAATAAACGGTCCAGCGGCAGCAGGGCAGCCAGCAGAGCGCAGACCCAGATAATACCGGGGGCCATATGGCGCAGCAGGTCCGGGGAGGGACCGAGGGCTAACGGGAACAGCGTGCCCGTCAGAATAAAGAAGAGAACTGCGCCCAGCGTGTCGGCCCCGTGCCGCAGAGCCAGCCGCAGGTCCCGGGCGACCAGAGCGCAAAACAGGCCCATCATGCGGCGTCTCCTGTCAGGTCAGTTTCGTCAGAACCCCACCAGCCACGACTCTGATCCGGCATGCCCGGTAGCGCCAGATGGCTGACTTCTCCTAAAGGCAGAGGCACGTGCGTTGTGGCAACCACAAGGCCGCCCTGCGCACGGTGGGTGGCGATGGCCTGTCCCAGCAACTCTACAGCGGCGGCGTCCAGCCCGAGGCTTGGTTCATCCAGCAACCAGAGCGGTGCCTGCGCCAGTAGTACGCGCGCGAGGGCGGTGCGGCGCTTCTGGCCCGCAGACAGCAGGCGGGCGGGCAGGCTGGCAAGGTGCAGGAGATCCACGGCATTCAGGGCGGCATCCATGTCTCCACCGCCAGCGCGCGCAAACAGCGCCAGATTTTCCCGCACGGTCAGGCTGGGCTTTAACGCGTCCTGATGCCCCAGATACGCCACGCGGGCCGCATGAGCCGTGCGGTCCTGCGTTACGGGCTCACCATCCCACAGCAGAGCGCCGCCATCCGGGCGGCGTAATCCGGCCAGAACCCGCAGTAAAGTGGACTTGCCAGCGCCATTGGGGCCTGTCAGCAGCAGCGCGCCACCGCGCTCCAGCGTCAGGCTGACATCATCCAGCACCAGCCGATCCCCCCGGAAAACCGAGAGAGACTCTGCCACCAGACGGGGTGAGGCATCAGAAGAAAGCTCGGAGATGGGACTTCTCCTTATTGTTACCGGTTAAACACCGCCAAAGCGGGCCTGCTCGCGTTCTCGTGGTCGCCAGCCCGCTTGTGCCGCGCCAGACTGCCGGTATGTTCTAACGTCATCGGGATATCAAGCCGGCCGCCCGGAAGACCGGGTGAGCGCAAAACGCCGCACCTGGCGGCGTGCCGGCTCCGGAACGTATCACCAGCCATCGGCTGTGATCGGGGAGAAGGGTAACTATGAAGACGGTTGGGCACGATTCACTCAAGACAGGTCGCACGCTCTCGGTTGATGGCAAGACCTATCATTATTTTTCCATTCCGGAAGCGGCAAAGACCATTGGCGACGTCAGCCGTCTGCCTGTTTCGCTGAAAGTGCTGCTGGAAAATGTGCTGCGCTTTGAAGACGGCCATTCCTACAGTGTGGATGACGCCAAGGCGATTGCCGGCTGGCTGCCGGAAGGCCACAGCAGCAAAGAGGTGCCGTTCAAGCCCTCTCGCATTCTGATGCAGGACTTTACCGGCGTGCCGGCAGTGGTTGACCTTGCTGCCATGCGCGACGGGATTGTGAAGCTGAACGGCAACCCCCAGAAGGTGAACCCTCTGGTGCCGGTCAATCTGGTGATTGACCATTCCGTGATGGTGGATGTCTACGGCTCGCAGGACGCGCTGCAGAAAAACATCACGCTGGAATTTGAGCGTAATGGTGAGCGCTATGCGTTCCTGCGCTGGGGTCAGGAAGCGTTCGAGAACTTCTCTGTTGTGCCGCCGGATACGGGCATCTGCCATCAGGTGAACCTGGAATATATTGCGCAGGTTGCCTGGACCGCGAATGTGGACGGCAAAGAGTATGTCTATCCGGACTCACTGTATGGCACGGATAGCCACACCACCATGATCAACGGCCTTGGCGTGCTGGGCTGGGGTGTTGGTGGCATTGAGGCTGAAGCCGCCATGCTCGGCCAGCCGATTGCCATGCTGGTGCCGGACGTGATCGGCTTCCGCCTGACGGGCAAGATGCCTGAGGGTGCGACGGCGACCGATCTGGTGCTGACAGTCACCCAGATGCTCCGCAAAAAGGGCGTGGTTGGCAAATTTGTTGAGTTCTTTGGCCCGGCTCTGGACCACCTGCCGGTGGCTGACCGTGCGACCATTGCCAACATGGCCCCGGAATATGGCGCAACCTGCGGCTTCTTCCCGGTTGATACACTGACGCTGGACTTCCTGCGTGAAACTGGCCGTGACGAACACCGCATCAAGCTGACGGAAGAATATCTGCGTGCGCAGGACATGTTCCGCACCGCAGAAACGCCGGAGCCGGTGTTTACCGATATTCTGGAACTCGACCTGTCCACGGTTGTCCCGTCCATCTCCGGCCCCAAACGTCCGCAGGACCGCGTGGTGCTGAAGGAAGCGAAGACGGCGTTTGAAAAAGAACTGACCTCTTCTCTGGGCGTACCGGCAAACGATGCGAACAAGAAAGTGCCGGTGGCCGGGACCAATTATGAAATTGGTCAGGGCGATATCGTCATTGCCGCTATTACCTCCTGCACCAACACCTCCAACCCGGCGGTGCTGATTGCCGCAGGTCTGGTGGCCCGCAAGGCGCGCGCTCTTGGGCTTAAGCCGAAACCGTGGGTGAAGACCTCTCTGGCTCCCGGCTCTCAGGTGGTGACGGACTATCTGGACCGTTCCAAACTGTCTGAAGATCTGGATGCTCTGGGCTTCAACACGGTGGGGTATGGCTGCACCACCTGTATCGGGAACTCCGGTCCGCTGCCGTCTCACATTGTGGACGCCATTGAGAACAACAACCTCGTTGCGGTGTCTGTTCTGTCTGGTAACCGTAACTTTGAGGGCCGTATTTCCCCCAACGTACGCGCCAACTATCTGGCCAGCCCGCCGCTGGTGGTTGCCTATTCTCTGCTGGGCACCATGCGGAAAGATATCACCACGGAGCCGCTGGGCACCTCCAAGGATGGCAAGCCCGTCTATCTGAAAGACATCTGGCCTTCCAATAAGGAAATCGCGGATCTGATTGGCTCGTCCATCAACCGTGAAGAGTTCATCCAGCGCTACAAGAACGTGTCCAAGGGCACGAAGGAGTGGCAGGATCTCAAGGTGGCCACCGGGTCTGAAACCTACAAGTGGGATGCCAAATCCACCTACGTGCAGGACCCGCCGTATTTCAAGGACATCACGCACGAGCCGACTGCGCCCGGCAACATTGAGAATGCCCGTATTCTGGCGCTGCTGGGTGACAACATCACGACCGACCATATCTCTCCTGCCGGTGCCATTAAGAAAGACTCCCCGGCTGGCCGGTATCTGATGGAACACGGTGTGGAACCGCGGGACTTCAACTCCTACGGTTCACGCCGCGGGAATGACCGCGTGATGGTCCGTGGCACCTTTGCCAATATCCGCATCAAGAACGAGATGCTGCCCGGCACAGAAGGGGGGCTGTCCAAGCACTTCCCGGATGGCAAAGAAGGCGCGATCTATGATGTCGCCATGGAATACAAGAAAGAGGGCACCCCTCTGGTTGTGTTCGGTGGCAAGGAATACGGCATGGGGTCCTCGCGTGACTGGGCGGCCAAAGGCACCCTGCTGCTGGGCATCAAGGCTGTAATTGCAGAAAGCTTTGAGCGTATCCATCGGTCCAACCTTGTGGGCATGGGCGTGCTGCCCCTGCTGTTCAAGGACGGTGTGACGCGCCAGACCCTGAACCTGAAGGGTGATGAGACCATCACCATCAAAGGTCTGGAAAAAATTACCCCGCGCATGGACGTCACCATGACCATTACGCGGGCTGATGGATCCACGCAGGATGTCGAGCTTCTGTGCCGCGTCGATACACTGGACGAAGTTGAGTATTACCGGCATGGTGGCATCCTTCAGTATGTGTTGCGTGGGATGACCAAAGCTGCCTGACGATTTTCTTGTTCCATCGGAACATCAGAATGCCGGCCCGGATAACTCCGGGCCGGCTTTTTGCCTTGAAAATGAACCTGTTGTGCTCGACGCACAGGATATTCACAAAAGCTTTGGAGACGGTGCCATTCTGGGGGGCGTCTCCCTCCAGGTGCGCAAGGGGGAGCTGGTGTCCATCATCGGCCCCTCAGGGTGCGGGAAATCAACTTTTCTGCGCTGTCTGAATTTTCTGGAAATCCCCGACCGTGGCACCATTAACGCCATGGGGGTGACCATTGCGCGTGACGGCGGCCCGTGGCGGCGTGCGGATGAGCACGTGGCCCACCGGCTCCGCACCCATGTCGGCATGGTTTTTCAAAACTTTAATCTTTTTCCGCATCTGAGCGTGCTTGATAACGTCCTGCTTGCCCCGCGTGTTGTAAAGCGCGAGACGGGGCCTGCCGAGCGGGATGAAGCGATGGCTCTGCTGGAAAAAGTCGGGCTGGGCCGCGTGGCGCAGCGTTACCCGGTTTCACTCTCCGGCGGGCAGCAGCAGCGGGCGGCCATTGCGCGCGCGCTGGCCATGCGGCCGGAGATTATGTTGTATGACGAACCGACTTCCGCACTGGACCCCATTGTGGCGGAGGAAGTGCTGGGGGTGATGCGTAAGCTGGATGATGAAGGCATGACGCAGATTATTGTGACGCATGACATGCGTTTTGCGCAGGTAGCCTCGGATACAATCGTTTATATGGATGGCGGCCACATTATTGAATCTGGCCCACCGGAAACTTTGTGTGTGAATCCGGCAGATGATCGGACACGGCGTTTTTTGAGGACTGTTTTGTGAAACACGGCATGCGGCGCCATCTGGCCCGTTTTCTAACCGTTCCGCGCTGGATGGTGTGCGCAATGGTTCTGGTGCTGCTGGCCGGGGCAGGCGGAATGGTGCCTCAGGCCGCCCGTGCGGAACAGCCTTTGCGGTGGGGGGCGGATGCCTCGGCAGATGTGCCGTATACTTTTCATGACCCCAATGACCAGTCTCGCCTGACCGGGTTTGAATATGACCTGATGCAGTCTCTGAGCGAGCATATCAGCAGGCCTCTGCACTTTGTGCAGAATGACTGGGACGGTCTGATTCCAGGCCTCCAGCGTGGCCTGTATGAAATGGTCATCTGCGGGATTGAGATTACGCCTGAGCATGCCGAAGGGATTGACTTCAGCGTTCCCTATTATGTGACGTCCGAACGCATTGTAGTGCGGCGCACCGGACCGGTTCTCTCCACGCTGGAAGCGCTGAACGGCCACGTTATCGGCACGATGAAGGCCACGCAGGCTGAGCGGATTCTGGCTAACCATCCTCAGGTGCAGGTCCGCACCTATGATGAAGAGACCAATGTTTTTATGGATCTGGTCAATGGGCGCACGGATGCTGTGCTGATTGACGGACCGATTGCCCAGTATTACGGCGGCACCAACCCGGACCTTCAGGTGATAGGGGAGCCGATTGGCACGGTGTCCTACGGTATTGCCTTTGCCAAAGGGCAGAATGCTGCCCTGCGGGAACAGGTGAACACCGCTCTGGCAGCCATGAAAAAGGATGGCAGCCTGCACCGTATTCTGGCGCGGTGGAATTTGTGGACCCCCCAAACGGCCGCCTGGGCTGAAGATGCGTCCACTCCGGCGATCGAGCCGACAAGCTGGAATGACTACGTTGCCGCGTTGCACGGCTCGTCCGGCTGGCATGCCAAGGTGGCGCGTTATGTAAGCTTCCTGCCGCTGCTGGCCAAAGGGGCCGTGCTCACCCTTCTGGTCTCTCTGTGTGCCATGGTGCTGGCTGTCGGGCTGGGGCTGACGCTTGCTTTGCTGCGGCTGTATGGCCCGGCTCCACTGGCCACGCTTTCCTCGCTCTATGTGGAGATTGTGCGCGGCACGCCGCTGCTGATCCAGATTTTACTGATCTTCTACGGCCTGCCGCAATGCGGCCTGAACCTGACGCCGTTTGTGGCTGGTGTGCTGGCTCTTGGGCTGAATTACGCTGCGTATGAAGCGGAAAACTACCGGGCCGGATTGCAGTCTGTCGCGCGCGGGCAGATGGAAGCAGCACTCGCGCTGAACATGACGCACGTGCAGGCGCTCCGCTATGTGGTCGTGCCACAGGCCTTCCGGCTGGTGATGCCGGTCATGACGAATGACTTCATTTCCCTGCTGAAGGATTCCTCGCTGGTCAGCGTGATTACCTTGACCGAGCTGACCCAGACCTACATCCGGCTTTCTTCAACCTATTTTGATTATTTTGGTACGGGTCTGATGGTCGGAGGGGCGTATCTTCTGCTGGGTCTGCCGTTTGTCCGGCTGGCTCGGATGGCCGAGAAAAAACTCTCTCAACCCCATATCAGGCGGCGTTAAACCCGCCTGCCAATGCGCTTAGGGCATGGCGGGGCAGAGAACACACTATATTGTCTCTCACCGGAGCATACGTCACAAATGATACAAATAACCTGATAGGTTTGGGTTATCATCTGTTTCTGTCTGAGGGTGTGGGGCGCGGGCAATGCCCGGGCTGTCCGGGTCCGGCATATCCTGAGGGCGGCGGCGGATTATGGCGGAATCTCTGCAAAAAAGTCCGGGATTGAATGGATCTTCTTTCAGCATTGCATAGCTTTGTCCGCGTAGCGGCCACAGGCTCCTTTTCCGCTGTTTCGCGAGAGACAGGGGTTAGTCAACCAACCATTTCCCGCCATATTGCGTTGCTGGAAGCGCATTACGGCACAACGCTGTTTGCGCGTACCACCCGCAGCCTGATGATGACGGAAGACGGGCGCAGCCTCCTCCCGCATGCCTATGAAGTGCTGGAAATTCTGGAAACGGCAGAAACCGTTCTGGGTCGCCGCAGGGCGTCGGTCTCCGGTCTGGTCCGGTTGGGGATGACAACCGCTTTCGGGCTCTATTTCACCAGCCGTCTGGGCGAGTTGCTGGAACGCCACCCGGATCTTTCCGTCGAAGTCGTGATCCGTGATGGATTTGGCGATCTGGTGGAAGAAGGGCTGGATCTGGCCGTGCGGGTGGGGGACATTGCCGAAGGCTCCCTGATTGCCCGCAAGCTGGGTGTGGTCCGCAAATGGCTGGTGGCCTCCCCGGCCTGTCTGGCCCGCTGTGGCACGCCGCAGCACCCCCGAGATCTCCCTGAATATCCCGCCATTGTCTATAATTACGGCGGCGGCCGGCATGACTGGCATTTGTTCCGGGACGAGGAAGAAAGCGTCATTGCGCCGTCCACCGTATTCCGCGCCAATAGTAGCGAGGCTGTTCTGTCTGCCGTTCTGGCGGATATCGGGATTGGCCTGCTGCCGGAATTTCAGGTGCGTGAGGGCGTAGAGGAGGGCAAGCTGGTCCGGCTTTTCCCGGACTGGCGTATTCCCAACCTGCCTTTCTATGCCGTGCATACCGGCCCGCGCACACTGCCGCTCCGCACCCGTACGGTACTGGATTTTCTGGTGGAAGTGTCTTCAGAAGTTCTGCGGGACGATCTTTCAGGCTGACAGAAACGACGGGCGGCTCAGGGCCGCCCATCCGGTTTTAACTGTGAAAGCCGGGGTCTGCGGCAACTGCGGGTGGCAGAGGAACGCTGCTATCCATCTCCCCTTTATAGCTTTTGCGCAGATAAGGCAGCCAGCCTTTCAGCCAGTTATCGGTGCGACCGACAAAGTCAGCCACCACAGGGGCATCCGCCATGCCACCGCGAGACCAGTTCTCCGGGGAGCCCGGCACGGCGGCTTTCGGCCCCGGAATTGCGGGGCTGATCAGCGTGTGAATGGTCGCAAAATCCACCCCTTTCCCGGACTGGCTTTTTTCAATCCGCGTCCAGGCAGCATCCACCAGAACGGGTGGGAGCTGAAAGCCCATCATACCCAGCCGTTGCAGAGCCGGCGGGATGAAGAGCGGGCTGCTCAGCAAACCCTGAAGGGCCTGATTAGAGGTCAGAAACAGATTGTTGACCACCTTGATGGGAGAGGTCATCCAGCATTCCGTCCGGTTCCCGTCCTGCGGCAGATCCCCCACGCTAAAATTGAAGGTGCTGTGGCACTGGGCAGCCAGCTGTTCCGTCGCGGAGGCGGGCAGGGACTGCGTTGTGGCCTGAGCAATCATGAAGCCCGTGACCGCACCCTGTTCTGAGCGCACAAAAATGGATGTCAGAACTTCGCCGTGCTCCACGTCATCCTGATAGTTCAGCACTGGATGCCATTTCCCCGCCGGGAGCGGGAGCTGCCGCCCGGCAAAGGGAATCACGCCTTCAAATTGCGCATCCATTGGCGGCTGCGAGACCATGCGCCGCCCTTCATCCGGGTTGGGCTGTGCCTCCGTGCCGGTGGCAGAGCGGCCCATCATATGGCCGACTTTGGAGGTCAGGGTTCCATAATAAGGCAGCCGGTTGACCAGCCAGGGGGCCGGGAACAGCACGGAAAACACCCCGCACACACCGGTGGTAATCAGGGCGGTGCGCCACAGGGGCGCCCGTTGCCAGAGGCGGGTAAAAGCGGACATGCCGGGTTGCTCAGTTCACAGAGTTCAAAGGCGGAAGGTGAGGCCAGTCGGAGGGACTGGCCTTACGGCGTCAGGCGGGCATGAATGGCATCGCCGTTATCGGGCGTGCCATCCGCAATCTTAGCGGTAATCGTGCCGTCATCTTCCCGCACGATGCGCACCATCTCAGCGCCCTGCTGGCGGGCCACAATCAGAGATTCACTGATCATGTCTTCAATAGAGCGCACCAGATCTCGCGCGGAGGCCGAATCGCCCATGCGGCTCTGGCGGCGCATCACATCCATCAGCAGGCCGGCATCAATGCCCCCGGTTTCCACTTTCAGGCCGTAGCTTTCAATCATGCCTTCAATTTCCAGCGCGGAAACGCGGGCAATATCCAGCCCTTTCAGGGCGCGGAACACAAAGATACGGTCCAGACGGTTGAGCACTTCCGGCGCGAACCCTGCCTGACGCAGCGCCTCGACCGACTCGGCGCGCATGCGGTCCGGGTCATTCTGCAGGCGGTCGGCAATTTCCGTCAGCGCATCGGTGGCGATGTTGGAGGTCAGCACAAAAATGCAGCGGACGGTGGAAATCTGCTGCCCGGTGGAGGCTTCCGTCACATGCCCGTCGTTCCAGGCAGTCAGGAACTTTTTGAACACATCCGGGTGGGCTTTTTCAATTTCGTCCAGCAGCACTACGGCGTCCGGCTTTTCCTTCAGGCCGCCGGTCAGCTTGCCGTAGGTGTCGGACCCCACATAGCCTTTGGGGGAGCCAAAGAGCTGGGTGGCGGCGTGGGGGCTGCTCATCTGCGTCATATCAAAATGCAGCAGAGGGCGTTCAAGCTGGCGGGCCAGCTGTTTGGCCAGATAGGTTTTGCCGGTGCCGGGCGGGCCAGCCAGCAGGAAAATGCCTACCGGTTTGCCGCGCACCTGCAGGGCCAGACGGCGGCGCAGCTGTGTGGCGATATCCTCACACACCTGATCCTGCCCGATCACGCGGGCGCGCAGGTTGGCGGCCAGTTCCTCGGCATCAATTGTTGTTTCCCGCTGTTCCCGCGCCAGCATTTCTTCCAGCGCGTTGCGGTTGGTCAGTCTGGCGAGAACGTCCATCATCCACCCCCGTCGGCGTAAAAGGCCCTTGCGTGCAAGCCCTTCAGCACGTGTTTCAAATAACAGCCCCCCGATTGTCAGCAATCCGCCTACGGCAGCCAGCACAGGCCAGGCAGGCGCGCACCACTCCATGAAGTGGGTCAGAGAGGCCAGCGAGAGGTGCAGGCTGATGGCCATCTGGACACTGGCAAGAACCAGAAAGATGACCATCATCAGCGGCATCAGCCGGTTAAGAGCCGGGAGCAGGCCTTTCATTGCGCAATCACCGTCAGGCCAAGTGTGTCACCCTGATGCATGACAGGCAGGGCCTGCGGACCAAACATGGTCACCACACCGCTGCCTATCCCGACATTACCGGGGTCAGACGACGGAATGATATCAACATTTCCGGCGACTGTAATGGGAAGAATCAGAACGGTCGGCTTGGGCTGGAGCAGCACGGTCTGGCGTGTGGTTCCACAAATCACGGTGACAGTCCCTCCTGCGCCGGTTGCATCAAAAATCGGCATGGCCACCAGGCGCAGTTCCCGCCGTTTTACGGCCGCCAGAATGTCGGCCTGTTCTTTTTCAGAAAAGCTGGACATGGCCAATGCATCCGCCGCCTTGTCCGGTGCAATCAGGGAAAACTGCACACCGGGGCGTGGCTGCGCGGTTCCGCCCGTCTGGTCTGTAGCACCGCCGGCTACAGGAGCGTTACTGCTCCCGTTGCTGGAGCCTGCGTAATGATAACCGGCCCCGGCTACCAGAGCGCAGGTGGCCAGCGCCACCATGAGGAGGCGGAAATGGGAAGGTTTTTCCTCTTTTTCCGTCTGTGCCTTGTATGCGGGGTCAGGCAAATGAGTCATAACGCAATCAGACATACCCAGGCAGGAAAGTGCAAGTTCTGAGCTCCTAACAAAGCCCGGAAAAGAATGCATGCCCATTAATTTCTTTTTCACGAATTAGCCGTCCGGCGCGGCTCGACTCTGTTTCCGCCCTTGCAGCCTGGCAGTGTATCCCCTACATGAAGGATCATCCTTTCATTGAATCAGAATTTTGGGGGGTGGCCTTGACGGGCCGCCTTTTTTGCATTGGACGCTGATCTGCCTGCTCATTCCGGTCTTGAAGCCCGGCTTGTCGCCCTTGTGGCGCCAACGCTGGAAGATCTGGGATATGAAATTGTCCGCGTTGCGGTGCTGGGGCGTGAAAGCCCGACCGTGCAGATCATGGCAGACCGTGCCGATGGTTCGCTGATCAGCGTGGAAGATTGTGAACGTATCAGCCATGCAGTAGGCGCTGTGCTGGACGTGGAAGACCCCATTCCGGGGGCGTGGACTCTCGAAGTCTCGTCTGCGGGAATCGACAGGCCGCTGACCCGCGCCAAGGACTGGAACCGGTTTGCCGGGCATCAGGCCAAGGCCGAAGTGCTGGTGCCGATTGATGGCCGCCGCCGGTTTTCCGGTGTTGTGCTTGGGGCGGAAGATGGTATTGCCCGGCTGCGGCTGGATGATGGGACCGAGGCCGCCCTGCCGCTGGAAGAAATCCGGCGGGCAAGACTGGTCCTGACAGATGCCCTGATCGAGGCGAGCGCGCAGATGGCGCGCCCGACCGAGACGGGTGAAGAAGAAAAGAGCAAGGCCGGGGAAGAAGATCCGGCCGGGCGCAAGTTACACTGATCAAGCCGCCTGCTTTGGAGAGCTGAGAGTATGGATACCTCTGTTTCCCGTCCTGAACTGCTGCTGGTTGCAGATGCTGTCTCGCGCGAGAAGGGAATCGAGCGCGAGGAAGTTCTGGAGGCCATGGAGCAGGCCATCCAGAAGGCCGGTCGTGCCAAATACGGGCACGAAAAAGATATTCGCGCGACAATTGACCGCCGGACGGGGGAAGTTCGTCTTTCTCGCTGGACGGAAGTTGTCAACACGGTAGAGAACGAAGAAACTCAGATTCCGCTGGCGATTGCCTGCAAATTCCAGCCTGAAATCAAGGCTGGTGAGTATCTGGTTGATCCGCTGCCGCCGATTGATTTCGGCCGTATTGCCGCCCAGACCGCCAAGCAGGTGATTGTTCAGCGCGTGCGTGAATATGAGCGCAAGCGCCAGTACAATGAGTTCAAGGATCGCGTAGGCGAGATCATCAACGGCACCGTCAAGCGGACCGAGTATGGCAACCTCATGGTTGAAATCGGCTCTGCTGAAGCGCTTCTGCGCCGTGATGAGCTGATCCCGCGTGAAACCTTCCGCAACTCGGACCGCGTGCGTGCGTATATCTATGATGTGCGTGACGAGCCGCGTGGCCCGCAGATCTTCCTGTCCCGCACACATCCGGCCTTCCTGGCCAAGCTGTTTGCGCAGGAAGTGCCGGAAATCTATGACGGCATCATCGAAATCAAGGCTGTGGCGCGTGACCCCGGGTCCCGTGCGAAAATGGCTGTGATCTCTCGTGATGCCTCCATTGATCCGGTCGGGGCCTGCGTTGGTATGCGTGGTTCCCGCGTGCAGGCCGTTGTGGCCGAATTGCAGGGCGAAAAGATCGACATCATCCCCTGGAGCCCGCAGGCAGCCACCTTCGTGGTGAACGCCCTTGCTCCGGCTGAAGTCAGCAAGGTGGTGATGGATGAGGAAGCAGGCCGCGTTGAAGTCGTGGTGCCGGATGAACAGCTCTCGCTGGCTATCGGGCGTCGTGGTCAGAACGTGCGTCTGGCCAGCCAGCTGACGCGCTGGGATATTGATATCCTGACCGAGGCTGAAGAATCCGAGCGTCGTCAGGAAGAATTCCGTCGTCGGACCAATCTGTTTGTGGAAGCACTGGACGTTGATGACGTCATTGCAGGGCTGCTGGTCACAGAAGGGTTCCACACGATTGAAGAACTGGCCTATGCTGACCCGGACGAGCTGATTGGCATCGAAGGGTTTGACGAGTCGGTCGTCAGTGAGCTGGTTCAGCGCGCTGAAGGCTATCTGGTGCGTCAGGAAGAAAACCTTGATGCCAAGCGCCGTGAGCTTGGTGTGACGGACGATATTGCCAATCTCGGGGTCTTCACGAACCAGATGCTTGTGACGTTGGGCGAAAAAGGTGTAAAAACCCTTGACGACCTCGCGGACCTGGCTGGTGACGAGCTTGTCGAGATTCTCGGATCCGATGCCATTGAGGAAGATGCTGCCAATGAAATCATCATGGCGGCACGTGCTCACTGGTTTGATGGAGAAGAGGGTAAGCCTTCCGGTCAGGAAGAGGGCTGAGCAGGTCTTTCGGGCCTGACGAACAATGAGTGGTGATTTGCCCGAAGCGTATGATGATGAGAAAGGTCCCCTGCGGCGTTGCGCAGTAACGCGGGAGCAGGGGCAGCCCGCCCTGATGATACGGTTTGTGGTGTCACCCTCTGGTGTTGTGGTGCCGGATCTGGACGCGCGCCTTCCCGGTCGGGGAATATGGTTGAGCGCCCGGCGGGATGTGATAGAACAGGCCCGCAAACGCGGCGTGTTCCCACGGGCCGCGCGGTGTCAGGTTACGGTGCCGGATGATCTGTCTGCTCAGGTAGAGGCAGGTCTGCACCGGCGAATGGTGGAACTTCTTGGGCTGGCACGGCGTGCCGGGCAGTCCATAAGCGGTTTTATGAAGGTGCGGGAATGGGTCACACAGCGTCGTGCTGCCGTGATTGTTCACGCATCGGATGGAAGCGGAGATGAACTTGGTCGGCTCGTGTCGGGCGCCAGGAACCTCCCCGTGGTTGAGGCGCTTTCGACGGAAGACCTTGCAAAGGTTTTTGGGCGGGAGCGAGTTGTGAATGCGGCGCTGGCGGCCGGGGTTCTGGCCTCGCGTCTGTGTTGTGAGAATAAGCGTTTTTCGGGGGTTGCCGATGGTGGCTCCCGGGTTCGTCGGACCTTTCCGGCGGATGGGTGTGAACAGGCGGGTCAATGAGCGAAGGCAAGGATCAGGATCAGGGTAAGGGGCGTCTGTCCCTTCGACCGGCAGGGCGTTCGGAAGTCGGACGGACGGTTGATGCCGGGTCCGTGCGGCAGAGTTTCAGCCATGGGCGCTCGAAGGTT
Source organism: Acetobacter malorum (assembly GCF_002153605.1). GTDB lineage: Bacteria > Pseudomonadota > Alphaproteobacteria > Acetobacterales > Acetobacteraceae > Acetobacter > Acetobacter malorum_A. The sequence continues at coordinate 114,407 of NZ_JOPG01000010.1, read as the reverse complement.
GTACAGGTTGAGGTGCGCAAAAAGCGTGGCCCCGGTACTCCTGGTAGCGCTGGTGGACGAGGTGCCGGTGGACGGGCCGGGGGTGGTCGTACCCTGACGGCTGCTGAACTGGCCATGCGCCAGCGTGTGCTGGCGGAACAGACAAAAGCAGCCGCTGAGGCTGAACGGCGGGAAGCCGAACGGCGCGAGCAGGAAAAGATTCAGATCCTGTCCGCTGCTGAAGAAGCGCGTCGTCGGGAAGAAGACGAAAAGCGCGCTGCAGAAGAGCAGGCCGCAGCTCAGGCTGAGGCTGAAGACGCCGAGCGCAAGGCGCGTATCGACTCCATCAAGCAGATTGAGCCGAAAGGCCCCGTTGTGTCGGCTGTGCCGATCCCGGGTGAAGTCACACTGGCTCCGCCGGTAAGCCGCCTCAAGCCTCTGGCTGAACGCGCTATTATGCCGGCTCGTCCGCTCAAACCGGCAACGCCGCGTCCGCAGCCTGCTGCTGGCGCTGGTGCGGAAGCCCCTGCTGCTCAGACCCTGCGTCTGCGTGGTCGTGGTGCAGAGGGTGAGGACGAACCACGTCGTGCTCCCTCCCGTCGTCCGGGTGGTGGGGCTCCGCCAAACCGCAAGAGCGCTGGTCCTCGTAAGGGGGATTCCGGGCGTCGTGCAGGCCGTATTGACGTGCAGGCCGCGATCGAAGGGGATGATGACAAGACGCGTTCACTCGCCTCTGTCCGTCGCCAGCGTGAGCGTGAACGCCGTCAGGCTGAACTCGAACGCCTGCGTGCCGATCAGGTCCGCGTGGTGCGTGACGTCATTCTGCCGGAAACCATTACCGTGCAGGAACTCGCCAACCGTATGGCTGCCCGTCAGGGTGAAGTCATCAAGGCGCTGATGAAAAACGGCGTTATGGCGACTGTCACGCAGAGCATTGATGCCGATACGGCTGAACTGATTGTTGAAGAATTCGGCCACCGCGTGCGCCGTGTTTCTGAAAGCGACGTTGAGCTGGGCATTGAAGGTGTTGAGGATCAGCCCGAAGAGCTGAAGTCTCGTCCGCCTGTTGTGACCGTGATGGGCCATGTTGACCATGGTAAGACCTCCCTGCTTGATGCTCTGCGCACCACGGACGTGGCCGCAGGGGAAGCCGGTGGTATTACCCAGCATATCGGCGCCTATCAGGTTACGCTGAAGTCCGGTGCGAAAATCACTTTCCTGGATACACCTGGTCATGAGGCGTTTACCGCCATGCGTGCCCGCGGTGCCTCCATTACGGACGTGGTGGTGCTGGTGGTTGCAGCGGATGACGGCGTGATGCCGCAGACGATTGAAGCCATCAAACACGCCAAGGCTGCGAATGCGCCGATTATTGTGGCCATCAACAAGATCGACAAGCCAGGTGCCAATCCGGACCGGGTGCGGCAGGAACTGCTGAACCACGAGATTGTTGTGGAATCCATGAGCGGTGACGTTCAGGACGTTGAAGTGTCTGCCACCAAGCGTCAGGGTCTGGACCAGCTGGAAGAAGCCATTCTTCTGCAGGCCGAGATTCTGGACCTGAAGGCAAACCCGGATCGCTCTGCTGAAGGTGCGGTGATTGAAAGCCGTCTGGACCGTGGCCGTGGCTCTGTGGCCTCTGTGCTGGTGCAAAAAGGCACCCTGCATAAGGGCGACATTGTTGTGGCGGGTTCCGAATGGGGCCGTGTGCGTGCGCTGATTGATGACCGTGGTCGTCAGGTAGCGGATGCAACGCCGTCCATGCCGGTGGAAATTCTGGGCCTGACTGGCGTGCCGTCTGCCGGTGCACCGTTTGTGGTCGTGGAAAATGAAAACCGCGCTCGTGAGATCTGTGAATTCCGTCAGCGTAAGCTGAAGGAGCATCAGGTTGCTGGTCAGGTTGCTGCTCGCGGCACGCTGGATCAGATGCTGGCCCGTATTCAGGCTGGTGAGCAGAAAGAAGTTGCGGTTCTTATCAAGGCCGACGTGCAGGGCTCTGCTGAAGCAATTCAGACAACAGTCCTCAAGCTGGCGCATGAAGAAGTTGCTGTGCGGGTGCTCAACGCAACGGTGGGGCAGATCACGGAAAGTGATGTGCAGTTCGCCAAGGCGTCTGATGCCATCATCATTGCCTTCAACGTGCGTGCCACGGCGCAGGCCCGCACACTCGCCCAGCGCGAGGGTGTGGAAATTCGCTACTACTCCATCATCTATCAGGTGGCGGATGACGTGGAACAGCTGGTGCGCGGCAAGATTGCGCCCAAGCATCGCGAGAAGTTCCTGGGTTATGCCGAAATCCGCAAGGTTTTCGAAATTACCAAGGTCGGCAAAGTGGCCGGTTGCTACATTACAGAAGGCGTGGTCAAGCGCGGCTGTGGTGTGCGTCTGCTGCGTGATGGCGTGGTGATCCATGAAGGTGATCTGAGCCAGCTGAAGCGCTTCAAGGACGATGTGAAGGAAGTGGCCAAAGGCTACGAGTGCGGTCTGTCTTTCGCGGGTTACAATGACCTGCGCGAAGGTGACGTGGTCGAGTGCTTTGAAAGCGAACTGGTGCCTGCATGAGCCGTCGGAACGGATCAGGCAAGGCAGGGATTGGAGGGCCGGCGGGGTATCTCGCCGGTCTTTCTCCTTTAGGGCCGTCTCAGCGCCAGTTGCGCGTGGGCGAAGAAGTGCGGCGTGTGCTGGCGGAACTGTTCGCCCGCACCACCTTCCGCGACCCGGATCTGGCAGATGCCACGGTGACGGTTACGGAAGTCCGGCTTTCTCCAGACTTTAAACACGCCACTGTCTTTGTGGCCCGTCTGGGCCGCAGCGATATTGATGCGTTGCTGCCTGCGCTCAAGCGGGTGGCTCCCTGGCTGCGCACACAGATGTCGCACAAGCTGCGTCTGCGTGCGGCTCCGGAACTGCATTTCCAGCCGGATACCACGCTGGATGTGGCCATGCATATGGATTCGCTGCTGAAATCTCCTGATGTGCAGCGGGATCTGACAGCTAAAGATCAGGATGACGAAGAGCCGGAAGCCTAAATCTTCTGGCTGTTCAGCTTTTCCAGGGCTGAACCACGGGGCGGATTGCAAAGTTGCTTTGAATCCGCACCACTCCCGGCATTCGGGACAATTCTTCCTTATGAATCCGCTCATAGTCTGACATATCGCGTGCTTCTACGCGGAGCAGATAGTCAGCATCCCCTGTCATCAGGTAGCATTCCTTCACGTCTGGGCATTCCCGCGCGCGGCTTTCAAAGCGGCGCAGGCAGTCGTCTGTCTGGCGTTCCAGTGTGATCTGCACAATGACAGTGGACATGCTGTGGACCGCGTTTTTATCAATGATGGCGCGGTAGCCCTGAATAACCCCTTCCTGTTCCAGAATTTTAACCCGGCGCAAACAGGCGGATGGTGAGAGGCCAACCTTCTGGGCCAGCTCGGCGTTACTCATGCGTCCGTCATGCTGAAGGTGGCGCAAAATCGAGTCTGTCAGGCGGTCGAAGATCATAAGGCGATATCCTGCTTTTTTGCGCATTTTATAGAGGATTATGGGGGATATGTCGCATTTTATGCGACTGATCGACAGGATATTCCATCGGCTTTTTGTTAAGGTTTTGGAATCGAAATGTCCTGGGTGGTTGCTGTGGCGTCTTCCTGTGTTTCTGTTTCTCCCAGCTGGCCAGCGCATCGGGCCGGCGCTGTCCTGACGATTGATCTTGCTGCTATTGCTGCGAATTACCGCCTGCTGGATGCCAGAACGCCCAGCGCACTCTGTGCCGCCGTGGTGAAGTCTGATGCCTATGGGCTGGGAGCCGAGCAGGTTGCCCCTGTGCTGGAGCAGGCCGGGGCGCGGCATTTCTTTGTAGCGCATGTGGATGAAGGGCTTGCTCTGCGGCAATGGGTCTCACCCAAGGCGCACATTACGGTTCTGCATGGGGCGCGTCCTGAGGCTGCGGAGGACTGTGTGCGTTCTGGTTTGCGCCCGGTTCTGAATTCTCTGGAACAGGTCAGCCAGTTGCAGGCGTTGGCAGACCGGCTTGGCCGACCGCTGGATGCGGCTTTGCAGCTGGATACCGGCATGTCCCGCTTTGGGCTTTCCGAGGCGGATGTCCGCACGCTGGCGCAGGAGCCGGAGCGGTTGCGGGGCATTTCGCTCAGTCTGATTATGAGCCATCTGGCCTGCGCGGATACGCCAGAGAACCCGGCCAACGCGGAACAGCTCCAGACCCTGCAGGCTTATGCTGCTTTGTTGCCAAAAGCACCGCTCAGTCTTGCGGCTTCATCCGGTATTTTTCTCGGGGAAGCGTTTCACCGGAGCCTCGTCCGTCCCGGTGCGGCGTTGTATGGCATTGCGCCCAATACATCTGGCCCCAACCCGCTTGCACCCGTTGTGAAACTGCAAGCGCATATCCTGCAAATTCGCCAGCTCTCCAAAGGCGACCGGGTGGGGTACGGGCTGACATGGCAGGCGGATGGTCCTTGCCGGGTGGCGACCATTGCCACGGGTTATGCGGATGGCTTTGCGCGGCAGGGTGCTGGCAAGGGCTGCGCATGGTTTGGCGGGCAGCGTTTGCCTATTCTTGGCCGTATTTCAATGGATTCCATGACCGTGGATATCTCTCACATCCCGGAAGGGCAGATTGCCGCGGATGATACGGTGGATCTTCTGAATGCGTCTTACGGCGTGGATGCCGTGGCGGAGGCAGAAGGCACCATCGGGTATGAAGTGCTGACCTCGCTCGGGCGACGCTATCATCGTGTTTACAAAAATACTGAACAGAACATCTGAATTTCTTAAAAATTAAGAAGGTGCGTACCATGAAGGTTATTGTTCTTGGTGGTGGTGTTGTCGGTGTGACATCTGCCTGGTATCTCGCACAGGCCGGGCATGAGGTCACGGTGGTGGAGCGCCAGCCGGAAGCCGGTATGGAAACCAGCTTTGCCAATGCCGGACAGGTTTCTCCGGGCTATTCCGCACCGTGGGCCGGACCGGGCGTGCCGTTGAAATCCATCAAATGGCTGATGATGGCCTATCCCCCGTTTGTATTCTGGCCCATGCCAGACCCGCATTTGTGGGCATGGCTCATGCAGATGTTGGAAAACTGCACGTCTGCTGCTTACGACCGGAACAAGGGCCGCATGGTGCGTCTGGCGGAATATAGCCGCGACGTGATGATGGACCTGCGCGCAAAAACGGGTATCGCGTATGATGACCGCCAGCAGGGCACCTTGCAGGTGTTTCGCACTCAGAAGCAGCTTGATGGTGCTGCACAGGATATTGCTGTTCTCAAACAGTATCAGGTGCCCTACGAAGTTCTGGATCGGGCAGCCTGTGTGCAGGCGGAGCCGGGTCTGGCTGATGCCGCTAATAAGATTGTGGGTGGCTTGCGTCTGCCGGGTGATGAGACAGGGGATGCGTTCAAATTCACGCAGCGTCTGGCTAAAATGGCAGAAGAAGCGGGTGTAAAATTTTTGTATAATACCCGTATCAAGCAGCTTTTATCCGAAGGTGGCCGTATTACCGGTGTGGACACCAGCAACGGTGTGCTGACGGCAGACTCCTATGTTCTGTCTCTGGGGAGTTTTTCCCCCGCTCTGGTGCGCTCTCTGGGGATGAAGCTGCCGATCTATCCGGTAAAAGGCTACTCTCTGACAGCAAATATCACACAGGCCGACCGTGCGCCGGTTTCCACCATCATGGATGAGACCTTCAAGATCGGCATTACCCGTCTGGGTGACCGCGTGCGTGTGGGCGGCACGGCAGAGCTGGCCGGGTTCAGCCGCCGCCTGCGCGCCCCGCGTCGGGCCACGCTGGAACATTCCGTGACGGATCTGTTCCCCGATTGCTGTGATGTGCCGGGAGCATCCTTCTGGACTGGCCTGCGCCCCATGACGCCGGATGGCACGCCTATTATCGGTCGCACCGGGCTGGAAAATCTGTTCCTTAACACCGGCCACGGCACGCTGGGCTGGACCATGGCCTGTGGTTCGGGCCGGGTGCTGGCGGATGTCATGTCTGGCAAGAAACCTGATATTGCCTACGAAGACCTGAATATTTTCCGTTACGGTCTCTCATAAAAATCTTTTCATGATTTGCTTATTTTTCCGGAATAAGCGCTCATCATGTCGCTGAGTATGCCGCCTGCCGGAAAAAGCAGGCGGCTTTTTTGTGTCTGCAAGCCGGACATGCAGGCCATGCAGAAGCGTGTGGTCTGCGTTTTTTCAAAAAATTGTAAAACCAATCAGGCAGAAAAAATGTTCTTCTGAAAAAACATATTTTCCGCTGGCGTATGACATGGATATGCCCCTTTTGGTTGCTGAGATGCCCGCCGAACAGGGATGTTCATGTTGCTCCTGATGCTTTCATAGGGTGGGCCTTGGTCGTTATGCTGCCAGACTGGTTTTTCTTGCCTTCGCGCTTTGTCTCGTCTTTCCGCCGTGCCTGCCAACCGGTTCCTCTCTCTGCCCGGGGGCTGACACTCGGGGTTAGCCTGCTCGCTGTGGCCGGGAGCCTGACCGCCTATCCTGCCCTTGCACAGGCGGCAGAGGCCGAGCAGGCCGCGCCGCAGAGTAATGCGGCCATGCCGGCCCCACCGTCCGCCAGCCAGCAGCGGCAGGCCGCTCGTCTTTCCACAAGCGTGGTCTTCAAACCCACCCGCACCGATATGGCGCTGATTGAAGATCTGGAACACCGCACGTTCCTCTGGTTCTGGGAGGCTGGAGATGCCCAGACCGGGCTGGTGCCGGACCGTTATCCGTCAGATCAGACACAGGCCAGTGTGGCCTCCATCGGGTTTGGCCTGACAGCCTATGGCATTGGTGTGGAGCGTGGCTATATTACGCGGCAGCAGGCCATAGAGCGCACACTGACGACCCTGCGTTATCTTTCTAAACTCCCGCAGAATGACAGTGCAGAAAATTCTTCCGGGTTTCACGGGTTTTTCTATCACTTCCTGAATAATAAAACCGGTCTGCGCTTTAACAAAGATATTGAACTCTCCAGCATTGATACGGCTTTGCTGATGCAGGGTATCTTGTTTGCGGAAAGCTATTATACGCAAGACACGCCGCAGGAAGCAGAAATTCGCAGTCTGGCCAATGCGCTTTACCAGAATGTGGATTGGGCCTGGATGCGTCGGCCTGATTTGCGGCTGAGCATGGGGTGGTCACCCGAGCATCAGTTCCTGCCCAATTACTGGGAAGGTTATAGCGAAGGCATGATGGCCTATATTCTGGCCCTTGGCTCGCAGAAGCATCCGCTGGAACCGGCCTCCTGGCAGGCTTGGCTGACGACGAATGATCGGCGCTGGGGCGAGTATTACGGCCAGACGATGCTGAATTTTGCACCCCTTTTCGGGCATCAGTACACCCATTCCTGGATTGATTTCCGGGGCATTCAGGATGACTGGAACCGGGAAAAAGGCATCGACTATTTTGAAAATAGTCGCCGCGCCACCTATGCCCAGCGCACCTACGCCATGACCAATCCCGGCAAATGGCAGGATTACGGGAAAGACGTGTGGGGGCTGACGGCCAGTGACGGGCCGGGTGAACTGACGCAGACAGTGGGTGGCACGCCGCGCCACTTCATGTCCTATTCCGCCCGAGGCACCGGGCGTGACTATACGCAGGATGATGGCACCATTGCCCCGACGGCAGCCGGGGGGTCCGTAGCCTTTGCGCCGGAAATTGCTATTCCTGCTCTGCGGGAAATGAAACATCGCTACGGCAATCATATTTATAGCCGCTACGGGTTTGTGGATGCGTTCAATCCCAGCTTCCATACAGCAGACAAATCGTTCTGGTCTGACACCGCCTATCTTGGCATTGATCAGGGGCCGATTCTGCTGATGATCGAAAACTGGCGCAGTGGGCTGGTGTGGAACACCATGAAGCATAATCCCGCTATCCGGCAGGGTTTGTTGAAAGCCGGGTTCCGGGGCGGATGGCTCGGGAACGAGGCAGAGGTTTCTGCTCCCGCAAGCCAGCACGCCACTGTGCAGCCTCCGGTTCAGAATGGACAGCAGCAGTCGGGCTGACGTTCGTTTAAAATCAGAACAATCTGTTATTGGACCTGATATCTAAAAAAGGCCTCCCGAAAGACGATGCTCTCGGGAGGCCTTTTTTGAAAACTGTTACAATTTGTTTAGAACGTCCGTCAGGTGAATCTGGCTCATGCTCACAGCAGGTCCCGGACTTTGATGGGAGCGGCGTTTATCCCTGATAAGACGCGATCTCGATCAGATTTTGGTCCGGGTCATGGCAATAGACCGATGTGATTGGCCCGAGTGCGCCCAGACGGGCCACGGGGCCCTGCACAACGCTCACGCCACATTTCTCCAGATGTTCAACCACGTCGTCACTGGTTACGGCGGTGACAAAACATAAATCGTTCCCACCGGGCAGGGCGTGCACGGCGGTTTCCCAGCCGGTGGCGTCCTGCGGGCGAAGGTTGAGCTTCTGCCCGCCAAAACGCAGAGCTGTGCGGTTGTTGCGCCCATATTCCTCGCGCTCCATGCCCAGCACACGCTGGTACCAGGAGGCGGAAATTTCGAGGTCTCGTACGGTCAGGACAGCGTGGTCCATCCGGTCAACAGTAAAGCGCATGAGGTCAACACAGCTCCTTTAGTGTTCAGCTGAGCTCAGCGTAGAAGTCATTCCCCTTGTCGTCGATAACAATAAAAGCGGGAAAGTCTTCGACCTCAATTTTCCACACGGCTTCCATGCCCAGTTCGGGATACTCAAGCACCTCAACCTTGCGGATGCAGTCCTGCGCCAGCCGTGCTGCCGGGCCGCCGACGGAGCCGAGATAGAAGCCGCCATAGGTCTGGCAGGCATCCTTTACAGCCTTGGAGCGGTTGCCTTTAGCCAGCATGATGTAAGAGCCGCCAGCCGCCTGAAGCTCGGCCACGTAGGAGTCCATGCGTCCCGCCGTGGTGGGGCCGAAGGAGCCGGTTGCCATGCCTTCCGGCGTTTTGGCGGGGCCTGCGTAATAGACCGGATGGTCTTTCAGATACTGCGGCAGGCCTTCACCGCGTTCCAGCCGTTCCCGGAATTTGGCGTGGGCAATGTCACGCGCAACAACCACGGTGCCCGTCAGGGCAAGGCGGGTTTTGACAGGATAGCGGGAGAGTTCCTTGCGGATTTCATCCATCGGGCGGTTAAGGTCGATTTTTACGGCCTCGCCTTCCAGATGCTCATCTGTTGTTTCCGGCAGGAAGCGGGCCGGGTCATGCTCCAGCTCTTCCAGAAAGAAGCCATCTGCCGTGATACGGGCCTTAATCTGCCGGTCTGCCGAGCAGGACACGCCCATGCCCACCGGCAAGGACGCACCGTGGCGCGGCAGGCGGATTACGCGGACATCGTGGCAGAAATATTTGCCGCCAAACTGTGCGCCAATGCCCAGCTTGCGGGTGAGTTCCAGAACCTTCTGCTCCATCTCCACATCCCGGAAGGCATGGCCGGTCATGCTGCCGCTGGTGGGCAGGGTGTCATACCAGTGGGTGGAGGCCAGCTTGACGGTCTTGAGCGTCTGCTCGGCCGACATACCGCCAATTACAATGGCCAGATGGTAGGGCGGGCAGGCGGACGTGCCGAGGGTTTTGATCTTCACATCCAGCCAGTCCAGCAACTTCTGCTCGGAGCCGAGCAGGGCGCGGGTTTCCTGAAACAGGAAGGTCTTGTTGGCTGAGCCGCCGCCCTTGGCCACAAACATCAGGTCAAACTGTTCATCATGATGCGTGGCGGGGCTTGCGAAAATATCGCACTGCACAGGCAGGTTGGTGCCGGTGTTCTTTTCTTCAAACATGCTGAGGGGCGCCATTTGTGAGTAGCGCAGGCTGGTGCGGGTGTAGGTTTCATACACGCCTTTGGAGAACGCGACTTCTTCATCGCCTTCCACCCACACGCGCTGGCCTTTTTTGCCAAAGACAATGGCGGTGCCGGTATCCTGACACATGGGCAGCACGCCGCCTGCGGCAATACAGGCGTTTTTCAGCAGGTCCAGGGCTACGAAGCGGTCATTGTCCGAGGCTTCGGGGTCCTTGAGGATGCTGGCGAGCTGTTTGAGATGGGCAGGGCGCAGATAATGCGCGACTTCATGAAAGGCCTGCGCCGTAAACTCCGTCAGAGCTTCTGGCGTGATGTGCAGGATGGTTTTGCCGCCGCATTCCGATGTGCTGACACCGGCGATATCCACCTTCCGATAGGACGTGGTGTCCTCCCCCAGCGGAAAAATGGGGGAATAGGTGAAGGCGGGTACCGGGGGGCGAGGGGGCTGGCTGGTCATGATGTGCTGAACTCTCCGTCGGCCTGCCCCGAAAAGTGGGGCTTAACCGGGTGATGGCCCCTTCTTGCGAAAGGCGTCAAGACTGACAACCTGTGATGAGGTGTCACTTTCCGCTGAGCCTTCAGCCTCTTTTTCGGCCGATGGGGCCGGGCTGGCATCCGTTTCGGGCGCGGTTTCTTCTTCCGGTTCCGCCGGCATGAAGTGCAGGCTGAGATGGATGGAGGGGTCCGCAAACCCGGTAAAGGCGCGCACAGGAATTTCCAGAATGGAACCCACACCGCCAAAGGACAGGCCAACGGAGACCTTGCCCGCAGCACGGTCCACGTTCAGGTCCCAGAACTGGTGCTGCAGCACGATGGTCATCTCATGCGGATACTGCGCGCGGAGGCGATCGGGGATCACCACTCCCGGGACGTCCGTGCGGAATGTCAGGTAAAAGTGATGTTCGCCCGCAAGGCCTTCACGGCTCACATACTCAAGCGCGCTGAGCATCACGCCGCGATAGGCGTCTTCCAGCCATGTTTCGTAAGGCAGCAGGCTTTCGGGCGGAAAAGCGCCATTTTCCGGGGTGTTATCGTGGTCATCCGCCATGAAAGCTCTCCTCGCTCGCGCCGGTTGGACATGTCGGCGTCTTGAATATCACTCTGCCGTCAGCCATGCGTGAAAGAGGGGGCAAGTGCAAGTCGACAAGTTATGATTCTGCAACACGGCAGGAGGCTGAATGGTCTGCCGGGTAAGGATCAAATGTGCTTGAACTGTGCCTGACCGGGCTTTTTGCGGTTTTGCAGGGTGCAGGACGGTAAGGGCTGCGTCCGGCTGATCTCATGGCTGCAAAGTGGGAGGGCTTCTGTTGCCCGGTGCCCTCCCGAACCGCGCTTATCGCTTATGCAGCGACAGCGAGCACCTCAGTGTTATCATTGGCACTTGTAAGTTTAGCCCGATAACGGCGGTACAATGCCGGGCAAAAGGAAGGTCTTTACCACGCGTGTCGAGCCTGTTTCGTCCCCATCCGTCCGAGCCGTGAGGCCGGATTGTATTGGTGGAGACGCCGGGTACTGCCCCCGGGTCCACAACGATTATTCCACGTTCCGTTTATCACCATAGCCAAGGGGCAAGCCCCTCCGGCACTGATGAACATAAGGAGCACGGGGGCGGATTGCAAGAGCAGAGAAAGGGGCCTCTGCCCGCAGCACGACGCGTTCAGTTTGGCGCAATACGGACGGTGCCCCGCCTGTCCCTGTGTTGCTCAGCCAGCGTGAGCAGGCGCTCCAGATCTTCGAGCTCAATGTCAAAGGCTTCCCCGGTTTTATGAAGGGCGGCGAGGATATCCTCCCGGCGCAGTTCGGTTGCGGTTTCTGCCGCAGGTGAAGCAGGTAGGGGGTGATGAGGGTAACTACGGCCAGAAAGCCGGTGAAACGCTATGCCGACACAGACCAGAATGAGCGAATTAAGCCCAACCGGAACCAGCGGAAACAGGAGGGCTGCGGTCGGTCCGGCCGAGGAAGGGTGGAGCAGAACGGCTGTTAAGGCTGCGGCCCCGCCGGGAGGGTGAAGAGAGCGAGTCGCCGTCATGGCCATGATGGCCAGCCCGACAGCCAGCCCCGCAGCAAGCATCTGATGCGGGATGGCGATACTGACCAGCACCCCGAGTGCGGCGGACAAAACATTTCCCATGATAACGGCATACGGCTTTGCCAGCGGACTTGCCGGAATAGCAAAAACCAGAACGGAAGAGGCGCCGATGGGGGCAACAATGGCGGGGAGAGCCGCGGGCGCTATCAGGCCCGTTAGCACCAGACTGGCAAGGATGCCACACACGGCCCCCAGGCCAACAGCCAGAGACAAGAAAGACGTGTAGCTGCCCCGTGCCGTAAACGGCGGCACGGAGGAGAAGAATTGACCCATACCTGAAGTATCCGTTCGAATTCGTTATAATTAATTTTGTATTTTTATTGAAAGGAAAGAGGTCAGTGCTTTCTCTTTCTGCGTGTCATACTCTGGCTGATGCCGTCTAATTGAATAACATTATTAATTTATAAATTTCTCTTATGATAACGCAGCAGAGCGCTGTTGCGTGAGATCAGGCATTTTCGCCTCGTGTATTTTGCGCTAGGGAGAAGGCATGTCACTGACCGATGCCCAGCGCGCCGAAATTGCGGCGCACGCCCAAGAAACCAGCTCCACTCGCCGCCCCACGGTGCCGGCATTGGAGGCCATGCTGTATGAACCGCAGGAAGTGCTCGACCACGGGTTCCTGCGGGTTATTGACTATATGGGGGATGATTCCGCCATTGTGCAGGCAGCGCGTGTGTCCTACGGGCGCGGCACCCGCAAGGTGTCTGAAGATGCCGGGCTGATCCGCTATCTGATGCGGCATCGCCATTCCTCGCCGTTTGAGATGTGCGAGATGAAATTTCACGTCAAACTGCCTATTTTTGTGGCCCGGCAGTGGATCCGTCACCGTATGGCGAGCGTGAATGAATATTCTGCCCGCTATTCGATTCTCGACAGTGAATTCTACATCCCCGCCCCGGAACACATGGCGTCCCAGAGTGCCGTGAATCGTCAGGGTCGTGGCGATGTGCTGGCCCCGGATGATGCGGCGGCGGTTATGGACATCCTGCGGGATGACGCCATCCGCACCTACCGCAATTATGAGACGATGCTGAGCACGGAAGAAGACGGCTATGGTCTGGCCCGTGAGCTGGCGCGTATCAATCTAACGGTCAACACCTATACCCAGTGGTACTGGAAGATTGACCTGCACAACCTGATGCACTTTCTGGCCCTGCGGCTGGACCCGCACGCGCAGTATGAAATCCGGGTCTATGCAGAAGCCATGCTGAAGATCCTGCACGCGTGGGTGCCGCAGACGGCGGCGGCGTTTGAGGATTATCGCCGCGGTGCGGTGACGTTCTCTGCCGGGATGCTGAAAATTGTACGCCGCATGCTGGCGGGTGAGCAGGTGGAACAGGCTGGTTCTGGCCTGAGCAAGCGTGAGTGGGACGAAATGATGGCCGTCCTGAAAGGCTGATTTCCAGCCGATGAAGGACTCTCCATTCCACGACGAACCTTTTGTGGAGGGCGAGGATGCAAAGCCTGCGTCCTCGCCCTTTCTTGCGCCAGCGGATGACCTGAAAGGGCTCCGTCCGCCCTCTGACCGCCTGCCAAATTTCACGCCTTTTATTGTGGTGGCGGCTCTTTTGGTTGGCGTGTGGGCCTATCTGTTTTTTACGGCCCCGAAGGATATGAAGCCCCAGCATCTGCATGTGTGTGAAACACAGGGGCCGGATAGCCATAAGACACTCTGCCTTCACTAAAATTTGACAGAATCGTCAAGTTCCTTGTTTTCTGCGCAGGTCAGCCTCTCAGCATGAGGTGTGGTGGCGCGGCAGGACTCTTCTGTATCGTTCCATGAGTCATCCTTTTTCGCGGCTGACGGGCTTTTTTGTACAGAAGATGGATTGCAGTGAGATGTCTATTTTATCACCAAAATTTTTACGCACGCTCTGTCTGGCAGCAGGTGGCGCGGCGCTGCTAGGCACGCTGACCCCGGCACAGGCGGCAGATACTCTGCGTCAGCAACAGACAGAAGCCTGCAAGGGCGATGCCCTCAAGCTTTGCGCGCTGGCGATTCCCAATGAAAAGAAGATTACTGCCTGCATGGAGCGCAAGAAGGACAAGCTGAGCCCGAAGTGCCGCGCGTTCTTCGATAATAAACCGGCCAGCGGTCAGAAAGCGTCTGCTAAAAAACACTGAGCCTGAGCGGGGTGAGGCGGGCGCACCCGCCTCGTATAGTCAGCTCGCCGCGCTGAGTTTGTCTTTGAGGGCGGCGGCTGTGGCCTGAGCAATGCGGCGGAAGGCTTGGGCGCCTTCACTATCCGGGGCGCTGGCCACAATCGGGGTTCCTTCATCCGCTGTAGAGCGGATATCTGCCAGCAGCGGCACTTCCCCAAGGAAGGGCACGCCCATGGTTTCAGCTTCCTTCTTCGCGCCGCCGTGGCCAAAGAGTTCCGTGTTATGGCCGCAGTTCGGGCAGCAGAAATAGGACATGTTCTCAATCAGGCCGAGAACAGGCACATTCATTTTCTCAAACATGCTCACACCGCGCCGGGCGTCAATCAGGGCAATATCCTGCGGGGTGGAGACAATCACGGCCCCGGCCAGCGGCACTTTCTGCATCAGGGAGAGCTGGGCGTCCCCTGTGCCCGGCGGCATATCCACCACCAGAACATCCAGCGCGCCCCAGTCCACGTCGGTCAGAAACTGATTGATAGCGCCCATCACCATCGGGCCACGCCAGATCATGGCCTGTTTTTCATCCACCAGCATGCCGATGGATACGGCGCTGAGACCCCAGACCTGCATGGGTTGCAGGCGGCCTTCACGCACTTCCGGCTTGGCGTCTGTACCCAGCATGCGGTGCAGGGAGGGGCCGTGAATGTCGGCGTCCATCAGGCCCACGCGCAGTCCTTCCTGCGCCAGACCAATGGCCAGATTGGTGGCTGTGGTGGATTTGCCCACGCCACCCTTGCCGGAGGCGACCGCAATAATGGCTTTCACGTTGGGCAGCACCGGTGCGTCCGGGGCGGGAGCGGGGCCACCAAACGGACGGTGGCCGCCGCCTCCGGCCTTGGGGCGTGCCGGGGCGGAGGGGGCAGCACCGGGAGCCGAAGGGGCGCGATGGGCGGTGAGAATGACGGTGGCCGTCTGCACGCCCGGCAGTTTTTCCAGTGCAGGTTTGGCCTCGTTACATAGCGGGGCGAGGGTAGCAGCCTGCTCTTTGCTGACAGCTAGCGCCACACTCAACCGCCCCTCTTCCAGCCGGAAGCCGTCGAGCTTGCTCAGGGCCAGCAGGGAGTGGCCCGTTTGCGCATCCCGCACGGAATCCAGCACACGGGCAACGTCATCATGATGGAGGGGAGAAGAGTGTACCACTGTTTTTCGTCCTGACTCTGGCTGTCTCTGCGGCACATGAGGCCTGTTGCCCTGTTGGCAACAGCATGAGGCTGCTGCCGTCAAGGGGGGAGAGCGGGTGCGCTGTTTTGCAGCCCCCATCGTTTTGACGCTTTTTTCGGTCATTCGGGGCGCGTAAAGAAGGAAGTGGTCGCCCAATATCTGGTGTGCGCCTGTGTCTGATGGAAAAAGGGACCGATCCGTTATCATGAGCGCCATGCCGAACGATCCGTCCACCATGGGACAACAGGTTCCCTCTCCAGCCGTTCCCCCATCCTCTCAGTCCGTGCCACCCGTAGCCCGCTCCGTGCGGGACCATCGAATTGACGCCATGCGGGGTGTGGCGCTGCTGATGATGTTTGTGGACCACATCCCGCAAAACCTGCTCAACCGTTTTACCATGCGGAATATCGGGTTTGCCGATGCGGCGGAAATCTTTGTTCTGCTGGCAGGCTATGCCTCCTGGCTTGCCTACGGGCGGGGCTTTCGGAAATACGGGGTTGCCGTCTGTCTGGGGCGCATTTTCCGCCGTTGCGTGCAGCTTTATATCGGGCAGACCATTATGGTGGTGGTCTATGTCATCACGGTGCGGGTCTGGCGGCATTATACGCTGGTGCCGGTGGATTTTCTGGAGCCGGAACTGGCGCATGGTCTGAGCTGGGTCTGGCGCGTCATGATGTTTGACGCGCTGCCCAGTAACCTGAACATCCTGCCTCTTTATATCATCCTTCTGGGCGGGTTTCCGCTGTTTTATGTGCTGATGCGCATCCATCGTTCTCTGGCGCTGCTGCTGTCCGGTGCATTGTGGATGCTGGTCAATCTGGACCCCGGCCTGAACCTGCCAAACTGGCTGGACCCGGATGGCTGGTATTTCAACCCGTTTGCCTGGCAGTTCCTGTTCGCGCTTGGGGCCTCTGCGTCTGCCGAGACAGAGCGGCGCGGGGCGGACTTCCCGCGTCTGGACATTCTGGCCGGGTGCTGTGTGCTGTATCTGGTGTTTTCCGCCCTGCAGGCCTTCCCCTGGGCGCAGTGGGGGCTGCCGGACCTGCGGCCGTTTGGCAGTATGATCATGCCGGAAAAAAGCTGGCTCTCGCCTCTGCGGCTTCTGGATGTGATGGCCATTTTCTATCTGGTGCAGTCCTCCGCTGCGGCGCGTAAGTGGGCGGCGGACACCAGCACCGGCCAGCTTCTGGCCCGGGTGGGGCGTCATTCTCTGGAAATTTTTGTGGTGGGCACGGTGCTGGATCTGTATGCGCGCCTGCTCTTCAGCACCTTTGGGGATGGCTGGCTGTTGCAGATTGTCGTGAATGTGGCCGGGCTGAGCATTCTGTTTGCTCTGGCCGCCTGGCTGGATGGGTACCGCAAACGTCAGCGGGCTGCGCGGGTGGCCTGATGTTCGAAACAGGCTGACGGTGGAACAGGATCGTGCGATAGACTAAGGTCCGATGTGATTTCTGTCGTTTGAGAGTAAATTCGCCCATGCGCCTGTCCAGTCATCTTCTTCGTGCCGGTTCTCTGTCCTGCCTGCTGCTGGCGGGGGTCTCCGGCCCGGTTGCTGCATGGGCTGCGGAGGGGGCTGCTCTGCCGGCAGCGCCTCAGGCAGCGCCGCCGGTCGCTGGCCGGTTGAATGGCGCGCCGGACAGTTTTGCCGATCTGGCAGCGCGGTTGCTGCCTGCCGTGGTGAATGTCTCCACGACGCAGACCGTCAAAAGTGGCTCTGATGAGGATGATGAGGACGGGGATGGTGGGGATGACCAGCTCCCCCAGATGCCCAATTTCCCGCAGGGCTCACCGTTTGAGAAATTCTTTCATGACTTCATGAACCGGCAGAGCAGCCCGGACGCACCGCCGCGCCGCATGCAGGCGCTGGGCTCCGGCTTTATTATCGACCCCGCCGGCTACATCGTGACGAACAATCACGTTATCCGCCATGCCGACAAGATTACGGTCACGCTACAGGACAATACTGTGCTGACGGCCCGTGCCGTGGGGCATGATGACCGGACCGATCTGGCTCTGCTGAAAGTGGAAAGCAAGAAGCCGCTGCCTGCTGTCCATTTTGGGGATAGCGACAAGCGCCGGGTAGGGGACTGGGTTCTGGCTATTGGCAACCCGTTTGGCTTGTCCGGCACGGTCACGGCCGGGATTATTTCTTCACGCGGGCGCAATATTGATCAGGGCCCGTATGATGACTTCATCCAGACGGATGCGCCCATCAACAAAGGCAACTCCGGTGGCCCGCTGTTTGACATGGACGGCAATGTTATTGGCGTGAACACCGCTATTTATTCGCCGTCTGGCGGGTCTGTCGGGATTGGCTTTTCCATTCCGGCCAATGAGGCGCGCGGGATTGTGGATCAGCTCCGCAAAACCGGGAAAGTTTCTCGTGGCTGGCTGGGTGTGCGTATCCAGAACGTGACGCAGGATATTGCGGATGGTCTAGGCCTGAGTCCCGCCCGCGGCGCACTGGTGGCAGGTGTGGAAAAAGACGGCCCCGCCGCTAAAGCCAAACTCCAGACAGGTGACGTGATCCAGACGTTGGATGGCCAGCCGATTGAAGGCAAGGCTCTGCCGCGTCTGTCTGCTCAGTTGCCGGTGGGCACGGTGGCGCATCTGGGTGTGTGGCGTCATGGCAAGATGGTGGATGTGCCGGTGACCATCGGCATGCTGCCGGAACCGGCTGCTGAGCCGGAAGCCAAGCCCGCAGCGACGCCCAAAGGGGCTGCTGAAGTCAGCTTCTCCAAACTCGGCTTTTCCGTCGGGCCGCTGGATGCGGCTGCTCGCCAGAAATACAGCCTGCCCTCCGGCCAGAAGGGTGTGCTGGTCACTTCCGTGAAGGACGGTGGTCTGGCGTCCGACCGTGGCCTGCGGGAAGGCGATGTGGTGACGGAAGTGCAGCAGGCGGAAGTCACCAGCCCGGCAGACCTCAAAAAACGGATTGAGGACGCCCAGAAAGCCCACAAGAAATCTGTGCTTCTGCTGGTGCATGATGCTGACGGCCTGCGCTGGGTGCCGTTCCCACTGAATGGTGAGGACACCCCCTGAGCCGGTTCTGCGTTTTCTGCCGGTCTTGTAGAAGCAGAGCGGGCTTTTGATGCATTTTAAATTTTTGTCTGCCCCTTGGCTGGGCAATCCGGTTGTCCGGCAGACCATCAGGCTTCTGGTGTCTGTCGGGCTGTGCGGATTTGTGACGTGGATCACGAATTTGCAGGAACCGGGCTGGGCGCTGATCACCTCCGTGATTGTCACCCAGAGCAGCATTACAGAAACGCTGTCCAGCGGGCGGTATCAGCTTGTGGGCACGTTGATCGGGGCGGCGGCAAGCATTCTGCCCATCACGCTCATGCTCTATCACTGGCCGCTCTGGGAGTCCTTTGCGCTGGCCTTTGTGCCGCTGGCTATTCTGGCCTCCTGGAAGCCGGGGACGCGGATGGGGGTGGTCACGCTGATGATCGCCACCCTGTTCGCCACGCCAAATGACCCTTATCTGCTGCCGGTTGAGCGCGTGCTGTCCATTCTTATGGGCGTGGGTGTTTCCATGCTGGTGACTTACGTTGTGTTGCATGAGCAGGCGCGGAGGGATGCCTTCCGAAATGCGGCCATCACTGTGCGTCAGATTGTCGAGATGCTGACGCAGGCGCACAACCATGAGATGAACTGGCCGCAAATTCAGGATCTGAACGACGCCAGCGTCGTCTCTCTGCGCAAAGTGCAGAGTGCGGTGGAGGAGGCGCGGCGCGAGCACTGGCGTCCGCTGGAAAAGCGGGACCCGATGCTGGCGGAACTGCCCAAGGCGCTGCGGCAGTTGCAGATGGATGCGCTGGTGGTCACGCGGGCGGTTTTGCTGGCGGAGGATAAGCCGGCACAGGGCAAGGACGAGGCGACAGACCCGCTCAGCCCCGGCCTGATGCGCGCTTTTGACTGGATTATTCAGCGCTGCGAGAGCGAAGTGGTGTCCCGCACCGGTGAGGAATATCGCGTGGCGGCCGGGGTGATTACGGCTCTGCCGGATGATGATGCGCAGGGTGAGGAAATTATGCGCTTTGTCATGGGCGTTCTCCGCACGGACCTGAAAACCCTGATCCAGCTTCTGGCAGAAGACGACACCAAAAAAGCCTGAGGCACGCTGGTGAGTGGGATAAATCTTTAAGAGGCTGACGAACTCAGGTCTGTTTGAAGCTTTTTCAGCACAGGGAGTGTTTTGCCATGAGTGATCAAACCAACATCGTTATCCGGGTGCATGAAGCCGGCGGTCCGGATGTGCTGAAGGTGGAAACCCTGCCCGTACCCTCACCGGGAGCAGGGGAAGTGCTGCTGCGGCAGAAGGCGATTGGGGTCAATTTCATTGATACCTATTTCCGCTCCGGCCTTTATAAATTTCCGTCTTTGCCCGCCATTCCCGGCTCAGAAGGCGCTGGTGTGATTGAGGCTGTAGGCCCGGATGTCACGGACCTCAAGCCCGGTATGAGGGTGGCCTATGCCGGGGTGCCGGGCGGATATGCACAGTATCGGACTATTGCTGCCGATCGTCTGGTGGTGCTGCCCGAAAGTGTGTCGTTCGAGACGGCGGCCGCCGTAACCCTGCGCGGGCTTTCCGCTCATATGCTGCTGCGGCAGGTTTATCCGGTGCGCAAGGGTGAGACCATTCTGGTTTATGCCGCAGCCGGAGGGGTTGGTCAGTTGCTCTGCCAGTGGGGTAAACATCTGGGCGCGCGGGTTATTGGCGTAACCTCCACGCAGGAAAAAGCTGATCTGGCCCGCGCCTGCGGGGCTGCTGAGGTGCTGGTGGGCACCGACAATCTCCCCGAGCGCGTGCGGGAGCTGACAGACGGCGCCATGCTCCCGGTGGTGTATGACAGCATCGGGCGGGATACGTTTGAGGCCAGCCTGTCCTGCCTGGCCCCGCGTGGCCTGATGGTCAGCTACGGCAACGCCTCCGGTCCGGTAACGGGTGTGAATGTGGGCACATTGGGCGCGCACGGCAGTCTGTATCTCACCCGGCCGTCCCTGATGACCTATGTCGCAGACAAATCCGAGCTTCAGGCCTCAGCCGCAGCCCTGTTCAGCGCGCTGGAGCAGGGGGTGTTGCGGCCCTCCATCGGGCAGCGTTTTGCCCTGACAGAGGCCGCTGAAGCCCATCGTGCTCTGGAGTCGCGCAAGACAACCGGTAGTACCATTCTGCTGCCGTAAAAGGTGTCTCGCAGCCTCCCGCCAGCCCGGCCCGGGAACGATGGGGTGTGCAGGACGTTTTTTAAAGAGGTGCGCGTGAAGGCGCTGGCATGCGGCTGTTAGCCCATGACGGAGCGCAGCGGATCGGTTAGATTGATACGTCTGCCCGGCACATCGGGTGGGCGAAAAAGAATGCAAGGATAGTCTGATATGCCGAAATGTCCGGTAAAGTGCCCGAAGTCCCCCTGTATGCGCGGTCTGCTGATTGCTGGCCTGGTTGCTGCAGCGGTTTATTTCTTCCGCAAGAAAAAGTGCTGCGGCTGAATCTGATTTTCTGACCAGACATGGCCAGACCCAAAGCCCGCCCGGTGCAAGCCGGACGGGCTTTTTTTATGCCGGGTTGAAAGGGGTGCGGTCGCCAACGCCCTATTGAGGTAGAGCAATGTGCTGGCGACGGGTTGTGTTATGGTGCCGGCCCTGTATCAGACTAAATTCAGTGTAACTGCTGTCTGCATCCCTGTGTTGTCAGACTGATTTAAGAAAGGATAAGGGCGTTGCATCCTATCGTCTCCCGTCTTGCTTCTCTGGCTGCAGGGTCCATGGCTGCATGTGCGCTGACAGTTGGTGGCGTTGTGGCTGCTGGTCTGCCGTCAGCCGCTCATGCGCAGGCGTCGGTTCTGCTCAAGAACCAGTCCGCAAAAGCTGTGGTGGAAACTGTTGACCATGATGCGCGTGAGCTTCTGCTGCGTGAAGCCAACGGTCACCTCATCACCATCGAATACGGTTCTGCCGTGCGCGATCTGCCGCATGTAAATGCGGGTGACAAGCTGAGCATCCGCTTTGTGGAAACGCTGGGCGCTGAAATTGCCCCGCCGGACAGCCCGCTGCCGGAATCCACGCTGACGACCGCCAAAGGCTACGTGCATGGCCACCCGCGCGGTGTGATTGCAGCGTTCCGTCGTGAACGCGCGACTGTGCAGAGCATTGACCTTGCAACCCACACCCTGTCCTTCGTGACGACGGATGGTGAGTCTCACATTGCCGTGTTGCGCATCAAGGCGATGCAGGACTTCATGGCGACGCTGAAGGTTGGCGACGTCATCGACATTACCCGTACGGAATCCATCTCCTACGTCATCCTGAACGATACAGCTGCTCCGGCTGCTGACCCGAATGCTCCGGGTGTCCAGGCTCCGGCAGATGCAGCCAATGCCGCTGCTGCGGGTGCAGCTGCAACGGTTCCGGCCGTGCCTGCCGTTCCGGCTGCACCGGGCGTTCCCGCGGCTCCCGCCGTGCCGGCAGCGCCTGCTGTGCCGTCTGCTCCGGCAGTGTCTCCGGCTCAGTAACGCTTCTGATTTTTCTCAGGGCTTACAAAAAAGGCGTCCCGTTTGGGGCGCCTTTTTTAATTTGAAAACTATAAACATTTCTCTGTTGTTTTGTGTAATGTATCGACAACCACGTAGTTTTTTCATGAGTTCATTACGGAGTTGTCCTATAAATATTCCATACTTCTTTTATGAATCTAATATTATACTGAATTGTGTTGACGGTTTATTTTGTAATTTTTCTGATTTTTTCTATTATAAGTTATTTCGAGGAGAGGTGGATTGTCGGGCAACACTTTTCTATTAAAGGGATTATTTTTATAAATAGTTTAGGTTTCTTTTAAGTAATGTATCATATTACTACTTTTCTTGTGTTCTCCTTGTAAATAAAATTTACCATTGTCCTGTGATATGTGGTTAAATACAGTGCTTGTCATTTTATCATCTCCTAATATAACTAAATTATCATCTATTACTTTCCAGTATCGTTCGTTGGAATTATTATATCCTCTAATATTTCCAGATATATCGAATTTTAATTTTTTTGCCCATTCTGCATGCGGTTCGATTCGACCAAAACTCCACGTCCGCACAATAAGTTGGCTTTCTAACGGTGTAATATCATGCAATCCAAAAATTTCTTGGATACGCTGGAATGATAAAAATTGTGTAAATAAGCTATTTGCAAAATATGTATCATTCTTCAAACAGGGAATTATATGATCCCCATGTAACTTCACTAAGTGCCGTGAGCCAGAATCTATATACTCTCTCAAGTCATCAGAAACCAAGATAGAAGGATTAAAATTATCTTGCATCCCAAATAATACATTAATGTATTTATTGAACTTTTTCCCATAAAGTTCTTGTGCTATGGCATTGTCTTCGATGTGATTGATATTTTTCCCTTCCGCATTTTTATACAAAGATCCATGGCCGGTTGGGCGAGTATGAGAAATAGGATATTTATCATAAATAAATGCGAGTTCCCGCTTTTCCCAAAGCAAGTGCTGCCAATAATATTCTATTCCCCATATAGGATATGCCTCAAATTCTTTTAATGTATCTCGCAAAAATTCACGGCTCATTATTGGCGACATACATTCTACAAAATCAGTGCCCCGTAGCATCAAATCTATATTTTGGAACATAACGGGATGCGTATAAAAACTGTCTGCTGTTAAAGAGGGAGCAGACAAAACTGGACGGTATTTATTTATAAAAGAAATTATTCCATCGGCAGTTTCATGGCTAATTACGAGATCATCCTCAAAAAGCCAGAAATAATCGTAATTCTCTAGAATATTAGGATTTGTATCTAAAAACTTTTTTATTCCAGTAAGTTTTGTACCTTCAAAAAAAGCTTCGTAATCAGGAGAGTCTTCAGAGAAATTGCTATCATCGTAATATATAAAGGCAATATCCATTATTTTTCTTAAGCGGTATATCCATGATTTATGAATTGATTTCTTTCCTAATCTTAAAAGCATTAGATGTTTCATCATGAAGTCCTTTTTGTTTTGAATGTTGTGTACTTTTTGGCTATCTATTTTCCTTTCTTTTATGGCTTAAAATCAAAATCATGACAATAATCTTACTGGATTTTTTGAAGGGTTTACCCAAGGTGGCACTGTCGAAGTTATTCGCTATCTTAAATCAATCAAAATAAAAATGGCTGACCCTGTATCAGTTAAATTTTGGGAAATAACAAAAACTCCATACATGTTTGCATGAAAACAAGCTGGAGGGGTCGAAGAACCGTAAATTACAGACTTTTCTGCCTGATTTTTAAGGTGAAGGTTGGCGTTGAAGGTTTTGGATGATAATTTTTCGCTCTGCGTTTTGAGCAGAGCGGTGGTTTCATGCTCTGGATTGCTACGCAGGGGCATTAATCCTTTCCCGGAAGAGAAATCGGCACATATTTATAGACGATATTGGCCATTCCGATCCTCATGGTGGTTCGTGTAATACCGACGGCGCGTATGAACAGTCCCATCTGTGATTTCTGATCAGCAAAGACATGCTCGATACGCGACCGGATGACGGACTTTCCGGCGTTGGATTTCTGGATATGTCGTAGCATAGGCTTGAGATGCGACTTTTTCCTGTGAGCCTTTGAGACAAAGCCATGCTTTTCCATGAAGTCATCATTGGCTTGTGAGTGGTAGGCCATATCCGCCCAGACTGTTGATGCCATACTGGTTTTGTCTAGTAGGCCCTCGTATAGTCTGGCGCCATCGCTGGCCGGCGCATCGGTCGCCTTCCATTTACAGATCAGCCAGAATTTTCGGTCGATACCTGCGATTTATAGCCAAAGAACGGAATGGCCAGATCTGTTGCGGGCATATTCCTGTCCTCCTACCGCTTCGCTTTCGTGAACTTCAGTGTCCATCGCGCATGAGGGTCCTTGTGGGACAGCTTTGACGGCTTGGTCTGCCAGTCCTGTGGGATCCGTCTCTCCCGCAAATCCGTCTTTATCATCGTTGGTATTGCGCTGCTTTGCCGCCGCTATCAGTGTAGCGTTCAGGATTTGGCCTGACATCGGCAGATAACGGGGCGTTGCGCAGGGTCGCATCAAAGCGATCAAACAGTCTTTCAATTGCTCCCGTCTGGGTCAGACGCTCGGGAAACAGCCAGACCATTTTGACATCAGGCATGCCGTCAGATAGCTCCAGACTACGGGAACGCATGAAGGACAGACGGTCATTGATCTGGTATTCTGTCCGTTCGTCGGACAGGTTGTTCAGCGCGTCTGGATGACTAGGCTCAGGACTCATTCTTTAAGATAGAAGATGCAGCTTGCTGCGATGTGGATTGCGGACATGAATGTATGAGCGCAGCGGTCGTATCTGGTCGCAACACGTCGCCAGTCTTTCAGCTTTGCGAACATATTTTCGATCAGATGGCGCTTTTTATACAGATGCCAATTGTAAGGTGGCTTTGATTTTCGGTTCTTTTTCGGCGGAATACAGGCTCTGATATTGCGTTCTGCAAGCGATAACCTGATCTGGTTGCTGTCGTAGCCTCTGTCACCGATGACTTCTTCTGTCTCCTCGGGGAGGTCTGCCAGAAGCACGTCTGCGCCTCTGAAGTCACTGACCTGCCCCGCAGTCAGATGTAGACGGACCGGTCGGCCCTGATCATCGCACACGGCGTGAAGTTTTGAGTTCAGGCCGCCTTTTGTTCGTCCGATATGGCGGGGAAAAGCCCCTTTTTGAGCAGCGACGCCGATGTCTGGTGCGCCTTGATGTGTGTTGCATCGATCATCAAACGCTTCGAACGGCCAGCCTGTTCTGTCAGGGCGACAAATATCCTGTCAAAGACACCCAGGCGGCTCCACCGGATGAAGCGATTATACAAAGTCTTGTGTGGACCATACGCTTTCGGAGTGTCTTTCCACTGCAGACCGTTACGGATTACATAAACGATCCCGCTCAGAACGCGCCGGTCATCCACGCGTGGCACTCCGTGCGCCAGAGGGAAAAATGGCTCAATCCGCTCCATCTGCCTCTCAGACAGCATAAACACATCACTCACAGGCCCACCCTCCATCGGTAAGCCTGTGAATCACAACCGCTCGCTCAGTTCAATAAATTACTAGGTCCTGAACCTAGGATTTTAAACGTCCATCCCGGATCAAGCGGCGAGTGCCCCCCCCCCCCTTGCGCTCGTCTGAACAGGCCAGAGCCTTGTCAAAATCAGAACGGAAGACTTCAAAATCCACAGTCCAGGAAAAGAGCCTCAAGTTAATCACCAAGCCCGCTCAGACGCGCCTTAACATCAAAAAAACCGGGCTGTTTCATCTCCCCATTCCTCCAGTCAGAACTGGAAAAACGGAATCACAGTGTAGGCCCCAATAACAAGAGGTTCTTCGAACCCTTCATGCGTGCCGACAAAACAGACAAAAATTTCAGCGCTATGATCTATCTCGTCGTTGCAATCATCGATTTACGATGAATTCCCATCAGCTTTAAACTGCAAACATAATTTGTCATCGCGGCACGCGGCGCGTCAACTGGCTCAGGTCACGCACTGCGCCACGGGCGGCGCTTGTGGTCAGAGCGGCGTAGGCTTTCAGGGCGGTGGAGACAACGCGGTCGCGCTTGGGCTGCCATGCGGCATCGCCCTTGTCATCCATCCGTTCACGCCGGGCAGAGAGTTCACTATCCGCTACAGCAACGGACAGGCGGCGGTTCGGGATGTCGATCTCAATCCGGTCACCTTCTTCTACCAGACCAATTACGCCACCTTCCCCTGCTTCCGGGGAGATATGGCCAATGGACAGGCCCGAGCTGCCGCCGGAGAAGCGACCATCGGTAATCAGGGCGCATTTCTCAGCCAGCCCTTTGGATTTCAGGTAGCTGGTCGGGTAGAGCATTTCCTGCATGCCGGGGCCGCCTTTGGGGCCTTCATACCGAATGACCACCACATCGCCGGCTTTGATTTTGTCGCTCAGAATGGCGGAAACGGCGTCATCCTGACTTTCAAAAATACGGGCCGGGCCAGAGAAGGTTTCAAGACCGGCAGCAACCCCCGCCGTTTTCACAATCGCACCGTCTTCGGCCAGATTGCCATACAGCACAGCCAGACCGCCATCCTGATTATAGGCATGGGCCCCATCACGAATGGCGCCGTTTTCCTGGTCCGTATCCAGCTCTTTATACAGGCTGGCCTGAGAGAACGCCTGCGTGGTGCGCACACCCCCGGGGGCAGCGCGGAAGAAGTCACGGGCATTGGCGTTGCTGGCACCTTCAGCAGAGCGGATGTCCCACGCAGCCAGACCGTCTTTCAGAGACGGTGCATGCACCATCGGGATTTCGTTATGCAGCAGGCCGAGGCGGTCGAGTTCGCCCATGATGGCGGGAATACCGCCAGCCCGATGCACGTCTTCCATATGCACATCCGGGCGGGACGGAGAGACCTTGCACAGATGCGGCACCTTGCGGGACAGGCGATCAATGTCCTGCATGGTGAAGGGCACTTCGCCCTCATGCGCTGCGGCCAGCAGATGCAGGACGGTGTTGGTGGACCCACCCATGGCGATATCAACGGACATCGCGTTTTCAAACGCCTTCATGGTGGCAATGCTGCGGGGCAGCACACTGGCGTCGTCCTGCTCGTAATAGCGGCGGGCCAGATCCACAATGCGTCTACCGGCTTCCACAAACAGTTCGCGCCGCGCAGCGTGGGTGGCCACAAGCGTGCCATTGCCGGGCAGGGAAAGGCCGAGGGCTTCCGTCAGGCAGT
The DNA here is from genome assembly GCF_002153605.1 of Acetobacter malorum. Lineage (GTDB taxonomy): Bacteria > Pseudomonadota > Alphaproteobacteria > Acetobacterales > Acetobacteraceae > Acetobacter > Acetobacter malorum_A. The sequence goes on along the minus strand of NZ_JOPG01000010.1, from coordinate 87,456 downwards.
TCATGGAGTTGGCGGTGAACATGCCGGAGCAGGAGCCGCAGGTCGGGCAGGCCGAGCGTTCAATGGTCTGCGAATCCGCTTCGCTCACGCTCGGGTTGGCGGCGGCGACCATGGAGGTCACAAGGTCGGCCCGCTGTTCGATATCATCCAGCGTGACGCGGCCAGCTTCCATCGGACCACCGGAGACAAAGATGACCGGAATGTTCAGCCGCATTGAGGCCATCAGCATGCCGGGGGTGATCTTGTCACAGTTGCTGATGCACACCAGCGCATCCGCACAATGCGCGTTGACCATATATTCCACGGCATCGGCAATCAGCTCACGCGAGGGCAGGCTGTAGAGCATTCCGCCATGGCCCATGGCAATGCCGTCATCCACCGCAATGGTGTTGAACTCGCGGCCAATACCACCGGCTTCCGCAATGGCCTCGCACACCAGCTGGCCCATGTCCTTAAGGTGCACATGGCCGGGCACAAACTGCGTGAAGGAGTTGGCGACGGCAATAATCGGCTTGCCGAAGTCGGAATCCTTCATGCCTGTGGCGCGCCACAGGCTGCGTGCGCCAGCCATGTTGCGGCCATGGGTGGTGGTGCGGGAACGGTAACCGGCCATTGCGGGGGTCTCTCTGGTCAATACAACAAAAGGGTAGAAATGAACGGCCCGATCTCAGGCAGGCCGACAATGCGGGCGCGCATCCTACGCCATAAGTGGGGCTGTGTCAGGGTGTGGGGAAGGGGTGAGGGACATATTCGGTGTAAAAGTGCTACAGTTTCATGACATTTGTTGCGTATGGGGGAGATTGTGAGTCCCTCTGGTTGCAGGCAGCCGGGGGGTTCAGTATTGCTCCCCATTCCCGACCTGTAGATCGGAACGGAGTGCAGATGGACGGAACCGCAGAGCAGCCCACACAGGCTGAACCGCCTCAGATAACCCGGCGCTGGGATGGTGACGCCCTGTTCAGAACGCTGGTCGTTCTGACAGGCATCAGCGTGCTCATTGTGCTGGGCGCCATCATCACCGTTATGGTCACTGGGGGATGGAAAGCCTTTTCCACTTTTGGGCCGGGCTTTTTTGTCACCGCCATCTGGAACCCGGTTACCCAGCATTTTGGGGCTGTGGCTCCGGTGTTCGGCACGCTGGCCAGCAGCTTTCTGGGGCTGGTGATTGCCGTGCCGCTGGCGTTTGGTACCGCTTTCTGGCTGACGGCGCTGGCTCCGCCTGCCATCTCCTCCGTCATTGGGATGGCCGTGCAGCTTCTGGCCGCTGTGCCTTCCATCATTTTCGGCATGTGGGGCTTTTTTGTGCTGGTGCCGGTCATGGCGCATTACGTGCAGCCCACTGCCCGCCATATGTTTGGGCATGTGCCTGTGCTGTCTGCACTGGTGAGCGGTGCACCGTTTGGCACGGGCCTGCTGACCGCAGGGCTGGTGCTGGCCGTTATGGTTGTGCCGTCCATTACCGCCGTGATGCGCGATGTGTTTGTGTCCATGCCGACCGTCCTGCGTGAGAGCGCTTACGGTCTGGGCGCGACCCGCTGGGAAGTGATGCGTCAGGTTGTGCTGCCCTGGTCCCGTCAGGGTGTTGTGGGCGGCATTGTGCTGGGCATGGGCCGCGCCATGGGGGAAACCATGGCTGTGACGTTCGTGATCGGGGATAGCAACCATATTGGCTGGTCCCTGTTTGCCCCGGCCAACACCATTGCCTCCCTGATTGCTCTGGAATTCCCGGAAAGCCCGGCAGGCAGCCTCAAGCTGTCCTCGCTGATGGCGCTGGGAGCCATTCTGATGGCCATTTCCTTTGTGACGCTCTGGGTGTCCCGCATTCTGCTGGCCCGGGGTGAAGCCCGCGCAGGAAAACGCTCATGACGCGCCCGGTATTCTCGCAGGCCGCAGAGCGGCCGCAGCGGTCCAGCGTTCTGGCTCTGCGCCGCAAGATGATCGACAAGCTGGCAACCGGCATGAGCTGGCTGGCCATGCTGATTGTGGTGTTTGTGCTCGGCTCCATTCTGTGGACGCTGCTTAAAAACGGTTTGCCGGGTCTGACCCTGTCCCTGTTCACCCGCTCCATGGGGGCTCCGGGGACGGGTGGTGGTCTGGCCAACGCTATTGTCGGCAGTCTGCTGCAAACAGGCCTGTCCATTCTGCTGGGTGCGCCTGCCGGCCTGCTGACAGGAATTTTTCTGGCGGAATACGGGGCGGACAGCAAACTGGCCCGGACAGTGCGGTTTGTGTCGGACATGCTGCTCTCTGCGCCGTCCATTCTCATCGGCCTGTTTATCTACATGGTGCTGGTGGAACCGTTCGGGCACTTCTCCGGCTTTTCCGGTGCTGCGGCGCTTTCGCTCATGGCCATGCCGATTATTGTGCGCACAACGGAAGACATGCTGCGGCTTGTCCCCGTTTCCATGCGTGAGGCTGGTATTGCGCTGGGTGCGGCCAAATGGCGCGTTATTCTGTTTATCTGTGTGCGGGCCGCGCGCGGTGGCATCATGACCGGCGTGCTGCTGGCCATTGCCCGCGTGGCGGGTGAGACAGCGCCCCTGCTGTTTACCTCACTGGGGAATTCCGAATGGTCTCTGGATATGCGGCGCCCGATGGCCAGCCTTCCGGTGGCGATTTATCAGTATGCAGGCTCCGCTTATCAGGACTGGATGCAGCAGGCATGGACCGGTGCCCTGCTGGTCACGGTGGGTGTGCTCATTATTAATATTGTGGTGCGGGTTGGCATCCGCGGAGGACGGACATGAACGAGAACACCATGCAGGCTATCGCGTCGGCTGATGGGGAAGCGGAGGCCTTAGCCTCTGCGGTGTCAGGTCGCCCGATTGCCATCCAGGTGAACAATCTGGATTTCTATTACGGCAAGACCCACGCGCTGCATAACATTACGCTGGGCTTTCCCGAGCGCAGCGTAACGGGGATGATCGGCCCGTCTGGCTGCGGCAAATCCACCCTGCTGCGCGTGCTCAACCGGATGTATGATCTGTATCCGGGCCAGCGCGCCACGGGTGAGGTCATGTTCTCCGGCCAGAATATTCTGGGCAGCGGGCTGGATCTGAACGCCCTGCGTTCCCGCGTGGGCATGGTGTTCCAGAAGCCGACCCCGTTCCCCATGTCGATCTATGACAACATCGCCTTCGGTATCCGCCTGCATGAGCGTGTGTCCCGGTCCGAAATGGACGGACGAGTGGAAGACGCCCTGCGCCGTGTGGCTCTGTGGCCGGAGGTGAAGGACCGTCTTCAGGCTTCTGCCACAGCTCTTTCCGGCGGCCAGCAGCAGCGTCTGTGCATTGCCCGCACCATTGCCGTGCGCCCGGAAGTGATTTTGCTGGATGAGCCGACCAGTGCGCTGGACCCGGTCTCTACCGCGCGCATTGAGGAACTGCTGGACGAACTCAAAACCGAATTCACCATTGCCATCGTCACGCATAACATGCAGCAGGCTGCCCGCTGTGCGGATCAGGTGGCTTTCTTCTATCTGGGTGAACTGGTGGAAGTGGACAGCACGGCGCGGATGTTCACCGCCCCGCGTGAAAGCCGCACACAGGACTACATTACCGGCCGCTTCGGCTGAACAGGGAGGACACACTCATGGGGAACGAACCCGCGCATACCGTCACCCGATATGATCAGGAGCTGGACCGTCTGCGTGGGCTGGTGGCCCGCATGGGTGGTCTTGTGGAACGCCAGACCGCGCGGGCGATTGCCGCCGTGGTGGATCAGGATGAAGAAGCCGCTCTGGAACCGCCGGAGCTGGATGTGGAAGTGGATGCTCTGGAGCGTGAGGCGGAGAGCCTTGCCATCCGCATTCTGGCCCTGCGTGCGCCCATGGCGGTTGACCTGCGGGTGATTATCGCTGTCCTGAAAATTACAGGCGATTTCGAGCGGATCGGGGATTACGCCTCCAGCATTGCCCGCCGGGCGCTGAAGGTGGAGCCGCTGGATGGTGCGCTGTCCTTTGGGGCGCTGCGCAACATGGCGCGTCTGGTGCAGGAAAACCTGCACAGTGCCATTGAGGCCATGGTCAATAATGATAGCGAATGCGCCATGCAGGTCTGGGGCTCCGATACGGCCATTGATGAGCTCTATACCGCCATGTTCCGTGAACTGGTGACTTACATGATGGAAGATCCGCGCAAGATCAGCCCCTGTATTCACCTGCTCTTCGTGGCTAAAAATTTAGAACGTATTGGCGACCACGCCACCAATATTGCAGAGCGTGTTTATTACGCGGTAACCGGGGAAATGCTTCCCGCGCTGCGTCCGCGTGGCGGGGCCGCAAAAAAGAGCGGCTGAGGCGACCTGAGTGCGTCCTGTCGTGCAGACTGAGAAAAGGGCAGGGCGTGCGTAAAACAGGCTGGATGGGCATAGCGTCTCTGTTGGCGCTGGCCGGATGTGCAGAACAGAACGGGGTGTGTCAGGTCTCGACCCTTGGGGATCTCCCCGTTCTGAACAAACAGGGCTCCCCCATCGTCGGTGTGACAATCAACGGGCATGATGCCGCGATGATTGTGGATAGCGGGGCCGATATTTCCATGATCTCGGAAGAGGCCAGCAAAAATTTCGGCCTCGTGGATACCGGGCACGTCCTCAATATTAGTGGCGTGACGGGAGAGATGCTCTCCCCCATCATGCAGGCCGATAAAATGGGGCTAGGCTCCGGCACGAGTGGCGAAGTCTATCTGACGCAGGCCAAACGGTCTTTTGGTGGCACGATTGCGGGGCGACCTGTTGTTGGCCTGTTTGGGGCCGACTTCCTTCAGTCTTATGATGTGATGTTCAACCTCCCTGCCGGGAAGATTGCGCTCTATCAGCTCAGCGGATGCAAAACCCCAACGCCTACGTGGGAAGGACCGTCTTCAAAGGTCGACTGGTATCGTCTGGGGACGCACGAACTCCGCATCGGCACGACCATACGTCTGAACGGGAAGAAGATTGACGCCATGCTGGACAGTGGTGCCTGGCACACGTCCGTACTGCCGTCTCAGGCGCGGAAAGCTGGCGTTTCAAAGGACGATCTGGCGCAGGACATTACGTTCACGTCCACCGGTGTTTCCGGCAAACGCAGAGACGGCGGCCATCTGCACCGTTTTGCCAGCCTGCAGATAGGGGATGAACTGTATCCCAACCCGCTGCTTGGCATTTCACCCATTGAAACGAATGGTTACGCTCTGCTGGGGGCGGATTTCCTGCGGCATAACCGGGTCTGGGTGTCCTACCGGCATGAGCAGCTCTATATCCAGCGCCTCCAGCCACCAGAGCAGGATCATACGTTTGATCTGCGCATAAAGCCGAAAAACGTGCCTGCAGCGGGTGGCGAGCCAGCGGTGCCCGTGTCTGCACCATTGCCGCGTATTTCTCTGAGGGACGCGGCTTCCTCGGGGAACGTGCCTGCGGCCAGTGCCCCTGCCGGCGTACCCGTCACAGCGTCACCAGTTCCTACGCCCTAAAGTTCGGATACGGCGCATCGGGTGTGAAAAAGGTCTCTCAGACGACTATCTGAAAGACCTTTTCAGGCAGATTGTTAAGGCGCGTGGACCGTCAGACCCAGTTGCTGTGCGATCTGCGGTGCTGAGGGCAGCATGCTCAGGCTGGCGGCAATGGCCATCAGTGGCACTGGCTGCTGCGGGCGAAGTGCGATGGTCAGCGGGCCACTGCCCGGATGGGCTAGATAGCTGACAAACTGCGGTACGGGTGCGTTCGGGTCACTGCCCTGCGGAACCAGATCGGTCTGGAGGGACGTTGTGAACTCCTGCGGCGTTATGCCTCGTGCTTTGGCGGAATTTGCCAGCACTTTAGGCACCAGCCCGTGGTCCTTGTAGGACAGGTTCATGCTCGTCACCTGCATGTCGGCAGCGCCGGCAGAGAGCAGGGCAAGGGTATTGGCCTCGCTGAAATCCCCATCCAGCGTCAGGCGGCCCATATCCGGGGCATCCAGACTGAAAGTGTCGATATGGAGTTTGTCGGCTTTGTAGTCATGCGTCAGGTTGAGCACCAGCGACCCACGGAAATGGTCATAACCCAGCGTGGGCAGCAGGGAGAGGTTGGGCACGGCCGGCCACAGTTCCAGCCCCTGAACGCTTGAGACTTCCTGTTCCGACGCTTCGGAATGGGTCGCGTGGGAAGACACCTTGGCGACATGCATCAGCGGGCCTGTGCCATCAATAGCCAGACCATCCACCTGAATGTCCCGCACGCCATTACGCGGCGTATAGGGCATGTTGTAGGTGAGGTTATTATAAAGGCCAGCCAGATCCACGCCGTCCACCAGAACGGATTTTGCGCTGATCTGGCGTCGCGGCGCGACATTGGTTGCCAGCTTCAGGTCACGGGCGTCCAGATGCGAGGCTTCATCATTGCCGTAATCATCCACCGTCAGGCGGGCCGCCGAGATGTCCGATTGCAGGCTGCTGATAAAGCCATGCAGTGTGCTGGCATCCACATGCTTGATTTCCAGCCCCTGCGGAGGCGTGCCGTGTTTCTCATCCCCGCTGGTGGGCAGCGTGACGCCATCCAGAGCCAGATCGTCCATGCGCAGGTTGCCGGAGGTGTCTGTCAGCTGGAACTTGTGGAAGACAAGATGGCCGATTCGTCTGGCATCATCCCCGGTGGTGCTGACTTTGGAAATTTCCGCGTCATCCGCCGTAATGCTTTCCTGCCCCTGCCGGAACACCAGTGCGGTGAACTTTACACTCCGGCCCAGCAGGCCGGGCCATGCCTTTTTATAGGTGAGGGATGCGTCCGGCCCTAAGGTCTGGCGGAAGCTGTTGATGCTTTTTTCCAGCATAACATGCTCGGCATGGCGCGCGGCCAGCCATCCAACACAGGCAAGGGCTGCAATACCAGCAACCGTAACAGGAACATGTTTCTTCACCAGGTAGGAATCCTGCTTGTTTTTACAAAGAAAGTCTTCAACGCATCTCCCCGTGTAATGCACGGGTGAGGGGGCTGCAAGTCTGGGTTCGGTAATATGTTACCGTGTGAAAAACTGTTGATTTTACGGGGGTGAACGCCGATTGCTCTTGACGAAGGGCTTTTGCACACGCATAAGGCGCCCATCTTCAAAGCTTATAGTCTTAACGGAATCACACTCTCATGAAGACCACCCTCTCGCTGAAACCCGCGGAGGTGACGAAGAACTGGATCCTGATCGATGCCGAAGGCCTCGCTCTGGGTCGTCTGGCCGTCATCATCGCGAACCGCCTGCGCGGCAAGCACAAAGCTCAGTTCACCCCGCATGTTGACTGTGGTGACCACGTTGTTGTCATCAACGCCGAAAAAGTGGCGCTGACGGGCAACAAAGCTGGTCAGAAGCTGTTCCACTACCACACGGGTTACCCCGGCGGCATCAAGACCCGCACCATTGCACAGCGTCTGGAAGGCAAGAATCCGGACCATGTTGTGGTGAAGGCTGTTGAACGCATGATCACCCGTGGCCCGCTGCAGCGCCAGCAGATGCGCAGCCTGCACGTCTACGCTGGTGCAGAGCACCCGCATGACGGCCAGCAGCCGCAGAAGCTGGACGTTGCGGCTATGAATCGCAAAAACGTCGTTAACGCGCAGAAAGGCTGAGCATCATGTCTGAAACTCAGGAACGTACAGGCACGCTGGCTGATCTGAAAGACGTGGTTGCCACGGCTCCGGAAGCCCCTGTCTATGAAGTCAAACGCGATGCGCAGGGCCGCTCCTACGCAACGGGCCGTCGTAAAGACGCCGTGGCTCGCGTGTGGATCAAGCCCGGTAAAGGCGACATCACGGTTAACGGTCGTCCCGTTGGCACGTATTTCGCACGCCCCGTGCTGCGCATGCTGCTGACGCAGCCCTTCCTGGTGGCTGACCGCTACAACCAGTTCGACGTGGTTTGCACCGTCGTTGGTGGTGGTCTGTCCGGTCAGGCTGGCGCTGTTCGTCACGGTATCAGCCGCGCGCTGACGCACTACGAACCCGGTCTGCGCAGCATTCTGAAAGCTGCTGGCTTCCTGACGCGTGACTCTCGTCAGGTTGAACGTAAAAAATACGGTCGCGCCAAAGCACGTCGTTCCTTCCAGTTCAGCAAGCGCTGATCCGGCAAGGGCGTCCGCTTACAGCAACGTCAGAAGAAGGCGGGAGAGGGAAACCTCTCCCGCCTTTTTTTATTGTGCAAAACAGAAAATTAAGAAAAATAGTAAAATATATAAAAACAATATTGTTTGTTTTTTCTTTATTTTGTTTTACTTTTAAAAATTTATTCTTATAATTCGTGTAAAAAATCAGAACGAATTCTGTACGAATACTGTAAAAATCGCATACATGAACATAAGTTAAATATGTGGATATGCTGTAAAGATTTATAAAAATGAGCAGAGTCAATTTTATGAATTGAAAAAAATATGTCCGAACTAATTGTATCTAGCGGTACCACGGTATCACGTGTTTTCCTGCAATCCGGAGATCGACTGAATGTTCTCTCCGGTGCTCAGGTCAGCAACATTGATGTTGTTTCGGGATCTGAAGAAAAGATTTTTGCCGGCGGCAGTGCGACGGATGATACGATTGTGGGAGGACTGGTTTATAACGCCGGTACCAGCATCAGTGCGACGCTCATGGCCGGAGAAATGGATGCCATTGGCTCAGGTGCCGTCATTTCCTCCGCCAGTGTGACTGGTGGAATGATTGCTTCTGTTTCTGGAGGTATGCTTCTCAACAATAAAGTGATTGTAGGGACGGCGTATGCCCTGTCCGGGGGTATTAACTCCGGTAATATTATCAACTCACATGAAATAGTTGAGGCTGGCGGTGTCGCGCGAGGAGAAACAGTTACAGGTCTGAATGCTGCGATTATTGCCGGTGGCAACGGTGCTCTTGTTGAGAGTAGCGTGGTGCAGATGGGAGTCATTCTGGCCGAAAATGGTGCTGTTGCCTCAGCAAATAGTGCGTCTCAAATTGGCGAAATACACACCATTAATGGCGGATACGTTACGGCGAATATTTTTGACGGTTCAAGTGTTGGTATCGCCTATAGTGGAGGTTTTGTTTCTGGAAATATTTTCCAGGGGCATGCTCAGTTACAGGCCAGTTCTGGTGGTGTTGTAGAAAATAATACTATTCAGGGGCCAGCGCAGGTTGTCGTTTTTGCTTCAGGTGTGGCGCAGCATAATGTGCTCACCGGATCGTCAGCGCTAGAGGTGGTTTCTGGGGGTGGCCTTGCGTTGGGGGAAGTCGTCTCCGGTGCATCTGCAGAACTGGATGTCATTGGCTCAGGCGCTGTAGCATCAGGGACGCAGGTTTACTCTGGGACGTTGTTTGCTACATCTTCAGGTTTATTGTCGGCTAGTATTATTTCGGGCGGCGTTGAGCAAATTATCAGTGGTGCTCAGGCGCGGGGAGATATTCTGGCATCCGGGGCTTGGCTTGATATCGGATCCGGTAGTTTTGCCACCTCCCAAACCATTCTTTCAGGTGCATCTGCTGGCGTAGAAGTGGGCGGCGTGGGGCTGACTTCCAGCGTGATCTCTCAAGGTGGCGTTGTTGCTGTTACTGGAAGTGGAGCATTTTCAGACAATTACGTGGGAGGTCTGGTCAAGCTAGATCAGAGTGCTCACGCCACAGGTAATAAAATTGCTGGTGAAGAGGATTTGTCAGGCACTGCAAACGCGACCTCTGAAACGGTTTTGTCTGGTGGCTATCTTGTTGCTGTTGGAACAAGTAATACAGTTACAAATACGACAGTTTCCAATGGGATGCTTGCCGTCGTAAGTGGAAGCTCCTTTGCTTCGGGCAATACTATTTCAGGCCCACAGGCTCAGTTTATTATTGGACAAAGTGCAGCTGTTCCTTTTGTGAATCTGGGCGGCGTAGTGTCTGCTGGTGGCAACGTGATTGAAGGCGGAGCTCAGGCGCAAATCCGGGGTACAGGGGTTGTCTCTGGCGATACTGTGCGGGACGCCTCTGTGGATGTGATCGGGAGCGCCGATCACATGACGATTGAGAATAGTCTCGTACGCGTTGAGTATGGCGGCACACTGACCAATACAGATATTACGTCTGGCTCCACTTTACAGGTGTTTGATAGCGGTACGACTACGCTCAGTAATGTGACGATTGATGTGGGTGCCAAACTTCAGTCCTGGGCAAACAGTAATGAAACATCGCAGTTCACTGTAAGTGGCAATAAACTTATTATCAGTGATCAGGGTGGGCAGCACACGCAGACTCTCACCATCAATGGTAATCCGGATCAGTTACTTCAGGTCGCACTTGTTGATAGCAGCACCGGCCTGTTCGAGCTTGAAGAAGGCACACCGTGCTATTGCCGTGGCACACTGATTGAGACTGATAAAGGCGAAGTGCCGGTCGAATACCTGAAGATTGGCGATATGGTCCGCACATTGCGGCATGGTTTCCGCCCCATTCGCTGGGTTGGCCGTCGTGCTTATTCCGGCCAGTTTGCAGCCGGGAATCGTGATGTTCTCCCCGTTGTTTTCCGGGCGGGCTCTCTGGGCAAAAATTTGCCTAAGCAGGATCTGCAGGTTTCACCCTTGCATGCCATGTATCTGGATGGTGTTCTGGTACCTGCCATTGCTCTGGTAAATGGCCGTTCCATCGTGCAGGCCAGAGCGATGGATGAAGTGGCATATTTCCATGTTGAACTGGAAAGCCATGATGTCATTTTTGCTAATGGGGCAGAATCTGAAACTTTTGTGGATGATGGCTCTCGCGGCATGTTTCACAATGCGGAAGAATATAACCGCCTCTATCCAGACGCAGAGCGTCCAGCCATTGTCTATTGTGCACCGCGAGTGGAAGAAGGGGCACGTCTGGCAGCTATTTGTCAGAAGCTGGAAGCTCTGTCAGGTAAGGCCATGCCCGGCACAGGACCGCTGGAAGGGTATCTGGATAATGTGACGCGGACGCGCCTGACGGGTTGGGCTTTTAATCCGGAAACCCGGAAACCAGTTCGGTTGCAAATTCTTGATCGTGGTGTGGTGCTGGGAGAGGTCATTGCCAACCAGCCACGTGCAGATCTGGATCGTGCCTGTGCATTTGAGTTTGAAATTCCTGGCGGACTTTCCCCGCTGGAACGGCATGTTCTGGAAGTGCGCCGGGTAGAAGACCATAGCATGCTGGCGAATACGCCGTGGATGCTGGATCAGGCTGAAATGCAGCCATTACAGGCAATTGTGGCTGCTTATCCGGCTTCTCCCCTTAAAGGGTATGTGGATACGGTCAGCCGGGACCGGTTGGCTGGCTGGGCGTTTAGTCCGGCAACCCCGGATGGGCCGGTGGCTCTGCAAATTCTGGATAATGGCCAGCTTGTTGCCTCGGTTACGGCAAATGCTCTGCGGCCTGATGTGCGTAATGCCGGGGCCTGTCCAACAGCCCGGTGCGGGTTTGATGTTCTGTTCCCAGCCGCACTTTCACCGTTTACCCGGCATGTTATTGAGGTGCGTCGGGAACAGGATGGCGCCATGCTCGGTAGGCCTCATGTGCTTGAGCCTGTGGGGGTGTTTGATCCTGCTCTTGAAGACGTGGTGAGCCGTGCTGTGGCTTCCATTTCTGATACGTGCGATCAGGATCACATTCTGTCCTTCCTGCTGGGGCAGGTGGAAAAACTGTCTCAGGCCAGAGCGCAGGCGGATAGTGGGCAATATGTGCGGGATATTCAGAGCCTGCGTCAGCGGCGGGGGCTGACCACAGCTGCGCCTGCCGTGCGTCGGCGTGTGCTGGTTATTGATAGCCAGCGACCAGATGCAGGGCGTGATGCGGGCTCTCATGCCGTTCTATCGCATATGCAGGCCTTTCAGGCATTGGGCTATGAAGTGAGTCTGGTTGCTGCCGACCAGATGACAGGGTCTGACAAACTTGAGGGTGCTCCCGGAGTGAAAGTGCTGGCTGGGCCGGTTTATCACTCGGTGGAGGACGTGCTGCGCCGACAGGCTAACAGCTTTGATATGGTCTATCTGCATCGGGCTGATAACGCGACTCGTTACCTTGCTCTGGCCCGTATGCATCAGAAAAAAGCCCGTATGGTCTATAATATTGCTGACCTGCATTGCCTGCGTCTGACCAGGCAGGGGCGGGTGCAGCAGCGGCCTGAAGTACAGGCCCGGGCAGAAAGGATGAAGCTGGCGGAATACGCCGCTATTCTGCAGGCGGATGTCGTGCTGACACACTCCGCAGTGGAAGCGGAACAGATCCATATGGATGTGCCGCAGGCGAACGTGCACGTGGTGCCCTGGGCCGTGCCGGTGCGTGGCCGTGTTCCGGGTTTTGCAAAGCGTTCCGGGGTGGTGTTCCTCGGGAATTATGCGCATGCCCCTAATGCAGATGCAGCACGCTGGCTGGTGGAAAAAATCATGCCACGGGTATGGAGGCAGGATCGTTCTGTGACCTGCTTCCTGGCGGGTGCTGAAATGTCAGACAGCATTCATGCTCTGGCGCGCCGTGGTGTGGAAACGCTGGGGAAAGTGGATGACCTTGATGCACTGTTTGATAGCGTGCGGCTGAGTGTTGCGCCGCTGCGCTTTGGTGCAGGGATTAAAGGCAAGGTTCTGGATAGCTTTGCTGCGGGTGTGCCATGCGTCATGACCCCGATTGCAGCAGAAGGGCTGATGCTCCCCAAAGCAGTGATGGACGGTCTGGTGCGGGAAAATGCAGATGATCTGGCGCAGTTGATCCTGCGTCTGCACAAAAGGCCGGCGCCGCATGCCAGCATGAGCCGTTCAGGGCGTGCCTGTGTGCGGGAAGGCTGGACAGAAGCAGCTGTGCAACAGGCGCTGGCAACAGCACTTCAGCCTCTTACACGAGGTATGTATGTGCTGGCAGGTTAAGAAGGTTCTCTGAAAATTCCCCCTTGCACGGAGAGGTGTAAGGGGGAATTTTTTGTTTCAGGAGGTTCCGTAAAGAGTTGTCAGCTTACTCTAGGGAGCGAGAAACGCTTTCACATCCCGCGCAAGAGCGGCACGGCTGTCCGGGCGGGTATAGAGCATGTGGCCGCCGGGGTAGGTGTGCAGGCCAATGCGGTTACGGCCTACGGGGATATGTTCCGTCACCCAGCGGGCACTGGCAAACGGGCAGGCCAGATCATAATAGCCGTTGGCAATAAAGATCCGCAGAGTCGGGTTTAAGGCCAGCAGGCGGCGCAGAACGGGAATCTGGTGTGCCATGGGCTCGCCATCGCCCCGGAAGTCCCATGCGGCATTTACCTTCATGCTTAGCAGTTCGTAAGACAGATCCGTCCGATAGTTGAGCGTCTTGCTGGCATACTGCTCAAACGCGCTGCCATAGGCCCGGCCAAAACCGGAAAGGGTCGGGTCCGGGCTGTCACCATTATCCACACCTTCTGGGAAGGGGTCTGCAATGGAGACGGTCGCGTCATACAGGGTGTAAAGGCGTCCGTCGCGGCTGCGGACATCATGCGCCATGGGCTGCGGCTGGCCGCGTTCCTTGGCAATGACATCCTGCGGCAGGCCGGTGTGGTTGGCGACCTCTTCATAAAAATCACGCGCGGCGTCGCCCGTTGGCGGGGTGTTGGCCAGAGTGGAGAGGTACGGGCCGAGGGCGTAGTGATAGGCTTCATCCAGCTGATGCGCTGCCGTCTCCGGCGTTAGCTTGTGCTGCATGGCGAGTTTGGCGGCTTCAAAGGACGGCAACGTGAGGGCTGAGGCCAGAATGCTGTTGCTGGTATCCAGAAGTCCCATGTCCAGAGCCGGAGAGATCATGATGATGCCGTTCACCATCAGATTCTGCTGCTGTGCCAGGGCTTCTGCGACCTCAATGGAGCGAATACCGCCGTAGCTTTCCCCGACCAGATAACGCGGAGAAGTCAGGCGGCCATTGGTGTTGGCCCAGAGCTGAATGGTCTTGGCAAAGGCTTTGGCATCCTGTTTGACGCCATAAAAGGTTTTGTCGGCTGTTTTGGGGTCGGTGGGTGTGGACCAGCCGGTGCCGGGCGCGTCAATAAACACCATGTCGGTGTCTGGGAGCCAGCTATCCGGGTTGAGCCCCAGACGGGCATTGGCCCCATCGGTCGGGTTGCCTGCCGGGAAGGTTAGCGCCGTGGGGCCAGCAGCACCCAGATGCAGGTAAGCTGTCGCGCCGCCGGGCCCACCATTGAAGAAGAAGGACACCGGCCTCTTCGCCGGGTCCGCGCCATCCTGCGTATAGGCCACGTAAAAAATGCGGGCTGTGGGTTTTCCAGCATCATCCCGCAGCACAAGCGTGCCGGTGTGGGCCGTGTAGCTGATCTTGTGACCTGCAAATGTATCCGTGTGGTGGGTTATGGCGTCATCCGGCAGCAGAGCCGCGGCTCCGGTAAACTCCTTTGGGGCCGCTTTGGGGGCGTCAGCATGGGGGGCGGCGGGTGGCGTGGCTGGGGCGGCGTATACCGGGGCGGCAGACACGCAGAGCGCCGTGGCCAAAGCAAGTCCGACCCGTTTTTGCGGTCTGCGCATGTGTTTGCAGAGTAAAGAAGGCTTTATCATCAGGGTTTATTCTCCAAACACAGAAAAAAATATGAAGGCATGAGAGCAACTCTGCCCTGCTACGGCGGAATGGGCCATTTTTTGACAAAATTTCCTGTCTAAACCATGCCTGTCTTCCTGAGCGTGCTCAGGAACTATGGAAGGAATATTTATGCAGTTCATTCGGAAAATCGCCATTATGGGGTTGCCGCTTGCAACGGCTCTGGTTTCAGCCACAGCCGCCTACGCCGATCCTTGCCTCTCCCTGACCTCTTGCGCCCAGCAGCAGGTGCAGCAGGGAGTGGAGAATACGCGGAATGCCGTCAAGACTGATACCAACCAATTTTCATCCAACCTGAAAAATGCCCGTCAGTCCGCACAGGATCAGGCGAAGGCGCGTTGGAATAATGCGAGTGATGCCACCCGCCAGAAGTGGGAAGCGCAGCGCGATAAGGTGACCAACGCAGAGCAGAACGCGAAGGATAAGTGGAACAACACGAACGAGGAAACCCGCAAAAAGTGGGAAGCTCAGCGGGACAAGGTGACCAACGCGGAACAGAACGCGAAGGATAAGTGGAACAACGCGAACGAGGAAACCCGCAAAAAGTGGGAAGCGCAGCGTGACAAGGTGACCAACGCGGAACAGAACGCGAAGGACAAATGGAACAACGCGAGCGATGAGACCCGTAAGAAGTGGGAAGCGCAGCGTGACAGCGTGACCAACGCCGGCAAGAACGCGCAGAACAAATGGAACAGCACCGGGCAGAATGCGAAAAATGCCTGGAAGAGCCAGAAAGACCGCATCAAGTCCGACTGGAAAGATGCCACGACGGTGCCTCAGCTCTAAGGCGCTGAGCGTTTAGGCAAGAAAAAGGCCCCTTCCTTTCGGGAGGGGCCTTTTTTGCATCCGATCAAAGATCAGAAGGCTTTGCGTTTCCGGCTGGACGGGCCGCTTTTGCTAAAGCCACCGCCGCCACCCTTGCGAGGCGGGCGACCACCCGGGCCACCGGCACCACGCGGCGGACGGCCACCGTCACGGCCAGCACCACCACGCGGCGGAGCGGAGGGCTCTACCGTAATTTCATCAGCATCGGCGCCAGCAGCGCAGGACTGGAAGCGCTCGGCTTTATCCTGTGCAATTTCAACCAGCGTGTGGTCCGGCTGAATGCGGATCGCCCCGATATCCTGCTTGCGGATGCCGCCCAGACGGCAGAGCATCGGCACCAGCCATTTCGGGTCTGCGCGGTCTTCACGGCCAACAGACAGGCGGAACCATGAACCCGGCTCACGCGGGCCACGGTGGTCACCCTCTTCGTCATCCCGGCGGGTGCGTTCACGCGGGGCTTTTTTGACAGAGCCCGGAGAAATAACGCGCACGCTGGTGGGTTCCGGCAGGTTGGCGCGCCACATGGCAATCAGAGCCGCAGCAAGCTGATCGGCAGAGTGAGCTTCCGTCAGCTTGGTGATCAGCTCATGCATGCCACCGGATTCCGGCACGGCAATGGAGAGCTGCGGGGCAGACAGAAGGCGCTCGGCGTCAGCCTTGGCAATATCTTCCGGCGTCGGTGCGCCACCCCATTCTGCCGTAACCTTCGCGCCTTCCAGCAGGCGTTCAGCCAGCCTTCTGCGTGAGGGCGGAACCAGCAGCACACAGGTGCCTTTGCGCCCGGCGCGCCCGGTGCGGCCTGAACGGTGCAGCAGGGTGGCAGGGTTGGAGGGCAGGCTTGCATGAATCACCAGACCGAGGTCGGGGATATCAATGCCACGGGCGGCCACGTCGGTTGCCACGCAAACGCGGGCCTGACCATGACGCAGGCTTTCAATGGCGCGGCTGCGTTCGTTCTGCCCGAGGTCACCAGAGATGGCGACGGAGGAGAAGCCGCGCTGCGTCAGGATGCCCTGCAACTGCCGCACCGCTTCACGCGTGTGGCAGAACACAATGGCGGTGGGAGACTCCATCTGGCGCAGCACGTTGACGATGGTGTTCGCCATGTCGGACTGGTCCGTCAGCACGGCGCGGTAGGTAATGTCCGTGTGCGGTGCGCTGCCGCTCTGCGTATCAATGCGCAGGGCGTCCGTCTGATAACGGCGGGCCAGATTGGCAATGTCCCGCGCAATGGTGGCGGAGAACAGCAGGGTGCGGCGTTCCGGCGGTGCGGCTTTCAGCAGGGTTTCCAGCTCATCGCGGAAGCCGAGATCAAGCATTTCATCCGCTTCATCCAGCACCACGGCGCGCAGGCTGGACAGCTTGAGCTGCCCGCGGGAAAGATGGTCACACAGGCGGCCCGGCGTGCCGACAACAATGTGGCAGCCAGCATTCAGGGCACGGGCTTCCACGCGGGGTTCCATACCACCAACGCAGGAGACAATGCGGGCACCGCTGGAGGCATAGAGCCATTCAAGCTCATTGCGCACCTGCAGGGCGAGTTCACGCGTGGGGGCAATCACCAGAGCCAGCGGCGCGCCCGGCGGGGGGCAGCGGCCATTGTCATCCAGCAGGGTGTTCGCCATAGCCAGACCGAAGGCAACGGTTTTGCCGGAGCCGGTGCGGGCTGAAACAAGAAGGTCCCGACCTTCGGCGTCAGGGGCCAGAACGGCGGCCTGAACTGGGGTTGCGGATTCGTACCCGCGAGCGGCAAGAGCGCTCGCAAGAGAGGCGGGGGCATTCTGAAAAGGCATTCTACTTTAGGTCCAGGCAACAAGATGTATGGGGGGATAAAGGTTCCCCGCATGAATGGCCAGAGGCCTGGCCGGAGAACTTTTGCCCTAAGCGCTTATCGGTAAGCGTGGTGTGTTACTGGAACGGCAGGTAACGGAAGTCCAGAAATATCTGACTCATACTTGTATCCGGCCCCCCGCCCTGACCCTTCCAGGCGTCCCTGCGGGAGTAGGCAAGCTGGGCTCCGGCTTCCACCGTTCCGTAATGTCCTTTGAAGAAGCGATACCATGCACCGACGGTCGCTTCCATGACGCTGCGGGTGTTGGCCGTGCAGCCCAGAGTGGACAATTCGGTCTCACACCCGAGGTTGGAATAATTGGGGTTTCCGTAGCCATACGCCCCACCGCCATAATTGGAATAGCGGCGTCCGGCTTCCTGATACCCAAAGAAGCCATACACATCCACACGCGGCGTGGGGTGGGCAATCACGCCGCCCGTGGCCTGAATGGAGGGGATGGGGGCAACGTCACCATCGGCTTTCAGCGTGGCGTCAGGCAGCAGCACAGAGCCGTAGCGGCCTATGCCAACCCCGGCCAGTCCGGCCAGACGCACTTCCACCTTATGCGGCAGAACCGGCAGCACCATGGACCCACCGCCGCCGCCAGCAATGGCAGTATTGTTATGGCCCTGCCCGAGGGAGGCTACGCGGTCATGCGGGAAATGCAGGATGCCCACGGCTTCGTAATGGCCCCAGTGCGGGTCCCACGCGACCTTGCCGATCACATCCGGCGCAATCTCGTTGGAGAAGGGGGCATCATTGGTCAGGCCCGTGCCGTTACTGCTGACGGTCGCGGTCTTGCCGTTGGGCAGCGTGACGGTGCCATCGGAATTGGTAAAGCCGGTGGTATCATACAACGTGGCAGAGTTTTCGATGGACAGGCCCAGCCACAGGCGGTGCTGGAGGAAATCCTTCACAAACCGGAACTGCAACTGCCGCGCCCATGTCTGGCCCGCCAGCATGGAAGACTCGACAGTTTCCGGCAAACTTTCCTGACGCGGAATAATACCGATACGGCCCGGCGTGAGCATGCTCCACGCCTGACCGGCGAGGAAGTGGAAGTTCAGGTCACTGTTATCATACGCCAGATAGGCCTGCCGCATGCGGAAGGCGTAGCTGTTGCTTTCATAGGCGTCGGTCGTGGCCGCACCAGCCCCGAAGTCCATTTCAAAAAAGCCGGAAATGGTAGAGTGCGTATCCACATTGCCACGGGCCATGAGCGAGATACGACTGTAGCGCGCGCTGCCTTCAAAATTGTTGGTGTGGTAGCGGGACTCGTTGGGATACGGCATCGCCTGCCAGTAGTTGAAGGTGCCGGAGGGCACGTGGCGGTTTTCCACCACGGCGGACGCATCCAGAAAGCCACCCAGAATGAGGGTGACCGGCCCCATATGGAATACACCGTGGTCACCCAGCGCACCGGCGGCCTGTGCGCCCGCTGTTTCACGCGCATGCGGGCCAACGCTGTTTTCGGCAATGCGGGAAATCATGTCTTCCGCACGGTGGCCAATCACGGCTTCCACATCCGGGTGGTCATCCTGACCGGAGAACACAGGTTGCGCATCCGGCCCCGTGGCGTGGCGTCCGGTATGATGCGCGGTGTTCATAGCCGTTGAGGTCGTGTCGGCCGATTCAATGCCCACATCTTCAGACCCCGTCTCCGGGGACCAGCCTTTATGGCTCGTGCCGCTGCCCGTGGTCGTGTTCCGCGCTGTTGTCAGCGTATGGTGGCTGCTCCCGCCAACGGCGGATTGTGTGGCGGAGCCACCGCTTCCGCCATGCGTCAGCGCAGCCCGGTGCGCGGCAATCTGCTTTTGCATGCCCACCAGTGCTTTCTGGAGGGCTTTCTGCTGCTCCTGAATTTGCGCCATCTGGTGTTCCAGCGCTTCCAGAGAGGCCGTTTCATCTTCCGCTGCGTAGGCCGTGCCGGAAAGCTGCGTGCTGAGCAGCCCTGTCGCCAGAATAGTGCCAACACAAAGCCATGTCCGCATCTGGCGTGATGCTGGCGCAGGCAGAAGAGAAAAGGTGGTCATTTCTTTAAATATTATCCCCGGAGCAGGTTCATTTATTGTTTGAAACCATTTTGCCGAGCCGTGCGTAAAGACTATTTTTTTAAAAAATAATTTCAGCAAGACCGGCTTCCGCGTTATGAGCACTGCAAATTTTGACGAAGCCAATGTCAGAGGGGGACTGTCTTGTGGCGAAAATGATCCATTCCATGCTGCGTGTTCTTGATGAAGAGCGTTCGCTGGCATTTTACGAGACCGCATTTGGCCTCAAGCCGGTTGACCGGCTGGTGTTTGACAGCTTCACGCTGATTTATCTGGCCAATGACGAGCAGACGTTTGAGCTGGAGCTGACCATCAATCATGGCCGTACCGAGCCTTATGCGCTGGGGGATGGCTACGGGCATCTGGCTGTTTCTGTTGAGGATCTGGCCTCCGAGCATGCGCGTCTGGATGCGGCAGGTTTCTCGCCCACGCCCATCAAAACTCTGGAAACCGATAACCGGATTATCGGCACCTTCTTTTTCCTGACCGATCCGGACGGGTATAAAATTGAAGTGCTGGGCCGCGGTGAGCCGGGGCGTTTTCTCTGAGTCTCACAGCCCTGTTCCGCAATGGCATTAGGGGCTGATCTGCCTTATAAGGCGCGGTATGCAGACCTCTTTCTCCAAGATGCACGGGCTTGGGAATGACTTTGTCATTCTCGACGAGCGTGCCGGCCATCTGTCCCTCACCCCCGCGCGGATTGCAGCCCTTGCTGACCGCCGCAGAGGGATTGGCTTTGACCAGCTGGTAACGCTCCGTCCGGCCTGTGCGGAGGGGGCGCATGTGTTTGTGCGCTTTTTCAACCCGGATGGGTCAGAGGCAGGTGCCTGCGGCAATGCGTCCCGCTGTGTAGCGGATCTGGTGTTTCGCCAGACCGGCAACCGCACCCCCGTGCTGCAAACACGGGCCGGAACCCTGCCGGCCCGGATTGAACAAAACGGGCTGGTGACGGTCGATATGGGCACCCCAAAGCTGGACTGGCAGGCTGTGCCTCTGGCAACCGAGATGGACACACTCCATCTGCCTCTGGAGGGCGACCCGGCTGCGGCCTCTATGGGGAACCCACACGCAACTTTTTTTGTGAAAGATTTTTCGATGCTCAGCCATGGCAGTGCGCTGGAGCATGACCCGCTCTTCCCTGATCGCGCCAATATTGGTTTTGCCCGCATAGACAGCCCGGAGCACATGCGCCTGAAAGTGCATGAACGCGGGGCAGGGGTGACGGAAGCTTGCGGGTCCGGCGCGTGTGCGGCGGTGGTCAATGCCGTGCGCCGCGGGCTGGTGGAACGCCGCTGCGCCGTGGAGCTGGATGGCGGTATTTTGCAGATTGAGTGGGCTGAAAACGGCCATGTGCTGATGACGGGCCCAGCTGCAACAGCGTTTGACGGAATGGTGGATCTGGCCACCTACGCCTCATGACCCGTCCGGAAATTCTGACATTCGGCTGCCGGCTGAATACGTGGGAAAGCGAAGTCATGCGCGAGCATGCAGCGTCGCTGGAAGACGTGATTATCGTCAACACCTGTGCCGTGACGGGTGAGGCTGAGCGGCAGGCCCGCCAGGCCATCCGCCGTGCGCATCGGGACAACCCGGAGGCCCGCATTGTGGTGACCGGCTGTGCCGCGCAGATCGACCCGGACCGCTGGGCCACCCTGCCGGGTGTGACGCGCGTGCTGGGGAATGAAGAAAAGCTGAAAGCAGAAAGCTGGGCTCCCGCTGCCATGAACGAGCCGCTTGCCGTCTCGGACATTATGGCTGCCAAGGAAACCGCCGCGCATCTGGTGACGGAGTTTGCAGGCCGGACGCGTGCCTTTGTGCAGGTGCAGCAGGGGTGTGACCATCGCTGCACCTTCTGCATCATTCCATTCGGGCGCGGGCCGTCCCGTTCCGCCCCGGTTGGCGTGGTGGTGGAGCAGGTACGCGCTCTGGTCGAATCGGGCTACCGGGAAGTGGTGCTGACCGGCGTGGACATGACGTCGTGGGGCGGGGACCTGCCGGGCACGCCCTCGCTTGGGCAGTTGTGCCGCCGGGTGCTGGGGCTGGTGCCGCAGCTTGAGCGTCTGCGTCTGTCCTCGGTCGATCCCGTGGAAATTGACGAGGATATCTGGCGACTGCTGGAGCATGAGCCGCGCTTCATGCCGTATCTCCATCTCTCGCTTCAGGCCGGGTCTGACCTTATCCTCAAGCGCATGAAGCGCCGCCATCTGGCGGAAGACGCTGCGCGGGTGATTGAACGTGCCCGCAAGCTGCGTCCCGATATCGGCATCGGTGCGGACGTAATTGCCGGATTCCCGACGGAAGATGAGGCGCTGTTTGAAGAAACACGCGCTTTTCTGGAGGCGCAGGGCGTGCCGTATCTGCATGTCTTCCCCTACAGCGAGCGTCCGGGCACCCCGGCAGCGCGGATGCGTGCCGTGCCGGTGCCGGAGCGCAAGGCGCGCGCTGCCCGCCTGCGGGAGGTGGGAGCGGCCTCGGCTGAGCGGTATTACCAGAGTCTGCTTGGGCAGACTTTGCGCGTGCTGATGGAAACGCCCACATCCGGGCATAGTGAACAGTTTGCCCCCGTCCGTCTTGCGGAGGGTGAGGCGGAAACGGGCGAGATTATCAGCCTGCGGGCTGTTGCGGCGGATGCCGCGGGTCTGCTGGCGGAAAGGGTTTGAGATGGCGCTAGGTTTTTTTTCACGGCTCAAGAAGGGCCTCTCCCGCTCAACGCAGAAGCTGGGCGGTGGTCTCACATCCGTCTTCACTAAGCGTAAGCTGGATGATGAGGCGCTTGAAGAGCTGGAAGACCTGCTGATTACGGCAGACCTCGGCCCTGCTGTGGCGGAGCGCATTATCGACTCGTTCCGCAGCACCCGTTTCGGCACAGAAGTCACGGATGAGGAAATCCGCACCGCACTGGCGGATGAAATTGCCAGCGTGCTGGAACCGGTCGCTATCCCGTTCGAGCCGGACCCGGCACACAAGCCGCATGTGGTGCTGGTGGTGGGCGTGAATGGCGTGGGCAAGACAACGACCATTGGTAAAATGGCCCGCTCTTTCACCGATCAGGGCAAGAAAGTGATGATGGTGGCAGGCGATACCTTCCGCGCCGCCGCTGTGGAGCAGTTGCAGGTGTGGGGTGAGCGCACTGGCTGTCAGGTGATTGCCGGTGCTCCTAATGCGGATGCTGCTGGTCTGGCGTTTGAAGGCCTGAAGCGCGCCAAGGCGCAGGATGCGGACCTGCTGTTTGTGGATACGGCGGGCCGTCTGCACAACAAAAGCGCGCTGATGGAAGAGCTGGCCAAAATTATTCGCGTCATGCGGAAATTTGATGAGACGGCTCCCCATTCCGTCCTGCTGGTGCTGGATGCCACCACCGGGCAGAACGCCATGGAGCAGGTGCGCGTGTTCCGTGAGCTGGTGAACGTGACGGGCCTTGT
This sequence comes from Acetobacter malorum, assembly GCF_002153605.1. Lineage (GTDB taxonomy): Bacteria > Pseudomonadota > Alphaproteobacteria > Acetobacterales > Acetobacteraceae > Acetobacter > Acetobacter malorum_A. Next base: position 64,825 of record NZ_JOPG01000010.1, on the reverse strand, counting down.
GGTGACCAAACTGGATGGCTCGGCCCGTGGCGGCATTGTGGTGGCGCTGGCAGATAGCTTCGGTCTGCCGGTGCATGCCGTAGGCGTGGGCGAGCAGGTGGAAGACCTGCGACCCTTCTCGGCACAGGACTTTGCGAAGGGGCTGGTCGGCACGCCGGAAGCGGAGGCAGAAACCGCATCCTGACGCAGGCGGAATAGTCCGTTGGTGCGCTTTTTTTGCATGCGTGACGGATTTTCCGCTCAGTGCTACGGATGCTTCCTTGACAGGATATGGCAGCGCCGTTAGCAAGCGCCTGCACCCTTCTGGGAGTGCGAAGTATGGGTGAAGACAGCGACGAGTCTTTTGCTAAGCGATTGAGAGAGGCAGAACGCCGCTCCGGTCGGGTAGAAGAGGATGAAAAAGCCAGTAAGTCTGAGAAGGATGAACAGTCCTTACCGGCACTGGCGCTCAGAGCCGGGACGGAAATGATTTCCGCACTGGTGGTTGGGGTTGCTGTAGGGTGGGGGCTGGACCGTTGGTTCCATACCCGCGCTGTTTTCCTGATTATCTTCGCGCTGATGGGCGGAAGTGCAGGAGTGCTGAATGTCTGGCGGCTGGTAAAGCCACCGGAACAGTGAGTTGGAAAGCTGAAGGCCCGGCAGGATAGTCCGGGCACAGTGGAGTAGGAGAACGGTTTTGGCGGGCGGTTCCAGTATCGACGTACTTGGTCAGTTCGAGCTTCATCCCGTTCTTGGCGGGCTTGGTGAGGCGCTGCGCTTCAGTCAGTCACCTCTCTACATGATCCTGGCTGCGTGCCTGGTTCTTGCGTTCCTGTATTTCGGTATGCGCCCTGCTGCTGTGGTGCCTGGTCGTTTCCAGGCTGCTGCCGAGGTGTGCTACGAATTCATTCACAGCATGGCGGTGGACACCATCGGGCCGGAAGGCACGGCGTTCTTCCCGTTCATCTTCACGCTGTTCTTCTTCATTCTGGCCGGGAACTATATCGGCCTGCTGCCTTTCTCCTTCACCTTCACCAGCCACATTGCAGTGACCCTCGGCCTTGCCGTGATGGTGTTCCTGCTGACGGTGATCGTGTCGCTCAAGGTGCAGGGGTTCCGCTTCTTTGCGCACTTCATGCCGGCTGGTGCCAGCATGTTCCTCGCGCCGCTGCTGATCCCGATTGAGATCCTGTCCTTTCTCTCTCGCCCCGTGAGCCTGTCCATCCGACTGTTTGCAAACATGGTCGCCGGACACGTCATGTTCGATATTTTCGCAAGCTTCGTCATCATGCTCGCCGGTTTTGGTGTGGTGGGTGATGTGTTTGCGATAGGGCCTATTGCCATTAACATGGCGCTGGTGGCTCTTGAGTTGCTTGTTGGTGTGCTGCAGGCCTATGTGTTTGCCATTCTGACGTGCATCTACCTGCGGGAGGCCGTGGCTCACTGAGCTGCTTTGCCCGTTTCGTTTGAACTGTACTTTTTAACAAGGAAGTGACTGATATGGACATCGCTGCAGCCCGGGAAATCGGTGCAGGTATCGCCGTAATCGCCCTCGCCGGCGTTGGTATCGGCCTCGGCAACATCTTTTCAACGCTGGTGAGCAGCATTGCTCGCAACCCCGCATCTCGTCCGCACGTGTTCGGTCTGGGCATGCTGGGCTTCGCGCTGACAGAAGCTATCGCGCTGTTCGCGCTTCTCATCGCGTTCCTGATCCTGTTCGTCTGATAAAACGGTAGGAAAAGGGAGGCCTTCCTGTGGGTGTCATGATGAAGATTGTCCGTGCCGGTTTACTCGCTACGGTATCCGGCGTGTCTCTTCTGGTAATGGCTGCACCTGGTGCATACGCCGCAGGGATGCCTCAGCTTGATTTTCACAACCCCCTGGTTACCGGTCAGGTAATCTGGGGTGCTGTGATCTTCCTGGGCTTTTACCTGGTGCTGAGCCAGGTAATGCTGCCGCGCGTTGGCCGCGTTCTGGAAGACCGGAGTAAGCGTATCTCGGGTGACCTTGATGTTGCGCGCTCTGCAAAACAGGATGCAGACAAAGCGGTGGCGGAACTCCAGCAGGCGCGTAAAGATGCCATGGCTGAAGCTCAGGCCAATCTGCAGAAAACGCTGGACGCTGAACAGCAGGCTGCAGATCAGAAGCTGGCAGAAATCAATGCCCGTCTTTCAGCTGAAATTGCTGACGCTGAAAAACGTATTGCTGCCGAAAAAGCTCAGGCTTTCGGTACGCTCAAAGAAATTGCTGCTGATACCACGCAGGCGCTCGTTTCCCGCCTGACAGGTGTCGCACCCGACGCCCAGCTTGTGGCGCAGAAGGTTGACGGCGCGATCGCGCACCAGAATATCTGACCGGCTCCGGGAGAACTTATAGTCATGTCTGGCATTTTTCACGAAGCAGGTTTCTGGGTCGCTGTTTCCTTCGTTCTGTTTTTCATCTTCTTTGGCCGCAAGGTCTGGGCTCCTATCGCGACTATCCTGGATAGCCGTGCAGCCCGCATCCGGCAGGAACTGGACGAATCAGCCCAGCTCCGTCGGGAAGCCGAGCAGATGCTGGAAGATGCCACGCGTGAGCGTGAGCAGGCTCTGGTTGAAGCCAAAACTATGGTTGAGCAGTCTCTGCAGCATGCTGCGGAACTGGCTGAAAAAGCTCGCGCAGAAGCAGAAGCTGCCGTGCAGCGTCATGAGCAGATGGCACGGGACCGGATTGCTGCCGTAGAACGCGCAGCAATCAAGGAAGTGCGTCAGGCCGCTGTTGATGTGGCTGTTGAAGCCGCACGGGGTGTGCTGGGTCAGTCTCTGGACCAGCAGAAGGCAGAAGCTCTGGTTGATCAGGCCATTGCAAACCTGCCGACCGCTCTTGCGCGTCACGCAGCCTGAGCGCGCGTTTGCTGATTGATCTGGCTTGAACGCGCTCTCTTCCTCCCGGAGTGGTGACGCTCCGGTTCTGAGCATTGTGATTGCCGTTCTGGATGAGCGGGATAACCTCCCGTTTGTCTGTCAGGAACTGGCCGAAGCCCTCAAGCATCTGCCAGAAACTGAAGTTGTTTTTGTGGATGATGGCAGCCGGGATGATACCGTAGCCGTCCTCCAGAAAATGCGGGCCGATGTCCTTCCCGGCCTCCGCGTTCTCTCCCATGACCATTGTTGCGGAAAGTCCGCTGCCCTGCGCACAGGCATTACTGCTGCCCGTGGTGAGTGGATTGCCACCATTGATGGTGATGGTCAGGACGACCCGCGTGAACTGATCGACCTGCTGCGGCTGGCCCGTTCCGCCAACGGCATCCCGCCGCTTGTCGTGGGTGTGCGGAAAAAGCGGAAAGATGGTTGGTCCCGCCGGTTTGCAACCCGGTTTGCCAATGGTCTGCGCCGCCGCCTGTTGCGGGATGAATGCCCGGACACGGGTGCGCCAATCAAACTCTTCCAGCGCGATGCGTTTTTAAAGCTGCCTCAGTTTGAAGGCCTGCATCGCTTCCTGCCTGCGTTGTTTGCGTCTTACGGCGTGCCGCTGCTGTGCCACCCGGTCAAACATCGCCCGCGCCTGCATGGGCAGTCCAAATATACCAATTTCAACCGCGCTCTGGTTGGCATTCGCGATCTGCTGGGTGTGATCTGGCTGCGGAACCGTACCCGCCTGCCGCGCTCGGTCCGCGAATGCTAAATCCACGCTGGGGCCAGCAACGCCTGTCCGGGCGTGCGCTGGCTTTGCTCGGTTTACTCGCATTTTTCCTGTTTTTGCCGGGGCGGGCGTCCACCCCGCCGTTCGACCGTGATGAGCCGCGCTATATGGAAGCGACGGCGCAAATGCTGGAGAGCGGCAACTTCGTGGATGTCCGCTTTCAGGACAAACCCCGCTATCTGCAACCCGCCGGAATTTACTGGCTGGAAGCGGCCTCTGTTGCGGCCACGGGCACGCTGAAAAGCCGGGCCGTCTGGGCCTATCGTCTCCCCTCTCTGCTGGCCATGACCGCCGCTGTGGTGTTGACGGCCTGGATGGGGTCCACGCTGTTTGGCGCCACGGCCGGACTGGGGGCGGGGCTGCTGTTGATGGTTTCTGTGCTGGTGACGGCAGAGAACCGGATGGGTACCATCGATTCCACCCTTCTGCTCAGTGTTCTGCTGGCGCAGGCTGGCCTGTTGCGCGCGCTGTGTGACAGGGAGGCCGAACGCCCCACGCCCTTAAGCACAGCACTACTCTATTGGGGCGCGATTGGCTGCGGCCTGATGTTAAAGGGGCCGGTGATCCTCATTCCGTCTCTGGCCACGCCGCTCTGTCTGGCGGCTGTGGAACGGAATTTCAGCCTGTGGCGCAGGCTACGGCCCGCATGGGGCTGGCTGGTCTCTCTGGCCATTTTGCTACCTTGGTGCATCGCGATTGGCGTGGTTAGTCATGGCGAGTTTTTCCGCCGTGCTGTGGGCACCAATTTTCTGGGTAAGGTGGCTTCTGGCCAGCAAGCGCATGGCTTGCCGCCGGGTTATCATCTGCTGGTTTTCCTAATTGCATTCTGGCCCGGCTCGTTTTTTGCGGCAGCGGCTCTGCCCGCTGTCTGGAAAAGCCGCAAGACGCTACCGGTTAAATATCTGCTGTGCTGGATCATCCCGCATTGGGTGGTGTTTGAAGCCATCGCGACCAAGCTCCCGCATTATGTGCTGCCCACCTATCCTGCCATTGCCATTCTGACGGCGGGTATGCTCGCGCAGGGCGCTCCGGTCTGGGCAGGCTGGCCGCGTGCGGTCTGGGCGCGTCTGGTCTTGGGCGTTTATGGCGTTCTATGGACCATTGCCGGCGTTGCTCTGGCGCTTGCTGGTCCCGTGCTGCTGTGGAAGTTGGAGCATGTGGTTTCTCCTGCAGCGCTGATTCTGGCGGGGGGGAGCCTGCCGCTCATCGGTCTGTCTGTGGTCTTTATCTGCCGGTCAGAGCTGCGTAAGGCCGTGCTGACCAGTGCAGCCTGTGCCATGCTGCTCTATACCGGGCTGTTTCTGGTGGTTGTGCCGCGCCTGCAAAGCATCTGGCTGGCTCCGCGCCTGACCGCACTGGTCGCGGCGCATCAGCCCTGTGCACAGACAGAGGTCTCGTCCGTCTCATTTTCCGAGCCGAGCCTTGTGTTCCTGATGGGCGGTAAAGTGCATCTGGAAGGGCCAGAGGACGCCGCGCGACGGATGCTGAGGAATGAGGCCTGTGCCGTAGCACTGGTTGATGTGCAGAAAAGCGAAGCATTCCTCGCCACACTCGGCCCGGCCCGCAGCCGTGTCCGCACTTATGGCTCTGTGACCGGGGTGAACTATTCCAACGGCCACCATCTGACCATCAGCCTGTATGGGTTAAAACCGTAAGTCTTTGCGTATTTCTGCTGGAATGCGTCTCTCCTCAAAAAGGGCTTTTCCCCAAATATTGGACGCACAAAAGGTGGTCTAAACTCAAAACTGCCTGTTGTGTGTGATGGGCAAGGACGTCCTGTCCGTCTTCATCTGACTGCCGGCCAGATGAGTGACTTCAGAAGCGTTGACGTGCTTCTGGCAGAACTCAATATCACCGCCTGTATCTCGCCAAAGAAAAACCGGCAATCAAAGCTGCCTTATGACTGGCATCTGTATAAAGAGCGTCACCTGATTGAAAACATGATCGCAAAATTCAAAACTGGCGACGGGTGGCAACACGATACGACCACTGCGCTCATACTGTCATGTCCCTAATCGACATCGCAGCAAGCTTCATCTTCTACCTAAAAGAATGCGTCCTGCGCCCAGAGCGGGCCCGTATGTTGGTCTGGTGGTGGCCAACAATCGGGCTTTGTGCGGACGGAGCAGCCGGGATTCGTTCTTGGAACTGCCTTGGTCTAGCTCTGTTGGGGTGCTAAAGCGGTTGCGAGTATAATAGCCTCTAATTGTATGGTGAAAAATGTTTAATGGAACAAAAGTAGAATTGTTTGGGTTTTTATTAATGTTGCTTGGTTTTTTAATATTTTTATATAATAGATATATAAGAGTATTGATTAGATTAACTATGAACTACATCAATTTACATGTTGAAAATTTTGAGCCATTTTATGAGCAATTTAAAATTGACGCGCCTCAAGTGTTTGTATTCTGGAAATTGAAAAAAACGGAACTTATATTGTTTGCTTCGGGCGCTATTTTAATAATGTTTGGCTATCTGGGAAAATTATTTCATCTGAGTTTAATTAAATAAAAACCGAAAAATGCAGTTTCTACACCAGGCATGGGGCAATTCAGGAATACCTGGGTTCAGGACGCATAGCCAGAATATGACGGTTGCTGCGAGACAGATGGCGGAAAAGAAGATGGTAGGGCATCTATCATAGCGTGTTGTGACGCGCCTCCCGTCCTTGAGTCTCCCAATCATGATCGTCTGAGGCTCTGCCTTTCTGGCAGCGAGTCCCTCGATCATGTGGATAAAAATCCCCACAGTACTCCGGCGCTTCCAGCGGTTGTAGGGTGTCTTGTGTGGGCCGTATTCTCGGGGCGCATCACGCCAGCGCAGGCCGTCCGATTGACGAAAATGACGCCACTTAGCGCGCGGCGATCATCAACACGTGGTCAACTGTGGCTTTATGGGAAAAAAGTGGTGCCCGCTGGAGGATTCGAACCACCGGCCCCATCATTACGAATGACGTGCTCTACCAACTGAGCTAAGCGGGCATACTCACTTTCGAGAGGCTGAGTATCATAGCACTTCAGGAAACGCAACGGGGGAAGATGCGGAAATCAGAAGATATTTTGCATCCCGTATGGCCTGTGATGCCCCCGCATGGCTGCAATCTTGTGACATGACTATTACGCTCCGGTTTTTTTCGTTCTAAGGTCACCCTTATGAGCGTGTCGCAATTTACCGCCCTGATGCGTGAAGCCGTGATGCCTGTTCAGGATACATCGGTGGATAACACCCGGCACGTTCAGGTTCTTGAAGGTGTTATGGAGTGTCCGTGTTGCGGGCTTGTCCAGAAACTTCCTGAGCTGAAGCCCGGGACGCAGGCGCGTTGTCCGCGCTGTAACCAGTCGCTGGACCGGCGGAACAAGACTGCGCCGATTGCAACACCACTGGCCTTCTGCATTACCTCGGCGGCCCTGTATGTGGCCATGCTGTTTTCCACCCTCATGATGCTCGATCTCTATGGGCGGCAGCGCACGGTGGATATCCTCACCGGCCCGATTGAACTTTTGCATGAAGGCTGGGGCGAGGTGGGCGTGCTGGTGGCCATTGCCACCATTCTGGCCCCCGGTATCGTCATTGCCATGATGGGCATGATTTTGACCGCCGCCCTCCGGCCCAGTTTGCCCGCCTGGGTGCCGCATTTGATGAAGTGGTATGAGGCGCTCCGCCCATGGTCCATGGTGGAAGTGTATATTCTGGGCGTGTTTGTGGCCTACACCAAGCTGGTGGATCTGGCGTTTGTGGAGGTTGGGGCTGCCGTTTATCTGGTGGCTGGCCTGATGGTCTCCATGGCAGCCACGGACGCCACGCTGGATACGGAAATTATCTGGCGGCACCGGAAGATTGATGCCTTCATGCGCCCCATGCGTGGCCCGCGCCTGCCGCTCACCTTTGTGGCCGTAGGCGAGGATGACCTGCTGCTGCCGTCTGCCAACCGCGTCTCCTGCCTTTCCTGCGGGCTGGTGCTGGAGTTTGACCACCCGGTGCATCCCACGGAGCCTTCCGGCTATTGTCCCCGCTGTGGGCATGTCGTGCGGCATCGCAAGGCCAACAGCATGAGCCGTACCGTGGCGCTGCTTGTTTCGGCCATTGTTTTTTATCTGCCGGCCAATATTTATCCGGTCATGACCGTGATCCGCATGGGGGCCGGGACTGGCCACACCATTGTGGAAGGCGCGATAGAGCTGTGGGTGGACGGGATGATCCCGCTTTCCCTGCTTGTCATCTTTGCCAGTGTGACGGTGCCCGTGCTTAAAGTCATCGGCCTGTCTTATATGGTAGAGGCTACGCGGCGGAAGTCGCACAGGCATCTGCCATTCAGGTCCAAAGTGTATCGTATTATTGATATTATTGGCCGCTGGTCGATGATTGACGTATTTATGGTCTCTATTCTTGTCGCAATGGTACGTTTTAACCATATGGCAAGTATTACAGCCAACGGTGGTATGGTCTGCTTTGCCGCTGTTGTGGTGCTGACAATTTTTGCGGTCCACACATTTGACCCGCGTCTGATGTGGGATGCCGCAGGTAAAAATGGTGATGCGGCTTATGCCCGCACCTCAGGCAAAGGCCGGCGGCGTGGTCACACAGCCGTGCAGGCCAGTGCGTATCAGGATAACATGGAGCCGGACAGGGCGTGAACGGACAGAATCATTATCAGTCACCCGACGAGAATGACAGCACAATGCCAGATGCTGTCGTGCGTCGTATCCGGTTTTCCATCATCTGGATTATTCCCGTCCTCTCAGTGCTGATTGCGGGCTTTCTGATCTGGAAAAGCTTTGCCAATAACGGGCCGGAAATCACCGTTGTGTTTGACACAGCCGATGGTCTGACAAGTGGCCAGACGCAGGTGAAGAACAAGGCCGTGGTGCTGGGCACGGTGGAAGGCATCTCTCTGACGGATGACCTGCGGCATGTGAACGTGCGTATCCGCATGAATGCCGGGTCCGGCCCCATGCTGACGGACAAGGCGCGCTTCTGGGTGGTGCGTCCGCGCATCAACGGCGCCAGCATCACCGGGCTCGAAACCCTGATGTCCGGCGCATACATTGCGTTTGACCCCGGTCTGGAAGGGAGCGACCCGACCACAGCCCAGCGCAAGACGGAGTTCCGTGGTCTGGAAGCTCCTCCGGGGGTGCGGTCTGACCAGCCGGGGCGGACCTATACGCTCATTACGCCCACCATCGGTTCCATCGGGCAGGGCGCCCCCGTTTTCTTCCGCGATGTGGATGTGGGGGAAGTGCTGGGCTACACCATGCCGCCGGGCGGCCGCGGGCCGATCCTGATCCAGCTTTTTGTGCGTGAGCCGTATGACCACTATCTGTATCCGGATACCCGGTTCTGGAACGTGTCTGGCGTGCAGGTCGGCTTTGGGGCTGGTGGTCTGAAGGTGCAGATGCAGTCTCTGCAGGCATTGTTCTCCGGTGGTGTGGCCTTTGGCCTGCCGCGGGATAAGGACAGAACGCCGCATGATGAAGCCCCGGCGGATACCGTCTTCAAACTCTATGACAGTCAGGCCGATGCCGAGAGTGCGGGCTATCATGAGCGCGTGCCGCTGGCGACTTACGTGACCTCCTCCGTCAAGGGGCTGGCCCCGGGCAGTCAGGTCACCATGTTCGGCATTCAGATTGGCAGCGTGACCAGCGTGAAGCTGGATCTGGACCAGAAGGCTGGTCATCCGCGTGTCCGTATTGGCATGCAGATCCAGCCGGAACGCGTGCTGGCTGCCGACGAAATTCGTCATGGCGCTCTGACAGACATGTTCAAGACGCTGGTGGCCAACGGCCTGCGGGCCTCCACCGACAGCGCAAGCCTGCTGACGGGCGAGACCATGATCTCGCTGAACTTTGTGAAAAACCCGCCGCCAGCCACCACCACCATGGAAGGGCCGACGCTGGTTATCCCCAGTCAGGCCGGTGGCATGAGCGGGATTATGGACTCTCTCTCCACCGTGGCGTCTCGTCTGGCCGATATGCCGTTTGAACAGATTGGGGTGAATGCCAACAACCTGCTGGCCAATGCAGACAAGACGCTGACCAGCCCGGAAGTGAAGCAGTCTCTTTCCAGCCTGAAAGAGTCTCTCAAGAACCTTCAGGCCATGAGCACGCAGTTGCGGAGTGGGATGGGGCCGCTGATGCAGCGTCTGCCGGAAATGACCAACCAGCTTGATCAGACCCTGCAGAACGCCAACCACCTGCTGGCAGGCTATGGCGGAAACAGTGATTTCCACCGTAATCTTCAGGCCATGGTGATCCAGCTTGGGCAGGCAGCGCGGTCTCTGCGGTTCCTGTCCGAGTTCCTGACCAACCACCCCACTGCGCTGATATCGGGACGGTAAAGCATGACGCTCTCTTCTTCCTCACGCCGCCTTCAGGCTTCTCTCCCTCGTCGTAGCCTGTTGCTGGGGGCTGCCGGACTGGGTGTGATGGCAACGACGCTCACGGCCTGCTCCAGCGGGGCAGGGCCGACGCTTTACACGCTTTCCGTTGTGCCGGGGCAGCCTGCGCCGGGTGGTCCGCGCTTTGTGGAGGTGCGTCAGCCTACCATTGCTTCCGGGCTGGACCGTGATCGCATTGTGACGGCAGATACCGGCTACAAACTGACGGTTTCCCCGAATGACGCGTGGGGGGACTCGCTGGCCGGGCAGATCAGCCGCACACTGGCAGGGGATCTGGCCCAGCGTCTGCCGGGCACCAGCGTGTTTGCAGAAAATGATGCCGTTTCCACCGAGCCACAGGCTTACGTCGAACTTTCTGTGACGCGCTTCTCCACCGGCCCCTCCGGTGCGGTGCAGATTGAGGCCGCGTTGTCCGTCAAGGGTGCGCAGGCTGGCGCACCGGATACCAGTGGGCAGTTCTATATGCAGCGTGTGCTGGTGCAGGCACCGGCGGTCTCTTCCGGCACCATGGCAATGGTGCAGGTGCTCAGCCAGCTCCTTGGTCAGCTTGCCGATCAGGCAGCGGCACAACTGCGGATGATGCCGCCGGTGCCTGAAAGCCAGACGACGGATACCGGGGCTTCCGGGTCAACTGCTCATCATCGGAAATAAAATCCGGGGTTTCCCCGGTCGTGTCCGCTCTCTCAGAGTTCAGACAATAAAAAAGGCGGCCCCATTCCGGGCCGCCTTTTTTGGTCTCGGCTCAGCCTCAGGCTGAATCGGGGCCGAATTCCCGATCATGGTCGATCAGCGGAATGGGGTAATCCCCGGTAAAGCAGGCGTCGCAATAACGCTCACGGTAGGCACCACGGCTTTCATGACCCATGGCGCGGTAGAGACCGTCCAGCGAGATAAAGGCCAGACTGTCCACACCAATCAGTTCCGCCATCGTGGCAAGATCATGCTGGGCGGCCAGCAAGTGGCTGCGCTCAGGAGTGTCGATGCCATAGAAGCAGGAGTGCTTGGTGGGCGGGGAGGAGATGCGCATATGCACTTCCTTGGCCCCTGCCGCGCGCACCATGTCCACAATCTTGCGGGAGGTTGTGCCGCGCACAATGGAGTCGTCCACCAGAATAACCCGCTTGCCATCCAGCGCCGGGCGGTTGGTGGAGTGCTTCATCTTCACGCCCAGATTACGGATCTGGTCCGTGGGTTCAATGAAGGTGCGGCCCACATAATGGTTGCGGATAATGCCCAGCTCGAACGGAATGCCACTGGCTTCCGCATAGCCCATGGCAGACGGCACGCCGGAATCCGGCACTGGCACCACCACATCGGCATCTACGCCGCTTTCCTGTGCCAGTTCCTTACCAATCTGCTTGCGCACGGCATAAACGGGCAGGCCTTCCAGCACGGAGTCCGGACGGGCGAAGTAGATATATTCAAACACGCAGAAATGCGGCTTGGTATCGCCAAAGGGGCGCAGGGAGCGGATGCCGTTATCGTCGATAATCACCAGCTCGCCCGGTTCCACATCGCGCACGAATTCGGCACCAATGATGTCGAGACCGCAGGTTTCAGACGCCAGCACCCAGCTGCCTTCCTTGCCGTCTTCACCCGGCAGGCGGCCCAGCACCAGAGGACGCACACCCATCGGGTCACGCACGCCCATCAGGGCATCCTGAGAGAGCACGACGAGAGAATAGGCACCCGTTACGCGTTTGAGCGCGTCAATCAGGCGATCTTCCACCGTGGCGTAGAGGGAGATGGCAATCAGATGGACAAAAACTTCCGTGTCCATGGTGGACTGGAAGAGACAGCCACGGCGGATAAGTTCCTGACGCAGGGAATCAGAGTTGGTCAGGTTACCGTTATGGGCCACGGCCAGACCGCCAAAAGCGAATTCGGCAAACAGCGGCTGCACGTTGCGCAGCAGCGTCGCCCCGGTGGTGGCGTAACGGTTATGGCCAATGGCGCGGTCCCCTTTGAGGGTCGCCATGACGCGTGGGTCATTGAACACATCGCCGACCAGTCCCAGTCCACGGTGGGAATGAAAGCGGCCATCGTTGGAGACAATGCCGGCGGCTTCCTGCCCCCGGTGTTGGAGGGCGTGCAGGCCAAGGGCTGTCAGGGCGGCAGCATCTTTGGCGTTCCAGATACCAAAGACGGCGCATTCTTCATGCGGATGGTCGTCGTCATGGCAGGAGGCACCCGCAGGTGCTTCAGGAAGGGTCGGGTGGGAGAGCATCGGTGCGCAGGGCCTCCGCAAATAGCCGGCATAGGGCCGCAAGAGATCACAAGGTGGCGTCATGACCCGTGGAGAGATTCGGTGCAACCCCTTTCGCACTGAAAACCGGCAGGAATGGTTGGATATAGGCTGCGCCGAGGCGAATATAAGGGGTGAGTCGCCCATTTGCCTCAAGGCTGGCCATATCTTCCGGCATCATGAACCACTGTGCGGCCATAAACAGCAGCACAACAAGTAATCCACCACGTATGACCCCAAAGCCACACCCTAGCGTGCGGTCCAGACTGCTCAGCGCCGTCAGATGCACCAGTCGGACGATAAAGGCCGAGAACAGGGCCGCCGCAATCAGCAGCCCCAGCAGCAGGATAACAAATGCTGCGGCATGGGCGGCCAGAGGGTTGGAGAGGTAAGGGGTCGTCCAGGGGATGAGCACGGGATAGAACCGGCAGGCCAGCAGAATGGCCAGGATCCAGCCGCCAAGGCCCAGCGCCTGCCGGGTGAAGCCACGCCACAGACCATGCAGGGCTGAAACCCCCACAATCACAAGGGAAATGATGTCGATGGCTGCCATGGGGGCAAACGTCTCTCAGGGGAGCTTGCTGGTGGAAATCCGCCAGGGGCGGACGGCTTTGCCGTTCAGTTTCTTGCGGTGCGGCGGCTGGTTGAGGCGCAGAAAGAGATCGCCCACCTCAATCCGGCGGAGCAGTTCGGTCCACACATCTGTTGGGTCCAGACCTTCCTCCGCCCAGACGGCTTCCAGACTGCGCATGAAGGCAGCGCTTTCCCGGATGATATCGGGGTGGTTTCTGGCAATAAAGGCCGCTGTGCAAGCTGTGGCGTGCTGCCCCATCGTTTGACTGAGCCGCTTGATAACAGCCTGCTGCTCTGGCGAGGGCGCAGACTGTGCGGAAGCCGTACGGAATCCTGCCGGGGCAGGAGTTTTCCCGGAAGTCAGGGAGGGGCGAGCTTTAGGATCGGACACGTGCGGCATGTTGTCATGATGGGCGGGAGAAGGGAGGCTGGTCAACCTTCCTGCTCAGCGGGCCCCTGTACAAACAGCTCATCCTCGCCCGGCGTCATGGGATAGGTGGAGGCGGCGACAATATGTGTGTTCACGCGCCGCAGGTCACGCAGCAGGGTGAGCTGATACGTCACCTCTTCATCCTGCAGGGAGATGTCATGACCTTCGGTGGTGGATGAGGCGTCAGAAGTCTGTTTGCGCAGGCGCTCGAAATAGGCCGTGGTGGCCTCAATTTCCAGATCGCGGAAGAAGTCCTTCTGGCCGTTCAGCGGGTTGGGCATGCCGCGTTCCGTCCCCAGCAGCACGGTGGCGCAGACATTCAGATTGGTGGTCAGCTGGGTAGCCATGGTCAGTACCGGGGCCAGCAGAGTCTGCGGAAGCTGCAAGCGCTGACGGGCCATTTTCTGCACCATGGGCACAAGGCTGCGCTCCACAATATCCTCAGCGTGCAGGAGCTGGGTGGTGAACGCCAGAATATCTTCCGCCCGATCCATTTCCCGCTGGTTTGCCGTCTCCGGGTCCAGCCCGGCCAGATAGGAGCGGATGGCATTGCCCAGATCTTCCATAGCGTTGCCGAGCGGACGAGCCGCACCGGCGCGCGCCGGGTCGGAAGAAGTCAGCCCATCCCGCATGGCATCGAGCATGGCGGCCAGCAGGTCACACAGCCGCATGGCTTCCCGCGTTGCACTTCCAACAGCAAGCTGCGGGGCTTTGTCCAGCAACAGCCGGTCCAGATAGAGCGGGGTGCCGGGTGTTTGCCGGGCGGTCTGCGGTGGGGTGGGGATCAGACGCATCATCAGGCGGGCGTAGCTGTTGAGCAGCGGGATCATCAGCATGGCCAGCAGGATGTTGAACAGCGTGTGGAAGTCCGCCACCTGACGCGCCGCATCCGGTTCCATACGGGCAACAAGCGCACTCAGCCAGGGCAGGATGGGTAGTAGCAGGCCAGCCCCCACCACACGCACCAGCAGATTGCCCATAGAAATGCGGCGGGCTGTCAGGTCTGTCCGGCTGCCTTCCACCACGGGGTTGATGGACGTGCCGATATTAGCCCCCAGCACCAGCGCCAGCGCGGTTTCCACCGGAATGGTACCGCTGGTGGCAAAGGTGGTGATCAGCATGACTGTCGCCACGGAAGAGTGGCTGATCCAAGTAATGACGGCTCCCAGCAGCACGGCCGCCAGATCGTGCGAGCTCATGGCGCCCAGCACGGCGGTCAGTTCCGGCCGGTGTGTGTAGGGGCCAAGCAGCACGAGGAACTGCCGCAGGGAGATGAGGATCAGCCCCAGACCGATAAAGACGCGCCCGGAATCGCGCCATGTACCCTGCCCACGCCGGAACAGCATGACGCCTGTCAGCACAAAGACGGGGGCGATGGCAGCGACATCAAAAGAGAGTAGCTGAACAATCAGCGTGGTGCCGACATTCGCCCCCAGCATGACAGCCAGTGCCGGGGCCAGTTCCAGCTGCCCGCGGGCGGCCAGACCGGTAATCATCAGCCCGGTGGCGGTGGAAGACTGGAGAACCGCCGTAATGCCAAGGCCGGTCAGGAAGGCCTGAAACCGGTTGCCCAGCATACGGGAGAGCAGGCTGTTCAGCCGTGCGCCGCAGGCCCGCTGCACGCCGGTCTGCACCATATGCACGCCCCACAGCAGCAGGGCGACGCTTCCGGCAAGATCAACAAGTGTCAGCAGTTCCAAGGTGGCAGTTCCCTTCTGGTTCAGCGGTCAGGACCGGGGAGCCCGGCTTACCCCTGACCAGAGGGGTATTACAGACCCGGGCAGGTCTCAGATGGTGAAGTATTTCGCATGTTTGTTAAGGATAACAAGAGCGGAGGTGGACTGTTCCGGGTGGAGCTGATCCCCGTCCGTCAGGGAAACCCCAATACGTTCCGCATCCAGCAACCTCAGGATGGGGTGCTGATCTTCCAGCCTCGGGCAGGCCGGATAGCCGAAGGAATAGCGAGACCCACGATAGCCCTGCTGGAGCAGGGTATCCATGTCGCGCGCATCCTCTGCCGCAAAACCCAGTTCCGAGCGAATGCGCTTGTGGGTGTATTCCGCCATGGCTTCCGCCATCTCGACTGAGAGGCCATGCAGGTAGAGGTAGTCCTGATAGCGGTTTTCTTCAAACCAGTCGCGCGCAATGTCAGATGCCTTCTGGCCCACTGTGACGACCTGCAGGCCGACGACATCACGTTCAGCATCGTTGATATCGCGCACGAAGTCGGCAATGCACTCGCCATCTTCACGCGGCTGGCGGGGCAGGGTGAAGCGGGCGGCTTCCGTCGTGCCGTCTTCTTCAAACAGCACGAGGTCGTTCCCGTCCCCTGCGGCTTTCCAGTACCCATAGGAGGCCTGCGGGGACAGAATGTTTTCCTTGGCCGACAGGTCCAGCATGCGGCGCAGAATGGGGCGCAGATCCTGCTTGGCCCATTTCAGGAAGTCATCCAGAGAGCGGCCCTGTTTCCGGAAGCCCCACTGGAACTGATAGAGGGCGCGCTCATTCAGGAATGGCAGAATGGCTTCCGGCGTGGCAGTCAGGACGCGCGGCCCCCAGAAAGGTGGCGTCAGCTGCGTTTCATCTGCCGTCATCCGTTCGCGCCGGGCGCGGGCCGCAGCGGGATCGATGGGGGTAAAGCCGCGCGTTTCCGCCTGCTCCGGCGCACGGGCGTTGCGACGGGTGGTTTTGCCCTCGCGCTTTTTGCTGACAGCGGCCAGATAGTCATCAAAGCCGTTCTGCGCGATCTGATCCATCAGGGTCAGGCCGTCAAACGCATCGCGTGCATAGGCCACGCGCCCGGTGGGGGCGTAGGCGGCCACGCAGTCTTCTTCCACGTAATTGCGGGTCAGGGCCGCGCCGCCCAGAAGCACCGGCACATCCAGCCCCGCGCGGGAAATCTCTTCCAGATTTTCTCGCATGATGACGGTGGACTTCACCAGCAGGCCGGACATCCCAATGGCGTCGGCCTTTTCCTTGCGGGCTGACTCAATCATGTCCGCGACCGGCACCTTGATGCCCAGATTAACCACGCGGTAGCCGTTATTGGTCAGGATGATATCGACCAGATTTTTGCCGATGTCATGCACGTCGCCCTTAACCGTGGCGAGCACGATGGTGCCGCGCTGCTGGCCTTCTGCGCGTTCCATATGCGGCTCAAGATGCGCCACGGCGGCCTTCATGGTCTCGGCAGATTGCAGCACGAAGGGGAGCTGCATCTTGCCGGAGCCGAACAGCTCGCCCACCACCTTCATGCCGTCCAGCAGAACGGTGTTGATGATTTCCAGCGGCGGCATTTTGCCCATCGCTTCATCAAGGTCCGCTTCCAGCCCCTTGCGGTCGCCATCCACAATGCGGTCGCGCAGGCGTTCTTCCACGGTCTCTGCGCGTTTGCGCTTAACAGCTTCAGACGCCTTACGGTCCGCAAACAGAGCCAGCAGCTTTTGCAGCGGGTCATAATCTTCCGTCCGTCGGTCAAAGATCAGGTCTTCGGCAACCTTCACTTCTTCCGGGGCGATCATGTGCAGCGGGCGGATTTTGGACACATGCACAATGGCGGCGGTCATGCCGGCTTTCACGGCGTGGTCCAGATAGACCGAGTTCAGCACCGCACGGGCCGCCGGGTTCAGCCCGAAGGAGATGTTGGACAGACCCAGAACAATCTGAATATCAGGGAAGGCCTCGCGGATCATGCGGATGCCTTCCAGCGTCCACAGGCCCAGCTTGCGGTCATCTTCCGCACCGGTGGCGATGGTGAAGGTCAGCGGATCAATCATCAGGTCCGACTGCGGCAGACCGTATTTCTCGCAGGCAAACTCAACCAGACGGGTGGCAATACGCAGCTTGTCTTCCGGGCGGCGGGCCATGCCGACTTCATCAATGGTCAGTGCCACGACTGCCGCGCCAAATTTGCGGGCCAGACGCATACGGTCCGTGGCCGGGCCTTCCCCATCTTCAAAGTTGATGGAGTTGATGATGGGCTTGCCACCATGCAGCTTCAGGGCGGCTTCAATCACCGGTGTTTCAGTGGAATCGATGACCAGCGGCGCGTTGACGGAGGAGGTGAAGCGTTTGATGACTTCATCCATCTCTGCGCGTTCATTGCGACCGACAAAGGCGGTGCAAATATCCAGCGCGTTGGAGCCTTCCTTGGCCTGCTCACGGCCAAGGGCCACGCAGCCGTCCCAGTCATGCGCTTCCTGTAGTTCGCGCCATTTTTTGGAACCGTTGGCGTTACAGCGTTCACCAATGGAGAAATAGGCATTTTCCTGCCGCAGCGGCACCTGAGAATACAGGCTGGCGACGGAGGGAATCCACACGGATTTTTTGGGCACAGGGGCAGGACGATGCTGGCCGGTGCCTTCCGCGCGGCGGCGCAGCATAGCATCAAGCGCTGCAATATGCGGGGTGGAGGTGCCACAGCAGCCACCCACCATGTTCAGCCCGTCTTCCACAATAAAGCGTTCGACCCACGTCGCCATGTCTTCCGGGGAGAGGGGATAGCGGGTCTGACCGTCCACCAGTTCCGGCAGGCCAGCGTTCGGCTGGACGGAAATCAGGCGCGGCCAGTTTTCGGACAGCCAGCGGACATGCTCGGCCATTTCCTGCGGGCCGGTGGCGCAGTTCAGGCCCATCAGGTCCACATCAAGGCTGTGGATGACCGTGGCCGCAGCAGCAATATCCGGGCCGACCAGCAGCGTGCCGGTGGTCTCGACCGTCACCTGCACAAAAATGGGCGTGGTCGTGCCCAGTTCCGCGCGAGCAATTTTCATGCCGTTGACGGCAGCCTTGATCTGCAACGTATCCTGGCAGGTTTCAATCAGGATAGCGTCCACGCCGCCTTCAATCAGGCCGCGTCCCTGCTCGGCAAGGGCGGCTTCCAGCGTGTCATAATCCACATTGCCAAGAGACGGCAGTTTGGTGCCCGGCCCGACAGAGCCCACCACATAGCGGGTGCGGCCATCAGCAAAACTTTCCGCCGCTTCCCGTGCCAGAATGGCGGAGTTGCGGTTGATCTCACGCGTCTTGTCAGCCAGATCAAATTCGCTCAGAGTGATGGGAGAGCCACCAAATGTGTTGGTTTCCACCATGTCCGCCCCGGCCTCATAATAGCCGCGGTGGATTTCCCGGATCAGTTCAGGCCGCGAGAGTGTCAGGATTTCCGTGCAGTTTTCCTGCCCCCAGTAATCCCGTTTCAGATCCAGATCGAGCATCTGGATGCGCGAACCCATCCCTCCGTCACACAGCAGGACCTGATTGCGCAGAGCATCGAGAAGCGGAAGACGAGAAGACATGGCACCCATAAATCACAAAAAACGGGAAGAAGAGCCTCGGTCGGACGCCGGTCCGGAGGGTAGAGTGTTATTCCAGAGAGCGGCATCTGTGTCTACCAGTCCTCTGTCCTGGAAAGGTCCGGAGGACCGGCGGATCCGGTTGAAGCTGCTGTCCGTGGAGGATGCTGCGGGGCTGGCCCAGCCGGACAATCTGGCGGTCTTTCTCGCACTTCAGCCTTCCCCTTCGCAGCAGGCTGGATGGGGTGCCGTGCGGACATGGGCTCCGCAGGGAGATGGGGCCGACCATGGCAGTGGGTGCGTCTGCTGTCAGGGAGGCAGCCAGTTGGGACGTTTTCTGGCTGGCCTGATGCAGGAGCGCGCTCGCGGAGAATGTGTTTTTTTTCAGACCCTCTGCCTGATTTGTCCTGCACAGGATATGGCGGGTTTGACGCAGGCGTTGCAGTCTGATCCTCTGGTTTTTTCTCTTTATGGACTGGAGGCGGTTTCCAGCCGTTTTTCCTGTTATTGTTGAAGAAATAACGCGGGATGGCGGGATGAAGATCGAGAAACACTTTGAGGTCATCCTCACACCCTGTCATAAGAGCTTTTGTCCGGGAGCTGGCGATCTAAGGCGTTCGGACCGCGTATTAAGGTTTTGCCAAAAGGGTTGTTCGTGAACCAGACTGATCATGTGCCTGATGTTTCTGGCCCTTCTTCTGATCCAGGCCATGAGAGTGCCTCCCGCCTGAGCCCAGCCATCATTCGCCTGCGTGCGGTTGTTGCCGCTGCGCGTTTCCATGGGCTGGAACTGGATATCCGCGATTTTGCAGCAGAGCCGGGGGAAGAAAGCCCTTCGCCTGCTACTTTGGTGCGCTGGCTGGAAGAACAGGGTGCGGTCGCCAAGGGGATGCGCATCAAGTGGCGCTATCTGGTCAAGATGACCAACTCGCCGCCGATCGTGCTGATGTTCCGTGATGGTTCTGCGGCGATTATGGTTGGGGCAGACCCCGGTAAGGGTGTTGTCTGGCTGCGCGACCCGCTGAAAGATGAAGCCGCGGCTCCCGTGCCGGTTGATGAACTGCGCCTGAGCCGGATATGGACCGGTGATGTGCTGCTGATCAAGCGGCGACGGGATCAGTCTGAAGCAGAAGCGCCGATTAATCTGACCTGGCTGGCCAAGATGGTTCTGCGAGAAAAGCGGTCTTTGCGTGATATCGCCATTGCCTCGATGACGCTTAGTATTCTGCAGATTTTTCCACCACTTATTGTCATGCAGGTCATTGATCGTGTGGTGAATTATAAGTCCATGTCCACTCTGATTTCGATTAGTGGGATTATTGTTGTTTTTTCAGTCTATGAAGTGTTGCTGACGTATGGACGGCGGGAACTCTCGCTGGTGCTAACAACCCGTATTGATTCTCGTATTTCCCTGCATGTGTTTAGTCGCTTGGTTTCTTTGCCACTGGAGTATTTTGAAAGGCAGCAGGCGGGGAATATTCTTGGTCGTGTCATGGCTATCTACAAGGTACGTGACTTTCTGACCGGCAGACTGATGTCGACCTTTTTGGACCTGTTTACCTTGTTCGTTATTTTACCATTTTTGTTTTATCTCAGTTCCAGTCTTGCGTGGATGACGGTTGCTGCGGCGGGCTGTATTGGCTTGATCGTTGTGATTTTCATGGGGCCGGTTGCGAAGGTTATGACAAAGCAAATGCAGGCTGAGCGTGAACGAGGGGCAATTTTGTACGAAACGGTTGCGGGTATCCGGACTTTAAAGACGCTGGCATTGGAAAATATGCGCAAACAGGTCTGGGACGAATCAACCTCTATTGTAATTCGCTGGAAACTGGCGGTTGGGCGGATGTCTAACTGGCCGCAAACGCTGGTGATGCCGCTGGATCTGTTTATCAATCGAGGCATTATCATGATCGGCGCTTATTTGGCGCTGGTAAGTCCGTCGTCTGTTGGAGTGGGTGGGCTGGTGGCGTTTATGATGCTCGGGGGGCGCGTGGCATCCCCGCTTGTCGGGTTTGCTAAGCTTTTGGATGATTTTAACGAAGTTATGACCTCTCTGAGCGAGGCTGCCTCCGTATTGAATCAGCCGACGGAAACCAAGGCGTTGACCACGGGGATGCGACCTCCGATTAAAGGCGCTCTGTCATTTGATGGTGTGGATTTTACCTATCCGGGTTCGACCTCCAAAGCTCTGAATGATGTGAATTTTGAAGTCCCTGCCGGAACGATGCTAGGGCTGGTCGGGCGAAGCGGTTCGGGGAAATCCACCATCACCCGACTGCTGCAGGGGGTCAGCCGGTCCTATACGGGTTACCTGAAACTGGACGGAATTGACCTGCGTGAAATCAATCTGACGCATCTGCGGCGGTCTTTCGGGGTGGTGCTGCAGGATAACTTCTTGTTCCGGGGGACCATCCGCGAGAACATTACGGCTGGTCGTCCCGGCTATACGATTGACGATGTCGTGCGTGCGGCGCGTATGGCTGGTGCTGAAGAATTTATTGAACGTATGCCCGCTGGCTATGAGACCTTCATTGAAGAGGGTTCTACTAACATTTCGGGTGGTCAGCGTCAGCGTCTGGCAATTGCGCGCGCGGTGATTACCGATCCCAAGCTAATGATTCTGGATGAAGCGACATCAGCGCTTGATCCGGAAAGTGAAGCCTTGGTGAACGCCAACCTTGAGCGGATCGGCAAGGGCCGGACTATGGTCATTGTCTCGCATCGTCTGTCTTCTCTCGTAAATTGTGACCAGATCTGCGTGATGGATCATGGGTCTGTGGCGGATATTGCGCCCCATGACGTTCTGCTGGAACGGTGTGATATCTATCGCACACTCTGGATGCAGCAGAACCGTCATACAGAGGGGAAAGCAAAACCCGGCTCGTCTTCTCTGGTTGCGGAAGGAGAATAAGCCATGAGTGAACAGGATATTGTGCCCTCAGGGCAGCCGACTGGTTCCGACGTGAGCACGGAAAGCGAGCCTGATTTTCTGCGTCAGGCGGATGACCCATATGCACAGGGTGACATGCCTCCGGCCCTGCTGGAGTTCCATTCCCCGACGGCCGCCTTGGTCAATATGCCGCCCACGCCTTCAGCGCAGTATATTTCCTGGCTTGTTGGGGCGCTGGTTCTTTCATCCGTTACCGTAATGACCGTTTTTCCGCTGGACCGAGTGGTTTCAACACAAGGGCGTCTAGTTTCAACAGAACAGACTCTTCTAGTTCAGCCTTTGGATACGTCCATTGTTCGTTCTATTGATGTGCGGGAAGGAGATTTTGTTCATAAGGGGGATATTCTCGCGCATCTGGATCCCACGTCCTCGGGTGCGGATATTGAGAACATGCAGGCCCAGAGTGAGCAGTATCAGGCCGAGGTGGATCGCCTGATAGCAGAAACACAGAGCAAACTCTATTCTGTCGATCCCCGAAATTCGGCCTCTGTTCAACAGGCAGAAGCATTTCTCCGTCGTAAAGCTGAGTTTGATGCCAAAGTCAGTAATTATGATAAGCAAATTGCCAGTTTGCAGAATGACTTACAAAGCGCTCAGGCAAGTGCAGCCATGTTTGCTGCGCGGGCCAAAGTGGCGGCAGATGTGCATAAAATGCGGATGCAACTGCAGAAAGATCAGGTCGGGAGTAAGCTGTCTACACTGAGTGCACAGAATGAGTTGATGGAAGTCGAACGCTCCCAGATTGCCGCACAGCAGCAGGCCGGGAGTACGCGGAACAAGTTGGCTGCTCAGGTTTCTGAGAAAGAAGGCTATATCCAGAACTGGAAGGCCGAAGCGTACCGTGATCTGGTTACGGCTCAGCATCATCTGTCGGAAGCGAAAAGTGCCTATCAGAAGGCTGTGCTGCACAACAGTCTTGTCACGCTGAAAGCGGACGAAGATGCCATTGTGCTGAATATCTCCAAGGTCTCTGTTGGTTCAGTGCTGACGGCAGGCCAAAAAGTGATGACTCTGGTTCCTGTTGGTAAGGGGCTGGAGATTGAAACCGTCATGTCCGGTAAGGATGCCGGGTTTGTAAGGCTTGGGGACAAGGCACTGGTCAAGTTTGCGACATTCCCTTACCAGCAATATGGCGGTGCAGATGCCACTGTCCGGACGATTAGTGCGGACTCCTTTGTTGGCGGTCCTTCAGCTGGCGGTCAGCAGGATAATGATGTTACGCCGGACAGCAGCAGCAAGGAATTTTATCGTGTCCGCCTGCGTGTTGATCGCTACACGCTGCATGGCGTGCCAAGCTTCTTCCATCCCCAGCCAGGTATGCCGGTGAGTGCGGACATTCGCGTCGGTAAGCGGACGATTATGCAATATCTGTTGAACAGTTTCATGCCGTTGATGACGGATGGTATGCGTGAGCCCTAAGGGTGGTTTGCTGGACTCTGATCCTGTTCAGGGAAGGAGTGTGTTTTGCTAAAGAAGCTGATTAGCCGGCTTTTCGGACGGGGTAATGAAGCGCCTGTTGATGGCCGGCTTACCCAGGCAAAGACTTTGCTGGAGGAGGGAGAAGCCACAAAAGCTTTTGCCATTTTCACGGTCCTTGCCCGCGAAGGCTTGCCGGAAGCCCAGTATCTGGTTGGTCAGGCTTACCTGAATGCGCAGGGTGCGCCGCCTAACCTGATTGAAGGAGCCCGCTGGACCCGGCGCGCGGCCCTGAAAGGCTGGAACAGAGCTGCCTTCATTCTGGCGACATTGTATCTGCACGGTCTTCCCAAAGAAGTTGAAGAAGGGGAAAGCCTTTCTTCGGTCTTTGAAGATTATAAAAAGCGCGAAAAGCCACAGCCGGATTATCACAAAGCAGCCCGCTGGGCGAAGCAGGCGGCTGAAGCCGGTGATATGGATGCGCAGGCTCTGTATGGCTACATCCTGAGCGCAGGTCCTGATGACATTCGTGACCCGGCGCAGGCTTTGCTCTGGTATCAGAAAGCGGCGGATGCCGGATGTCTGCAGGGATATCTAGGGCTGGGGCTGGCAGCGCTCAAAGATGCGCAGACATATGACCAGTATGCTCAGGCAGCGGTCGAGCTACAGAAAGCCGCAGATGGCGGACTGGGCACAGCGCTGTATTTGATGGGCGTCATGACCGAGCGCGGCACAGGGGTCCCCCCGGATTATGTGCTGGCAACGTCCTACTTTGGAAAAGCTGCTGAGAAAAATGTCCGCGGCGGGCAGGCAAAATACGGTATTGCCCTCATGGCGGGCAAAGGTATTGAGCGCAATAGAGATCGCGGTGAAAGCTGGCTGCGTAAGGCAGCCTTGGCGGGCGATGCAGAGGCTGCGGCCATTCTTGGTGACTGGTATGGGCGCGGGATAGATCTGCCCCCCAACTATGCAGAAGCCATTTCCTGGTATCGTTTTGCCTCCGAGCTTGGTCACGCAGCGTCAAGCCACACGCTTGGTGCGATTTACATGGCAGGCGTCGGCGTTCCAAAAGATCCGGAAGCGGCTGCCTACTGGTTCAAGCTAGCGGCAGAGCAGGGCGACAAACACGCTACGGCAGATCTCGCTAATCTGGTGCTCGAAGGAGAGGCTCCCAAAGAAGACGGGCGCGCTCTCATGGAATTCTACAAGCATGCCGCCGAAGAGGGTGACCTGTTGGCGGCCTTCAATTTTGGCGTCTGTCTGGCACAGGGCGTCGGGGTCGAGCGTGACGAGGAAGAGGCCCTCCAGTGGCTGCATAAGGCGGCTGAAAAAGTCGTCAATGCCCAGTACTGGTATGGGAAGATGTTGCTGGAGGGACGTGGCGTTACACGGAACCCTGAAGAAGGTCGTGCATGGATCCAGAAAGCAGCAGAAGCGGGTATGGCAGAAGCCGAAACGGCCTATGCTGACTTGCTGGTTACCGGGGTAGGTGGTCCTAAAAATCATCCCGAGGCGCTGCGACTATACAAACAGGCTGCGGAAAATGGGACGGTCTCGGCTATGTTCTCCGTCGCCGCGTTGTATGGTGGTGGGCATGATGTGCCGGAAGATCGGGCGCTGGCGCGGGAGTGGTTCCTCAAGGCGGCAGAACACGATCATCCTGCGGCTCAGCTTATGATTGCGCGCTACTATGCCAATGGTCTGGGTGGGGAAAAGGATCTGGAGCAGGCACGCATGTGGTATCGGAAAGCAGAAGCCAGAAATCTGGCGCAGGCCAGTGCAGAACTGGCACGTATTGGCACAGGAGGCACAGCCCCTCTGCCAGCAGACAGCTGATACTCTGTTATAAGGAGTATCAAGTGGTGAGCAGAGAGCGGGGCTGCTGATGGCGCAGTCAGCTAAGACACAGGGCGCGCTCTCTGGTTTTGTTACGAAGGAAGACCGTGCCTCATTGGAGGCATGGGCCAGTGCACAGGCCCAAGAGACTTTTCAGCGCGGGAATGACGCCTGGCTGGCTGGCCGGGAGGCCGAGGCATGGGACTGGCTCGAGCGCGCTAACAGGCAGGCCCGGGATAACCCGCACGTTATGCTTGCCCTTGCTCTCGCGCGTCAGGCCGTCGGGGATGTTACCGGTGCCATTGATCTTCTGAATGCTCTGCTGAAACGCTTTGACTTTCGTGAAGGCTGGGTTCTTCTGGCAACGTTTCAGCAAGCGCTCGGGAACGGCGGCGCGGCGGTGTCTGCGCTGGGGCGGGTTTTATCTCAATTTGCCTGCACAGCTGACATTGCAAAACTGGCTGATAAAATCACGCGCCTGAATGGTCTTGCAGGGTGGTGTGGCTTGCAGGGGGATGGCACGCTTGTTCTGGGGGGTGCTGCTGCCCAGGAAACACCTGCGGTGTGGTTGGATGGTCAACCTGTAAAAGTGGTGCGTAAAAAAGCAGGCTGGCTTTGTCCGGCCGGTTGGAAGAAAGCCAGATCTCTGGAAATCCGTCTTAGGGATCTACCGTTTTTAGTAGGGAATCCTGTGCAGCCATGTGCTCTGGCACGGAGTGAGGGGCTGGTTGAGGCGGGGGCGGACAGGCTGAGTGGCTGGGTCTGGCTGCCGCATGATGCGGACCGTGTTCCTGTGGTGCAGATACAGGATATGCAGACCGGAAAGACCCTGCATACAATAAAGCCAGAGAGTTTCAGTAACTCTGTGAATTCCGACGTGCCTTTGGCGCGCTATCGCGCTTTGGCCTTTCCGGCAGAAGCGTTGCCGGATGGCCCCGTGAGGGTGGTGGGGCCCGATGGGCGCGATCTGGCGGGGAGTCCTTTGGACGTCGGGCTGGAGCAACGCTCAGCCAGACAGATTGTGCAGGCTCTGGCCCAAACCTTCTCCGTTGAGAAACAGAAAAAAATAAAAACGGGGCATGATTTTCCGGGCTTTGTTCCTGTTCCCGTGCAGGATGAGGTGACGGGGACGCCGCAGGTTTCCGGCCGGCAGGCAGAGGTGGCGATTGTCATTCCGATCTATCGGGATAAAACCCGCACGCTGGACTGCCTTGAAGCGGTAAAGCAGACCATCTCACCTCGTAAAATTCCTGTGGTTATCGTCAATGATGCCGCACCGGACCCGGATCTTGTTCTGGCTGTGGAGGCTCTGGCCGCGCAGGCTGGATTCCGTGTGCTGACGCATGCGCGGAACTGTGGCTTTCCCTCAGCGGTCAATACGGGTTTGAGAGCGGTGGCCGGGTATGATGTCATTGTGCTCAACAGCGATACACTGGTTGCAGAGGGCTGGGTGGAAGAGCTGCGACGCATTGCCTATGCGTCGGAAGAGACGGGTACCGTCACGCCATTTTCCAATGACGCCAGTATTTTGTCCTATCCTTCACCGGACAGGAAGAACCCTGTGCCTGACCTTGTCCAAACGCAGGATCTGATGGCGCAGGCACAAGCTGCCAATGCGGGGCAGGCTATAGAAATCCCGACGGCAAACGGCTTCTGCATGTATATCCGGCATGATTGTCTGGCGCAGACCGGGATGCTGCGAGACGATGTTTTTGCGCAAGGTTATGGCGAAGAAAACGATTTTTGCATGCGTGCGCGGGCTCTGGGGTGGCGGCATCAGGCCGCTCTGGGTGCGTATGTTGCTCATGTTGGTTCAGCCTCGTTTGGAGGCACCCGTACCGGACTGATGCGGCGCAACGAGGCAATCCTGAACCGCCTGCACCCCGGTTATCATGAGATGATTGCAGCATGGATTGAAAAAGATCCTCTGTTTAAGGCGCGCCGTCGGTTTGATCTTGTGCGCTTCCGGGCTGGTTCCGGGCAGAAGGCTTCAACACGCAAAAGTCGAAAACGGCGGGCCATGGTGCTGGTCACGCATGATTATGGTGGCGGGGTTGAGCGTGTGGTGGGTGAGCGGGTGAAAGCTCTGTCTCGTCAGGGGCTGCGTCCCCTTGTAGTGCGCCCTACAGGCGGGGGCTGCTTGCTGGAAGACGGGCTGGCCGATCCCGACGCCTATGCCTCGTTGCACTTCCGGCTGCCAGAAGAGTGGACATTGCTGACCCGTCTATTAAAGGCGGAAGGGGCTGAGGGCGTGGAGGTGCATCATATGGCCGGGCATAACCCGATGCTTTATGATCTGCCTGTGGCGCTGGGGTGCCCCTATACTGTCCATATTCACGATTATATGTGGTTTTGTCAGAGAATTTCTCTGATGGGTCTGAAAGACCGGTATTGTGGCGAGCCAGACGTTGCCGGGTGCGAGGCCTGTATCGCCCTTCTGGGTCGGAAAATTGAGGAAGACGTTCCTGTTGTGTTTTATCGCACACGGGCTGCTCAGTTTTTAAAAACAGCGCAGACGGTTTACGCGCCCTCACAGGATGCGGCTGAGCGCATGCAAAAGCAGTATTCTGGCCTGACCTGCCATGTCTGGCGGCTGGAAGATGATACGGCGCTGTGCGCAGAGGGCGAGGCGCGTCTGCAGGCTGCGCTCCCTGTGCCGGAAGAGCGTGTTCCCGGTGTGGCTGTTATGGGTGCCGGCCGGGGTGAGCGTGTCCGGGTGTGTGTCATTGGCGGGATCGGGAAGGAGAAGGGGTATGATGTGTTGCTGGGCGCAGCACGGGATGCCGCTCTGCGCGATCTGCCCCTCGAATTTGTGATTGTTGGGCACACGCCGGATGATGACGCACTGGTGCGCACCGGTCATGTTTTTATCACGGGGGAATATCAGGAGGACGAGGCCATTCCTCTGATAGCCTCTCTGCAGGCGGACTATGCTTTTTTGCCGTCTGTCTGGCCGGAAACCTGGTGTTTTACGCTGGGACTGGCCTGGAAGGCGGGGCTGAAGGTGGTTGCCTTTGATCTTGGTGCCCCGGCTGAGCGTATTCGGGCAACAAAACAGGGTATTCTCCTTGAGGCAGATCTTTTAGAAGAAAGTCTGAATGACGTATTGCTGCAACTCGGGCGCATTGGTGCGTTGAAGGCCTGAATGTGCCTGTCTAATAACCTTTTCTTTACTGGCCCATGATTTTTTGATTTACAGTTTACCTGTATCGTCACGATGGAAGAAATTGAATGTCACAGACTACCCAGGCGCCTGCTCCCCAGCGGATTTCTGATCTCAAGGTATCGGGCCATCTGATGACGCTCCAGACGGGCCTGTTCTGCGTGTTTCTGGCGCCAGGGCAGCAGCCGCCAACAGCAGCAGGTCTGCCGGGTGTGCGTCTTTCTCAGCCGCCGCTGCGGGATGAGGGCAACATCAACATCGTGACGTTTGATGAGGATGGCTGGCTGGGTGGCCAGAATGGCGCGGCGCTGATCCGTGTGCAGCAGGGTCCGGCTCAGGTGCTGGTCACCGTTTATCAGGAGCTTGGCTCCCCGCATGATGCCCCGCGTTTGCAGGTTGTGCAGCTGAGCCACAACGCCAATGCAGGCCCGGTTGCGCAGCATGCGCCTGTGGCTCCGCCTGCTCAGGCACCGGCAGCAGCTCCGGCTCAGCCGGCTCCGGCGCCCGCCGCCTCTAATCCGTATGCAGCAGAAATTGGTGCCCATATTCAGCGGCGCGGGGATGTGATGTCGCGCGTTGGGGAGTGGATGGGTGAACCCGGCAGCCACGCGTGGATTGAAGGCTTTGGTGTGGCACCGTCTGAGATGATTGGCGCTGATGACATTGAATATCAGGCTGTTCTTGGGAAAGGCTGGCTGTCTCCGTGGGTTGAGGGCGGCAAATATTGCGGCAGCCGTGGTATGGCGCTTCCTATTCTTGGCCTGTGCATTCGCCTGAAAGGCAAAGCTGCCAAAAAGTATATTTGCCGCGTGACGGCCACCTTTACCGATGGTACCCGCGTCGGGCCGGTCGAGACTGGTGAGCCGATTGAAACGGCAAGTCTGGCCCCGCTGGAAGCCTTCCTGCTCGAAATTCTGCCGCGTGAAGACGGTGGCCGAGGCAAAGGCCGTCGTGGTGGCAAGGGCCGGAATGCCGCGGCTGAAGCTGAGGCCGCAGCGGATCTCGCAGCCCTTCTGGAAGAAGAGCTGGAAGAGGTCGAGGTTCTGGAAGAGCTTGAAGAACTGGAAGCTGAGGCTGAGGGTTCTGAAGATTTTGAACTGTTTGTAGAAGAAGAGCTGCCGCCGGCGAAGCCCGCGCGCGCGCCGCGTCGTGGTCGTCCGGCAGGCAAAGTGCGTGTGGCTAAAGCGGCCTCTCCCGAGCGTGCCCCGGCAAAAGCAGCGGGTCGGCCCAGAAAAGCGGCTGCTGCACCAAAGGCACCTGCCAAGGCTGCCCCCGCAGCGCGAGGCCGTGGCCGCAAACCGACGTCCCGGCGTTAAAACTCCCCATGGCCCGGTTTAAAAAACCGGGCTGGTCCGGGAACGTGGTGGCATAACAATACAGGTAATCCCTTGAAGTATCTTTTTATTCACCAGAACTTCCCCGGACAGTACCTCCATCTCGTGCGTCATCTGGTTCAGGCCGGTGGGCACGAGATTGTTTTTATCAGTGAAGATAACGCCAATCTCATTCCCGGTGTCCGTCGGGTCATTTACCGTATGCCGCGTCATGCCACGGAGCAGACCCATCCGGGCGCACGGGAATTCGACCTTGGTCTGGTGCGGGCGGATGCCGTGGCAAAAGCAGCCACGACGCTCAAAACACTTGGGTTTGAGCCGGATATTATCATCGGTCATCATGGCTGGGGCGAACTCCTGAACATTCAGGACGTGTTCCCCGGTGTGCCGGTGCTGGGCTATTTTGAGTTCTATTACCATACAGAGCCGGGCTTTGATGTCGGGTTTGACCCGGAATTCCCCATGAATCCGGCCATGATGCCGCTGGTGCGCGCCAAGAATGCGATCAACCTGCAGGCGCTGACCTCTCCCGGTTACGGGCAAACCCCCACGGAATTCCAGAAAGGCGCTTATCCGGACTGGGCGCAGGGCAAAATTACCGTGCTGCGGGAAGGGGTGGATCTGGACCTGTGTTGTCCGGACCCCACAGCGCATCGTCGGAAGTTCAGCATCAAGGATGTGCATGTTTCTCCCAAAGAGAAGCTGATTACCTATGTCTCGCGTGATCTGGAGCCGTATCGCGGTTTCCATGTTTTCATGCGGGCTCTGCCGCGGATCCTCAAAGAACAGCCAGATGCCCGCGTGATCATGGTCGGAGGCGATGGCGTCAGCTATGGCGCACGTCTGCCGTCCGGTTCATGGCGGGAGAAGATGCTGGAAGAACTGTCCGGGCAGCTTGACCTCTCCCGTATCCATTTTGTGGGCAAGGTCGCCTACGAGGATTTTCTGCGTCTGCTCCAGCGGTCTGATACGCATGTCTATCTGACCTATCCGTTTGTGGCCTCCTGGTCTCTGCGTGAGGCTATGGCTGCTGGCTGCGCCATTGTGGGCAGCGCTACAGCGCCGGTTGAAGAATTTATTGAAGATGGCGTAACCGGGCGTCTGGTGCCGTTTACAGAACCAGACCGGATTGCCGAAGGTGTTCTGGAACTGCTGAATGATACCCGCACGGCGAAGAAAATGCGGCAGGCAGTGCGGGCTAAGGCCGAACAGACGCTCTGTATGAAGGCTTATCTGGCGCAGTATGAAGCGTTGATTGCCCAGTTGATTGCGGCGCACAAACCGGCATCTGTGCAGCAGGATGAGGCTGTTCAGAGCCCACCGCCTCGCAAAGCCAAAGCAACGTCTCGTAAGGCAAATGGTAAGGCCAAAGAGAGCGCCGTTCAGGCTGCTGCGGCTCAGAAGGTGGCTTCTGCAAAAAGGACAGGCGCGAAAAAGTCAGTTCCTGCGCAGGCCAAGGCCGCCAAAGTCACTCCAGCGCGTGCAACGCGAACGGGCAGCCGCAAGAAAAAAGCGGATCTGGTTTCATCCTGATCCGCTGGGGCCGCCTCAGCCAGTTTTAGGCGTGGGGCGGGACAGAGCGGTTCACGTGGTTGGCCAGCTCGATAATCATTTTGCGCATCAGGGCCGCAATGGCGGCATCATTGCTGACATCGCCCGTTTCAGACAGATGCACCCGGTCACGGATCAGCGGTTTGTTCGGGTCCTGCGGCAGGACGGCCCAGTTGGCGTCCAGCACGGCTGATCCATTTTCATCCACATCCAGACGCGAAATATTGACCTGCACCCGCAGCGTTGCGGCATCGGCCAGCGGCTGGTCGGTAATCAGCTCATTGGGGTGGGAGACGGCAATCTGGTTGGTAATCAGATCCGTAATGCCCAGAGAAAGTCGCGTGGCCCAGCGGGATTTAGGGCTGCGCACAATTTCTTCCCCGTTCCGCAGCACGATATCCTGCGAATCCAGATAATCGGGAATGACTGTGCGGCTGATTTCAATCGTGGTGGCGCGGGGGGACAGATGCGGCTGCCGCGCGTCCTGATCAGACGGCATGCCCAGCGTGTAAAGCCGCAGCGGGGGAGAGGCGCAGGAAGTCAGCAGCGCGCAGCCGGAAAGCAGGGCCGCGCAGGAGAGGCGGCGCAGAGTAAGCATCATGGACGGCGTCCCATCAGCAGGAGTTGCGGGTTGCGTTCAACATCGCTGGAGAACCCGCGCAGAGAGGCCGCAGCTGCGGCAATGTCGCGCAGGGCGGCGTCCAGATTGGCGCGGTCAATGGAACGCGGGGAAAGAATGGTCTGGAGCGTATCCAGCGTCTTGGTCGCGGCAACCAGAGTGGTATGCACATCCGCACCCCGGTTGGTCAGCTGGTCCGTGCTGGTTTGCAGCAGCTTGTCCATTTTCAGCAGCGTGACATCCAGCTTGGCCTGAAGGTCCCGAATAGCGTCCGTAGCAGCCTGAACGGTGTCATGCGAGCGGTCGGTGGTGACTTTCACGCTGGCAATCAGCGGCGGCAGGTCCGTATTCATCTTGTCGCTGAGCGTCTTGATGGACAGGAGCGTGGCATCGGCGTGGCTGGCAATGTCCTTTACCGGGAGGTCGCTCAGCGTATCTTTCAGCTTCTCCATGGTGGAGAGGCGGGCAGGAATTTCCAGCTCACCCGTAATGCGTGGATGCAGAATGGCAGGCGTGGATTTGTCAAAATCCAGCTCGATATTGGACTGGCCGGTCACAAAGCTCTGCAAATTGAGTTCCGCACGCAGGCCGTTGGCAATCATCTCCTGCATGCTGACCTTGGTGCCACCCGGCACGTCGCGCACGATATGGATCTGGTCCGGCTCCAGCGTGAGCTGAACGGGGATGTACGCCTTGCGGTCCAGCGGGTCAAAACGCAGGGTGATGCTTTTGACTGACCCCACCTTCACACCACGGAAATTGACAGGAGCTCCCACGGCCAGACCGGTAATGGAGTTCTGGAACACCACCACAGCCTCCCGTGAGGGCGCGAAGAAGCGCATATGCCCAAACAGCATGATCACGGCCAGCGCCAGCGCGCCACCACCCAGAACAAATGCTCCGATCAGGGTTTTACGATTTGTGCTTTCAGCCATGAACGTTCAGCCCTTCGTCTCATCCGTCGGGGAAATCTCCGCCTGACGGTTCATAAAAGCCATTACTTCCGGAATGGTGCAGTGGTCCCGCAAATCTCGGGGGGCCCCGCGTGCAATGGGTTTGTGGGTTTTGGCATCCAGAAAAATACCGTCATCTGCAATGGCAAACAGGCTTGGTAATTCGTGGCTGACAATCACAATGGTCGCCCCCAGCCCGTCCCGCAGGGTCAGAATCAGGTCATCCAGCCGGGCGGAGGTAATAGGGTCCAGACCGGCGGAGGGTTCGTCAAAAAACAGAATGTCCGGGTCCAGAGCAATGGCGCGGGCAAGGCCTGCGCGTTTGCGCATGCCGCCGGAAATTTCAGAGGGCATCAGGTCAATCGCCTGTTCCATGCCCACAAAGCCCAGCTTGAGTTCCACCAGACGGCGGATGACATCCGGCGGCAGGGGCGTGAACATTTCCATGGGCAGGGCGACATTTTCCCCCACCGTCATGGAACTCCACAGGGCCGCACTCTGGAACAGCACACCAAAGCGATGATTGATTTCCGTGCGCCGCTTGTCGTTCTGCGCCCAGTAATCCTCCTGCCCGACCAGAATCTGCCCGGCTGTGGGGCGTAACAGGCCGATCATGCTTTTCAGCAGGGTGCTTTTCCCGCAGCCGGAGCCGCCCATGACGGCAAAGATCGAACCGCGCTTGAGGTCAAAGGAGACATTCTGCTGGATGACCTTGGGGCCAAAGGACAGGCCCAGATCGCGCACGGAGATAATGGTGTCTGGTGCGTTCATCTTCAGATCCCCAGCACGGTGGCCATGACGGCAAATATGGCATCCATGGCGATAACGCCCACAATGCCAATCACCACGGCCCGTGTTGCGGCAATCCCGACATCTGCGGCACTTCGCCCGGCCCGCAGGCCAACCCGGCAGGCGGCCAGCGCGATAAAGCTGGCAAAGAAGAAGGATTTGACGAAGCCGAACACAAATTCGGTCAGGGAAACCCCTTCAAAGGTGGTGTTCAGATAGCCCAGGGGGGAGATGTCCATCATGCTGACGGACACAACAAACCCGCCGAAAATCGCAATGAGCGTGCCGTAGATATACAGCAGCGGCATCATCAGCCCCAGCGAGAGGATGGAGGGCAGCAGGATGTAACTGGATACCGGGATGCCAAACACCTGCAGAGCGTCAATTTCCTCATTGCCCAGCATGGTGGAAATGCGGGCGGCATAGGCCCCGCCGGTTCGTCCGGCCATGACAATGGCGGTCATGATGGCGGAGATTTCTCGCGCGCAGGCAATACCGACCAGATTGGCGACGTAGATTTCCGCTGCAAAGCGCCGCAGTTCCACCAGCCCGACAAAGGCCAGAATGGCGCCCACCAGAAAATTCACCACGCCCACAATCAGCAGGGCGGAGGGACCGGCGTTCCAGATATCGTTGGCCAGATCCTTCAGGCGCATCCCGCTTTTACCCGTCAGGGTTTTGCAGGCTCCCTGTGCGGTCTCCAGCGCCAGTTCCGTCACGGTGCCGGTTTCATTCAGCACATTGAGGCTTTTGTCCCCCACGCGCTCCAGCAGAGGGGGCTTTTTGCGGTCCGCCGCCTTATTGGGGGCAGGGGCATCCGGCAGCAGGGCCAGCAGACGCTGGGCGGATGCGGGCAGGCCTCGCGGGTCAAACTGCAACCCGGCATGGCTTGCGGCCTGCTTTACGTCCCACAGGAACGCAATAAAGGCGGAATCCCAGCCGCTTACGCCCTGACTGTCAAACGTCAGGGTGCCGTGGCTCTGCGCCTGTGCCAGTCCGTCCGTTGGGAAAGGGGTCATGCCGCCATCCTGCACGCTCCACGTGCCCCGCAGCACAAGGCGGGGGGCAGAGGTGTCCCCTTCCAGCGTCCAGACAGGTTTTTCAGGAGTTTGCGCCGGATGCGGAGGGGCAGCGTGGGGGGTAGGATCGGTCATGATGTGTGGCGACATTAGGGCACGGTTTCCGGGCTGACCAGCCCTGCCAAAGGGTGTGGCGGCCATGTTCTGTGGGAAGAGCTTGCCCGGGTCCGGTATACGGGACACCCCACCGGGCGCTGGGCCAGCCATTGCGGCGGGGCAGTGGGTCCGCTAGATGCAGCCATGCTTTACCGGCTTTCTGGCCGGATTTCTGAATTTTACGACGGGAGTTCTTCATGCGACGCAGACGCGGCCGCCCGCTGGATGGCTGGCTGGTGATCGACAAGCCTTCCGGGGTGACATCCACCCAGATGGTGGGTCGGGCCAAACGGATTTTTGATGCGCAGAAAGTCGGGCACGGCGGCACGCTGGACCCTCTGGCAACCGGCCTTTTGCCGCTGGCCTTTGGCGCAGCCACCAAAACTGTGCCGTACATCATGGACGGCACCAAAATCTACCGCTTCACGCTCAAACTGGGCGAAGCGCGCGACAGTGACGATGCCGATGGCAACGTGACGGAAGTATCCGACGTGCGCCCGACGGATGAGGAACTGCGCGCAGCACTCCCCGCTCTGACGGGTGACATCATGCAGGTACCGCCCGTGTTCTCCGCGCTGAAAGTCGCGGGGGAGCGGTCCTATGATATGGCGCGTGAAGGGCGTGCGCCGGAACTGCCGCCCCGCCCGGCGCGGGTGGACCGGTTTGAGCTGATCGAACGGCCCGATGCAGATACCGCGATCTTTGAGGTCGAATCCGGCAAGGGCGTGTACATGCGCGCGCTGGCGCGTGATGTGGCGCTGGCCTGCGGCACTGTTGGCCATATAACCGCGCTCCGCCGCCTGCGCGTGGGGCCTTTTACGGAGGCTGATGCGATTGTTCTGGACAAAATTGTCCTAAACGACGACAACCCCCATGCCTCACCGGAGCTGCTGCGTCCGGTCTCGACCGCGCTGGCCGACATCCCGGCGGTGGCCCTGACCAAAGACGAAGCAGTGTCCTTGTTGCACGGACAGGCGCTCAGCCTTGTCGATCTGATGGATCGTCTCCCTCAGATTGATAATGAGGACGCACCCATCCGGGCCATGGAAGGGGGGCGCGTACTGGGCCTTTGTCGTCGTGAAGACGGCTTCCTGCGCCCTGTGCGGATTCTCTAGAACCTTCTTTGTACGGAGACAGTGATGTCGATTACCGCAGAACGCCGCACGGCAGTTATCAGTGAATACCAGACGACCCCCACAGACACGGGGTCACCGGAAGTTCAGATCGCAATTCTGACCGAGCGCATTGTTAACCTGACCGAGCACCTGAAGACCCACGCGAAGGATTTCCATTCCCGCCGTGGTCTGCTGATCCTCGTTGGTCGTCGTCGCAGCCTGCTCGACTACCTGCGTCGTAAGAGCCAGAGCCGCTACGAAACGCTGATCGGTCGTCTCGGCCTGCGTCGCTAAGACCAGAGTTGAAGGCGAGAAGGGTGCGGTTGCCGGGTTATGCCGCAAGCCGCACCCTTTCCCTTTTTCGGGCTATTGTGTGATGATAGCCCTCCGCGCGGAGGCCATGCTGGTCCTCGCGTCTGAATAATAATGGCCACAGGTCTGAGTGCGGGATCATGATCCCGGCGGGCCACGGCGTTTCCGACCACATGGCGCCTGGGTGGTTTTGCCACCAGTCACCATGCCGTCCGAGGCGCTGTCCGCTCCTTCGGTTCTCCCCCCGCCTGTTCGTGTGGCCTTGAGTAAAATGTAAGGCAGAACTGTATGTTCAATTACTACCGTAAAGAAATCGAATGGGGCGGTCGTCCGCTGGTGCTGGAAACGGGCAAGATTGCGCGCCAGGCCGATGGCGCCGTGGTTGTCACCTATGGTGAGACCGTTGTGCTGTGTACCGCTGTTGGCGCAAAATCCGTTAAGCCGGGGCAGGACTTCTTCCCGCTGACCGTCAACTATCAGGAAAAAGCCTACGCTGCGGGTAAAATCCCCGGTGGCTTCTTCAAACGTGAAGGCCGTCCGTCCGAGAATGAAACCCTCGTCTCTCGTCTGATCGACCGCCCGCTGCGTCCGCTGTTCCCGGAAGGGTTCCGCAACGAGGTGCAGGTCATTGCCACCGTGCTGACGCACGACATGGAAAATGATCCGTCCATCCCGGCCCTGATCGGCTGCTCCGCAGCGCTCACGCTGTCCGGTATTCCGTTCTTCGGCCCGGTTGGCGCAGCCCGCGTTGGCTTCAAGGACGGTGCCTTCATCCTGAACCCCACGCTGGAACAGATGGCTGAAGCCGATCTGGATCTGGTTGTCGCGGGTACGGAAGAAGGCGTGCTGATGGTCGAATCCGAAGCGTCTGAACTGTCTGAAGACGTGATGCTGGATGCCGTGACCTTTGGCCACAACGCCTTCCAGCCGGTGATCGAAGCCATCATCTCTCTGGCTGAACACGCTGCAAAAGCACCGTGGGATCTGCCGGAAGTGTCCAAGGAAGCGCAGAAGCTCCGCACCCGCATCGACAAAGTGGGCCGCAAGCTGATTGTTGACGCTTACAAGGAAAAGAAGAAGCAGGCGCGCTACGAAAAGATTGGTGCCGCCAAGGAAGCGATTCTGGCCAAGCTGGCTGAAGAAGAGCTGGACGTGGATGCCGCCAAGCCGATGCTGAAGGATCTGGAAGCCGACGTGGTTCGCACGTCCGTGCTCAAGACCGGCATGCGGATTGACGGACGTGATCTGGTCACGGTGCGTCCGATTGTGTCCGAAGTTGGCATTCTGCCGCGTGCACACGGCTCTTCCCTGTTCACCCGTGGTGAAACGCAGGCGCTGGTTGTAACCACGCTGGGCACCGGGCAGGACGAGCAGGTGATTGACGCGCTGCAGGGCGAATATCGCACCAACTTCATGCTGCACTACAACTTCCCTCCCTTCTCTGTGGGTGAGTGCGGTCGTATTGGCTCTCCGGGCCGTCGTGAAATCGGGCATGGCAAGCTGGCATGGCGCGCTATCCACCCGCTGCTGCCGAGCCGTCAGGAATTCCCGTATACGCTGCGCGTGGTGTCTGAAATCACGGAAAGCAACGGGTCTTCTTCCATGGCGACCGTCTGCGGGTCTTCTCTGGCTCTGATGGATGCCGGCGTTCCGCTGAAGCGCCCTGTGGCCGGTATTGCCATGGGTCTGATCAAGGAAGGCGAAGACTTCGCCGTTCTGTCCGACATTCTGGGTGATGAAGATCACCTCGGCGATATGGACTTCAAGGTGGCTGGCACCGAACAGGGCGTGACCGCTCTGCAGATGGACATCAAGATTACGTCCATCACGCCGGAAATCATGAAGATCGCTCTGGGTCAGGCCCGCAATGGCCGTCTGCACATTCTGGGTGAAATGAGCAAGGCGCTGACGGAAGGCCGCACGGACGTGTCCTCCACGGCTCCGAAAATCACCACCCTGACCGTGCCGCGCGAAAAAATCCGCGATGTGATCGGTTCTGGCGGTAAAGTTATCCGTGAGATTGTTGAATACTCCGGTGCGAAGATCGATATCGGGGATGATGGCACCATCACCATCGCTGCAATGTCTGATGATCAGGCACAGAAAGCCATTGATCGCATCAACGGTATTGTGGCTGAGCCGGAACTGGGCCGCGTTTACAACGGTAAGGTTGTGAAAACGGCTGACTTCGGCGCGTTCGTGAACTTCATGGGCGCACGTGACGGTCTGGTTCACATTTCCGAACTCACGCAGGGCCGCGTTGGCAAGACGACCGACGTTGTCAAGCAGGGTGATGAAGTGAAGGTGAAAGTGATCGGGTTTGACGACCGCGGCAAAGTAAAGCTGTCCATGCGCGTTGTTGACCAGGAAACGGGTGCCGACATCACGGAAACCGTGGGCGCCAAGCCTGCGCGGGCTCCGCGTCGGGATGCTGAATAAGATCGGCGCTTGCCAGACAACACGATAGGACAGATATGAAGGCGATCAACGCAGTTCGCATGGGGGGCGTGGACGTCCTGCCGCTGGTAGAAGGCGGCAAGGGTGTTTCCGTTTCAACAGGCGTTTCAGCCGGAGCATGGGCTGCAGCGGGCGGGGCCGGTACGGTCTCCATTGTTAATGCGGACAGTTACGATGCAGCCGGAAACCCGGTCCCGCAGATCTATCATGGCCGGACCCGTCGGGACCGGCATGAAGAGCTGGTGGACTACGCCATTCGTGGCGGCATTGCGCAGGCTCAGATTGCGCATGACATCGCGGGTGGCCGTGGGCGTATCCATGCCAATATTCTGTGGGAAATGGGATCGGCAGAACGCGTGATCAGAGGCGTTCTGGATGGGGCCAAAGGCCTTATTCAGGGTGTGACCTGTGGCGCGGGTATGCCGTACCGGCTCTCTGACATTGCTGTGGAATATGGGGTTTACTATTACCCCATCGTGTCTTCCGCACGGGCGTTCAACGCGCTGTGGAAGCGGGCCTATAGCAAGACGTCCGACCTGCTGGGCGGTGTTGTGTATGAAGACCCGTGGCGGGCTGGCGGCCATAACGGCCTGTCCAACACGGAAAACCCGCTGAAGCCGGAAGACCCGTACCCCCGCGTGGCGGCTCTGCGCAAACTCATGCGCAGCTTCGGGCTGGATGAAACCCCCATTATCATGGCGGGTGGTGTCTGGTGTCTGGAAGAATGGGAAGACTGGATTGGGAACCCGGAACTGGGGCCGATTGTGTTCCAGTTCGGCACGCGTCCGTTGCTGACGCAGGAAAGCCCGATCCCGCAGGCGTGGAAAGACAGGCTGCTCACCCTGAAAAAGGGTGACGTCTATCTCAATCGCTTCTCCCCAACCGGCTTTTACTCCTCTGCCGTAAACAACAGCTTCCTGCAGGAGCTGCGGGGCCGGTCTGAGCGGCAGGTGCCATTCTCGCCGGAAGCGCTGGGTGCACATACTGCGTCCTATGGCGTGGGTGCCCGCAAGCGCGAAGTGTTTGTGACGGAGGAAGACCTCCAGCGCATTCATGGCTGGGAGGCTCAGGGCTTTACCGAAGCCATGCGCACGCCAGATTCCACGCTGATTTTTGTAACGCCTGACCGGGCGCGGGAAATCATCGCGGATCAGGTTGCGTGCATGGGCTGTCTGTCCGAGTGCAAGTTCTCCAACTGGAGCCAGCGTGCGCCGGATTACAGCAACGGGCACAAGGCGGACCCGCGGTCCTTCTGTATCCAGAAGACGCTTCAGGCTGCGGCCCATGCCAGCGGACCGGATGCGGCGGACATTCTGGACCATAATCTGATGTTTGGCGGCACCAATGCGTGGCGCTTTGCAACAGACCCGTTCTACGCCAATGGCTTTGTGCCGACGGTCGCACAGCTGATCGAACGGATTATGAGCGGGCGTTAAATCCTGTTTTCCCGAAAAGAGGGGCGGGCAATGCCTTCCTCTCTTTCGGGGGTTTCATAGTCCTCAGTGCTTACAAAAAGGCCCGTCAGAGACACTTTGGCGGGCCTTTTTGTTTCCGATTTTTCCAAAGAATAGCGCGTCTTACCGGCGGGAGCGGGCAATCTTCTGGTCGGTCTTATACTGGCTGAGCGCATAGACGGACCAGATGGCCGCAGGAATCCAGCCGATAATGGTCACCTGCAGGATCAGGCAGATAATGCCGGCAAAAGGCCGACCAATGGTGAAGAACTGAAGCCAGGGCAGCAGCAGAGCAAGAAGAAGGCGCATGAAAATCTCCTGTAGGCAGTATAAAAGCCAGTCAAAGGCAGGATGACGGGGCCGCAGGCGGAAAACAAGCCCGGAGCGCAGCCCTAGGTGCCTCAGCCTTTGTGTGCTAGAAGAAAAACACAGGGGAAACAGCCTGTTTGCCCTTAAGTAATTCTAAGGCGTGCCCCGCGTTTGGGCAGGGTGCGCGGCCATGACAAGACGGATGGACCTTGACCGAGATTTCTGACCAGCCGGGATCGCCGGTACCTTCTGACCTTCTCCCCGTCACCATTGAGGAGGAAATGCGTTCCTCCTACCTCGCGTATGCGATGTCGGTGATTGTCAGCCGCGCCTTGCCGGATGTGCGCGATGGTCTGAAACCCGTGCATCGGCGCATTTTGTACGCCATGCATGAGAGCGGCTTTACGCACGATAAAGCGTATCGCAAATCGGCCCGTGCGGTCGGTGAAGTGATGGGTAAATACCATCCGCATGGTGACGCCTCCATTTATGACGCCATGGTGCGTATGGCGCAGTCCTGGTCCATGCGCGTCAAGCTGATTGACGGACAGGGAAATTTTGGCTCCGTCGATGGCGATAGCCCGGCGGCCATGCGTTATACGGAAGCGCGTCTGGCCAAGGCTGCAACCTTCCTGCTGACTGATATTGACCGTGACACGGTCGATTTCCAGCCGAACTATGATGAAAGCGAGCATGAACCCACGGTTCTGCCTGCCGCTTTCCCCAACCTGCTCATCAACGGTGCCACCGGTATTGCTGTGGGTATGGCCACCAACATTCCGCCGCATAACCCGTCGGAAGTGATTGATGCGACACTCGCGCTGATCGAAAAGCCCGAGATGGAGCTTGAAGAACTGATGGAGCACGTGCCGGGGCCGGACTTCCCGACGGGCGGCATCATTCTGGGGCGAGCAGGGATTCGCAGCGCGTTCGCCACCGGCCGTGGTGCGGTGATTATCCGCGCCCGCGCCGAGGTTGAGGAAATCCGTAAGGACCGCAAAGCCATTGTGGTGACGGAAATCCCGTATCAGGTGAACAAGGCCACCCTGCAGGAGCGCATTGCCGATCTGGTGCGCAACAAGCAGATTGAAGGCATTTCCGATATCCGCGATGAATCTGACCGCTCCGGGATGCGTGTGGTCATTGAAATCAAGCGCGATGCCACGCCGGAAGTGGTGCTGAACCAGCTTTATCGCTTCACCCAGCTTCAGACATCTTTTGGTGTCAACATGCTGGCGCTGGATGGCGGCAAGCCGCGCCTGATGGGGCTGAAAGACGTTCTTCAGGCGTTCATCGCCTTCCGTGAAGAAGTTATTCTGCGGCGCTCCCGCTTTGAACTGAACAAAGCGCGGGATCGCGGGCATATCCTCGTTGGTCTGGTGATTGCCGTCGCCAATATTGATGCGGTAATTGCGCTGATCCGTGCCGCCCCGGATGCGGCCACGGCGCGCGAATCCCTGATGGCAGCAAGCTGGGATGCGGGCGATGTCGCTCCGTTGCTGGCGCTGATCCATGATGATGGCAACCAGATCATTGACGGCAAGGTCCGTCTGACGGAA
This sequence comes from Acetobacter malorum, assembly GCF_002153605.1. Classification (GTDB taxonomy): domain Bacteria; phylum Pseudomonadota; class Alphaproteobacteria; order Acetobacterales; family Acetobacteraceae; genus Acetobacter; species Acetobacter malorum_A. The sequence continues at coordinate 23,240 of NZ_JOPG01000010.1, read as the reverse complement.
GCGCAGGCGCGCGGCATTCTGGAACTGCGCCTGCAGCGGCTGACTGGCCTTGAGCGCGACAAAATTCAGGGCGAACTGTCCGACGTTGCCGTTCGCATTAACGAACTGCTGGAAATTATCGGTAGCCACATCCGCCGTATGGAAGTGCTGCGTGAGGAAATGATGGCGGCTCGTGCCGAGCTGGCCACGCCGCGTGCAACAGAAATTTCCGATTATGCTGGCGATCAGGATGATGAAAGCCTGATCGAACCCGGCCAGATGGTTGTCACCATCACGCGGGAAGGTTTCATCAAGCGTACCCCGCTGGATGTCTATCGCGCCCAGAACCGGGGTGGCCGTGGCCGTACCGGCGCCGGCACGCGTGGTGATGATATTCTGGTCCGCTCCTTTAACGCGCATACGCACCAGTGGGTGATGTTCTTCTCCTCCGGCGGCAAGGCGTATCGGGAAAAGGTCTGGCGTCTGCCGGAAGCCAGCCCGACAGCCAAGGGCCGTGCGCTGGTCAATCTGCTGCCGGATCTGGGGTCGGACAGCATTACGGCTGTGCTGCCGCTGCCGCATGATGAGGAACTGTGGGAATCCCTGCACCTTGTCTTTGCGACGGCAAGCGGTGGCGTGCGACGTAACCGCCTGAGCGACTTCCGCAACATCCGGTCTTCCGGCCTCATCGCCATGAAGCTGGATGAAGGCGATAGCCTGATTGGCGTTGCGACGTGTCGGGAAGGGCAGGATGTGTTCCTGGCTACCCGCAAGGCGCGCTGCATCCGCTTCCAGATTACGGATGAGACGTTGCGTGTGTTCGCGGGCCGTGGGTCTTCCGGCGTGCGCGGCATTCGTCTGGCGGAAGGCGATGAAGTCATCAGCCTCGCAGTCCTCAACCATGTTGAGGCGACGGTGGAAGAGCGCTCGGCCTATCTGCGGATGGCCAACGCCAAACGCCGTGCGGAAAGCGCTGCCGAGGGTGAGGACGAGTCCGAGAATGCAGTCGTTGCGACTGATGAGGATGAAGCCACATCTGGCACAGAACTGCTGACGCCGGAACGCTTCGCCCAGCTTGAAGCTGCGGAAGAAATTCTGCTGGTGGTGAGCGATGGCGGGTTTGGTCGCCGGTCTTCTGCTTACGATTACCGCGTGAGCGGACGTGGCGGGCAGGGCATTACCAACATGACCTTCTCCGCCAACAAGCGTGGGACGGAAGTGGCGGCAACCTTGCAGGTGCTGGATGGCACGGACGTCATGCTGGTGACGGATGCAGGCCGCCTGATCCGTGTGCCGGTTGATCAGGTGCGCGTCATGTCCCGTCAGGCCAGCGGTGTAACGCTGTTCCGCCTGAATGAGGATGAGCGGGTAACCAGCGTCTTCCCGGTGATGGATGATGAAGAAGAGGGCGATGCTGATGGTGTCGAGGGGACTGCTTCATCAGCCCCGGCGGCTGGTGACGCTCCGCAGGCTGGCCCCGCAGGGGAAGGCAGCGCACCCTCCGGTGACGACGCATGACTGAGACCGTATGTGCCGCACCCCGGCGCATAGGGTTTTACGCGGGGACGTTTGACCCCGTGACCACCGGGCATCTGGACGTGATTGAACGTGCAGCCCGGCTGGTTGATCGTCTGGTGATTGGCGTTGCAAAAAATCCGGGCAAGAATCCGCTCATGCCGCTGGAAGAGCGGGTGGCCTGTGTGGAAGAAGCCCTGCCAGCTATTGCCGAGCGGGTGGGGGGAGACCTGCAGGTGGTCTCCTTCGATTCCCTGCTGGTGGAAGCCGTCAGGGCGCACGGCGCGTCCCTCATTTTCCGGGGCCTGCGGGTGCTGACGGATTTTGACTATGAAATTCAGATGTCCGGCGTAAACCGCCGTCTGGCTCCGGGCATTGAAACCGTTTTTCTCATGGCGTCTGAACGAACACAGTTTATTTCGTCACGTCTTGTGAAAGAAATTGCCGGGTATCACGGGGATATTTCCGAATTTGTGACCCCCGGCACCCAAAAACGCCTGCTCGCCCGGCTCAAGGCGCGGGCGGCGGGGTAACGGGCCTCAGGCACTGTTACCAAAGTGTTCAAGGAGAAGTTTTATGACTGCCGACACAGATAAAAACGATCTGATTTATATGGATGTGCCCGAAGGCCGCGTGGTCATCCGCCTGCGTCCGGACATTGCTCCTCTCGCGGCTGAGCGTATCCGTACGCTGTCTGCTCAGGGCTTTTACGATAACGTGCCGTTCCACCGCGTTATTTCCGGTTTCATGGCTCAGGCTGGTGACCCGACGGGCACGGGCATGGGCGGCAGCGAACTGCCGGACCTGAAGGCCGAATTCACGCGGGAAGCCAAATTCCTGCGCGGCACGCTGGGGATGGCCCGTACGTCTGACCCGAACAGCGCCAACAGCCAGTTCTTCATCATGTTCGAACCCTCCCCGCATCTGGATGGCCAGTACACCATTGTGGGCGATGTGATTGAAGGCATGGAACATATCGACAAAATCAAGCGTGGTTCCGGTGGCTCTGGCATGGTGAAAGATCCCGATCGGATCAAAAGCATGCGTCCGGCTTCTGCTGAAAACGCCTGATTTCAGAACACTGTTTCTGATGTCTGAAAAGCGCGGCCTCTCCGGAGGTCGCGTTTTTTTATGCGCTGTTTGGCTGCCGGGTTGCTGAAATCGGACAGCCCCTTTTGCTGGTGGCTTCAGGCGTGGAAGCGGCAAAACCAGCCAAGGCAGGCTGGGCCGGATGATGTGGGCAGCATGGCCACATCACGGCATCACAGGCGCAAATGAGAGGAAAAATCCTATTTTCTTGCCAGAATAGGGTCTCATCGCTTGACACAATAGGAATGATCCGTTTAGACAGCCTCCAGCAAACACGTCCCGCAGCGCAGGCTGCCGCGATGGTTTGTGAACCAATGGTGTGAGCCGGTAGCTCAGTTGGTAGAGCATTCGACTTTTAATCGAATGGTCGAGGGTTCGAGTCCCTCCCGGCTCACCATTGCTTTTTCTTTTCAGAAAATTCCAAATATTATCAGGCAGCGTTGTAAAATACCTGTTCTTGGCCATGCGCTTGCTGGCTCAGGCTATTTCCTTGTCCCACGGCGGCACCGGGCCATACTGGGTAGCGAGGAAATCAATCATGGCCCGCACTTTCAGCGGTGTGGTCAGGCCGGGTGCATAAACAGCATGCAGCGGCGGCCCGGGCGTTGGGGGCACGTCCAGTGTCAGGGCTTTCAGGCTGCCAGCCTTCAGGGCGTCGGCTACAATAAAGGTGGGCTGGTAGACAAGTCCTTGCCCGGCAATGGCGGCCTCACGCAGCACATCCCCGTTATTGGCGCAGAGCGGCCCGGAAATGGTGACGGTTTCTTCCCCGTGTTGTCCAAAAGTCCAGCGTGAGGCGCTGGCCGTGGTCTCGCCCAGCGTATAGCCCAGACAGGCGTGCTGGCTCAGCTCTGCCAGTGTGGTCGGGGTTCCGGCGCGTTCCAGATAAGCCGGGGCTGCACAGACGACCATACGGATATCGGCCAGCTTGCGGACGCGCAGACTGCTGGGGGTGAGCGAGCGGATCCGCAGGGTCAGGTCCCAGCCTTCCTCAATCAGGTCAACCGTGCGGTCATTCACGCCCAGCTCGACCGTGACCTGCGGATAGAGACGGCTAAATTCCGGCAGGAGGGGTGCTACATAGCGGATAGCGAAGGAAACCGGCGCATTCAGCCGCAGGCGGCCACGCGGTTCGCGCCGCTGCTCGGTAACCGTTTGTTCAATTTCTTCCAGTTCAGGCAGAATTTTCTGGCAGCCATCCAGAAACAAACGTCCGGCTTCCGTCAGGGAGAGCTTGCGCGTGCTTCTGTGAAAAAGCGTGCTGCCCAGTCGGGTTTCCAGCGCATTGATATGCTTGGTTACCATGGTCTGGGAGAGGGAGAGGGCGCGCCCGGCTCCGGTAAAGCTGCCGGTTGCAACAACTTTTACAAAAACCTGCATGCTCGTAATGCGGTCCAGCATAAAAACTCACAGGTTAAAGGTCATCCTGTCCGTCACCCCACGTCGGGCCGGTCAGGGGAGTTTTCCCCGCCTGATGGTTTGGCGCAAGCCCCGGGAGCGCAGCAGAGCGCCGCCCGGGTGCAGGTTCGTGTTTAACCGTTAGCGCAGCATGGGGCGCGGTGGTGGGTGGTTATGGCTGTTGTTGTTCCAGTCCGGGCGTGGCCCATGGTCGTGGTGGTGATGATAATGGCCCCCTGCACAGCTTGTGAGCATCAGTGGAGCAATAAGACACAGCGTAAAAAGAAGATGTTTCATCAGACCCTCCATGCAGGGAGTATTCAAAGAGAATAAAGGCAACTGTGCGGCATTATTTTGTGAGGAAAAAACAGGGGAAAGCAAAACGGTTTTGTTTTGCCGGGCAATCACCTTTCTCTTTGTCAGCCCTACGGAATGATGCGAAAAAGAGGCGCGCCATGCCGTGGTGGCGCATTATGCAGGGAGTGGCAGAAAGCCCGTGTTGCGAAACAGACGGATGCGCAGGATTGCCGCCTGCCTTGTACTGACGCAGGCTCTTGCACCCTCCGCAGGTCTTCTTGCGCCCCGTGCTGTGTTTGCTGCGGTAGGCGGAGTGGATGGTCTGCATGCCGTCCCCGTTCAGCCGGTTGCGCGGGATGGACTGAACCAGCAAGGGGGCGATGCCTCTCATAACAATCTGTTTTTACCGTTTGACGCAAAAACAGGCGTGGCAGCGTTCTGGTCCGGCTCGGATTTTATAGTGGTGGCAGATCGGCCGGTCCCGGCTCTGGCGCACGCCTCTGGCGGCGGGGGGCTGTTCTCCAGTCTGGATGTCACAGTGCTGGATACCGCCACCCTGATCCGGCTGCATTTACCAGAGCACCCGCAGCTTTCGCTGTCGCACTTGTCCGATGGCTGGGTCTTGCAGGGTGTCACGCCGGGCCGGTCTGGCGCCTCGTCCAGCCCGTCCTCTCGCGTGGCGCAGCTGTTCAAAGTGGGAGCGGTGCTTTTCCCGCAGAGGCAGCCGGGGCGGATTATAGCCTTGCCTGACCCCGCATCCGGTGGCCGCTTGCTGATTGCGACCTCTCGGGTGGCGAGTGGAGGGGTGGCGCAGGGGCGGCAAAGCGTCGGGTATGGCGTGCGGCCTTCTCTGGAAGGCGTGGTGATCGCGGCCGATTCCCGACAGATCACGTTGCGCAGCACGCCGGAGGGGGCAGTGCTGGATGCGGTTGCCCTGCATCCTCTGCCGGTGGGGCAAGCGCCTGATCCCGCACAAACAGGGGCCCACGGACAGGACTGGGGCTGGCTTGGCTTCTCTCATACTGGAGGTGGTAAGTCCTCCACCCGTCTGGCGGCGGCACAGGCCGCGTTTGCCGCAGGTCAGCCCTGGCAGGCTTTGAAAAGTCTGGAGGCAGCCTCCCCGCAAAACGAACCAGCGGTGGATGACAAGACAAAAACAGCCCAGACATTTCTGCAGGCCGCCGCCGCTCTGCTGGCGGGGCGCACCTTGCAGGCGCAGGCTCTGAATGATGCGACGTGTGGCGATGCTCCGGCGACCCGCGTCTGGCGCGGCCTGTATCTGATGCAAACGGGCCAGAACAGTCAGACCGCCTCGGTTTTGCTGGCATCTGGCTTTGCGCAGTTACAGGCTTACCCGGCAGCGGTGCGTGCACTGATTCTGCCGCAGGTCGCGACTTATGTGGTACGGTTTGGCAATGCAGCTGCCGTGAACCTGCTGGGAACCCTGCCAGATGATCCGGGCTATGATCTCGCCCGGGCGTTGTTAGAGGCACGCGCAGGGCAGACGGAAACGGCCCGTGTGGCGCTGGAAAATCTGACGGCCTCTTCGTCCAGCCAGACTACGGCCTATGCCCGTGCGGCGCTGGTGGCGTTGATGCTGGATAAGGACATGATTGCCCCCTCCATGGCGGCGGAAGCCTATGGCAAATTGCTGGATAATGATGGACAGCCCGCAGCACTCCCCACCGGGCCGAAAGCGACCATCAGGCTGGGGCAGGCGCATGCGTTGATACTGGCTGGCCAGCCACAGGACGCACTGGCTGCGCTGGATAGCGTGCAGGCCGGACCGGACGTCCCGCAGGATGTGCTGGCTGCGGCGTATCAGGTAGCGCTGAAGGCCCTGATTTTCCCGGAAGCAGCGCCAAAAAGCCTCACCGCACAGGCTGCACACTCTGCGCCGTTAAGTGCGGCGGCCCGGTTTGCGCTGGTGGCGTCGCATCTGCGGTTTGTGGAAGATGGAGCCGGCAAGGCGAAAGTGCTGGTTGGCTATGGTCGTCTGTTGCTGGACGCCGGGCAGCCCGAGACCGCTGTCACGGCTTTTGCGCAGGCTGCTGCCATGCTGGCTGACCCGGTTGCGCGTGCCGAGGCGGAAGATCTGCTGGCGCAGGCCGCCTTGCAGGCGCATCGTTCTGAGCTGGCACAAAGAGCGCTGGACCGCGCAACTGCGCCCCTCCTGCCGGATGATCTGGCCACCCAACGCGCTTATGACGCTGCCCGTCTGGCCGCTGAGGGCGGAGACACCGCCAAAGCCCTGACCCTGCTTGCGCGGGATGAAACCGATGCCGGGCTGGATCTGCGCGGAAAACTGTATGAGTCCGAAAAGCGCTGGCCGGAAGCGGTGCTGGTCATTGGCCGTCTGGCCACGCGAGGCCTGCCGGAAGAGGGTGTTCTGACGGACCCGCAGCGTGCTCTGGCCCTGCGTCTGGCGACCGATGCTGCGGCGGCGGGGGATTCGGAAACGTTGCTGCGTCTGAAGGACTGGCTGGCTGGCCGGACGCTGGGCCGGGAGCGGGATGCTTTGCTTGCCATGCAGATACGGAGCATCAAAGGCCATAGCCCTGCGCATTGAGAAGGGCTTGAGCCGTTTTGTGACGGTTTTTAGAAAAAAATCGGATGTGAACGAGATAAAGCTTGTCATGGGGGGCACGAGTCCTTAGTTACTCGCGCTCTTGGCCCAAGGGGGCGATCCCGCCCAACAGGCTATCTACTGGTTTGGGGGTACGTCGATGAACGCACTTGCTCAACTGGGGATGGTCTCGGAACACCCGAGCAATAACCAGGCAATTTCTGTTCCGGTCTCGTCTGACGATGATCGTAAGGATTACTTCGTCGTAAAAGATGGCGAGAAGTTTGCAGGTACACACCTGCTGGTTGATTTGTGGGATGCCACAAATCTGGACGATCCTGAAAAGATCGACCGCACTTTGTGTGAAGCAGCGCTTGCTGCAGGTGCGACCATTCTGCACAGCCACTTTCACCATTTCACGCCTAATGGTGGCGTGTCTGGGGTGGTTGTGCTGGCCGAAAGCCATATTTCCATCCACACATGGCCGGAGCGTGACTTCGCCGCCGTGGATATCTTCATGTGCGGGGCATGTGACCCCAATCTGGCGATTCCCGTGATGCAGCGCCTGTTTCAGGCAAAGCGTCTGGAAGTGGATGAACAGCGTCGCGGACGCGTCGCCCTGTAAACACGGCACAGCCCTGTCTGTGTGATGTGTTTTTCCGGCAGGGGCCAGAGCATGCGTTCTGGCCCCTGACCGCTGAATCAGGACTTTAAAAAAATTATGGCCGATCAATGGATTGAAGAAACCCTGTATGACAACTGGGGCCAGCGCTTCCGTGTCAAACAGGAACTTGCCCGCACCACCAGCCCGTTTCAGGACATTGTGGTGTTTGAAAGCGAGTCGCACGGGCGCGTGCTGCTGCTGGATGGTGTAGTGCAGATTACTGAAGGCGATGAGTTCGTTTATCAGGAAATGCTCACCCACGTGCCACTGTTCACACATGCCGCTCCGCGCAACGTGCTGATTATCGGCGCGGGCGATGGTGGCGTGCTGCGCCGGGTGCTGGAACATCCGGGCGTGGAAAAAGCCGTGATGGTGGAAATTGATGGCGCTGTCATCGAACTTTCCAAAAAATATCTGCCCAATATTGCCGGTGATGCGTGGAATGACCCGCGTGCTGAGGTGATTGTGGGTGATGGAATCGACTACGTGGCCCGTGCGGCTGATGCGTCTTTCGATGCCATTATTGTTGATAGCACTGACCCGATTGGCGTGGGCGAAGTCCTGTTTACAGACTCGTTCTATGAACATTGCGCCCGCGTGCTGACGGCCGAAGGGCTGATCGTCAATCAGTGTGGCGTGCCCTTCATGCAGGCGGATGAACTGCATGAAACCAGCCTGCGCCGCGCCAAGTTCTTCCCGCATGTATCTGCTTATGTGGCGGCTGTGCCGACCTACGTTGGCGGATTCATGACGCTGGGCATCGCCTCCAAGGGCAAAAGCCCTGCCGGGCAGGATGTGGCAGCTGTGCGCGCCCGTGCGCAGGACGCCGGCATTTTGGGAAAAACCCAGTACTGGACGCCGGAAATCCACGTCGGTGCGTTCAATCTGCCGCCCTATATCGCTAAGCACCTACCTGCGGATAAGGCGTAAAACATTACCAGAGACTCACGGGAACCTTGATTGACTTGCTAACGCAATGATGTCACGGTTCTAACCGCGCAGAGGGAGAGACCGGTCCAGCACCGGCGCCGAAGGAGCAACCGCCCCGGAAACTCTCAGGCAAAAGGACCCTGCGCGGTTAACTTCTGGAGAGAGACGCCTGTGCGTCCGCCGACGGGATAGCGATCTCAGGCAAAAAAACAGAAGGGGCAGACGGATTATCCTGGTCCGGGGCCCTTATGTTGTCTTGCGTCGTTAGTCTCTTTACAGCGTATGAAAACCGGCCTCGTCCTCTTACGGAAGGCTGCGGCCATGAGCGCTGATACTCTCCTTCACACTCCCCTCTTTACTCTGCATGAAGAAGCTGGCGGCAAGATGGTGCCGTTTGCAGGCTATGCCATGCCGCTGAATTATGCCGATGGCATTATGGCGGAGCATCGGCATGTGCGGGAACATGCTGGCCTGTTTGATGTCTCCCACATGGGGCAGGTTCGTCTGCGTGCCCGGTCCGGGGATGGAGAGGCCGCAGCCCACGCGCTGGAACGCCTTGTTCCGGCCGACATTGTCGCCCTCAAAAATGGCCGGCAGCGTTATACGCAGTTCACTAATGAAAAAGGCGGCATTCTGGATGACCTGATGGTCGCCCGCATGGGGGAATCCCTCCTGCTGGTCATCAACGCCGCCTGCAAGGATGCCGATATCGCGCATCTTCAGGATGAGCTGGCCGATTGTCTGGTGGAAGTTCTGGAAGACCGCGCGCTCCTCGCCCTGCAGGGGCCGGCAGCGGAAGATGCACTGGCTGCACTCGCTCCTGCCGTGCGCGACATGAAATTCATGGATGTGCGGGACGTGGATGTGGATGGCGCGCTCTGCATCATCTCCCGCTCCGGCTATACGGGCGAGGACGGGTTTGAAATTTCGCTCCCCGCCATGGATGCCTCCCGTGTGGCCCGCAAGCTGCTGGAACAGCCTGCCGTCAAACTGATCGGCCTTGGTGCGCGCGACAGCCTGCGTCTGGAAGCCGGGATGTGCCTGTATGGCTCCGATATTGATGAGACCACGACCCCGGTTGAGGCAGCCCTCGAATGGTCCATCCAGAAAAGCCGCCGCCGTGGTGGCGCGCGGGAAGGGGGCTTCCCCGGTGCGGATGTGATTCTGGCGCAGCTGGAAGAGGGCGTGTCCCGCCGCCGCGTTGGCCTGCTGCCCGAAGGCCGCGCCCCTGTGCGGGGTGGTGCCCCTCTGTATGCCGACGTTGAATTTGCAACGCCGCTTGGCAAGGTGACGTCCGGCGCCTTTGGCCCGACGGTCGAAGCCCCTGTCGCCATGGGCTATGTCGCCACGGATTACGCTACGCCGCAGACGCCGATTGTGGCGGAACTGCGTGGCCGCGCCGTGCCGGCTACGGTCCATGTCCTGCCGTTTGTTCCCGCCCGTTTCAAACGGTAAGGGCAACGTTTTTTCCTCAGGTTTTTTAAATTATCCGTTTTATGGAGTGCTGACCCAATGACCCTGTATTTCACCAAAGACCATGAATGGCTCCGCGTAGAGGGTGAGTCCGCCACTGTTGGCATCACCAAACATGCAGCCGAAGAACTGGGTGAGCTGGTGTTTGTTGAAACCCGTGATGCCGGCACCGTGGTGCAGGCTGGCGAGTCCATCGCGGTGGTGGAATCCGTGAAGGCGGCTTCTGACATCTATGCGCCGGTGGATGGGGAAGTGCTGGACAACAACCCGCAGCTGTCTGATGACCCGGCCCGCGTCAGCTCCGACCCGGAAGGTGAAGGCTGGATTGTCAAATTCCGTCTGTCCAACCCGGATCAGCTGGCTTCCCTGATGGATGCAGACGCCTACGCCGCCTTTATCGCCTGATAAGACGGTCTCGGGAAACGTCATTACTACTGCTTAGCTTTTTCAGGATACCCCCGCATGTTTTCCATTGCTTCCGGTCCGGGCCGCGCGACTGGCCCTTCTGTTGACACTCTGCCGGCCTTCGCGGGCCTTCAGCCGGAGGCAGGGTCCTTCGTTGGTCGCCATATCGGCCCGACAGAGGCTGATCTGGCCATCATGCTCAAAACTGTGGGGGCAGCCTCTCTGGAGGCTCTGACGGAGGAAACCATTCCGTCCGCCATCCGCGCCACCAAGCCCATGGGCATTGGCGCAGGCTGGAGCGAAAGCGCTGTCCTGGACCGCCTGCGGGAACTGGCCGGGCAGAATCAGGTCATGACGTCTCTCATCGGGCAGGGCTATTACGGCACCATCCTGCCCGCCGTGATCCAGCGGAACATTCTGGAAAACCCGGCCTGGTACACGGCTTACACGCCGTATCAGCCGGAAATCAGTCAGGGCCGTCTGGAAGCACTGCTGAACTTCCAGACCATGATTACGGAAATGACGGGTTTGGATATTGCCAACGCCTCGCTGCTGGATGAAGCCACAGCAGCGGCGGAAGCCATGGCACTGGCGCGGCGTGTGGCTAAATCCAAAGCCAAAGCCTTTTTTGTGGATGCCGACTGCCACCCGCAGACCATCGCTGTTCTGAAAACTCGTGCTCTGCCCATGGGCATTACGCTGGTTTACGGGAACCCGCTGACGGATCTGGTGCCGACGGAGGTGTTCGGCGCGCTGTTCCAGTATCCCGGCACGTCCGGCACGGTGGCTGACCCGCGCAGCGTTATTGAAGCACTGCATGCTGCCTCCGGCATTGCCGTCATGGCGGCTGACCCGCTGGCGCTGACTCTGCTGACGTCTCCGGGTGAACTGGGAGCGGATATCGCGATTGGTTCCACGCAGCGTTTTGGCATTCCCATGGGCTTTGGTGGCCCGCACGCCGCCTATATGGCAGTGCGCGATGCGTGGAAGCGCAGTATGCCGGGCCGTCTGGTGGGTGTGTCGGTCGATAGCGCAGGCCGTCCTGCCTATCGTCTCGCACTTCAGACGCGTGAGCAGCATATCCGGCGTGAAAAAGCGACCTCCAACATCTGCACCGCACAGGTTCTGCTGGCTGTTATTGCCGGGATGTATGCGGTCTATCATGGGCCGGAAGGTCTGCGCGCCATTGCCCGCCGCATCAACGGCCTGACCGCCACGCTGGCTGCCGGCCTGCGTGCGCTGGGTGTGACGGTGGAAACCGAAGCCTTCTTTGATACGATCACGGTGCAGGCCGGTGCTGGTGTGCAGGACATTCTGGCCCGCGCCCGCTCCGCTGGCATGAACCTGCGCGATGCAGGTAATGGCCGCATTGGCATCAGTCTGGATGAAACCAGCTCCGCGCAGACGGTCGCTTCTGTCTGGTCCGCCTTCTGTGCGGAACAGGGCCGGGTTGACCAGATGATGGCGGCATTGGTTCCGGCTGGCAGCGTCATTCCGGAAGCGCTGGTTCGTAAAAGCGCCTTCCTGACGCAGCCGATTTTCAGTGCATGTAGTTCCGAGACGGATATGCTGCGCTATCTGCGCCGCCTGTCTGATAAGGATCTGGCGCTGGACCGCACCATGATCCCGCTCGGCTCCTGCACCATGAAGCTGAACGCCACGGTGGAGATGCTCCCCATCACATGGCCGGGCTTTTGTGATATTCACCCGTTTGCGCCGAAAGACCAGACGGAGGGATATCAAACCCTGTTTGCTGATCTGGAAAAATGGCTGTGTGCCATTAGTGGCTATGATGCCGTGTCTTTCCAGCCGAACTCCGGCGCGCAGGGTGAATATGCCGGCCTGCTGGCCATCAGCGCTTATCACCGTGCTCAGGGCAACGCCCACCGCACGGTCTGCCTGATCCCGGCATCTGCCCACGGCACCAACCCGGCGTCTGCCCAGATGGCGGGCATGAAGGTGGTTGTGGTGAAGTGTGATGCAGGCGGCAATATCGACCTTGAAGATATGCAGGCCAAGGTGAAAGCCCACGCAGCGGATCTGGCTGCGGTGATGATCACCTATCCCTCCACCCACGGCGTGTTTGAAGAAAGCATGCGCGAAATCTGTGATCTGGTGCATGAAGCCGGTGGTCAGGTTTACGTGGATGGCGCGAACATGAACGCACAGGTCGGTCTGGCCCGCCCGGCGGATTACGGCGGGGATGTCAGCCACTTCAACCTGCACAAAACCTTCTGCATTCCGCATGGCGGCGGTGGCCCTGGCATGGGTCCGATTGGTGTGCGTGCGCACTTGACGCCCTTTCTGCCCGGCAACCCGGCGGATGCAAATACCGAACTGGCTGTGAGTGCGGCCCCGTTTGGCTCTGCGTCTATCCTGCCGATCTCCTGGGCCTATATCCGCCTGATGGGGGATGAGGGTCTTCAGCGCGCCACGCAGTTTGCCATCCTCAATGCGAACTACATCGTCAGCCGTCTGGTTGAGGCCTATCCGGTGCTGTATCGCGGGGCCAAAGGGCGGGTTGCGCATGAGTGCATTCTGGACCTGCGTCCTCTGAAAGAGGTTGCTGGCGTCACGGTGGATGACATGGCCAAGCGTCTGGTGGATTACGGCTTCCATGCGCCGACGGTTAGCTTCCCGGTGGCCGGCACGTTCATGATCGAGCCGACGGAATCCGAAAGTAAAGCCGAACTGGACCGCTTCTGTGATGCCATGCTGGCGATCCGTGAAGAAGTCCGGGCGATTGAAGCAGGCAAGATCACGGCGGAAGAGTCCGCTCTGCGTCATGCTCCGCACACGGCCAGCGTAGTCACGGCGGAACCTTGGGCGCATGCCTATGCCCGTCAGGATGCCTGCTTCCCGCCGGGTGTTAAAGCCGCCACCAAATACTGGCCGCCGGTTGGCCGTATTGATAACGTCCACGGGGACAAGAACCTGATCTGCTCCTGCCCTGATATTGCGGAGTGGATGGAATAACCCCTGTTCCGTACAGCAGTTCTAAAAAAGGCGGCGCCATACAGGTGCCGCCTTTTTTATGCGTAAGTGTCAGCGTGGTTTTTCAGGATTTGGCCAGAAGCCGTCGCACGCCTTCTGTTGCGTCCCGCTTTGCTCTGTCCGCCAATGGAGAGGCAAGCATGTCAAAGCCATGCACCGCACGGGCGTAGACAATCAGGTCTGTCGGCACCGCCGCCTGCCAGAGGCGGTGGGCAAACGTGACATCTTCATCCCGAAAAAGATCAAGCGAGCCTGTGGTGATGATTGTTGGCGGCAGGCCGGATAGATCCTGCATGAAGGCGGGTGATAAATAGCCAAACATGGGGTCATCTTCAGCAAGGTTTCCACGGACGGCAGCCCATGCGTGCCGGTTTTGCGCACGCGTCCAGACAAACTCTCCGGTTGTCGGGTCATCCGAGGGGGCGTCTGGTCCGCCAGTGCGCAGGTCCAGCATGGGGTAAATCAAAAACTGCCCACAGAGTGGGATCTCTCCACGGTCCCGCGCCAGCAGAGCCGTCGCCGCAGCAAGGCATCCCCCGCCACTATCTCCCATGACCATGATCCGGGAAGCGTCCACGCCCAGCGCGCTGGCCTGATGATGCAACCAGACAAGGGCTGCATAGACGTCTTCCAAGCCGCCGGGGAAAGGGGCTTCCGGGGCAAGCCGGTAGTCCACAGAAACTATCAGCGCTCCCGTTTCCTGCGCCAGTTGGCTGAGTGTTCCGGCCTGCATCTCTGGCGTGCCCGCAATCATCCCGCCACCATGGATATAGAGAATGGCTGGCATCGGCAGGTCATTTTCCGAAGGACGGAAGAGAAGAACACGCACATCAGGAGCGTCTTTCGGTCCTGCTATCTGGCGCTCCTCGTAAGAGACTGCGTCAGAGTGCACAAGGCTGATCGTGCCTTCAACCAGCGTGCGGCGAAAATCGCTCAGGTCGTCATGGTCTGGATCGAAAGCCGGGAAGGACCCCACTCTGTCGCGTTGTGCGGCGTCAACCAGATGAAGGGTTGTCATGCAGGCCTCTCTTTGTGTCTCTTAAAGGATATTTCAATGAATTTCTGAATGGATGCGTCTAATAAACACCGCAGTCTCTTTCATTGTAAGCGGTGAGAGGCCGGAAGAAGTGTCACAAATCTGTGTCTGGGGTTTGATGGTCTGTTGTCCCGTCTTGATGATCATTGCTATTGCGCCGGTCCTGCTCGCAGGCAGAAGCGGGTGATTTCTGGCGGGCAGAAGAGGCGTAGCGCAAAGCCCGGCCATAAGCCTGTGCCGTTGCTGACATAGAGCGTCATATTGCCCACACTATAGCGACCAGAAACAAAGCCATTATTGCCACGCGCGACAAGGCGGGCGAGGCCCGGCAACATCCCGCCGTGCGTATGGCCGGACAGTTGCAGAGCTACTCCCCGATCCGCAGCAGTCTGTGCGGTGCGCGGTTGATGGTCCATGAGAACAATGGGTGAGTTGGGCGGGCGGCCAGCAAGGGCTGCTTCCAGATCCGGGCCTGTCTGGCCGTGGGCCGGGGCGGAAAGGTCTGTCACGCCAGCAAGAACCAGATGCGCGCCGTTGCGGGTCAGAACGGTATGAGCGTTGAGCAGCATGGTCATGCCAAGGTCTGAGAGATGCTGCATCCACTCGCGATAATCGAAGAAATATTCGTGGTTGCCAGGGATCGCGAACACGCCATCCGGCGCGTGCAGATTTTTCAGCGGCGCAATATCAGCCCGGCGCATGGCGACGGAACCATCAATGAAGTCGCCAGTCACGACGATCAGGTCAGCCCCGGCAGCATTGGCGCGGTCCACAACGGCCTGTGTCCAGCGCGTCGGGAACAAGCGGCTGATGTGCAAATCACTCAGCTGGAGCAGGCGATAGCCCTCAAAAGCAGCTGGCAGGCCGGGTATGGTGACCGTGACGTCCCGCACCGTGGGAACCCGAATCGCTCCAGCAACCCCAATGGCCGCCAGCAGCCCCGCCACACCTGCCGCAGCAAGGCGCACGGAATCGGGAATGGAGACAAACTGCCAATGCACCAGTGCGTCAGCCAGCGCGCCCAGATACAGCGCGATTTGCAGGAGCGCTAAAAACAGGATGGCCCCAAAAGCCCAGTTGAACAGGATAATCACCGGGCGCGGGAATTGCGGTACAAACACGGAGCCGGAAGAGAGTTTGCACCAGTAGAGATATTGGGATGCCCCCAGCATGAGCAGGCCCAGAGGGATTTTGAACGCCAGAGGCAGAGAGAGCGGCCAGAGCCAGGTCAGGATAACAATCAGGCACGGCAAAGAGGCAGTCAGCAGCAAGACGATTGGTGTCCTTAACGAGCGAGGCAACAGAGCAGGGGATTATCCCCCGCTTTTGCCCGGCTGTCTGCCTTTCATCTCATCCAGAACACGATCAAACACATCAGGTCTCCCCAGCGCGCGGGCCAGTACAATCGCACCCTGAATGCCTGCCACACTCTGCTCGGCGTGGTCCCGCGCAGCCTGTTCTGTCTGGTGCGTATGCCGCAAAGCGGTCGTCAGGGCCTGAACCCAGCGGGCAAAATAATCGCGGATTGCTTCGGCAAACTGGTCCCGACTGTCACTCAGTCCCAGCAGTCCCACCAGACAGACTCTCTGGCCAGACGCAAAATAAGTGCGCACGGCTTCAAACATGGCCTCAATCGCCGCAGCCGGGTGGGCGGAGGTGAGGAGGGGTTGGAAAATCTCCGTTTCAAACCAGTGGTCAATACTGGCCAGAACAGCAGTCATCATCTCCTCTTTACCACCGGGAAAGAAGTGATACAGGCTTCCTTTGCCCAGCCCGGTAGCCTGAGAAATCAGGCTCAGGCTCGCCCCCTCATAACCATGCTCCCGAAAGACTTCCGCCAGAAGCGGAAGAATATCGGCTTTTTCTGTCACCGTGCGCGCCATGGGTCTTAAAGGCCCAGTTCAGTCAGAGATGGGAAATCATCCGGGCGGCGTGAGCCGGTCCAGAGCAGTTTCCGGTCTGTCTGAAGGATCGGCAGGTCATTGATGGAGGCGACACGTCTGCGCATCAGGCCGTTATCGTCAAACTCCCATAGCTCATTGCCATAGGAGCGGAACCACTGGCCTGCCTTGTCGTGCCATTCATAGGCAAAGCGCACAGCCATGCGGTTCAGCCGGAAGCCCCAGAGTTCTTTGACCAGCCGATAGTCCTGCTCCTGTTGCCATTTACGGGTGAGGAAGGCGATAATTTCCTCACGTCCCTGAATGAAGTCGGTCCGGTTGCGCCAGAAACAGTCCGGCGTATAGGCCTGCGCCACATGCGCCGGGTCCTGACTGTTCCAGGCATCTTCCGCAGCGCGGACTTTCTGGGGGGCGGTCTGTTCGGTGAAGGGGGGAAGGGGAGGTTTGATCATCTGTGCGACTCTGTACCGTTTGGTTAAGAGTTTACCTATCAGTACAAAATCCACTTAAGCAAGTAAAATGCAGGCACAAAAAAACCGCCGCCGGAGAACCGGGGCGGTTTCAAAGAATCTGCGGTAAGGAGAGACCTTACTGCTGGCCATCAAACGTAATGGAGTTGTCCTGCGCACCGCTGGTGATGGGGTGTGCATTTTCCGGAGCCTGAGCCAGCTGGGTTTCGCTGCCCTGCGTCTGCGTCTTTTTGGCCCATGCGGTCATGACATCGTTGCGGCTGTTGCCCCGCCGTTCACCGGGAGAGCGAGCATAGATAAAGCCGTATGTCGGGTAGATGGAGCCGTAGGTGCCGGAGCGGTTGTTGAGGGCCACACGCACCGCAGACCAGTCATTGTTCGGGGAGACGTCAATGACCGGCGTATTGTGGCTGATGCCAGCCTGCGCCCAGTGAGACTGATCAATGATGATCGTGCGGCTGTTCACCACGTGGCGCACCACAGCCACATGGCCCAGCGGCATGCGACGAATACCGCGGAAGTTCAGCACGCTGCCTTCTTCCGGTGCGTTGCCACGTTCATACACGCCAGCGGCATTATGCCACCAGTCCCGCGCATTGCCATGCAGCACGACGGCGGAAGCGGATTTGGCGTACGCGACACACTGAATGACGTGGCCACCACCATACCGACGGCCAGAAACCGGGTGCCAGCGGCCACCGGCATAGCGGCCTGCTGCGTGGTAGGATGCAGTGGAAAAAGTGATTTTATGAACGGAACCATTCCGGTGCCCGTTGCTTACAGTATGACGAGCCTTGGCAGAGGCAGGCTGTATGAAGGCAGATAACGACAGAAGAGAAACAACGGCCATCGCGAGGTTGAATTTTCCGGGCCGTCTCTGTCGCATTTCAGCGTGCCTTCCCTGCATCACGGTTCAGTCAATGTGGAATTCAGGTATAAACATCTGCGCAAGTCAGGCAAGCGCTCATTGCGGGGCAAATTCGCATGAGGTTGGGTTTGCTGAATCCATGGGCCTAAAAACAGAAAAATAGGAATAAAATCCTATCACATGCCACGACATTGCCTGATTTTCTTTATTTTGGGGCAGAGGTGCGGAAAGTTGCTGATCTGTTCCAGCCCCGTGGATTCGGCCGTGCTGTGGCACAGATGCCACGCTAAGCCGTCCTCCACGGAGCCGGAAAAGGCAGGCTTATTTGGTTGTCACAACCATGATTTCGACCAGAATGCGCGGGTCAGCCATCGTAGCCTGTACGCAGGCGCGGGCCGGGGCAGCGTTTTCCGGCAGCCATGCGCTCCACACCTTGTTCAGGGCGTCACGGTCCTTGATGTCTTTCAGCCAGATCTGGGCCTGCAGCAGGCGGGTGTTATCCGTGCCGTGCTGTTCCAGCAGGGTGTCCAGCTGTTCCAGAATGTCACGGGTCTGGCCTTCTGCATCGGCGTCCAGATTACGGGCCACAACGCCCTGCGTGAAAATAAAGCCGTGATACTCAACCGCGGCAGACAGAATCGGGTTGGGATTGGTGCGCAGAATTTTGCTCATAAGGATCTCTTCAGGTTCTCAGCGCGTGCGCTGGCCGGCTCCGTGCCGGCAGACCGTCAGTTTTCAGGGTGTGGACCCGTGCGGTCAACCGGGGGCCTGTGCAGAGCGTGCATAGGCGGCCAGTCGTTCCGGGGTGTCAAAATCCACCAGTTCGTCCGCGCGGGCCAGAACCCGATGCACGGCAGGGCCAAGAGCGCGCAGAATTGCCCGGCCTCCCTGATCTCCCTGAACTGCGGCAAGGGCGGCAAACTGCGCAGCGTCCCACACAACCGGGTTGCCCGGTTTGCCGTCGCCCCGGTCTGGCGCGGTAGCCGGCGCTTTGAAGTGGGCGTGGTCCCGCAGCAGCGCATTCAGCAGCGCGACAGAAACCAGCGGCATATCGCCCAGACACACGAGCAGCGCTGACGCATGCTCTGCCTGCGCGACCTGCACTCCGACTCGCAGGGAGGCAGAAAGTCCGTCCCGCGCGTCCTGCGCAATGCGGACCTCCAGCCGGGGTGTGTCGGGGAAGGCGTCATGTATAAGAGAGAAAAGGTCAGGTCGGTCCGGCGGCAGAATCACCACGACCGTGCTGACCGCACTGGCCAGAACGGTGGCGGTTGTGCGCACCAGCATCGGCACGCCTTGTGCATCCCGGGCCAGCAACTTATGAGCTGGTGCCGTGCGGGAGGAGCGCCCCGCTGCCAGAACAATGGCGAGAGGGCCGATTTGCGGAGGTGTTACCACCCCGGAGTGTCGGCAAGGGCCGCTTTACGTCGCACCGCGACAATCTGGGCCAGAATAGACAGCGCAATTTCCTCAGCGCCAATCGCGCCAATTGCCAGCCCGACCGGGCCGTGGATTCGGCTGATTTCCAGTTCGGAGAACCCAATTTCCCGCAAACGCTCAACCCGGCTGGCCTGGGTTTTGCGGGAGCCAAGGGCACCTATATAAAAAGCGGGGCTGCGCAGAGCCACTTCCAGCGTGGGGTCATCCAGCTTGGCGTCATGCGTCAGGGTGACAATAGCCGTCATGGTGTCCACGCCCAGCTCTTCCAGAGCCTCATCCGGCCATTCGGTCAGCAGCGTTTCCCCCAGAATAAAACCGGGGAAGCGTTCCGGCGTGGCCAGCGCAGTGCGTGGGTCAATCACCACGGGGGAAAAGCCTGTCATCCGGGCCAGAAGCGCAAGGTGCTGGGCAATATGCACAGCCCCCACAATCAGCAGGCGCGGGGGCGGGGTGAGCGGTTGCAAAAACCAGTCCTGCCCCTGTGCGTCCGGTTCATTTCTGCAGCGGCCAGAGTCGAGGCAGGCCAGAGCAGCGGGACTCAGCTCAGCCGGAAAGCCGGCAGGCGTTGTTTCTGCTGTCACGTCAGAGATTAAAAGATGTTTTACACCATCCAGCGTGCGGGCCAGCAGCGCGCCGGTGCGGGCGTTCTGTTTAGTGCAGGCGCCGGCCAGCAAAGTCTCGGGGAGCGTGCCGGAGGGGCAGGCGGGGGAGCGCACGGCTTCCACCAGCACATCCAGCTTGCCGCCACAGGCCAGCCCGACTTCCCACGCGCGGGCGCTGCTCACGCCGTAAGACAGAACTTCGGGCGCAGCCCCCGCCATAATGGCCTGCGCAGCCGTAATCACGTCGGTTTCCACGCAGCCGCCACTGACGGAGCCTTCAACCCGGCCTGTGTCACTAATCGCCATCAGGCTGCCTGCCGGGCGGGGAGAACTGCCCCATGTGCCCACCACAGTCGCAAGAGCCACAGCATGGCCTTCCCGTGCCCATAAAAGAGCGTGGTCCAGTGGGGTCAGCGGCTGAGGTGCGGAAAGAGGGACAGTCATAAAACCCAGTCTATACCAGCCCTTGCAGGCTGTGCCCACGGAAGGAACGTGGGGGCAGGCCTGTTTTTGCGGAAGGTTTCCCTCAGGCGGGGGCCTTGATACGCAGAGAAGGAACACCCATGTCATAACATGAGTGATATTAAGAGACTGAGGAGTGATTTCATGATCGAATCAAGAGACGGACGCGTTATTTACGTTGTGGCTGATGGCGGGAAAGTCCGTTTCCTGCATGATGGCGAAGGCAAAATGCACGATGTGCAGGACTTCGACAGCGAAAAGCATGAAGCCACTCCGGGCAAGATGCCCACGGGTGCCACGCCGAAAGATGCTGCCAAAGACGGCTTTGCCCGCGTTGTGGCTGATCGTCTGAACGCGCTGGTTAACAGCAGCGAGAAGATTGACGGCTTCGTACTGGCCGCTCCGGCCCCGGTGCTGCATGAAATCCGCCAGCATCTGAGCAAGCCCGCTGCTGCCAAGCTGATCAAGACCTTTGACAAGGACTTCACCAACATTCCGGCACACGATCTGCGCAAGCATTTCGATATCCCGGCAACCGGCTGGGTTCTGCCGTCCTGATTTCTTAAGTCAGGATTCAGGTCTGAAAAAACTGCCCATGCTCTGCATGCGGCAGTTTTTTTATGGGAAAACCATTTTAAAGTAAGGGGAGAGGCCGCGTGCAAACCGGCGTGGGTCCCCATAGAGGCGCATAGTGACAAGAAGGAGCCTGACGTCTTGCATTTAGTGTATCCCGACATGCAATTGCAGGTTCTGCCTGTGACTCCGTTCCGCCAGAACTGTTCCCTGTTGTGGGATGAAAACACCCGGCACGCGCTGGTGGTAGACCCCGGAGGGGATGCGGACTTCCTGATGGACGTCATCCGCAAACGGAACCTGACGGTAGATGCGATTCTCCTCACGCACGGTCATCTGGATCATGCCGGTGGTGTCGCCCCTCTGTGCCGCGCTCTGGCTAAAGAGCAGGGGAAAGCGCCCACGGTCATTGGCCCGGACAAGCGGGATGAATTCCTGTTGTCCTCCATTGTCGATCAGGCGCGCCATTTCGGCCTGCCCGGTCTGGAAAACGCAACAGTGGACCAGTACACGCAGGACGGAGACCGTCTGGAACTGCTGGGCCGCACTTTTTTAGTGCGCCATATTCCCGGTCACACACCCGGCCATGTGGTGTTTGTTGATGAAAAAGCCCGTTTTGCTTTTGCGGGAGATACCTTGTTTCGTGGTACAATTGGTCGCACGGACTTCCCTTATGGAAATAGTTCCCTCTTAATATGCAACCTAAAGGAGAAATTACTTCCCCTTGGGGACGATATCGTCATTATGCCCGGGCACGGTGGCTCGACCTCGTTAGGAGAGGAACGCGCGAACAATCCGTTCCTCCGTGCCGGCTAACAGGAGTTTGTGAGTGAAACAGGGTATTTGCGGCATGCTGGCCGCCTGCCTGACAGCGGGTGTGCTCTTAGGAGCCAGCCCGGTTCGGGCCGAAGATATGGGGGAGCCGACCCAGGCTCAGGCAACGCTGCCGAAAGAAAACCTCACAATCGCCTCGGCGAATGGTCGTCACGTCTTTTCGGTAGAGCTGGCCACAACGCCGCGCCAGCAGCAGGTGGGGGAAATGTTCCGCACCACCCTGCCTGCGGATAACGGCATGCTGTTCCTGTGGGCAACCCCGCAGCCGAGCGATATGTGGATGGAAAATACGCTGGTCCCGCTGGATATCGTCTTTATCGGGACGGACCACCGGATTCAGGCCATTGCAGAAAATGCCGTGCCGCGCAGTCTGGCTCATATCAGTAGCCACGGTCCGGTGGGTGCAACGCTGGAACTAGCAGGCGGGGTAACCGCTAAGCTGGGTATTACTGTGGGCGATAAGGTGGAAGCACCGTCTCTGGAGAAAAAATCCTGACGCAAAGCGTTCTGTCCGGGGGGTGCGCACAGCCCCGGCAGCGGGGGTGTAACGGGGCAGTAACGTGACGTTTTTAGTAACCGGAGCAGCCGGGTTTGTTGGCTACCATGTCAGCCAGGCGCTTCTGGAAAGAGGGGAGCGGGTTATCGGAATCGATAACCTCAACTCGTATTATAGCCCCGCTCTCAAGCAGGCCCGTCTCGGGCGGCTTGGGCAGGCGCCGGGCTTCGTATTTCATCAGCTTGATCTGACACAGCCTGACGCGCTGGACACTCTGGCCGCGCAGGAGCCCGATATTCGGGGTATCTTCCACTTCGCGGCACAGGCTGGCGTGCGCTATTCCATGCGGGACCCGTATGTGTTTGCAGACAGTAATGTGCTGGGCCACGTGGCCGTGCTGGAATTTGCCCGTAAACTGAAGCGGCTGGACCATCTGGTCTATGCGTCGTCTTCCTCCGTCTATGGGCGGAATACCAGCATGCCGTTCCGGGAGACAGACCGGGTGGATGAGCCCGGTTCTTTCTATGCTGTGACCAAACGGGCCGGAGAGCTGGCCTCGTCCACCTACAGTCACCTCTATGGTCTGCCGCAAACCGGTTTGCGCTTCTTTACGGTCTATGGGCCGTGGGGGCGTCCGGATATGGCCTATTACAGCTTTGCCCGTGCCATTGCGCAGGGGGAAGACGTCACGCTCTATGAGGGTGAGGGGCTGGCGCGAGACTTCACTTACATAGCTGACGTGGTGGCAGGCGTTCTGGCGGTGTTTGAAAAACCGCCAGCCGCCGGTGAGGCGCGGGTGCTGAATATCGGTAACCACAGGCCGGAATCTGTGCGCTACCTTGTGTCTCTGCTGGAAACGGAACTGGGCCGGAAAGCAAACCTGCGCCTGTTGCCGCGTCCGCAGGCGGATGTGGAGAAGACGTGGGCGTCTATTGACGCCATTCAGTCTTTAACCGGCTGGCACCCTACAACCGTGCTGGAAGAAGGCGTGCAGCGCTTTGTCTCCTGGTTCCGCACTTACGAGAAACTCACCATAAACGCTTAAATCCTAAAGATGGATTTTCTTTAATGATTAAAAGGGGCCCCGTAAGGGGTCTCTCCGGTGGGGTAAAAACCGATTCAGCCCCGGTTTCCCGCCATTTTGAATAAAGTTTCAAAGCGTGTTGACAGGGTCGGCTCAATCCCTTAGAAACCGCTTCACCGGACGAGATGACGGTTGGCAGCGGCCTCTGGTTCTGCTAGATTGTT
>NZ_JOPG01000001.1 GCF_002153605.1 Acetobacter malorum | reverse complement strand
ATCCACATCGCCATGGGATGCCTCATGCTACGCCGAAACGCTCATCCGTGAATTTCCAAAAGGGCTCTCAGAAGGAGGGGGGGAGAAATGGTACCGCCGGAAACCAGAACTCTCTCATTTCCAGAATGTTTACGACATCTAAATCTCAGGGCACTATAGGAAATTTTAATGCAGAATTTTATTCAGGCGGCCTGAATTATTATGGCGGAATGGATGTAAATAAGTGGTCACATACAGTTTCTGATGGGACAAACTGGATTTGGGATAACATACAAGAATTATATGAAGGTCACCCGTATTATTGTAATCCTCAGGAATCAAATGTTTGTTCTGTAAAATACATGAACGAAGAAGATATATATGGCGTGGGGCCCGGTAATCCTCAGGCACAATATGATCCTACTTCTGGTAATAGAATGATGTTTTGGTTGACTACCAACCATAACATTAATTATAATTCTTCAGAGTTTTTAAGATGGTCTCCAAATGAAACCGTTTTCAGATATAGAATTATGACAAAAAAGGATGCATCTGGAAAAGAATGGATGTTCTATGGGCTAAACCAAAATTATAAGCCAAACGTAGGAACAGTTTCCGTAACGGGAAATATCTCTGGATCAACGCTGACGGTTACGCATACGACAGGCGTAATATCAGGCGATATGCGTATATGGAATGCTGATCTTCAGAAAGAAGTGGAAATTGTATCTCAAAAGACCGGTGAATCAGGAGGCGTTGGCACGTATGAGATTTCGGATCTCTCTTCAGAAACAACTAACATAAATATAAAATTATCTGATTTTATTATCGGTTATTCACCAGTTTTTGGAACTACAGGAAAAACTGAGCCTACGTATGTTTTTCAAAACGGTAAAACATTTACAGATGGAACAGTTCTTTGGACGTGTATTGGTACATGGCAATATGATCTGGAAAGTGTAATCAAAGTCGGTGGAAGTAATGATCCAGAGAACGGTTATGTTGAAAGGATCGGTACTCTCATGACAGAAGAAACAGACTATATTTATAATGCAATATTTGATTTTTCTAAAGCAGCATTTGATCCAGGAGTGACTCATGTATTCGCTAGAATGCAGAAAGACATGTACATTGATCTTACGGCAGATGGAACACAGGAGGGACAAAATAATCATCTTCTTGGCTATAATTCGAAAAATTCCTCTTTAGAATATGATGTCGGAAAAGAACCGATTTTTACACTTAGTGATGCAAATGGTATTAATACTCATGCATTGAGCCTTGATAGTAACGTTAATTTCTCTAGGAAAAAATATACAGATTTTAATAGCAAGCCATCTCTATGGATTATGGGCACAACAGATGAGCCTTCCACGGATGGTTCGAATACTGCAGGAGACTTTTTTATAAATAGATATGGAGATTCATCTACTTTGTCTGGAGTGGACTATTTGGATCAGCCGTTTTCTATAACGCGAGTGGACGGTAAAGTGCATATTAATAACGGCCTTTCTATATCGAACGGCACAGATGTGGTCGGAGGTATTAAAACCGATGCACTCTCTGTTTCTGGGTCATTTTACCTTGGTGTGATGACGAAGGATAATATTCTTGCATTGAATTCTCCTATTGAAGGGCAAAAAGTTTTTGATATTACTGATCATGAGGAGCTAACCTTCCGCTGTCCGGCTGGGACAACGTGTGGATGGTTTCCTGTTGTCTATGGGGAGCCGATCCGTCAGTAAATAGTCCTTGTTTGGGAAGTAATTACTCTCAAACGCGCTCAGAGTGTTCAAAAAATTGTCTCTCTATTACTCTACATCATCTTGCCAAATTTTCCCGGTTCAAGCTCTCACCCAGGGCCGGGACGCCGTCGTTCTGGCGCTTGACCGCTCCGTGCGCCGCACTGATGTTGATGGTCACCTGCACATCGCCCGCTGCATCCTCTCCGCCGCTACGGTCTGCCCCTATTACGGGCATGAAATTCCGGGTGCCAAAGCTCTGGGGCTAGACCCGAACACCCTCTATCAGGTCTATCGGGACCCACAGGCTCTGGCCCGCGCCGCCGCCAGTATGGCGGGCAAGCCCATCCTCATGCAGCACCAGCCCGTTTCGGCGCAGGACCACCCGAAGGAGATCACCGTCGGGGCCGTCGGCAGCGATGTCCGGTTTGACGCCCCCAACCTCATCGGCAGCCTGACAGTGTGGGACCAGTCCGCCATCGCCGCGATCGAAAGCGGCCAGCAGCGCGCCGTCTCCGCAGGCTACCGCTACCGCGCCATCCCGCAGGGCGGTGTGCAGGACGGCATGCCTTACAGCCTGACCATGACGGACATCACCTTCAACCACCTCGCCCTTGTCACCCAGCCGCGTGTGAAAACCGCCATCATTGGCGATGCCGCACCCGCGCCCCACAGGGATCATGCCTCTATGACGCACCCCACGCCTCCGCACCCCGGCCAGCCCCAGCCGGTCACTCCGCACACCACCTCCCACCCCGGCGCACCCAGTACGCCCCTGGCCAACACCACTCCAGCCCGCTCCAGCACCCAGCCCACCACACCCGGCACGGCCACTCTTGCCGGCACACCGGTCCCGGCCTCTGTGCCGACCGCGTCCGCAGGTACCGCCACGCCGCAGCCCACTCCCCCGGCTGGCGTGCCCTCCACAAGCGCCACCACACCCACCAGCGGCACACCGCCCACCACCATGGACGCCGCTCTGACACAGGCCGTGCAGCAGGCAGAAGCGGAGGTCATCCGCCGGATGGAAGCCCTCCACGCCGCGCGGGATGCAGTGCGCCCGTTTGTGGGGGATGTGGCTATGGATAGCGCCACGGCCGTCTACGGCTTCGCGCTGCGGGAGCAGGGCGTAGACCTCACAGACCTGCCGGAAGCCGCTTACAAACCGCTGTTCCAGCAGGTCGCGCGCCTGAAAACACAAACCAGCCCTCTCGGAATGGATGCAGAACAGACCGTCTCTTTTCGGGACACGTTCGGTCTTGGTCGCATTACGGTGAAAGCATAATCCATGGCATTTCAGACACAGGTTAACACCCAGCCCGTCCCCGGCCTGCCGGGTGATTTCGCCTCCCTCAATCCCACGGCCACTTTTCCGGCAGGGGAGGGCGCACTGGTCGCCGCAGCCGGAGGGTGCATCCTTGGTGCCTTCGGCTGGGTGCAGACCGATGGCCGCAGCGTCGCCAACGCGCCCGCCAGCGGCACCACCACCGCGCCGGACGGCTTCGTGCACCGGGATCTCACCGGCCAGATCGCCAGCCTGTTTGATGAAAGCAGCCTGACAATCCCGCAGGGTTTCCCGGTCAGCCTGTTCACAGCGGGGGATTTCTGGGCCACCAGCACCACCGCCGCCACACCCGGTCAGGCCGTGTTTGCGTCCACTACAAACGGCAGCATCGCCACCGCAGCAGCCGGGGCCACCGTGGCCGGCGCCGTGCAAACCCGCTTTTACGCCGCCTCAGCCTGCGCTGCGGGTGAACTTATTAAAATCTCAAGCTGGAGCCACGCTGTATGAGCGATTTCACAACACAACTGGCTGAACTGAACCGCCTCGGCTTCATCATGCCGGAAGCCCGCGGCATGATCGCCAACAGCCTGCTGGCCTCGGATGCTCTGGCGCAGGACGCCCAGCCCACGCTCTCCACCACGGCCAGCGGCGGCATCCCGGCCTTCATGAGCGCATGGGTGGACCCGGCGCTTATCAAGGTCGCCTTCGCCCCCATGCGCGCGGCCGAACTGCTGGGTGAAGTCCGCAAGGGCGACTGGGTAACCCGCACCGCCATTTTCCCGATGATTGAGACCACAGGCGAAGTGTCCAGCTATGGTGACTGGAACAGCAACGGCCAGGTCAGCCTGAACCCCACCTACCCGGACCGCCAGTCCTACCATTATCAGGTGTTCGTCTCGTGGGGGGAAATGGAGCTGGCCCTCGCCGGTCAGGGCCGCCTCCAGTGGGCCGCCAGCCTGCGGGAAGCCGCTGCGCTGAAACTGAACAAATTCCAGAACCAGACCTACTTTTTCGGCATCAACGGCCTGCGTCTGTATGGGTATCTGAACGACCCGCGCCTGCCTGCCGCCATTACCCCCGCCGTCAAAGCCGCAGGTGGCACGGGCTGGGCCGCCGCCACGCCGGAAGAACGGCAGGATGACGTCATCGCCCTCATCAACCAGCTCCGCAGCCAGACGGCCGGGCTGGTGGATACGGAAACCCCGATGGTCCTCGGCCTGTCTCCCACGCGCATGGGCCTGCTCACCCGCCGTAACAGCTTCGGCCTGTCTGCCGCCTCCCTGCTGAAAGACACATACCCTAACCTGCGTTTTGTGCAGGCCGTCGAGTATGGGGACGCCGCAGGCAGCACGGTCCAGACCATGCAGATCATGGCGGAGCATGTCGGCGCGCAGAAAACGGCGGAAACAGCCTTCACGGAAAAACTCCGCACCCACGCCGTGGTGACCGACGCTTCCGCATGGAAGCAGAAGCTCTCTCAGGGCACATGGGGCGCCATCATTTACGTCCCCGCAGGCATTGCCACCATGGCGGGCCTGTAAAACAGCGTTCTCCTCACAGTCTAGTTTTAAGGGATGCCCCGGCATGGCCACACCTTCCACCGTCACCATCGGCTGCAAACTGCCCAACGGCCTCGTTCTCTCGCTGGGGGATGCCCGGCATGAGCTGGCCGGCACCCGCGCCTCAGCCGTTATCGGCGGCTATGGCC
This sequence comes from Acetobacter malorum, assembly GCF_002153605.1. GTDB lineage: Bacteria > Pseudomonadota > Alphaproteobacteria > Acetobacterales > Acetobacteraceae > Acetobacter > Acetobacter malorum_A. The sequence continues at coordinate 248,007 of NZ_JOPG01000001.1, read as the reverse complement.
TCACCCCCGTTCCGGCAGATTTCTGGGCTGCATGGTCCCGCAAATATGCGGAATTCCCGCCGCTGAAAAACCGCCTGATCTTCGCGCAGAGCACGCTGGATAAAGCCACCGGGCAGGCGCGGGAGCAGGCCGCCCTGCGCACCGGCGTGGAGCCTCTCAACCCCGCAACGCCAGCCCCCGGCATCACCCCGGTCTGATCCGCCAGCGGCGTTTTGGTCCCTCACGCAGTGGGCATGGTTTGCCCGCCTGTTCCTCAAGGAGCGTCCCATGCCCTCTGTGCCGTTTGATGCGCAGGCCTGGCAAACCCGCTACCCCGCGCTGTTCGCCACGGTCGGGGCAGAGGGCGCACAGGCCTGTTTCGATCAGGCCACCCTGTTCCTCGCCAACGATGATACGTCGCCCGTCAAAAACCTCCCCCGCCGCGCTGCCCTGCTGGGGCTGATTGCCGCCCATCTGGCGCAACTGGGCCTCGGCGGAGCAGCAACCCAAACCCCCGGCGCAGACCAGCCCGCACTGGTGGGTCGCATCACGTCCGCCCGCATGGGCAGCGTGGCGCTTGAGGCCGATCTGGGGCCGGTCAGCGCCGCACAGGCATGGTGGGCGCAAACCCCCTATGGCGCAGCCTACTGGGCCGCCACAGCCTTCCTGCGCACCGCCCGCTACGTGCCCGGTTTCCCGCAAACCCCTCTCTCGTGGCCCTGAGCGTACCCCGCATCATCCCGCTCCAGAATAAGGCATCGCCCTCATGCCTCGTCCTTCCGCCCCCGCCAGCCCGAACACCAGCCCGCCGTCCGCCGGAAATGCAAGTGTTAAAGCCGGATTTTTCAAAACGGCGACGGAAGCAGACGGCACACCCATCGCCGCCATAGCCGCCGTGCAGGAATTTGGTGCGGTGGTGCGGGGCAGGGAGGGGCATACCACCGTCATCCCACCCCGGCCGTTCCTGCGCCAGACCGTTGCATATCACCGCACCGCATGGGTCCGCCTGCTGGCAAACGCGCTAAAGGCCAGCCTGCGCACACCCGGCAGGGCAGGGGACACGCAACACGCTCAGCAAACCCTCGTCCAACGCCTCAGCACGCCCACACAGGCGCTCACCACAGTCGGGAAGGCCATGCAAACCGACATCACGCAAACCATCCACCAGACCCACACCCCGCCCAATGCCCCGGCTACCATCCGGCATAAAGGGTTTGATAAACCTCTGGTGGAAACAGGAACCCTGCAAAACAGTGTCAGCTTTCAGGTGGATGTATGAGCAGCCTGTTCCGCCTCGTCGCCGCACAGGTCAGCAGGTTAACGCCGCCCATCCTCGCCACCCTGCGTGCGCAGGAGGGCACCACCACACAGCCCGATGGCACGGTCATCCCGCATTATGTGGATATCCTGCTGCGCATCATGGTGCAGGCCGCGTCCAGCGCGGACCTCACACAGGTCGCGGGGCTTAACCAAAGCACAGATACCCGCGTGGTCTATCTGCCAGCAGACCTCAAAGGCATTGACCGCGCCCACCAGTTTGGCGGGGATGTTCTGGTGTTTGAAGGCTCGGAATGGCTGGTCACAGGCCAGCCCGAAACATGGGGAGGCGGCCAATGGTCGAAACTTCTGGTTACCCGACAGCGTCCGTCAGCCTGCCCCCCGTAACGGCAGCAACCACCACGGCGCTCCGGGCTTTTTTACAAACCATCCTGCCGCCAGACCTGCCCGTGCTTCTGGCCAGACAAAACCGTATGGCCGCCCCCAACGGGCCTTTTGCCCTCATGGCGCTGCTCCTGCACCAGCAGATTGCCACCAGCGCTACCCGCTACACCGCCAACACCCGGATCATCCTGCAACAGCAGGACATTGCAGTGCAGGTCAGCCTGTTCGGGGTTGGGGCTGCGGATAACGTCCAGCGCATTAGCACCGTCTTTCAAAACGGATGGGCTGCCGAATTTTTCATGGCTTTTCACCAGAACACACTGGGGCAAACGCCCCCGCCGCCGCGCATCGCCCCCCTCTACGCCGGGCCAGCCCGCCAGATCCCCTTCGTCAACGGTGAGCGGCAATATGAAGAGCACTGGCAGATCGACCTGCATCTTCAGGCCAGCTTCGCCCTCTCATTCCCGCAACCAATGGCCTCTGCCGCCCGGCTTGCGCTGGCAGATGTCACCAGTCCACAGGGTTCCCCTTCCGCATGACGCTCCCCATCAGTTCCCTTGTTACCGTCACACCGGGCGTTCTCTCTCCGGGTGGCACCGTCAGCCTGCTGAACGGCATGGTCTTTTCCACAAACACATCGCTTGCATCAGGTGTTTCCACATTCACCTCAGCGGAGGATGTTGCCACAACCTGTGGTGCTACATCCGTGGAAGCCAGCATCGCCAGCATTTATTTCTCGGCATACACCAACGCGCAGGATACGCCGGAAAAGCTCTATATTTTCCAGCTTCCCGCCACCCCGACAACGGCAGATTACGGCACCTACCTCTCCACTGCGGCCGATCAGGCAACAGACTGGGCGCCCTTCCTGTTCGCGCAGGAGCCGGAGCCCGCCGCCAAAACCCAGATCGCCACATGGCTGGCCGCTCACCCCAACCGCTACTGGGGCCTTGTGCAGGATAGTGATGCCTCCATCCTGAGCACCAATGCTGCCACCAGCTTTGGGGCGACGGTCAAAGCGGCGAATACGTCCGGCCTCACCTGCCTGTGCAATACGGATAATAATGGCGGCACACTGGCCGCAGCCCTGTGCCTTGGCTGGGCCGCGAGCGTGAATCCCAACCGCGCCAGTGGCCGCACCACCCTGATGTTCCGCAACAATGGCGGCGTCCCCCCGGCCAGCCTCACCGCCTCACAGGCACAGGCTCTGCTGGGGAACGGCTACAGCTTTTACGGGTCTTACAAAAGCACGGATTCCACATTCAGTTTTCTGAATAATGGTGCGGTCTCCGGCCCGTTTTCCTGGGCGGATAGCTACATCAACCAGATCTGGATGAACGCCAGCTTCCAGAATGACCTCATCACCCTGTTCTCCAATGCCGGGCAAATTCCCTATAACGCGGTAGGGGATTCCCTGATCGCCACATCCGTGCAGGGCACGATTGATACCGCCCTGTCCTTCGGGGCCATTCAGCCCAACGTCACCCTGTCGGACGCACAGAAGCAGGCCGTCAATGCGGATGCCGGGCGCAGTATTGATACCGTCCTCTCCACCCGCGGCTGGTATCTGCAGCCCGGTGCGTCCACCGCGTCTGCTGCCGTCCGGGCTGCACGCGGCACGGTGCAGGGGCGGTTTTTCTATATGGATGGTCAGTCCGTCCAGTCCATCGCCCTGGCCTCTGTCGAAGCCCAGTAAGAAACCCCGCAAGGAGGCCAGACCCCATGTCCGATTATGACATTACAGCCGCAAATTCCGTCTACACCATCACCGTGCCCGGGCTGTATAACGCCCCCATCACGCTGGAAAACTATGCTGCCGACCGTGCGTTTGAAACCGAAGCGCGTGAACTGGCCGAAACCGCCATGAGCATTGACGGCTACCTGAACGCCGGCTGGATCCCCAACCCCGTCACCCAGACCATCGCACTGGCCGCGAGTAGTGAAAGTGCGTTGATTTTTGAGGCCATTGTCATGGCGCAGGACGCCCGGCGCGGCCTGTATCGCATGGGTGCGGAAATTCAGATCCCGGCCATCGGGCGCAAATATACCATGGTGCGTGGCCTGCTGCGCTCCATTGTCGGCGTGCCGACTGCGGGCCGGGTGCTGGAAGCCCGTCATTTTGAAATCACGTGGGAGCGGGTCCTCCCCGCCGCCATCTGACCCGCTTCAGGACGCCTCGCATGAAAACTCTTGACTATACGCACAGCAAAGCTGGAGCCGATCACGGCAAACGGTTTGTCTTAACGCGCATGGATGCCTTTTCGGCTGATAAATGGGCGCGGCACATCCTTCAGGCCGCCATTCGGGGCGGGGCGCGGATCGGGGCGGATCTGGCAGAAGCCGGTGTTGCGGGGCTGGCCGGTCTGGGCATCGAAATCTTCGGTTTTATGGAAGAAAGCGAGCTGGACCGTGCGCTGGACCGCCTGATGCAGTGCGTCGCCCTGCGGCCAGACCCGGCCCACCCGGATACAACACGCGCCGTCATCGCCACAGACTTTGAGGAACCGGACACCCTCGGCCTCGTCCGTGCAGAAGCCTTCCGTCTGCATGTGGGTTTTTTGCTGGCCGCCGTACACCAGCTTTTCCCCGTGGTGGCGGCCTTGCTGGGAGACGCCGCGCAGGAGAGACCCAGCCAGCCCGCTGCGTAAATGTCTCGCCGGCTCTGGCGGCGGTCATCACCGCAGGTCTCGCCACCCTGCACGAGCTAAAAACGCTTTATGACAGTGAAGATCTTTACGATCTTCTGGAAATCCTGTCCGTCAGAAACTGGAACGCCGCGCATGTCGGAAATGCTGATTGATGAACTGGTCGTCCGGCTGGGGCTGGACACCACCTCTCTGCAAAACGAGGCAAAGCAGACCACCCAGCTTCTGGACAAACTCCGCCAGAGCGCGGAGCAGACAGCCGCCAGCACCCGGCAGGCCAGCACGCAGGCCACGTCCGCTCTCGCACGGATGCGCGGGGAGGCGGTGAGCCTGCTGGCTATCCTCAGCGGTGGCCGCGGCCTCAACCGCCTGCTGGCAGACCTTTCTACCTCCGCCGGACAAACCGCGCCCCGTCCGGTCCGCAAAGCCTTAGCCTCAGCCCCGCCATCCTCCAATCAGGCCACCCAAGCAACCCGTGTCCTCCCTGCGGACAGAAACCCCCTTGCACAGACAACTGTTTCTCCAATCTTGAAGCAGAGCGCCTCCACGCATGCCTCCCGCTTCAGTCAATTCGTGACATCCACCAGCAGGCCCACCAACGCATCCTTTGGCCCGTCCAGCTTCTCTGGTCTGGACGCCCTGCGCACGGATGTCTCTTCAGGGTTCAGCGCTTCATCTCGCGCACAGGCTGCGGCCTTCCCGCCATCATCAACCAATCTGCGCACCACAAAGATTTTTTCCAACACACCCTTTTTGTTGCGCAGGGAACCAGCGCAGGACAGGCTCTCTCACCGCACTCGCCTGAGCACCTCGACCGCCACCCAACGCGCGCCGTACGCCCCCGTCCAGCCCGCGTCAACGCTCCGCAATAGTGCCCCGGAAAACCCACTCCTGCGACCGTTCTCCCGTTCATCTACAGAACAGAAGACCCGCGCAAAACCACGCCATACACAGTCCTTTTCTGCACCAGAAACAAACAACGTATCGCCCGTCGGCTCATCGCCTTCCGGCTCCCGCACACAGACAGAACACACAGTCTCCACAGCCCTAACCCGGCTCATCACCCAAACCGCCCACCGTGTTGCAAAAAGCCCGACGCCCCATCGGACCCCGTTGCGCGACAGCCGTCACGCGCTCCCTCCACCCGCAGGTCCACGCGCTTCCCGCAGCAGTCTCAAATCGCCTCAGACCGGACCCACCGTCGGATATCCTCCCACGAGCAGCCTCAACCGCCGCACATCCGGGCTTGCATCCAACTCCGTCCCCACAGGGCACGCCCCGTTCCGGGCCTCTCACACGGACGCACTCACGGTCCAGACCCGCACGCTCTCCCGCGCCCTCGCCACGCTGCATGCTCATGCAGGCCGGGCACTGGCGGTGCAGCCCTATCTGCCCGGCTCTCCGTTGTTGCATGCCGCAGGGGGGCAGAGCGCACCACATCTGGCGAGTGCATCCCGTCCCACAACCACCACCCATATCGGCCCGGTTACCATCACCGTCCCGTCCGGAAATCCGCAGGCCATCGCGCAGGCTTTGCAGGGGCTGGGGGGAGGGGACAGTCATACCCTCACCAGCCTCGCCACCATCGGCACGGTCTGAAAACACCCTGAAAACAGAACAGTTTTAAAAGGAGCGTTCCCATGCCCATGGTGCCCGTCACCCTGCCTTCGGTGTGGGATATTCCCGTTGCCGCCGGCGTGCCTGCTCTGTTGGGCCAGTCTGTTTCAGCCGGTGTGCGGGCCGCAGCGTCCGTCAGTCTCGGCACAGTGCTGGATGATCTGATGATCAGTCAGGCCGCAGGTCAGTGGGGCATTTTCACCTCCACCGGCACCTGCGTGCTGTCCGCTGCCCGTGTCATGTCAGTCTCTGCAGAAAGTAGCAGCCCGATTGCCACCGCCCCATTGGAAGACGGCGCGTTTCTCTCCTACAGCAAAGTGCAGACACCCCGGCAGCATCGCGTGCTGATGGTGTGCGATGGCTCGGAAACCGGCCTGTCCGGCACGGAAGCGACCCTCTTTTCCGGTCTGGACCTCACACGCCTTGCAGGTATAGAAGCCCTTTATGTGCGCAAGACATTTTTCAATACGCTTGCCGCGCTGGAAGCAGATCTGTCTCTGTACGCCGTCATCACGCCGGAACGTAAATACAGCAATGTCAGCATTACCGGCCACCGCTGGGTGCGAGACGCCCGCCACGGCATCACCATGCCTGTGGTGGAAATCACCTTGCAGGAAGTGCGGCTGACCGGCACGCAAAGTTTCACTCAGACGCAGGCCCCGCAGGGCAGCCGAACAGTCTGCACCGGGCTGGTCTCCGCTCAGTCCCTGCAAACATCCGCCTCCTCCCTCACCCCAGCATCGGGCACAAGCCAGACCAGCACACTGGATGCTACCAGCCTCCTCAGCAACGCCCTTTAAACGCCTGCTCACCACGCAGCAGCCTGCGCGGGCAGGGACACCGACGGGTCAGGTTCTCTCTGGTCTTTCGGAGCTATCCTCTTTATCTCTTAAGGTTCCGTATTCCTTTTTTGATTTACCCATCCAGATCATGAAACATTTTCCAAAAACCACCCGGCCAGCGCATCCTAAAAAAACCACGCACATAAAAGGCCTGCGTGTGCCACTCTGGACACAGTGTCTGGCCGCCGTCTCTGTCTGCCTTCTGGCATCAGGATGTGTGGATGATCATGGCAGAGGGGACATGCACGCCGCTGTTTCCGAGTGTTTTTTTAAATACCCCTTTGCAAAAGGGACAGCCTATCAGCGGTTCAACTGCATCTATCAGGCCCATGCCCATTATGGGCCGGAGGCCATGGGCGCGCAGTACAGCCTGCGTTTGCAAGTCGACCTGGCGTCACTGAAGGTTGGGCAGGACGTGGATTCCGGCACGTTAACGCCGGAAGAGGGCAAGACAACCCTGCGGTGGGTGACGGATAAAGCCTATGCGCAGGCCTCCCAGTTGCAGGCATGGCTTGCGGCACACCCACAAAGAAACTGATAACCCCTATAAAGAAAAAGAGGGAATGTCGCCTGAGCAACAGTCCCCCTCCCACGGCATAAGCCAGAAATTTTTAAATCTGTGTTTTACTGGGCCCGCGGCACAATGGCGGGCTGTGCGGAGTTTTTGTCTGTATTCAGCACAGCATTCCCGGACTGTTTGGAGTAGGTCGCAGATGTAGACTGCTGCGGCGTACGGGGCGGATGGAAAGCGGAAACCCCAAGAATACCACCGGCAGAACGCTGCATCGTGCCTTCCGGCTGGCGCGCACATCCACGGGTAATAATGGAACAGACGCCGTCCGTGCCAATCATTTCATCATCATTGCCGGTATAATGCACGTCGGACACGCGGTCATTATCCAGACGGATCACAGCAGTACAGCCCGTGCCGCCACCCCCGCCCAGCACGTTGATGAGGGTGGAAATATCTCCAACCGGAATAAGGGTAGACCCGCCATAGCTTGGCGCGGGCTGCGTGCCGGAATAGACGAAGATCTGCGTCGTATCATTAATCTGTTTGGTGGAGGCGGGGAGGCCAGCACAGGCCTGCAGATCGTAGGAGGTCATCCCGATCATCGTGACTTGTGCTTTATGAGCAGCGCGTGAATCAAAATAACCACAACCGCTTAAGCTGACAGAGAGTGAGGCGACCGCAAACAAACCCAAAAGACGACACTTCATTTTTTCGACTATCCTCACACCACGTCCAAAATACTTATACCAAACCGTAGAGAGCTATTACTATACTGTGTTCTTTCTCTGCAATGCAAGAGATCTGAAAATTCGTAAAATATTTCTTTTCTGACAAATATCTTTCTATCGCCTTAATATCCTGATTGCATTGTCAATTCTATATCATTTCGATTATGATGAAAAGTGTTTCTCTCTAGTCTTGCCTTTTCCTCCCCATCATACGCTATTATCATGGGGTTGTTTAATTGTACTGTCTGAGACCCTCGGTCATCCTGCAAAACGGTCCCTGCGGTCAAAGGAGAATTTGCTGATCATGTTGCTTCCGTCCCGTCATCAGGTGCTGGCCTGCTCCTCTCTCGTCGTCTCGCTTTTCGCGCTGAGCGCCTGCATGAACCCCGGTCAGCCGCCCGCACCGCCGTTGCCTGCGCTGGCAAAACCCACTCCCTTTACGGCGGCGGATACAAGCTTTGCCACAAAGCTCAATGATGTAGAGCTGACCCACATTGCGCTGGCAAACCTTGCCAAAACCCATGCGGCCCGCAGCGATATCGCGCAGCTCAGCCCGACAATCGTCAAAGACCTGACAGACAACCATGATAAGCTGACAGCGCTGGCCACCACCGGCACGGCAACGCTGGCTGCAAAACCTTCTGCACAGAGCCAGAAGATTATTGATCAGATGCAGCGCCTGCACGGTGCAGCGTTTGACAGAAGCTACGCACGCTATCTGGCAAGCAACACAAAAACGACCAGCCTGTTTATTGATGCCAGCAACGCCACTTCTACAAACGCGGATCTGGTAAAGCTCGCAACCGACCTCAAAACCAAACTCCTCGGTTACGAAGCTCAGGTTAAATAAAGCCGCTTTAAAAGACCGTCTCCCCCAACCCGGATGAGATGTCTTTTCTGACCCTGTGGCTCCCGGCCGACCACGCCCGGAGCCACAGACCGTCTGCACACCCCCTAAATTCTCCCCTCATTGCGCATAATCTCTCCTCTGTTGTTTCAACAGGGGTGCCTGTGGAGATGATTGCAAAAGAGTAGAAAAGAGCAGCTTTCTTTCAGAAGTTGGAAGCTCTCAGCTCGCGCCTGTGCGTCATCATACACATCCGCTCTAACTCTCCCTGAAATCACCAGAAGTCAGATATCGGCTTACAAAAATCTGATTTTCCAAAAACAAAAATCTCCCTCCACGCCCGCACAACCGGAGTGGCTTCCTTATGTCCACAGCCCTACTGCAATCGTCGCTTTCCCCCACCACCACAGCCTCTCTGCTCACGGTGCCGCTAACCGCCGTCCCGGCGCAGACGCTGAAAGTCTCGTTGTCCGGAACCCTGATCCAGATCACCCTGCGCCAGCGCAGCACTGGCCTGTATGCGGATTTTGACGCCAACAGCACGCGTTTTCTTTCCGGCGTGCTGTGTCAGGACCGCACATGGCTGGTGCGGGATGCCGCCATCGGCCTGCCCGGAGACTTTCTGTTTGCTGATACACAAGGTCAGCAAAACCCGGACACCACCGCCCTTGGCTCCCGCTTCCTCCTCCTCTACCGCCCCGGCTGGCCTTCCTGACGAGGCCCATCCCCCAGCCCTGATCCTCCGCTGTCCTTCATTCCGGAAACTCCCGCACCATGTCGCAAACAACGCTCCAGAACCGCGCCGTGGATGTGACATTCCGGCTGCTCTCACAGGCGTTCGGCCCTAATGGGGAGGACACAGTCACGCTTTCCGGCCTGCGCGTGCATGCCGAGGTGACACAGGCCCGCTTCCCCACGGCAGAAAGTGCGACGGTGCGGATTGAAGGCATGACCCCGGATGTCATGAACCGCCTGAGCATGGCCGCCCCGGACCCCACACGCCAGAGTGCGAGTGAACTCATCCTCACAACGCAGGACGGGGCAGGGGGCAGCGCCCTTATTTTTCAGGGCGGTGTGACGCTGGCCTATGTGGATTATACCAACGCTCCCAATGTCGCCTTTGTAGCACAAGCATTTTCTACAGTTTTGCCAAACGCCATGACGGCCACCCCCACCGGCTACCGCGGCGCAGTCTCCACCGGGCAGGTGCTCGCCACCATTGCCAGCAAGGCCGGGCTGACCCTGCATAATCAGGGCGTCACTACCTTGCTGCATGACCCGTACTTCCACGGCAGCCCCGGCCAGCAACTCAGCCAGTGTCTGGAAACCGTGCCCCTGTGCGCCGGTCTGGGGCGCGGCCAGCTTTCGGTCTGGCCAGCGACGGTTTCCGCCACACAAGCCCTGTCGGTCTCCGCAGAAACCGGGCTGATCGGCTACCCGGCCTGGTCCGCTGGTGGGCTGGCTTTGCGGATGCTGTTCAATCCCCTTGTCAGCTTTAACAGCCTGATCGCCCTGCACAGCCGCTACCAGCCCGCCGGATGGGGGCAGCAGAACGGCCCGGTGCCTGTCGGGTTGTGGGGCGCCTCTCAGGTGCGCCACACCCTGCAAACAGAAACACCCCACGGCGCATGGTTTACGGACATCGTGGCGCAGGCCTATCGGGAACCCACAGCATGACCCAGCCCAACACCGACGCACAAAGCGCACCGCAGGCTCCCGCCAGCGGCTACCCCATTTTCAACCGGGCCGATGCCGCAGCATCAGACTTCAATGCTCTGAGCACTGTCATCGCCCGTCTGCTGTCCGGCCGCCGCACCATTGTGCCTGTGCAGGTCAAGGCTGTTTCCGGGGCCGGGCTCAACCCGGTTGGCACGGTGGATGTGCAGCCTATGGTGCATCAGCAGGACGCCTCTGGTAGCGTCATGCCGCACGGCGTGTTGTATAATGTGCCGTATTTCAGGCTACAGGGCGGAAGCCGCGCCGTTATTCTGGACCCAATGGAAGGGGATATCGGCCTCGCCCTTATAGCGGACCGCGATATCTTCAACGTCAAAACCGCCCGCGCCAGCGCTGCCCCCGGCTCGTTCAGGCAGCAGAACATGGCGGACGCCCTCTATATCGGCGGCTTCCTCAACGGCACGCCACAGGAGTATCTCTGGTTCAGTGAAAACGGCATTACGCTGAAAACGTCTGGCACCTTCAGTATTGACGCCCAGACGACCCACATTACCGGCCCCGTCTCCATAGAGGGCAGCCTCACCGTTTCGCAGGACGCCACCGCCAATGGCATCTCTCTTACCCAACACACCCACCCCGGCGTGCAACCTGGTGCCGGGACCACCGGCACCCCGCAGGGTTAACCGCAGCACGCACCGCATAAAAAAACGCGACCACAGGCAAAACCATGGTCGCGTTTCTTATCGTGTTTACTGCGCAGTCTCAGTGTTCAGACGTCACTGCCGCGTGTGGCACCTTACACCGCATGCACAGAGGCTTCACGCGGCCAGAAGCGCAGGTCGCGGCAGGTTTTGATGAACCCTTCCGCATCCTTACCGGCTTTTAGCGCAATCACGCCATCATCGACGGCGTCATCCACCACACCGGCGCGCTTTAGCAGCGGCAGGGCTGCGGGAGCGTAGCCAATAAACTTGGCGTGGGCATAAGCATCCGTCACAAAATCCCGTGCATCGGAATCCTGCGCAAGCTGCTTCGCGCCCTCTTCGGACGGCAGCAGAACCACCGCATCAAACAGCACGGACGGACCACCCGGCACGCGCTGGGCCGCAGGCACATGCTTGCCGTCAGAGGTTGTAATCCCGCCAATCTGCGGGGCGACAATCTCGACCTCAGCCCTTTCGGCCTTGGCTGCTTTCTGCAGAGCTTCCAGCACGGCTCCGTCGGCACCATTGGTGGCCAGCACGCCAATCTTGCGACCCGCAAAGCTCTTGGGCCCATTTTTCAGAATGCTCAGAGCCGGTGAGGGCGGCAGATCCACCACAGCCCGTGCAGGCGGTGCGGCATCCGGCAGTTTTTCCAGACCCAGACCTTCCGCCACAGCTTTGGCCAGACCCGTATCAATGTTCAGCAAGTGCGAGACAACGCGGCTGCGAATAGCCGGGGTTTCCACCTTGCTGAGTTCAAAGGTGATGGCCATCTGGATATGCGTCTGCTCGACTTCGGTCTGGCTTTTGTAAAACTGACGCGCCTGACTGTAATGGTCCGCAAACTTCTCCGAACGCACCCGTTCCTTCAGGCCGCTGACCTCAGAGGGGAATGTCTTAAACCCCGTCTGCGGGTTTTCACGCGGGCCACCGGCTTCACCACCCCAGGAGTTCGGCTCGTAATTTGCACGCCCCTTCGGGTTGTGCATGGCCATGTGCCCATCCTGCTGGAGGGTATGGAAGGGGCATTTGGGCGCATTGATGGGGATATGCGTAAAGTTCGGCCCACCCAGACGCTTCAGCTGCGTGTCCAGATAGGAGAAGTTACGGCCCTGTAGCAGCGGATCATTAGTAAAATCAATGCCCGGCACAATATTCTGGGTGCAGAACGCCACCTGCTCGGTTTCCGCAAAGAAGTTGTCCACCATGCGGTCCAGCACCAGACGTCCCACCGGCTGCACCGGTAGCAGTTCTTCGGGGATCAGCTTGGTCGCGTCGAGAATGTCAAAGTCGAACTTGTCGGCAAATTCATCGTCAAACAGCTGAACACCCAGCTCCCATTCCGGGAAATCCCCGGCCTGAATGGCGTTCCACAAATCCCGACGATGAAAATCCGGGTCCGCCCCGCTGATTTTCAGCGCCTCGTTCCACACGACGGACTGCACGCCCATTTTCGGCTTCCAGTGGAATTTGGCGTAGGTGGACTGGCCCGCTTTATTCACAAAGCGGAAAGTATGCACACCAAACCCTTCCATAAAGCGGAAGGAGCGGGGGATGCCACGGTCGGACATCACCCACATGATCATGTTCATGCTTTCCGGGGTGAGGGAGATAAAGTCCCAGAAGTTATCGTGCGCGGACTGCGCCTGCGGAAAGGCCCGGTCCGGCTCTTCCTTCACCGCATGCACCATGTCCGGAAACTTGATGGCATCCTGAATGAAGAACACCGGGATATTATTGCCCACAATGTCCCAGTTGCCTTCCTTGGTGTAAAGCTTGACGGCAAAGCCGCGCGCATCACGCGCAAGGTCGGTAGAGCCCTTGCTGCCCGCCACGGTGGAGAACCGCACAAAAGCCGGAACCCGCTCACCCTCACGCTGCAACACGTCGGCGCTGGTGATGTTGGAAAGGGAATGTGTCAGTTCAAAAAAACCATGTGCCCCGTAGCCACGGGCATGGACTACGCGCTCGGGGATGCGCTCATGGTCGAAGTGGAAAATCTTTTCGCGGAAGTGGAAATCTTCCATCAGGCTCGGGCCGCGCGCACCTGCTTTTAATGTGTTCTGGTCGTCAGAGACCGGAACGCCCTGCTGGGTTGTCAGGGTGGGAACATCACCGCCTGCGGTCTGGTGGGTTTCCCCGCCTGTGCCGCGCTGTACGGTTTCTTCCCCCAGTTTTACGGTGGTCTTGTCTGTATGGGCTGATTTGGCGCTCATGATGGTGTGCCTTTGCCTGCTGAAATAAAAAACGATGGCGCGATTAAGAAAGTCTTAAGAAAAACTGATCACTGACCTTGTCTGCATACCCTTGCAGACATGCAGGATTCAGGCCCGTGCAGACCTCCTCCAAAAACCGATCCATCGCGTATCTGCCATAACAACGCTGTGCCGACGGTAAAGTTGCCAGACCATCCCAGCCGCCTTGCGGATAAAACCTATTCACTTTTGTAAGAAACCCGTCCGATTGCGCCCCCGCGTGGTCACTTCTAGCGTCCGCGCATACTGGGTCCGCCCCCATATCCACACATCCAAACATGCAGAGAATACGCCAGATGCAAACCCTGCTTCTCGACCGATCAACCTGGGATCTGGTGGTCGATGCCAGTGGCAGTCTTGCCGTGGCGTCCGCACCCTATGCCGTTGCGCAGAACGTCGCCTGTGCGGTGCGCGTGTTTCTGGGGGAGTGCTGGTACAACACGGCTCTCGGCCTGCCGTATCTCACCAACATTCTCGGCCGCACCCAGTCCGCTGCCCTGTTCCGGGCCGATGTGGAGCAAACCGCCCTGAGTGTGGATGGCGTTGCACAGGCCGTGTGCGTACTCACCGGCCTCAGCCCGGCCCGCCGCCTGTCCGGCATCATCCAGTTAACCCTTACTGATGGGAGCCAGACCGTTGTCAGCCTCTAACACCGCCACAGGCACCACATCCGTCCCGGCTCCGGTGCTGGACGCCACGGGCTTCATGATGCCGGAAGAATCCGACATACTGGCCAGCGTTCTTGCCGATATTAACGCGGCTTTTGGCAATACCCTCAATACCGATCTCTCCACCCCGCAAGGGCAACTGGCGATGTCGCTCACGGCTATTCTGGGCGATGCGTATGACCAGTTTCTCGCCCTCGCCAACGGCGTAGACCCGGCCCGGGCTGAAGGCCGTATGCAGGATGCCATCGGGCGCATTTACTTCATGTCCCGCCTGCCGGCCACGCCCACAACCGTCACCTGTGTCTGCACCGGCGCGGCGGGCACGGTTATCCCGCAAGGCGCGCTCATCAAGGATCAGTCCGGCAACAGCTATACGGCAGATAATGCCCTCACGCTGGATGCCACGGGCACCGCGCAAGGCAGTTTTACCTGCACCAGTGCGGGGGAGGTGGTCTGTCCGGCAGGGAGTGTCACCATCAGCCAGTCCGTGGCGGGATGGAGTGCGGTCAGTAATCCCGCTGCCGGTGTCACAGGCCGCGCTGTGGAAAGTCGCGCCGCCTTTGAGGCCCGGCGCAAAACGTCAGTCGCGGTCAACGCCATTGGTCCGCTGGACGCTATTTCTGCCGCCGTGCAGGCCGTCTCCGGTGTGACAGATGCTTATGTGACGGATAACAGCACGGCTGAAAATGTCACCGTCAACGGCGTGACGCTTGCGCCGCACAGCCTGTATGTTTGCGCTCATGGCGGGGCAGATGCGGATATTGCTCTGGCCATTCTGCGCAAAAAGCCACCGGGCTGCGCCTATAACGGCAATACCACCGTCACTGTGGCGGACCCATCCAGCACCTACGCAACACTGCCCAGCTATACAGTCAGTTTTCAAAGGCCAGCGCCCACGCCGGTTTATGTTACGGTGCGTCTCGCGTCTTCCGCTGCCGTACCCGCTACAGTGACCACAGAGGCTCAGGCCGCCGTGCAATCCGCCTTTCTGGGGGATGACGGGGGCACCCGCGCCCGCATTGGCTGCACTCTTTATGCCAGCCGGTTTTATGCAGCGGTGGCGGGCCTTGGCTCATGGGTGCAGATTACGGAAATCACGGTTGGCACCAGCCCAAACCCCACCGGCTTTACCGTGCAGATGCAGGCCGACCAGATCCCGACGCTGGATGCCAGCACCATCAGTGTGGAACTGGTGTAATGCAGGACGTGCAGAAAACGGTCCTGTCACAATATGCCTGCGCCCCCAGCCTGAACGCCCTTATCACCGCCTGGAATCAGGCGTTTGACCCCGCAACGCTCATTGACCAGTGGTATGACCAGATCTGGAACATCGCCACGGCACAGGGCTACGGGCTGGATGTGTGGGGGCGGATTGTGGGCGTGCAACGCGTCCTCACTATTTCCTCTGAAAATTTCGTAGGCTTTGCAGAAGCGTCGGATCTGACCGAACAAGGCTTTAACATAGCCCCCTGGTATAAAGGCACCGCCACCAGCAGCAATGTCAGCCTGTCGGATGAGGGCTTTCGTCAGCTCATTTACGCCAAAGCGATGGCGAACATCACGGATGGGTCCGTCCTGAGCCTGAACCGTCTTCTCATGGCGCTGTTTGCCGGGCAGGGCGATGCGTGGGTGGAAGACCACGGTGACATGAGCATGACCTACGTTTTCAATTTTATCCCGACAGATGTGCAGGTTTCCATCATTCAAAGTAGCGGCGTCCTGCCGCGCCCGGCCGGAGTGGCCGTCTCTTACGCCATCAGGGGGCATGCATGAAGCAGTCTGATTTCCCCACACGCCTTGCAACACCCATTGCAGACAGCGCTGCGGCCAGTGATATTGCAACCATTCCCACAACACAGGCGCACTCGGGGGATGGCACGGCCTCGCTGGCGCTGGGTTTCCCACCAGAAACCTTCATTGCCCGCTCCGCAGGGGGGGTGCCCCCGCGCGGGCAGGACATGAACGGCCTGCTCAACCTGATTTCCAAAATCCTGCGTGCCTATCAGGCCGGATGCTGGGGAACGTTTGACGCAGGGTTTGCGCAGGCCATTGGTGGCTATCCGGCCGGTGCGGTTGTGTCCGGCACAACACCCGGTACATTCTGGGTTTCCACTGCGGATGATAACGTTACCATGCCCGGTGCGCAGGGTGCCGCATGGCAGAACCTGTTTACCGGCTATCTGCCGTTATCCGGGGGCACGGTCTCCTGGCTGAGCGTCAACGGTCCGGTGGTGGTGGAAGGGTTTGGCGGCCTGACCGCGCAGGCCATCCCCACCAACCCGCAGGTGGGGGATTATATCAACTATCCCAGCTTTGCCTCCAAAGCAGAAGGGCGGGGTGGCCAGTTTCTTGTCGGCTTGCAGGAAGAAGTGGGCACGACTTTCCGGGCCCTTCTGTCCCTGCAATTTACAGATGGTTCATGGCGTTATGTCCAGTGGGGCCAGAACCGGCGGATCAATGACAGCCAGTACGGAGACATTGCTTACACGTCAGACCTGAACTCATACGTTTCCGCTGGTCTTTATAACAGTGATTTCGGCACAGCAGATGGCCGGGTGATCAATCTGGCCTATGGCCACCGCATACAAGCGTTTCAGGCGAGTGTCGGGAACGGCACAACGGCTGGAACATGGGTAACATTCCCCGTCGCCTTTTCAGGAACCCCCGTTTTCTATCAGGCCAATTCCTGCGGCAATAGCGATGATGTGACGGACACCGATTACTGGTGTTACGGCGCAACAGCGACCGGCCTGTTTGTCCGCCCCCGCAACCATCAGGGGCCAGCCAATATCATCGTGATAGGGCCAAAATAATGACAGATGTGAAAACAGAGTATCCAGACCGTTATTATGCGGCCTATGACACTACGGCCCCGCAGCCCACACCGGTTACGGGTTGGTATGATACAGGGAGCATGAGCAGCCTTGCCGCTGTGCCGCCTGCTGCCAGTCTGATCCCCATCAGTGTGGAAGACTGGGCCAACACCACCAGCTTCCGCCTGCCCGGCGGACGCGGGGTGCTGAATGGAAAAGTTATTGATTATACGGCTCCCGTTCAGCCGGTGCCGCTTGTAACACAGGCTCAGAACGCACTTGTGGCCGCCCGCCAGACCATGTGGGCGGAGTATGGGGTAATGAATGAGCCGACCCCGGACGTATGGGTCACTTACCTCAAAGCACTGCGCGCCATTGCGGAGGGGCAGGATACTGCCAGCACAACACTCCCGCAGGCCCCGGCATGACGGCCCCTCTGCCATCCCCCAACTGGCGGCCCGCCCCGGCGCGTATGCTGCCGCTCATCCTTCCGCCGGGTCTGCGCCTGCGTGGTCTGGTCGCGCAGGAAGTCTGTCTGGCATGGGCGCCCAAAGCCAGTGGTGATAATCTGGATTTCACCCTCAACCCCAAAAACTGGCTGCACGGAACAGGGGATTACCTGGCCTCCGTCACCGCCAGTGTTCTGACAGCCACCGGTGCATCAACGGACCTGACTGTTCTCTGGGCTACCGTGCTGCACGGCATGGCCTGCATTTTTCTGGGGGGTGGGCCACCAGGCACGGTGCAGCAGGTTCAGGTGTCCGTCACCACGCAGCAGGGGCGTAGCCTTGTGCAGCCGGTGGCCGTAGCCATTCTGGCAGATACACCCGCCACAGCGCCTCAGCCTGTCCCGTGTCTGGCAGATGGCACCCCGGTTCCGCCTAACGCTATGGCGCTGCCGGGGGGCGGAATCCTCACCGGCCCGTCCGGAACCCCTTATCTTATCGCATAGCGGGAGAACCCATGTCCGGGTCAAGCAGTTTCACGGCATCCACACCCAGTGGCATGCCGCTTTCGGCGTTGCCGGTGCAACCTCAGCCCGCACCGGCTGATCTTGTTTTTGGCATCTTTAACGGGCAGGGGCAGTTTGTGCCTCAGTCTGCCATCTGGACCGGCGCTGTCTCTAAAACGGGTGACACCCTCACAGGATTGCTGAGCTGCGCCCTTGCCCCGACAGATGCCGCGCATCTGGTCAACAAGGCCTATGTGGATGCACAGAGCGGGCAGGTGAGCGGCACCGTTTCCACCCTCGTCACACAGGCGCAGGACGCCGCAACACAGGCGCAAACAGCCGTCGCCCACGCATCGGACGCCGCAGCAACCGTGGTGGCTGATCAGAAGGGTATTCCCAATGGTCTCGCCACGCTCTCATCCAATGGCAATCTGGTGCTGGGCGGGCTGGACTGTCTGGGCGTGCAGGATGGGCATGTGCTGATGGCTATGGACCTCCCCACCACGGACCCCGGCCTGCGCGGCGTCTGGTGGAATAACGGCGGCTATCTTTGTATTTCTCAAGGCACGTCTTCATGAGCCCTCTTCTCAAAACACGTTTTCTTCTCAGCCTGTGTTCCGGGGCAGCCGTTCTGGCGGGAGCAGAGGGTGCAGCATCTGCCCGGCCCAACCACCTGCTGCCGCAATATCAGGCGGCATGGCAGGCCACGGCGTCTGCGTCCGCCAGTCAGCTTTCCACGCTCTCTGCAACTGCGGCGGAGATCGCTACCCCGTCCACACCGTCCGGTTCCGGCACGGTAGCATCTGCGCAAACACCCACGCTCCTGCGCAGCGCGCTTATGGCCAAATCTCTGGCAAGCAGCGTAGCTTCTTACGTGCCTACGCGGCCACCGGGCGGGCTGGATGCCGCAACAGGTGTGCCCGCTTTGTGGCAGAACGCCACCATCGGGCAGATTGGCGCTATGGCCGATGGCAGCGTGCAGCAGTCCGATAAAGGCGCGCCCAACGGTGTGGCGGCGCTGGACGCCAATGGTGCGATGACGGCCCCTGTCTCGGGTGACCTCTCCACCGCGACGGCAAAAATTGGCGCAAACGGAGCCGTGGGCAGGCCGCTGGCGGAACGGTTTGCGGACCAGTTAAACGCAAAGGATTTCGGTCTGGCGCTGGACGGCAGAACGGATGACACCGCTGCCCTTCAGGCCGCCAAAAACGCCGCAGCCGCCGGGGCGGTCATTCAGCTTCCCGCAGGTAAGCTGACGCTCACGGCTCTGCCCACCGGCAGCACGCCCAACCTGTGGCAGGCTAACGGCACCTTGCAGGCTGATGGCGGTCCGCTGACCACTCTGGGCACGGACGTTCTGGAAAGCACGCTGGAAGGCGGTAAATATTTTGCCCGTGGCCAGACCTCAGCGGACATGGCCCCCGTGCTGCGGAAGGATCTGGATATCACCCATTCCGGCGGCACAACCGGATTTGTGATGAATCTGGAAAAGGGCAACTGCACCATCCCCTCCGTGGGGGCCGCACTGAATGACTATGTCTGGTGCCATTCCACGGTGCTGAACAGCGCAGCCTTTGGGGGCGGGCAGCATGTGGCGCAGGCCAGTCTGGCGCAGCGGCCCGCCAATGCGCTGGCGGATGGCAAAGGGTCACGCTCCCAGATCTGGGCCGGGTATGATGAAACCCGTGATGACACCGGCCAGCCGTCCAATATTGCCGGCAGTCTGGTGGGGCGGGAAATTGATGTCTATGCCAACGCGGATGACCCCAATAACTGGCGCATCGGCCTCCAGCTTCAGATTGCCGGAGCCGACAGCAGCGGAACGCCGGGCCGGGTGGGAAAGGGCATTGCGCTGGGGAATAATGACAGCACCAGCGCCTATGGCATCATGATTGACGCCGCAGGCCGGTTTGATACGGCGGGCATTGATCTCTCCCGCAGCACACCGGTCAATAACGCCCCGGTTCTGAATATCGGCGCAAACCGCAACCTTGCGTTTAGTGATGACCACAAGCCGCATTTTCAGTTTGATTCCGCCGCCTATACCCTGCGCTACTGGTATGACACCACGCCACTTTTTTCCGTTGGGATGAACGGGGATGTGACGACCGCCATTGCCAACCCCGGGAGCGGTATTGCGTGGACACTGGGTGGTCAGGCGCTCATTGGCCTCAATCTGACGAGCCTGAGCACGCCGGAAGCCGTGCGGCTGGGCACAGGGCAGGCGTTCTCCTGGGAACCGACGGCTATTGTGCAAACACGTTTTGCAGACGGTAAACTCACTGATCAGGTTGCCGCAGGGGTTGCCCGCACGCTGGATACACAGGGCAATGAGACCATTACCGGTGCGGCCCATAACAGCCAGACAGTCGTCAGCCTCAGCCAGCCCACCGCCGCCGCATTTGTGGCGGAGGGGACAGCCGCTATCGGGGTAGACACGACCGGTCTTGCCGCATCTGATGCGTTACGCATGGCGGAAGGGCAGCATGTATCATGGGAGCAGACAGCAACCGTGCAAACCCGTTTCACCAGCGGGCAGTTGCAGGATACGTGGGGCGGAACACCGCTGCGCTCACTGGACCAGAGCGGGAATGAAACGCTGACCGGCAGCAGCCTGAACAGCGGCATGACCACCACCATGAACAATGCCTCAGCCAGCGCCGTTACGTTGAACGGCACGGCAGGTATCGGCATCAATCTGTCCGGGCTGACCACGCCGCAGGCGGTGCGATTTGGCAGCGGGCAGGCTGTGGCGTGGGAGCCAACGGGGGTGATCACCACGGGCTACACCACAACGGGCCTGCGGGATGCCAACGGCAGCACCACCCTGCGCCTGCTGGACACGGCAGGGAATGAAACTCTGAGCGGCGCGCTAACCCCCGCTGGCGGCATCCGTCTGCCTACTTTCTCCCGCGCGGCCATCAAAGGCATGAGCAACCTGCCCATTGGCACCACGCTTTATGATGCGGATGATGACGCCCCGGCCATTTACACCTCCGCGGGCTGGAAACTGGCGGCGTTGAACGCCATGCCGTGACGGTTTTATGGCATGCCCGGTTCTTCTTGATGCGCCCGCACGCTCTCCTGTAATCTGGTGCCGACCTTTGCGCACAAGACATGAAGGCAGAGAGGCAGCATGAGAAGAAAAACAAGATTTGCCCTGCTTGCAGGAGGCATCCTTCTGGGGAGCGCTGCTCTGCAGGCACCGACGCCCGTTTTGGCCCGATCCGTGCATCTGGCCCCCAATGTGCCCAGCACAGTCGTGTCCGGCACGCTGGAAGGCGCTGGCACTGTTCCGTTTCATGTGCCCGTCAAGGAAGGGCAGAAGCTGAATATCCAGTGCCATTCCCGCAAAAGCGGCATTTACTTTTTTGTAAAAGACCCGTCTGGCAGCGTGGTTTATGATAGTGCGGGGAGCCCGCAGCCCGACAGGTGGACCGGTGAGGCCTCTTCTGCGGGCCTTTACACGGTCGGGGTTTATCAGAAGCGCTCTCCCATTCACCCCCATAAAGGGCAGACGGCATTTTTCCGCCTGCATGTAGCCGTTAATAACGACTGAGGTTTCAGCCGTGCGCCTTTGCCCGTAACGCCGCCCCTGCCGCAACGGTGGCAGGGGTAAGCGTGCGGGCAGGGCTTCCTGCGGGAACCCGTCCGGACCACCCTGCGGACTTTTGGAAAACAGTGTGGTACACCCCACCCCCTGCCTGCACAGGCAGAGCGGCCTGAAACTCTGGCCGGATGAGACAAAAGGGCAGGGGGCAGAGATGTCAGTGGAAAAAAGTTTCAAGGCCGTTCTGGACCGGGCGAATGAGAGCATCGCCGTCAAGATGACCATGCTGTTTGGCAGCATCTGGTGCGTTTACGTGTTTTTTGTGTTCTCGCTCATCCCGGTGCTGATGCCGCAATGGCAGAATACCCTGCTTTATATTAGCAACTGTATCCAGCTTGTGGCGTTACCGGCGCTGATGGTGGGCAATGCGGTGCTCAGCCGCGGGGCGGACAGGCGGGCGTCGGAAGACCATCAGGCTCTTCTGGAAATCCTCTCCGACGTGCGGGAAGAACTGGCGGACCTGAAGGACCGCACGGCAGGCCTCGCCCAAAGTGCCTCGGAAGCCCTGCAACGGCCAGAGCTGGAAAATGTGTCCATTTCCGACCAGACCTTTGTGGATGTGGAAGGTCAGAACGGCAAGCCGTCCGGCGGATAGCGCGCCTTAAGATAAGAAGGAGGCTGTCTCATGACACCACTTGCCCTGTTTGCTCTGGTGATGACGCTGGCTGCCGTCTTCGCCCTGCTGAATGACAGGCTACTCCGCCTGCCCATGAGCATTGGTATTCTGATCATCTCCCTGCTGGCCTCCGGCGGCCTGATGCTGGCGGAAGCCATGATGCCCGGGGCCGGGCTTGAGCGGGCGCGGGCCGTGCTGGCACAGATTGATCTGCCCCACACCCTGCTGGATGGCCTGCTGGTATTCCTGTTGTTTGCCGGGGCACAGGCCGTCGATACGCGGGATTTGTGGGGGCGGCGCTTTTCCGTTCTGGCACTCGCTGTGCTGGGCACGCTGCTGGCGGTCGTGCTTTTTGCCGTTGCCATGTGGGGTGTTTTTGGCCTGCTGGGCCTGCCGGTCTCCTTTGCATGGTGTCTGGTGCTGGGGGCTATTCTGGCCCCAACGGACCCGGTCTCCGTAGTGGGGATGTTGCGGCGGCTCGGGTTGCCCGGCCCGCTTCAGGCCCTGTTTGCGGGGGAAAGCCTGTTTAATGATGGCGTGGGTGTGGTGATTTTTACCGTCGCCCTCGGCATTGCAACACAGGGCGGCTCCGTCCATCTGGCCGGCCTTGCTGAGCCGTTTGGCTGGGAAGTGGGTGGCGGGCTGCTGCTGGGTCTGGTGGGCGGCGGCGTGTCTCTGCTGGGCCTGCGGGCCGCGCGGGACCACCATGTAGAATTGCTGATTTCTCTCGCTCTGGCCACGAGTGTTTATAGTCTGGCCGCAGCCTTTGGCATGTCCGGCCCCATTGCCGCCGTCACCGCAGGGCTGGCTATGGGCACGCCTACCGCACAGGCCGCCCTCACGCCGGAGGGCCGCTCCGAAATTCCGGCCTTCTGGGGGCTGGTGGATGAAGTGCTGAATGCGCTGCTGTTTGTGGTCATTGGCTTTCAGGTGCTCGCGCTGTCTTTCCACTGGCCGTTTGTGTGGGCTGCGGCGGTGGCCATCCCGCTCTCCGTTCTGGTGCGCGGGGCGAGCGTGCTGCTGGCTACCCTGCCGCTGTATCTGGTGGGGCGGGAAGCTCTGGGTGTGCTGGCCGTGCTGACATGGGGCGGCCTGCGTGGCGGCATTTCTCTTGCGCTGGTCCTCAGCTTGCCAGCCGGCCCTGAGCATGACCTGCTGCTGTGCGTCTGTTATACTGTAATAACATTTACCATTCTTGTTCAGGGGCTGAGCATGCAGCCTCTGGTGCGGGCATTTTATCCAGTCAGCCAGACCGGATCAAAGGAAGGATAACCCCCATGCGGGTGCGCGCTCATGCACGGCCAATCTTGCTGGCCACTGTTGTTTTTTCCGGTGCGCTGCCCGGTACAGTTCTGGCGCAGACCGCAACGGATGCCGTGGGGGCAGCCGGGAGCGTGCGGGCGGAAGAACCGGAGGCTACCAAACAGCGCGTTCCGCAGGCCCGAGGCAAAAGTGCCTCTGCTGGCAAGGTCACCCGTTCCGCCCATGCGCAGGGTGCGTCTGGGGCGAAGGCATTCGGCCCGGTGCAGGCGCAGGGGGCGGAGCAGATTGACGTGCATGCGGACCCGGTGGCGCTGCATGCGGGCGGCGGATTGCTGCGGCCGCAGGATGCGCCAAAGGCCATGAGTGTTGTGGGGGCGGACTTTATTGCCCGGCAGGCCCCCTCCGCCACGGCGTTTGATCTGGTGGCCCTGCTGCCGGGGGCCAATGTCGCGTCCTCCGACCCGCTGGGCTTTTCCCCACAGACCAATATTTCCGTGCGCGGCCTGAACGGGGATGCCATTGGCTACGTGCTGGAAGGCGCACCGCTAAACGATATTGCCTATTACACCGGCTACCCCAGCCAGTTTGCCGATAGCGAGAACTATGACAGCATTGCCCTCCAGCAAGGTGCGGCGGATCTGGACAGCCCGGTTCTGAACGCAGCGGGTGGGCTGATGAGCCTGCGCTTCCGCACCCCGGCGGAAAAAGCCGGAGGGATGGTGAACATCTCCTATGGCTCCTATGACACCAATCGGGAATTTATCCGGCTGGATAGCGGTGAGATCGGCAAGACCGGCCTGCGCGGCTTTGTGTCCTATTCTCATGGGGCCACCGATAACTGGCGCGGGCCGGGGCGGGATGTGCGCCAGCATGTGGACTTCAAGCTGCAAAAGGACTGGGGGCGCGGCAATACGGCGTCTCTGCTCGGCTCATGGAATCAGGCGATCGACAGCTATTATCCGCAGGTTTCCAAAGAGAGCTGGGCGCAGGACGGCATCCACGGCGCAAACAATCTGGCCAGACAGTATGATGTGAATAATGAAGCCGCAGGCACGGATTACTGGCGGCTTTATCGCCAGCCCGAGCGCACTTTGTATCTGGCCGCCCCGGTGGAACTGCACCTTACACGCGGGCTGACGCTCAAGGCCACGCCCTACGCGCAGGGTGCGTACGGGAACGCCCCCGGTGGCACGCAAATTCCGACTTCCGGCCTGTATAACGGCACGCAACCTCTGGCGGATGAACTCACGCTCCCCAGCACGCAGGAGGGCTGGGCCACCGTGCGGGCGGATTACACGCAGCGCAGCTATCGCTCCGGCTTTACCACCGCAATGGAGTGGAAGCGCGGCGTGAATGATCTCGTTCTGGGCTACTGGTACGACTATTCCGACGATAACGAGAAGCAGCAATTCACCGCTATTTCGGACGGAGGCTATGCGTCCAACATCTGGGGTAATGGCGGGGGGAGCGGGATTCACCTCTCCGATGGGTCTTTGCTGCTCGGCACCAATAACCACACCATCACGCAGACTAACGCGCTGTTTCTGGGGGATCGACTTTCCCTGCTGCATGACCGGCTTTTGCTGACGGCAGGCTTTAAGGAAGTGATGATGACCCGCACCGGCACCAACGCCATGCCGGGGGCGGCCTACCACGCCAATACCAACAGTGCGGTGCCGCTGCCGCGTCTGGCTGCGCGTTTCCAGATTACGCCGCATCATCAGGTCTTTTTCAGCGCGACCACCAATTTCCGCACTCCGGCGGAAACCGCGCTGTATGATGTGTTTGACCCCACCTCCGGCCAGACGGAAAACAAGGGCACCACGAACGTCAAGAACGAATATTCCATCTCGGAAGAGCTGGGCTATCGGTATGCGGATGATCGGTTTGTCGGCAGCGTGACGCTGTTTAACTACAATTTTACAAACCGGCAGGTGGAAACGCTGACGTCAC
Organism: Acetobacter malorum; assembly: GCF_002153605.1. GTDB lineage: Bacteria > Pseudomonadota > Alphaproteobacteria > Acetobacterales > Acetobacteraceae > Acetobacter > Acetobacter malorum_A. The sequence goes on along the minus strand of NZ_JOPG01000001.1, from coordinate 222,662 downwards.
AAAACGGCTCCTTCGTGCAGTCCACCATGAACGCAGGTGGCCAGACCAGCCGGGGCGTGGATGTGGAATTTGGCCTGCGGCCCTGGCATCACCTCAGCCCGTATGTCTCGGGTGAGTATCTGCACGCCACCATTGATAATGACATTGCCGCCAACGGTGACCTCCTGCCCACACGCGGCAAGACCGCCGTGCGCAGCCCCACGCTTCAGGCCGCTGCGGGGCTGACCTATGATGACGGGCACTTCTTCGGCACCGCGACCGTCAAATATACGGGCCACCAATATGCCACGTTCATGAATGATGAACGGATGTCCGACCACGTGACGGGCAATCTGGCCGTGGGCTACCGGCTTTCTGATGTGGCCATGCTGCACAAACCGGAGTTCCGCATGAACTTTATCAATATCAGCAACCAGCATTACCTGTCCGGCGTGGCAGACCCGACGCTGAACGCGAAGGACACCACGGGCCGCTACGGCACCACCATTGCAGGCAGCGCGCCGGATTACTACGTGGGCGGCGGGTTTGCAGCCCTGTTTACCGCCTCCACCGGCTTCTGAGGATGACGGGTATTCTCTCCCGCCTTTTTTCCGGGCAGCCCCCCAGACAGCCTCCGGCCACCACGCCGGGCCAGTTTGGTGTGCATGGCGTGCAGGACAAGCGCGACTGGCCACCGCTGACGGAGGCGGAAGTGGCGGCTGTTCTGGCGCAGTATGCCTCTTTGCCGTCCGTGACGGCCATTCTCTGGCACAGCATGCGGCCTTTTTCCGCTGCGGGTATTGTGTTGCTGAAAGGCGACGGCCCGAAAACGGTTGTGGTCAAACGGCATCATGCGCAGTTGCGCAGCGTGGCGGCGCTGGAGGTGGAACATGCCTTCATGCAGCATCTGCGGGAGCGGGGGATTCCGGTCAGCACCGTGCTGAGCACGGCGGAGGGCGCCACAGCAGTCACGCAGGATATCTGGACTTACGAGGTCTTTCTGCCCGCGCAGGGGGAAGACCTGTATCGGGACACCATGTCCTGGCTGCCCTACCAGTCCACCGACCATGCGCGTATCGCGGGGGCAGAACTGGCGCGGCTGCATAAGGCGTCGAAGGGGTTTGATGCCCCCGCCCGCGGCGAGACCTGTCCGCTGGTGTCCGGCATGGTGGCGGTGGGGCAGGCGGAGCTTCTGCCTGCACTACGGGCATGGATCACCCGGCAACCGGGGCTGGCCCAGCAACTGGCAGGCCGCCCGTGGGAGCAGGATGTGCAAACGGTGCTGGAACCGTTCCATGCAAAACTTCGCCCGCTACTGGCCGATGTTACGCCCTGCTGGGGGCATGGGGACTGGCACGGGTCCAACCTGCTCTGGGCAACGGGGCCGGAGGCTGGCGTGACCAGTGTTCTGGATTTTGGCATGGCGGACCGCACCTGCGCGGTGTTTGATCTGGCCGTAGCGCTGGAACGCAGCGGCGTGAAGTGGCTCGATCTGCCATCACCCGGCGTTGTGGTGTATCCGCAGATGCAGGCTTTGCTGCAAGGCTACCAGAGCGTGCGCCCGCTGAGCGAGGCAGAGCGCGCCTTGCTGGTGGCCTTCATGCCGCTGGTGCATGTGGAATTTGCGTTCTCGGAAGTGGCGTATTTCGGCACGTTGCTGAAGGACGCGGCATCGGCCGAGGTGGCTTATACAGAGTATCTGCTGGACCACGCCCGCTGGTTTGCCTCCAGAGAAGGGCGCGCTCTGCTGGGCTGGCTGCCGACTGAACTGGCGCGCGTCCCGGCTGCCCGACGGTGAGCCTGCTGGAACTCCTTGCCGTGCTGTTCAGCGCGGCGGGTGTGTGGCTCACGGGCCGGAGAACGGTTCTGTGCTGGCCGGTCATGCTGGTGGCTTCCGTGCTGTATGGCGCGGTGTTCTGGCGGGCGCATCTTTATGCGGATACGGCGTTGCAGGGCGTGTTTGCCGCCCTCTCGCTTTACGGCTGGTGGGGCTGGTTGCGCGGCGTGCAGGATGACGGCGCGGTGCAGGTGGTCCAGCCCCCGCGTGGCATCATGGTGCGCGGCGTGGTGCTGAGTGTGGCCGCCGGTGTGCTGCTGGGTGGCGTGCTGCAAACCTGGACGGATGACCCCAACCCCCTGATGGATGCGCTGCTCAGCACCTTCAGTATTTTAGGGCAGGTGTGGATGGCCCGGCGCTATCTGGCCTGCTGGCTGATCTGGCTTGGCGTGGACGTGCTCTATACCGGCCTGTTTGTGGTGCGGGAGCTGTATCTGACAGCGGGACTCTATGCCGCCTTTGTCGGGCTGGCCGTTGCAGGCTGGGTCCAGTGGCGGGCTGTTTGCGTTATAACAGAACCCGGAAAACCGCCATTTGAGTAAGTGGACTCTTCTCCACTTGACAATAATTCTCATTATCACGTAAGCGCCGCATATCGGTAACATATGTGTGGGTGACAAGGTAGCTATGAGAATTTCGCGCTCTGTGAAGGGTGTGCTCCCGGTGCTTCTACTGGCGGGCGCGGCCACATCGTCGGGCGCAGTGGCGGAAACGCTGCCTGTGCCGGAGAGCCAGTCCGACACGGAAAAATCGGCAGAGAAGAGCAAGACGCGCAAGGCCAGCGCAAACGCAGAGGTGGTGATTGTGACCGCCACAGGCCGCTCCAGCGCCTCTGCCTCTACCAAAACCCGCACACCCATTATTGAATCCCCTCAGACAATTTCCATTGTCAGCCGGGAAGAAATCGAATTGCGGGCGTCCCCCACCGTGGCCGATGCACTGTCCTATACCGCTGGCGTGCAGGCGGAACCCTCCGGCATTGATAGCCGCGTGGATGAAGTCTCGGTGCGTGGCTTTGGCGCAGGCGGGTTCTCCTCCAACAACAACTTTGTGGATGGCCTGCGCCTGCCGTCTGGCGGGCAGTGGACCCGGACCTCGTTCGATCCGTTCGCGCTGGAACAGATTGAAGTGCTCAAAGGCCCATCCGGCGCGCTATATGGACAGACGGCACCGGGCGGGGTGGTCAACCTTGTTACCAAACGCCCCACGGCCAAAAGTGAGGGCGAGTTCTTCCTGCAAGGCTCCGGCTTTACCAACCTCAATAACGGGCAGGGGCAGGCCTCGGGCGATCTGTCCGGCAAACTGAACAGGAGCGGCACCGTTACGGGCCGGGTTGTTGCACTGGCGCGGTATGGTGGCACGCAGGTCAACAGCGTGAACAATGGCCGCTACTACATTTCCCCCAGCCTGACATGGCAGCCCACGGTCAACACCAAATGGACGTTGCTGGCGCAGTATCAGCGTGATCAGGGTGGCTCCACCTTCCAGTTTCTGCCCGCCACGGGCACGCTGTATCCGTCTCATGGCCGGTATATCAAGAACGATGCCAATATCGGTGAGCCAAAGTGGGATACGTTTGACCGTAATCAGGCGCTGATCGGCTCCTTTCTGGAACACAAATTCAGCAAGTATCTGACGGTGCGTAACAACACGCGTTACACGTATCTGGACACACTCTATCGCGCTACCGTGCTCTCTGGTGACACGCTGAGCAAATGCCCCACCACCGTAGCGGGCTGCGTTGCAGGTGAGACCGTTAACCGCCGTGCCGTGGAAGGGCGCGGACGCTCGCAGGGTGTGGCGACGGATACGCAGATTGAAGGCCATGTGATGACCGGCCCGGTGCGGCATCTGCTTCTTGCTGGCACGGACTACTTCTATACCGACTGGAACCATGACCGGGATCTGGTTCAGTCCTCGCTGGTCCTGCCGGTGCTGAATATTTTTGATCCGCAGTCTCGTGGTTCTGCCGGGTATGGTGCAGCTCTTTCTCCGCAGGTTTATACCTCCACGGAAAGCCGCCAGAATGGCATCTATTTTCAGGATCAGCTCAAGTTTGACCGCCTGCGCGTCACCATCGGCGGGCGGCAGGACTGGGCGCGGGATGATACGCTGAACATCCTGACCCACAAACGCTACATCACAAAGTCCAATGCGTTCACCTGGCGGGCCGGGGCGGTGTATCTGTTTGATAACGGGCTGGCCCCGTATTTCAGCTACGCGCAGTCCTTCCAGCCGCAGGTGTCGGACCCGTCCACCTCGCGCGATGGTACGCCGTTTAAACCCACCAAGGGTGACCAGTATGAGGCCGGGCTGCGCTACCAGTACGGCAAGAGCATCTACATCACCTTTGGTGGTTACCAGATTACCCAGACCAACATGACCACGCCGGACCCGGACGGCACCATGTGCGGCACTTCCACCTGCCTTGTGCAGACAGGCAAGGGCCGCGTGCGCGGGCTGGAGCTGGAAGGGCGGGCAAACCTTGTGTGGGATACATCCGTTATCTTCACCGGCACGCGGAGTGATGCCAAAATCACCCGTTCCAACTATGGCGCACAGGTAGGCAATTATCTGCCGCAGGCTCCCAAATGGATGGCCTCCCTGTTTGTGGACAAACGCTTTCGCACCGGCATGTTGCAGGGGGTAGGGGCTGGCGGCGGTGTGCGCTATACCGGGCATAGCTATGGCGATACGGCCAATACCCTTTCCATCCCCGGCTATACGGTGTTTGACATGTTCCTGCGGTATGATTTCGGGGCGGCGCGGCCCCAGTGGAAGGGTCTGACCTTCTCCGTCAATATGCGCAACATTGCCAATAAACGGTTTGTGGCGACCTGCACCGCCATTTCCGCCTGCTATTACGGGCAGGGGCGCAGTGTGATTGGCCGTCTGGAATATCGTTGGTGAGTTCTGTGCTTTTCGGGTCTGCTGTGTGCGCTCTGGCTGTGGTGTGCAGTATGGCGGCGGGGGTGAGTGCCTATCTGGCCGCCCCGCGCCAGTTGCTGTTGCGTAAGGCGTTGCCGGTTGGGGCCGCGCTGGGTTTTGCGTCTGCTCTGGCCGGGGTGGCGCTGGGGCTGTTCTGCCAGGTGGTGGGGGTGTTTACCGCCGTGTTTGCACTGGGCGTGGTGCTGATGAGCGTGTGGTCCATCCTGCCGCTCTGTGTGGCGCTGGCGCGCCGGGGGCAGGATGTGTCATGAGCCGGACGGCGCAGAAATTGAGCAGCAAGAACTGGTTTTTCAAAGTGCTGGCGGCAGTGTTTGCGGGCGGCGTGCTGGTGTGCGGGCTGATGGGGCTTGTAGGCGTGCTGTGCCATACGGACGGTAGCCCGCGCTCAGCCTCCGGCCAGTATCTGATGTGGATGGCCGCCCTTTTGTGGAGCGCACTGCTCAGCGTGTGTTTCCTGTTCCGTTCCGGGCTTCAGGCATGGGGCGTGCTGATTGTGGCCAATGGTGTGGTCTGGGGCCTGTTTGTTGTGCTGCGGAGTGTCCTTTTATGAAACTGCGTGCGGACCTCGTGCAGCTTTACCGTGATGTTCATAGCTGGGTGGGCATTGTCGCCGGGCTTTTCCTGTTTGTGGCGTTTTACGCCGGGGCTGTCACCATGTTTGAGGAACCGCTGCAAAGCTGGGCCTCAGCCCCCATAGCTCTGCCGCCGCCGGTCAGCCTTGAGCAGACGCCCGCACTTTTGGAAAAGGCACTGGCCGCCTACCCGGAAGCACGGGATGATTACACCATTGCCGTGACCCCGGAAGATGCACAACGCGGCCGCCTGACATGGGATGGCAGCGGCGGGCAGGTGCATCATGGCCCCACGCAAAGCATGGCGGCGGGGCTGGATGCACAGGGTAACCTTGTTGTGGTGCCCAAAACACCCTCCGAGGCCGCGCATTTTGTGGATGTACTGCATCAGCAGGTTGGTCTGCCGTTGCCGCATACGCCAGCCATGGTGCTGATGGGCGCTGTGGCATTGCTCTATGCTGTCGCGCTTGTTTCTGGGGTGATTGCGTATCTGCCCGCGCTGGTCAAAACGCTGTTTGCGGTGCGTCTGGGCCAGAGTGTGCGTAAACGCTGGCTGGATGTGCATAATCTGCTGGGGCTGTTCTCACTGCCGTTCCATCTGGTCATGGCGATTTCCTCCGTGGTGTTTGCTTTCCACGGGCAGATTTTTGCTGTGGAACACATGCTGTTTCCCGGTTCTGCTGCTGGTCAGCATGGTGGCATGCATGGCGGAGGGCGCGGCGGTGAGCATGGCGGGCATGGGGGCGGTCCGGGGCACGGGCATGGGCCGGCTCAGGCGGCCAGCGGTGCGGCAGACACGGCCCCTGCACCAGCTCCGGCCCCCCAGCGCGTGCTGGCCCCCACCGAAATTCTTGCGCTCATGGCGCGGCAGGCTCCGGGGTTTGTGCCGGAAGTGCTGAACTACATGCAGCTTGGCCACGGCAAGGATGTGGTGCGGGTGTTTGGGCATGATGCGCGCTACCCCACACGCGGCCCGACGGGTGGCTTTGTGGTGCTGAACTCCCACACGGGCGCGGTGCAGTCCGGCGAGTATATGCCGGGGCATCAGCCTGCAAAATTTGCAGTTTTAACGACGTTTTTTGCTCTGCATTTTGGCAGCTTTGGCGGAACACCCGTGCGCTGGGGGTATGTGGTGTTGGGGCTGGGCGGGGCGTTTTTGTTCTATACGGGCAATCAGCTCTGGATTGTCAGCCGCAGGCGGCGTGAGCGGGAAAGCGGTCTGGTGGTGGAAACACGCGGCACAAAGCTGCTGGCGGCTCTCACATCCGGCTGCACGACGGGCTGTGTGGCGGGGATTTCCGCCGTGTTCTGCGCGGTGCCTCTGTTACCCTATGGCGGAAGCTATGGTGCAGTTTCTGCTGTTTATTACAGCGTGTTTTGTGTGTTTGTGGCGGCGGCATTCTGCCTGCCCGGCCAGCGTGGCATCCGGCTGCTGCTGGCGGCTGCGGGTGTGGTGACAGCGTGTGTCCCGCTCATGCTCTGCCTGCACGGGGCGCATCTGCTGCGCACACCGGAAGGGCTGGGTGTTGCGGTTATGGCCGCTTTGCTGAGTGTGTTTCTGTTTGCCAGTGCGGCGAAGCATACGCGGGAGATTTAAGAGAACTCTTTTTTATCTCAACAACCGCCTGAACGACCCTTGAGAGTGATGTTCTTAAATCGCAGTGTGCGTAACATCTTCTCGGTTTAGTGCGTGCCGGTCAGCGCCATCTGTGCAGCCACCACAGCGGTGACGCCGGTATTATACAGCGCGTGGCAGGCAGCAGTGGTCCAGAACGGGCTGCCGCGGCGGGATCGGGTCGTCAGATAAAAACAGGCAAAGAAGCAGGCAGACCCGCTCAGCCCGACATCCAGCGCCATGGGCCAGTTGCGGTGCGGGGTGATGGGACTGCCGCTGCTATGGTGGTCCAGCGTGAAGAGCAGGGTGGTGGTTACAAAAGATAAACCCCACAGCCAGCCTTGATTTTTGATGAACCGCCGGAAAAATGCGTATGGCAGATAGAAAAAAATAAAGGTTTCAAACACGGGCGCAGCCAGCATGGCTGTGAAGGCAAACAGCGGGAGAGAGGCCGGATTGGACGCCTTGTCCACACTCCCGCAGAGCGACAAAATCATCAGCCCCAGCGGACACAGAATGGCCTGAGCCAGCAGGCACCGCAGGCAATAGCGCCAGTTGATAGCAAAGCGGTTTTCAGCCTGCTCAGCGTTGCCAGTCTTGTCAGCCTCAGGCGTGGGGGCCTCTGTCGTCTGGTCTGGGAAGGGCATGGGTGCAGGCTTTGCTGTCAGGAAAAGATGATGGTGCGGTGGCCGTTGAGCATCACGCGCTGTTCCACATGCAGTTTAACAGCACGGGCCAGCACCTGAGATTCAATGGAGCGGCCAGCCGCCACGTAATCCTCGGCGGACAGGCTGTGGGTGACGCGCGCGGTCTCCTGCTCGATAATCGGGCCTTCATCCAGATCCGGCGTGACGTAATGGGCGGTTGCGCCAATCAGCTTCACGCCCCGCGCAAAGGCCTGATGATACGGCCGCGCCCCCTTGAAGGACGGCAGGAAGGAGTGATGGATGTTGATAATGCGTCCGCTCATTTCCGTGGAGAACGCATCGGACAGCACCTGCATATAGCGGGCCAGCACAATCAGGTCGGCTTTTGTTTCCGCCACAAGGGCACGCAGGCGGTCTTCCTGCTCGGCTTTGTTGTCCTTGTTAACTGGCCAGTAATAGTAGGGAATGCCTGCCTGTGCGGCGGTGGCGGCGCTGTCCTGATGGTTGGAGACAATGGCCACAATCTCAGCCCGCAGCCAGTTGACGCGCACCTGATACAGCAGGTTGAGCAGCGCGTGGTCAAACTTTGAGACCATGATAATCAGGCGCGGCAGCACCGCAGCGTCATGCAGGCGCATGGTCATGCCGAACTCGGTTTTAACCGGGTCCAGACAGGCGCGGATGTCCTCCATGGGAACGGGGGAGGTAAAGGCCAGCCGCATGAACAGGCGGCGGGCAGTCTGGTCACTAAACTGGTGGGTTTCCCGAATGTCCGCGCCCTTGTCTGCCAGAGCGGTGGAAACAGCAGCAACAATGCCCGGTTTGTCCGGGCAGGAAAACGTCAGGGTAAAGTGCATGGCGCGTCAGCGGTCCTTGTATCGGCCAGCCCTGCCGGAAGGACGCAGGGCCTGAGAGGGCGTGGAGTGTGCCAAGGGCCGGGCCATACGGCAACCAGCCGCAGGACTCGCCAGAGAGCGCGGGTGTACAGCCGATGATGTGGATGACTCGCCTCTTTATCGAATCGTTAACACTGTCCATCAGGCAGATGAGTCAATCACAAAAATATCACAAAAGCTCTGAGACGCAGAAAACAGCCATTTATACCAGCTATGCTCCTATAGAAGAGCCTTTGTTTATCCACAGAAGGCGGGGAAAGACTGTGGGAAAAGTCTGTGGATAGTTTTGTGTATGGCTGACAGGCTGAGTATTTTTTTCACGTTTCCCGGTTTGTTCTGTTCTGCTGGGCTGAACGCTCCCGCAGGTAAGCGGCCAGAACCACCGCCTCGTTCTGCTCCGTATTTCTGGCACCAAACAGCAGGGTGAGGGGGCCTTTGCGCGCCAGTGTTTCAAGCTGTTCCACACAGGCGGGGTTGGCGTCCAGCTCGGCCCGGTAGCGCTGGCAGAAGCCGGTCCAGCGGGCCGGGTCATGCCCGAACCACTGGCGCAACTCGGTAGAGGGCGCAATGTCCTTCAGCCACAGGTCCAGCGCTGCGCGTTCCTTGCTCACGCCACGCGGCCACAGGCGGTCCACCAGAACGCGGGTGCCGTCTGTAGGCTGAGGGGCTTCATAAATACGGCGGGTCTGAAGGCCCGCACAGTGCGCGGCAGACGGAGAATGATGAGTGTCTGACTGTGCGGGCATAAGAAAAAGTCCTTCTAAAATCAGGCAGCGTTCAGCGCATCATCCAGCGTTGTGGCGGGGCCGAAGACTTCACGCCGCAGGCGGTCTTCCGGCACGCCCGCAGCGCACAGGCCGGTCATCATTTCCTGCATGAAGCACTCCGGGCCGCACAGGTAATAAATGGCGTCTGCGGGCGTGTTGGCCCTGACCCATTCCAGCGTGATGCGTCCGGCATGCGGTGTGGTGCCGGACGCGGCCTGAGCGGCCAGTGTGTCTGCCGGGCTGTGCGTGTAGAAAACATCCGCCGTGATTGCCTCTTTGGCAGACAGGTCCCGCACCAGCGCGCCAAAGGCTTCCGTCTGCGGGGTGTCCGTGCCGTGAATGTAGTGCAGCGGCGCGTGGGCGCTGGCCGGGCACCCGTGTGCAGCGGCAGCAGCGCGGGCTTCCAGCATGGCGATGAACGGGGTCAGCCCGACGCCGGCACTCAGCAGTACAATCGGGGCGGACTGCGGCGTGGGCAGCGTGAAGGACCCGGCAGGGGCTGAGACCTGCACTTCTGTCCCGACCTGTGCGCTGTCATGCAGCCAGCGTGACACCAGCCCTTTCTCGGCCCGGCGCACACTGATGCGATAGCTGCGGCCATTGGGCGCGGAGGAAATGCTGTAATTGCGCCGCTGGTTGCCGTGGCCGGGCACGGTGATGGAGAAGCTGAGATACTGGCCGGGCTTGTGGGCCATAACGGGTTTGCCGTCCGTTGGCTCCAGCTCGAAGGAGGTGACCAGTGCGCTCTCCGGCGTGCGGTGCCGGATGGTAAAGGGCCGCCAGCCTGCCCAGCCCCCGGGGGCGGCTTCGTGCGCCTTGTAAATCTGGCTCTCCCGGCTGATCAGCACATCCGCCAGAAAACCATAGGCTTTGGCCCATGCGTCCATGATCTCCGGCGTGGCGGCATCCCCCAGCACCTGCGCAATGGCGCCCAGCAGGGCACGGCCAACATGCGGGTAATGTTCGGGCAGGATGTTCAGCCCCACATGTTTTTCTGCAATCCGTTCCACCATGCCGCCAAGCTGATCAAGGCTGTTGATGTTGCGGGCATACGCCAGCACGGCCAGTGCGAGGGCGGTGGGCTGGCTGCCATTCTGCTGGTGGGCGGTATTGAACAGGGCGCTGATGGCGGGGTCTGCCAGCAGGCGTTTGTACATCTCCGTCGTGATGGCCACGCCGTGCGCTTCCAGTGCCGGAACGCAGGCGGTGACGATGGCGCGGGTCTTGTCGTCGAGAGGCGTGACCATGGGAGCGGTCTCCTGTTCTTTAAGGTGTATATTCCATACATCTTATAGAACGCTGGCAAAAACCCTGTCAACCGGACTACAACTGGGGCCATGCGCCTGACCCTTTACACAGACTACGCCTTGCGAACGCTCCTCTATCTGGGCGTGCACGCAGACCGTCGCGTTTCCATTCGCGAGGTGGCGCAGGCCTATGGGATTTCAGAAAATCATCTGGTGAAGGTCATCCACCATCTGGGTAAGGGTGGTTTTATAGACACACTGCGCGGTCGTAATGGTGGCCTGATGCTCTCCCGCTCGCCCGAGCAGATCAACCTGGGCGACGTGGTACGCCACACCGAGGATGACATGGCGCTGGTCGGCTGCATGGCCCCGCCCGGCAAGGACAGTACCCGAGCCGGTGAGGGCTGTGTTCTGGCCTCCGGCTGCACGTTGCGGGGGCTGCTGGGGGAGGCGCTGGGGGCGTTCATGACCGTGCTGGATGGTCGCACACTGGCGGACCTGTTGCGCCCGTATGAGATCAGGACGCTGCGTGAAGCCACGCCCGGTATAGAAAAAAAGACGGCAAATCCCACGCCAAAGGCCGCTGAAACAGCAGAATAATTGGCCTTTCCCGCTCTCAATTGTCCCCCGGAATGCAACTTGGTCTTTTAAAATCGATTTAACGGATTAAAAACCGGAGCGCCTTCCTCTATCAACGGGCGGCACAAAAGAAGGGCTGTCCGTTTTCTCATGTTGCATTTCACGCCAGACTCACCGTCTTCCATTATCGCGCTGCTGGTGTGCGGCCTTCTGGTTTGCGTGTTTGAGTTTGTGAACGGGTTTCATGACACCGCCAACGCTGTGGCGACGGTCATCTACACGCGCTCGCTCCGGGCGGGGACGGCGGTGGTGCTTTCGGGCATCATGAATTTTCTGGGTGTGCTGACCGGCGGGCTGAGTGTGGCCTACGCCATGGTGGAACTGCTGCCGCCGGATGTGCTTTCCCCACCGGATGGCACGCCTGCGGTGCCCATGCTGCTCTCCCTGTTTGGCACGGCGCTGGTGTGGAACCTGCTTACATGGCGGGCGGGCATCCCCAACTCCAGCTCACACTGCGTGATTGGCGCGATTGTGGGCGTGGCCATTGGTGATGCGCTGGTGCATACGCGCAGCCTGAGCGAGGGGGTGGACTGGCATCAGGTCACCAAGGTGCTGGAAGCGCTGGCCGTCTCCCCCCTGCTGGGGCTGGTCGGGGCCGCGCTGTTCTATCTGGCAATGCGCGCCGTGGTGAAGGACCCGGTGCTGTATCAGCCCCCCCAGGGGCATGAGCCGCCGCGTGGCTGGGTGCGCTGGCTGCTGGTGGCCAGTTGCAGTGGGGTGAGCTTTTCTCATGGCAATAATGACGGGCAGAAGAGTATCGGCCTGATCATGCTGGCGGTGGTTGGGCTGATGCCCGCCCTGTATGCGCTCAACCCGCTTGAAGCCCACCGCCTGCCGTTGCCTGTTGTGCAGGCCACGCAGATTGAAACCCTGCTGACCCAGTATGATCATAACGGCCTGCGCGCGGAGGCTCTGGCTGCTGCGGCGCGCCTGAAAGCGGAGGGTGAGGCCGCAGCATCTCTCGCCGGGGCTGCTCCGCAGGCTGGCCCTCGTGCGGTTGTGGCGCAGCGGGCCGATGTGTTTGAAGTGCTGGCCGGGCTGAAGCAGGTTGAGCATGTCTCCACCGTGCCGGGGGCCGAGCGTGCGCAGGCTAAAAAGCTGCGGCAGGGGTTACAACCTGTGGTGGAATTTGCGCCCTGGTGGGTGCGGCTGCTGAGTGCCGTCTGCCTCAGCCTTGGCACCATGATTGGCTATAAGCGCATTGTGCGCACGCTGGGTGAAAAGATTGGCCGCACGCATTTAACCCCGGCACAAGGGGCGTCTGCCGAACTGGTCGGGGCGGGCCTGATTTTGACAGCCGGCTATACCGGCCTGCCTGTCAGCACCACGCACATCATCACCGCCGGGATTGCAGGCAGCATGCTGGGTGCAGGCAGCGGTGTGCAGGGCGGCATGGTGGGGCGCATTGCACTGGCATGGATTGCGACGCTGCCGGTAACGATCGTGATGGCGGCGGGATTGTTTTACCTGCTGAGTCCGTGACAGTCCCCGCTCTTTTGACGCATGATGGGGCAGGAGTTCCCCCTTTATGGAGAAGAGAGCAATGACACAGCCCCTCAAGACAGTTCTGGTGACCGGTGCCACGGCAGGGTTTGGCCATGCCATTGCGTTGCGGCTGGTGAAGGATGGCTATCGCGTTATCGCGACAGGCCGCAGGCAGGAGCGGCTGGACGCTTTGGCGAAGGAGGCTGGCCCCGCGCTGCTGCCGTTTCAGCTTGATGTGACGGACACCGCCGCTGTGCAGGCCCTCCCGGCCTCACTGCCGGAAGGCTGGCAGGAGGTGGATGTGCTGGTGAACAATGCCGGTCTGGCCCTCGGGCTGGAAAAGGCGTGGGAAACCAAACCGTCGGACTGGGAGCGCATGATTGCCACCAACGTCACCGGGCTTGTGGAAATTACCCGTGCGCTGCTGCCGGGCATGGTGGCGCGCAATAACGGGCACGTTATCTCACTGGGCAGCACGGCGGGCACGTATCCGTATCCGGGGGCCAATGTTTACGGGGCCAGCAAGGCCTTTGTGGAGCAGTTCATGCGCAACCTGCGGAGTGATCTGCTGGGCAAGCAGGTACGGGCCACAACCCTTGCGCCGGGCCTGTGTGGCGGCAGTGAGTTTAGTGAAGTCCGGCTGGGTGACAAAAAGCAGGCGGATGCCGTGTATAACGGAACAAAGCCGCTGCTGCCGGACGATATTGCGGAAACGGTGGCGTGGGTTCTCGCACTCCCCGCGCATGTGAACATCAACACCGTGGAAATGATGCCCACCTGTCAGGCCTCTGCCGGTCTGGCGGTTGATAGGACAATGGCGCAGTAACAGCCCTCCCTGCGTTTCATATAAAAATGCCGTGCCCCCTTTGGAAAAGGGCACGGCATTTTTTGTGTCAGGTAATCTGTCTTGCGAGGCCCGGCTTATTTGGTCGGCGCGATTTTGCTCGCAATGGCCTGCTGGCGGTCCCGCAGGGCTTTTTCCTTGGCCTGTTTGGCGGCAATTTTTTCCGCAGCCTTGGCGGCCTTTCTGGCCTGCATGCGTTCCAGACGCTCCTTCATGGCCATGCGTTCATACCGGATGCGCTGGCGGATCCAGTTGAGCAGGCCGGAGAAGGTGACAACCACAATCCCCACAAAGGTCCAGCCATCCAGCGGCTGATGGAACACCAGATAACTAAGCGCCACGCCCCACACCATCTGGCTGTATTGCGGCAGAGCAACGCGGTTGGCGGGGGCGCGGGCCGTGGCCATCATCATCAGCAACTGGCCGAGTGCTGCCAGAAAGCCATAGCCAAACAGATAGACCCATGTGCTGACGCCGTGCGGCCATGTGGCGTGTGCCCACATCAGCACGCCATTGCCCACCAGCGGGCCAACCAGACTGGAGCCAAACAAGGAAAGCCGCGCGCTGTCCTGCCCGGCCAGACGGTAAGCAATCACGCTCACGGCGTTGGCGACGGCGGCAATCAAAGCGCACAGATGCCCAAAGTGGAGCGCGCGCACGCCGGGGCGCAGCACAATCAGCACACCAATAAAGCCCAGCACCACGGCCAGCCAGGCCCAGGCCGTCACTTTCTCCTTAAGCAGCACCACGGAGAGAATGGTGACAAACAGCGGCATGAGGAACATCAGCGAGAGCGCTTCCGGCATAGGCAGCAGCATGAAGGCTTCCACGCTGGCTGCTGTGGCCACAAACGTACATACGGCCCGCAGCACCCACATGGCGGGCTCCTGCGTGCGGAAGACATCGCTGTAGGACTCTTCCGGCTTGCGGATAAACGGCAGAAGAAGCAGGCCGAACACCCCGCCGGAGAAGGCGACCTCAAACGGGTCGAGCCGTCCCCCAAGCAGCTTGGAGAAGGCATCACTGATAGCGAAGGAGGCAAACGCCCCCAGAGCCAGCGTAATGCCGGAGAAGAGAATTTTGGGGTCCATATACTGCCTGTACTGTTCTGAAGGTCGAGCCGCGGGGTGAGAGAATTGTGTTCTTGCACACCGGCATGTTCCGGCTTCTTCCCGCGCAATAAGCAAAAACGGCGCAGGTTGGAAGTACATTTGCGCAGGTTTTGGCCAGGGCAAGGGTGCCTTGCACGTTTTACTGGCCTGAAGGGCGGAGAAGACTGCGGAGCGTTGTGGAATGACAAAACAATGACGCGCAGCTAGAGAGACGATTGAGCCAGCGGGACGGAGCTTCTATAAACGGCTCAAGGGGATGGGGTTCCCCCTTTAACCGCCCTTGCAAGGGCTGATGACTCCTGCCGTAACCAACTGGCGGGAGACGTGTGTCTTGTTCCCGCCATAGCACGGCGGGCGTTCTGGAAAGCCCGCCAGAATGAAAGGCCCGAGAATGTCTTTTACGTCCTGTCTTCTGGTCATGCTTGGCGGTGCGCTGGGCACGCTGGCGCGTTATATGATGACGATGCTGACCGCCCCCTTCAGCCGCATGATGCCGTGGGGCACCATTGTGGGCATCAATGTAGTGGGGTCGTTCATCATCGGCTTTTTCAGCACGCTCACGCTGGCGGACGGGCGCTACCCGGTTTCTGACAATACGCGCCTGTTTGTCATGATGGGCCTGTGCGGCGGCTACACCACGTTTTCTTCCTTTAGTCTGCAAACGCTGGACCTGCTGCGCAGTGAAGCATGGGGGCGGGCGCTGGCGAACGTCACGCTGTCTGTCCTGCTGTGCATCAGTGCCGTCTCGCTCGGCCACCTGCTGGCCACGCATCTGAACGGCCAGCCCATGCAGCTGACGCAGGCGGAGGAACAGAGTGACATGGAAGGGGAAATGGAGGGGTAAAACCGGCCCTGCTCTTGTGTTGCAGGATTGTGCAGGGCAATCTCATTTCCAATTCGGAATGAGAGGCGTGATGAAGCAGGTTTTGTCCGGGGCCATGATGCTGGCCGTGATAATGGGGAGCCTGAGTGCGCCCGCTCTGGCAACGCCCACCGCTGAGCAGCGGCACAGGCTGGACCAGAAGCTTCAGGCCATGGGGATGCCGCCGGGGCTGGAAAGCTGGGTGGATGATCCGGCAGAAATTCATCAGGTCACGCTGGCTCCGCTGTTTGAGAAGCCCTATGCCTGCTCGGAGCATCCGCTCGGCCAGTTGCACGGTGCGGGGGATGCGCTGGGCACGGACTGCATGGTGGTGGGCGGTTTTGAGAGCGACCACGGCTTTGCCAAGATGTATCGGGGTGACGGCACGAAAAATACCGACTGGTATGGCTGGCACACGCCTGTGCATGCGCCGATTGATGGCGTGGTGAAATATATCCACCTCAATACTGAGACCAATACCCCCGGGAACATGGGCAAACCACCGGCGAGCTTCATGGTGTTTGAACGTGCTGACGGCGTGACTGTTGTCTACGCGCATCTGACCGAGCCGGTTGTGAAGGTGGGGGACCACGTGACAGCCGGTCAGGTTGTGGCGATTGATGGCAATAACGGCGTGGCGCGGAATCCGCATATTCATGTGGGAGCGTATCGCGGGGGTGAACCCCTGCAAATCCGCTGGGATCTGCGGGCTCTGGGCAAAATTGCGGGTATGACCGACAACTGATTTCGCTCGGCATGCGGAATTCCCTTGCATTCTACCCCGGATAGGCGCACCACAGTGGCCAGCGGGTGCTTTTATCCGGGTTTTCGGCGCGTGTTGCGTTCGGTATATCTCCTTAAAAGTTATGATTTCGTGTGTGTTTTGTGCACGACCGCGTTTGTTTGTGAAGGAGCCTTTGTTATGGCAACAGGCACCGTAAAATGGTTTAACCCCACCAAGGGTTTTGGTTTCATTCAGCCGGAAGATGGTGGTCAGGATGCGTTCGTTCACATCTCTGAACTTGAGCGCGCTGGCATGCACACTCTGAATGAAGGCCAGAAAGTCTCTTACGAGCTCGAAGCTGGTCGTAACGGCAAGACATCTGCAGTGAGCATTAAAGCACTCTAAGTGCTTTAAGCCGCAGATTTGCTGTGTGGAAAAGCCGCCCTTTGGGGCGGCTTTTTCTGTTTCAGGTGTTTTTCGGCTCAATGCTCTGAAAACCGTAGGTTTCATAGCGGGTTTTCAAAATGCCATCTTCCACATCCACCACCATAAAGCCCTCTGGCGTGCCGAGGCGGGTGCCGTGCCACCAGTTGCCGCACACCGCACCCCCGGTAATGTAGGGCACACCATGCCATTCCACGCGTTCCACAATATGGGTATGGCCCTGTAGCACGCCGATCACGTTATACGTGTCGAACAGTGGCAGCACCTCATGCGCATTCACCACACTGATGCCGTGATGTTTTTCCGGCTTTGTAGAGCGGACGTCATAATCTTCAATTGCTGTGACCAGCGGGATGTGGGTGACGATAATAATCGGCGTCCCTTTGGGCTGGGCGGCAAGATCCCGGCTCAGCCAGCCAATCTGCTGTGCATCAATCCGGCCTTCATACATCCGGTCATCCGTAATGCCGATGGAATCCAGCACCACAAAATGCACGCCTTTATGGTCGAAGGAATAATAGAGCTGGCCGAACTGGTCTTCGAAATATTTCTTGCCATAAAGCGGGTCCGTCGGTTGTGCGCCGCTTTTGGTATACACGCCAAAACAGTCATGATTGCCAATGGTGTGATGCACCGGCAGCGTGAGGTCATCTGCCGTGCGCTTGTATAAATCCATCAGCATGTTGGCGCGGCCCGCGTTTACGCCCAGAGCGTCATACACATGGTCACCACCCTGAATGGCAAAATCGGCCGGAACAGCGCGGGCTTTCAGGAAGGCGCTGTGGCAACCGGCGTTGGCGTTCAGTTCCGGCTGGAGATGCGTGTCGGTAATGAACAGGAAGGTAAAGGGATCATGCTTGCGCAGCGGTGGCCGGTTGGGCACGGCAGCGAGCGAGCGTGTAAGCGGGGTAAAGGCAAGGCCCGCTGTTAGCGAAAGAAACGTGCGGCGGTTGAACTGGACCATGAGCGGCGGTTCCATCTGTGGGGCAAGGGAGTGAACAGGCCCCCACTGTGCGCAAAATGGCGCGCGCTGCCAGATCTGTCATAAATGTTTCATACTCTGCGCGAGTGCGGGTGAATGGTATGCCGCGGTGAAGATACAAAAAACCCGTTTCCTGATCAGATAAGTCAGAAAACGGGCTTTAAGGCTTTAAGCAGTCCGCTGCCGGAAGGCAGGGTTATTTGGCAGGCATGACGTAGAGGGCGCAGAGCTTGTTGCCGTCCGGGTCCCGCAGGTAGGCCAGATAGAGGTCGCCATTGGGGGTGTGGCGCACGCCCGGCGGATCTTCAATTGCTTCTCCACCATTGGCAACACCGGCTTTGTGCCAGGCATCGGCTTCTTCCGGGCTGGCCATGGCAAGGCCAATGGTGCTGCCATTGCCTGCGGTGGCGGGCTGGCCGTTCAGCGGTTTGGTAATAACCAGTCGGCCTCCGCGATGCGTGTAGGACAGGCGGCCCTTGGCGTTGGGTTCCGCAGGGGCGCAGCCCATGGCGCCCAACGTGGCATCATAAAACCGTTTGGAGCGGGCAATATCGTTACTGCCAAGCATGATGTGGCTGAACATGAAGCGTTTTTCTCCTTACCCGGTATGGGAGGGCGCAGAGTAGCGCGATACCGGGCGTCGTCAAATTCTGTGCGGATGGCTTATGGCAGGCCAACGCCGCCATTGGCACCGATGATCTGGCCTGTCATATAGCTGGCATCATTTGAGGCCAGCAGCACATAGGCCGGGGCCAGTTCCACAGGCTGGCCGGGGCGCTTGATGGGTACGGATTCCCCAAATTTTTCGACATTATCCATCGTCTGCCCACCGCTGACCTGCAGGGCCGTCCAGAACGGGCCGGGGGCAATGGCGTTGACGCGGATACCCTTACTGATAAGCTGCTTGGCCAGACCTTTTGCAAAATTGGCAATGCCTGCCTTGGTGATTGAGTAGTCCAGAATGTTGGTTGAGGGATCATAGGCGTTGGTGGAGGAGGTGAAGATCATTGCGGAGCCGGGCTGCATGTGCGGAATAGCCGCTTTGGTCAGCCAGAACAGCGCATAAAGGTTGGTCTTCATGGTCCAGTCGAACGCTTCTGTCGTGACATCCAGAAGGTCATCATGCGTTTGCTGGCGGCCTGCGCAGTTGACGAAGATATCCAGACCATCAAGTTCTGCAAACGCTTTTTCAACAAGCTGTTTGCAGAAGGCTTCATCCCGCAGGTCACCCGGCAGGGCGACAAACTTGCGGCCTTCCTTGCGGACCAGATCACCCACCTCGGCAGCGTCAGCTTCTTCCTGCGGCAGATAGTTAATGGCAACATCCGCTCCTTCCCGCGCATAGGCAATGGCGGTGGCACGGCCAAGGCCGGAATCCCCGCCGGTAATCAGCGCCTTGCGGCCCTTGAGTTTGCCGCTGCCAACATAGCTTTTCTCCCCGTGGTCGGGCCGTGGGTCCATTTTAGAGGCAAGGCCGGGCCAGGGCTGGGGCTGGGCTTTAAACGGGGCGTGCGGATACAGGGTGCGGGGGTCTTTCAGCGGGGAGGAAGACATGGCGTTCTCTTTCACAGTCTGGGCCGCAGCAAGGTTGACGAACACGGGCGTGCCAGCTGCTGCGGCCACGCCGGCCATTTTCAGAACGGTGCGGCGATAGGTGCTGTGTTTGTGGGCCGGTGTTTCGTCAGTCATGCGGAGGTCCTTTCGCATCAGGCCGCAGAACAGCGCATCAGGCTGTAGATCTGGCCTGAAAGTATCTGTCGGGCCAGCGGCTTTGGGGTTCACTGAAACAGACGTTCCGGCCACGGAGGGGTTCCCGGTCAGGGGTTGCGGGTGGTGCATGGCTGTCGGCAAAGAAACAGGCTGCACAAAAGGGTGATTGCAGGAAGGGGACTATTCGTTAAATTATAAAAACGAATAAAGCCGGGCAGAGAACGCCTGTCTCTGCTGTGCGGGAAGGCTGAAGGAAAAGGGTTTAGGCATGTCCGAAGGGCCGTCTCTGGAAACGGATCGTCTTGTATTTCATGTGCCGCGGCGGGAGGATTTTGAGGAGTTCGCCGCCATGCGGGCGGACCCGATTGTGGCGCGCTACACATCAGGCAAACCGGAAACCGCTAATGCCACATGGGGCAGGCTGCTGCATTACAGAGGGCTATGGGGCATTATGGGCTTTGGCTTCTGGGTGGTGCGGGAGAAGCAGACGGGCCGCTTTGTGGGCACCATTGGGTTTAATGAGGCGCATCGCGGACTGACGCCCTCCATGGATGGCATCCCGGAAGCAGGCTGGGTTCTGGCCTCCTGGTGCCACGGCAAAGGCTTTGCCACAGAAGGTGTGAAAGCCGCCTGCGCGTGGCTGGACACACAGACGCCTTACAGACGCTCTGTGTGCATTATTTCTCCAGCCAACCAGCCATCAATCCGCATTGCAGAGAAGAACGGATTTTCGTTGTTTGCAACAACGCAGTATATGAATGAAGAAACACTGATGTTTGAGCGGAAAGTTACGGCCTGAAAACCTTCTTCTGCACGCCGCCTAAACGCAGCCTCAACGCACGGTTGAGCGGTTCAGAAAACGAGCGGCTGATCAGACTGGCCAGCAGGCCGGAGCCGATGAGGAAGACGGGCAGGAGAGCCAGCCTTTCAAACCCGGTGTCGGGCAGGGTTCCGCGAGGCAGCACGGTGCGGAGCAGGCCCAGAATAATCAGGTGGAACAGGTAGAGTTCGTAACTCAGGCGGCCCGTCCACTCCACGCCGCGCAGCAGGCGGGAGCGCGTGGCGAGGGGGCCGTCTGCATGATGCGCGGACGCAATCAGCAACACCGCAGTGCCGAGCGCCATGGCGGAAACGCCCCAGATATTGGTGGCGCCAATGGACTTCCACAGATAGAGCGCGACCATGCCCGCAATCACGACAGGCTGAAGCAGCCGCGCTGCCAGTCCGTCCAGCCGCCAGTGTGTAGCGACAACAGCGGCCATGCAGCCAATGGCAATGCCGTCGAATGACGCCAGATAGGCAAAAAGAAATCCGGATTCATCATTCTGATGCGCCATCCGGTAAAACGGACCAACTATCGCCACCAGAGCCCAGAACAGCATGATAAGCGGCTGGCGACGCAGCACGAGCGCGACCAGCGGGAAGGTGAGATAAAACACTTCCTCCACAGACAGGGACCACAGCACGCCCAGCGCGTAATTGGCCCAGTCATAGTGCGCAATAAACACATTCATGCTGAAGGTGAGGGCGGCCAGATTGGCGCGCATCATGGCGGCAAGCGGGGAGAGGCCGGGAATGTGCGTGGCAAAAATGGGCACGCCCGCCAGAGCAAGTCCGTTGACCAGCGCCAGCAGCAACAGCAGGCACGGTACAATGCGGGCAATGCGAAAAGCGTAGAACGTGCGGGCCCTGATGGCGGCCAGACTGCCATAGCGGGCCAGCGTATTGCTGGTTATCAGGAAGCCGGAAATCACAAAAAACAGGGTGACGCCGTAATTGCCGTTTCGTGCCACAGCGCGCACGCCCTCTGGCGTGAGCAGCGCGGCGAGTGCGGAATGGTTCAGCGGATAGGCAATGCAAAAATGGTGGAACAGCACCAGAAGAATGGCAACGCCGCGGAGCAGATCAATCCGTCGGTTGCGGTGGTCGGGGGTAACCGGCGGCGGTTCGGGCGGCTGGAGGGGCATGAGGAACCTGTCTGGCGGGAGGGCAATCCAGACGGTTCTTGCAGCGGTTCGTGTTTAAAATACGGTTTTGTAATGAAATAACGCCGCAGGCGTGGGGTCAGGAGACCCCGGCCATGCGGGCAAATTTGCGCTGGCGGCTGAAGAACAGCTTTTCCGTGATGAAGAACGCCAGATCCTGAATTTTGCTGTGCGGCGTCAGGCCAATGGTCTTGAACACCATGCTCGTCACGCGGCGCAGGTGGCGCGGCTGATAGTTCTTCATGGCGCGGGACATGTAGGCCGCAATGCAGCGGTTGTGGTCGTAGGGCAGGGAGGGCGGCTCGTTGGTGGTGTAGTAAGCGGAGGCGAGTTCATCATCCTCGCTTTCCGTTACCCGGCCCAGTGCAATGCGGGCGCGCTGGAGCGTGCTGATGCGCTCGCGCTTCAGGTAGCGGTGCATGTGGTCATAAAACAGTTTGAAGTGCCGGAACTCATCGGCAGCAATCTGCTTGCACAGGGCTTTCAGCACCGGTTCATCCGTTGCGTCGGCCAGTGCGGAGTAGAAGGAGGACGTGCCGGTTTCCACCATGCAGCGGGCAATCAGTTCCCCGGTGCGGGAGCCACGGACGGATTCCTCAACTTCCAGTGGGATATGGTAAAAGTCCCGGTAGCGCTGGAAGGCGGCCTGATAGTCCCATTCCGGGTCAGCCAGCATGGCCCAGCGGCCCAGTGCATCGCCGTGCTGGATTTCTTCCACAGCCCAGTGGTCCGCCGCCTGTTTAAAGTCAGGGTCATCATGAAACACGTTGTTCAGATAAATGGCGTAATCCACGCTGTTGCGCTCCACCACGGCTGCGGCCTTGATGGCGGGCACAAGCTGCGGGTCCACGCGGGAGGGATCAAATTTGTCCCAGGGTAGCTGGTCAATCTGCCAATGTTTCATGTGCGCCGCCTCTCCCGTCCTGCTGCTCTTGTAAGCTGTAGCCGTCAGGCCGTCTGCACGGTGTGCTTCATCGCGAGATGGCCCAGACTGTTGCTCTAGACCATTCCCCGCTGAGACGGAATGCCATGACAAAAAAAAGACAGGGAGAGGCGGCCCGCAGGCCGTCAGACCGTGGGGGCGCTGTTGGGCGAGTTGCCGGGCGTTGCGGGGGGCAGCGGGCGGGGGCGGCGGTTTTCATCCAGCGCCACGAAGGTGAAGTCCCCTTCCGTCACCTTGGAGGTCAGATGCGTATGGCGGGCCCGCCGCCATGTCTGCACATGGATGGTCAGGGAGGTGCGGCCCTCACGGGTGATCTGGGTGTAAATGCTCACCTCATCTCCCACTACCACGGGTTCCAGAAAGACAACGCCGTTAATGGCGACGGTAGCGGCACGGCCGTTAGCCCGGAAGGCTGCGGTGGTGCCGGCGGCAAGATCCATCTGGGAGATGATCCACCCGCCGAACACGTCCCCTGCGGGGTTGGTGTCGGTCGGCATGGCGATAACGCGGATGGTGGGCACACCTTCCGGCAGTTGTGAGGCAGAAGCAGCAGGCATGAGGTTAAAGCCCTTTATCAGAAAGAAAGGCGAGGATGACGCAGGCGGTTACCGGAAGGGGGGCTCATCAAACCCACGCAGTTTGCGGGAGTGCAACCGGGTGACGCCCTGCTGCCTGAGCAAACGCATAGTCTCGATCCCCACCATCAGATGCTGGCTTACGCGCTCACGATAGAACGCATTGGCCATGCCGCGCAGCTTCAGTTCTCCGTGAAGTGGTTTATCCGACACACAGAGCAGCGTGCCGTAGGGCACCCGGAAGCGGAAGCCATTGGCCGCAATCGTGGCGGATTCCATATCCACCGCAATGGCGCGGCTCATGTTGATCTGGGTGAACAGATGCGCCAGACGCAGCTCCCAGTCCCGGTTATCGGTGGTCATCACCGTGCCGGTGCGCAGGCGCGTCTTGATGGCGGACTCGGGCAGGCCGGTCACGAGTGAGGTCGCTTCCTGCATGGCCACCTGCACCTCGGCAATGGGGGGAACGGGCACCCATGTGGGCAGGTCGGCGTCCAGAACGTGGTCATCCCGCACATAGCCGTGGGCCAGAACGTAATCCCCCAGCACCTGAGAGCGACGCAGGCCCGCGCAATGGCCGACCATCAGCCAGCAATGCGGACGCAGCACGGCCAGATGGTCCGTCATGGTTTTGGCGTTGGCGGGGCCGACGCCGATATTGATGAGCGTAATGCCATCCCCGTCCGGGCGGCACAGATGGTAGGCCGGCATCTGCGGCAGGCTGCCTGCGGGGGCGTCCGTAGGGGCGGTGCCGGGCCCGGTATAAATCTGCTCTCCGGGTTCAATAAACGCGTTGTAGTCACCCCCGGCGTCCACCTGCGCACGGGCGTAATCGCGGAAGGTATCCACATAACGCTGATAATTGGTGAGCAGGATAAACCGCTGGAAGGAGCGGGGCGTGGTGCCTGTATAGTGGTGCAGGCGGGCGAGGGAGTAATCCGTGCGCTCTGCCGTAAACAGCGCCAGCGGGCGCGGGGTGGTGGCGTCGGGCAGCAGCTCGCAGTTGGCGATGCTGTCATCTGTGGCATGCAGGTTGGGCAGGGCGAACTGCTCCTGCAACAAGCGCAGGTCGGCTTCCGTCAGACCGGTAACGGCATCTTCCATGACATACGGCAGCGGGATGGGGTGGTGGGAGCGGCCCACCAGCACCGGCTGGCCGTAATGGTGCAGCAGCGGCTCAATCTGTTCCCGCAGATAATCCCGGAACAAGGCCGGGCGGGTGATGGTGGTGCTGTAAAAGCCGGGGTCGAGAATCACGTCAAACGGCGGGCGGCCCTGTATGGGGGTGCCGGGGGGCAGCTCCAGCGCCAGACAGGGGTAGGTGGCATCCTGCGGCGGGCAGCCCTGCCGGGCGCGGAAGGCGGCGTGGAGCCGCGCTGCACTTTCATCATACAGGGCGCACAGGCGGTCTATGGCGGCATCTGCTGTGGTGAAGGCTTCAAAATCCGTCCCGGCGGCGGTACGGAGGGCAAGCATATCAGGCTGTGTCATGGGTCTCCTATGGTGACGGGGTGGCTCAATTCATCCTGCTACCTTAGCGCGACAACGGGGCGGATGTGCAACCGTGCCAGCGGGGCAGGGCTGGTCCGGGAACGGTTTTCTGCGTCGCGCGGCATATCTGCGCACGGAAAAGTGCGCTATACGCGCGCCACCGCTGACAGATGAGGGCCAGAAAAGCGCGATGATTGCCATCACTCCGGAACAGACCGCCATTCTGGACACGCCCCCCACCTCCAGCTTTCGCGTGATTGCCGGGGCAGGCTGCGGCAAGACCTCCACGCTGGAGTGGTTCAGCAAGACATGGACGCGCCACCGGGGGCTGTATCTGGCCTTTAATACCGCCATTGCCAAAGAGGCCCGCGCCCGCTTTTCCAACCAGATTGAAGCGCGCACTGCCAATAGTTACGCATACCGCAGCCTGAATATCGGGCAACTGAACCGCAAGGTGCAGGGGCGGTATCTGGCGCGGGATATCTGGCGGCTGGAAAAGGTGCTGGGCACCAAATCCGGCGGGGCTGCGGATGTGGTGCTGAAAACGCTGAGCAATTTTCTGATCAGCGAAGGCTCCAAAATTACCGCCACCCATTGCCCGGAGCCGGACAGCGGGCGCAACCGGGAGATCCGCCTGTTTGTGGCGCAGGCCTATAAATATCTGGCAGCGCTTGAGAAACATGATTTTCCTATCACGCATGATCTCTATTTAAAGAAGTTTGAGCGTGAGCAGAAAATTACCGGCTACGACTATATTATGGTGGATGAGGCGCAGGACCTGAACCCGGTTCTGATTTCCATCCTTAAAAAATCCGGCCTGCCGATTGTGGCGGTGGGGGACCCGAACCAGTCTATCTATGCCTTTCGCGGTGCGGTGGATGCCATTAGCGATCTGGAAGGCCCATGCCTGCCGCTGACGCGCAGCTGGCGGTTTGGCGAGCCATTGGCGCGGATGGCCAATGCCATTCTCGGCCACCATTCCCGCAAACCGGCGCACAGCCTGCACGGGAACCCGGCGGTGAAAAGCCGGGTGATGCTGCATAAAAAGGGCCTTAAGCCGGAGCACAACACGCTGGTTCTGGCCCGCACCAATGCGCGGCTGTTTGAAGGGCTGGCGGACAGCACACGGCCCTTCCATGTGCTGGGCGGGGTGAATGACATGGTGCAGGAAATTCTGGCCGCTTATAGCCTGTATCAGCGCCAGTTTGAACCCTCTTTAAAACCGGAGGGCGCGGCGTTGGAATACGGCACATGGCGCGAGCTGGAAAATGCTGCCGAAGGCCGGGATGGTGACCCGGTTGCCAAAAGATTGTTTGGTATTGTGGATAAACATAAAGAGACGCTGGATAAAAAGATAAAGACTATTCAGACGCTTTACCGTGACGACCCGGATGAAGTCAGTCTGGTCTGTTCCACCGCGCATAAGGCCAAGGGACGGGAGTTTGATGCGGTCATTATGCTGGATGACTTCCTCTCCCCTGAAGAATGGAGCCGGCGGCGCACGCAGTTTCAGGACCGTGCCAGAAAAACGGAGCAGGAGCACGGCCCGCTCTCCCCGCGCCTGAAAGCCCGGCTGAAGCGCGATCTGGACAACTGTGATCAGGAAATCAATCTGCTTTACGTGGCTTGTACCCGTGCGCGGCTGACGCTCTCTCTGCCCGAGGCGTTGTTTGAATTCTGGAAGACCGTCTGACCCGCGCGACGGGCAGGGGTTGCCTTTGGGGTAACATTGCGTATCTTTAACAAACTGGGTTCTGCTGGCGGTTTAGCGCCGTCTTCAGGCTCAGTCTGGAGCGTCATAAGAGATGTGCAATGGCGAAATGGAAGACGGGTGTCTCTGGTGCTGTTTTAGGTCTGGTCTGCCTGTGCTGGCCGCCTGAGGCTGAGGCCCGGCAGTCCTGCATTGTGGCCTCCATCAGTGAGAATTTATTAGGCGGCCAGAGCGATACGCCACTGATGCCGGTTAAAATCAATAACCAGCCAGCCGCGCTGTTTTTAAGTTATGATTATGAAAGTATTTACGTAAAAAACTCTGCGTCCGTGAATTTTGATAAGTTGATTGATGAGAGTGCCTGGGGAACGGAATACGTTCTCAATATATTTGGAAAGCGCGAAAAAGCGCATGTTATCAGGGTCAATACATTCTCTTTTGGTGGCTTTGATGTGCCCGATGCCAAACTGGTGCTTCTGAAAGGGGAGAGCAGACAGTCCGTGCAGGGGCTTCCGGTTATTGGCATTATAGGGAATGTTTTCCTCAATAATTTTTCTGTTCTGTTTGACGTAAAAAATAAGAAAATTACTTTTTTTGAGGTTAAAGATGGCTGCGAGAATAAAGAAGAAATAACGGAAATCATGGGTGGTGATTTTCATGTGGTCAACATCCACAATAATGCAAACAGGCTGGAAGTGGCGGTGAAAATCTCTGGCCGCAAAGTGCATTTTTTCATCAATCCAGATCTGGATATGACAGAAATGCCCGTGGGCTGGCTTGCCGGGTATCACATCCCGCTGGTGAAGAAAGACGAAAAAACCGCAGTAAGATTTAACCTGAATGAAGGCTATATTTCTAACATTGCGACAGTTGAGAGCCTGACCATAGGCGACGATACGGAAAAGAACCGTACGATAAAGGTTGCCGATAAAATCTATGACGGGTCTTTAGGACTGGATTTTTTTGCTGATCATATTGTGCTGATAGATGCCATTAATTCCAAAATGTATTTTAGAAAAAGTGATGGCACCAGCACAGGCGCTGGCCATAACCTGCATTTTGAAGCGTCCAGAAATGCCAGCATTGATGTGAAATGACGCAACAGGACTGCCGTACCTTTTTGCGGTCTGCACAAAATTAAGTGGAACCCGTGCGGCTCTGCCGGGTTGAGGAGGGTGACATGCTTGTGATGAACAAAAGGAGACGCCTCATGAAACGTTCTGTTCTGACTGTTACAGCCCTGCTGGCAACCTGCGCTCTGGCTGCGTGTGAACCGCCGCCGCCCGGCGGCATGGGTGGCCCCGGTGGACGAGGCGGGCACCATGGGGGCTCCGGCGGGAATGACATGGGCGGCTCGCAGAATGGTAATGGTGGCGGCGGCTGGCGCAACGGCAACAGCTCCGGCAACATGCAGGGCGGCGGCCCCGGCATGGGCGGCCCGGCCATGCAGAACGGCGGCATGGGAGGCGGGAACGGTTACTGACCGTTCTGCCCAGATGGTTTGGAAAAGGCGGCCTTTTGGGCCGTCTTTTTTTGTGGTGATGGGACTATTTTGTGATGATTAGTGGAGAACATTAATCAAGGCAGAGGAGCACGCTTGAAGCGTAAATGGATGGGGCCTCGATTAACGGGTTCGGTTGGCTGAAGTATACGTCCGATTCAAAGTATAGAGCCGTTATAAACCCTATGTGACAGCCGACCTTCATGGCCAGATGCATAATAGAGATATTACGGAATTATGATAAAGTTCCCCACTTTTCTGGTTTTAAGAAGCTCAATGACCTCTGCGTTTCACTATACCGCTCTACAGCTCGACGCATTGTTTGCGGGTCTGTTCCTCCGCTAGCAGCCAATCTCTCTACAAACTCCAGTGATTGGCAACGAGTAAATAAATCAACTGAAGGTAATGTAATATATTCTCCTGGTATAATAATACAATACCATGGAAATCTCCGAATAGCTTCATTGGGAGATAAATCTATTAATTTTGTTTGCGCTATAATTAATAAAAATAAATCTGCACTAAGAAAATCTTGATATGTTAAGTTTACTGAAGAACCCCTTTGTAATATCATATCTGCTATTCTTGTATATTTTTTTTCACTTGAGCCACAGATGGCAGAGATATTTTCATTTTCTGGACAAAACCATGCAAAAGAATATAATCGCTCGCCTCTATATGCATTTCGTTGTTCTAATATGTAATCCTGTTTCAAAAGTGCTTTTAAAAAATCAAAAGCTTCATATTTTACACAAAATGCAATTGTTGACAAAAATAATTCATAACAATATAGATCAAAATTGGCAAAATGGAATCTATACCAACGTCTATTATTGCTTGGTGATCGAGTCTTCCACGAATATATATTTTGGAAAAAACTTCGGATCCGATCGTAAGACCGAGTTGATACTGTTTCACTCAAACATATATATTTTATGACATTCAAAAATTCATCTTTATATGGAATAAATTCATTGAATTTTTCAAGAATATCATTCTTTAATTCTTGAGGATCCTCTTCAAGGCTCTCAAACTGCGCTAATCCTTCTTCTAATTTATCCAGATAGCTATTGAGTGCAGAAAACGCATTAGGTTTTCCGTGCTCAAAAGCAATGCGTGCATTAATAGATAACCCACGAGTATGTAGGCTCACTCCTCCCTTCTCATTGTCAAGGAAGGAAGGGCGGCTACCCAATTCTGGCTTCTTTAAAGCGGGCTTGTTGTATACCCACCTAACTAATTGTTCAGAATTAGTATAGCGTCCTTCTCCAATCATATTGATGGCAAGATGAGCTTTTAGATAAGTTGGAAGACAGTAATTTCCATCATTATCCACATCGACTACAACGCCACATATCTTTTTACCACCAGAAGGAGATTCAATTTGAGACGCCACTTCCTGACTAATAATACCTGCCTCAAAACCAGCACCGCCTTTTCGCTGATTTGCCTTTTCAACATAATTTTTATCACAAATAACAATAATACGATCAATAGTTTTATCCGCAATAGATTTTTCCATGAAATGATTCATATCATCACCTTCATGGAGATCATACTGATCAAGAACAATATCGATTCCATTTTCTATAAGTTCATCAGCTAGATTTTTTACCCATTCTTTATGCTCTTGAGATGACCAGGTGTAAGATATAAATACTTTTGGAGTTTTTTCGTTCATTTAATCCTCACAAATGACACATGATACATTCTGAATATCAGTATAATAATGCATCAAACAAAGGTAACAGAAAAATCTTAGACAATTCTTATGACGCGCTTTGACTACAAGAGATAGTAAATGAGAGCGTCATGTAAAGAGTTCACAGAGAATGATGGTCTCCGCGTTTCTGTTTAACATAATAGATGAAGACTTTTTTCGATCTAAGAGAAAAATCCTCTGTTATTCAATTAATCCTTAAACTGAGCCTTTCGTTTCCCATTTAGACTGGCGTGCTTATAAGAGTAGGGTGGCGAGAAATCAGCGTATCTATTTTGGAAAAAGTTATCGCCAGAAAAACAGATTTCTTAGTCTACTCTTCAATGCCTAATCAAAATATAATTAATCGTCAGATCAATATCAAAGTGGTTGCCCTTCATGTCCGGGGGGACGGGCGGGAGCTGGGAGCCGCGGAACATGCCGGAGGTCGCGGCGTCCAGATAGTAGGAGCCGGCTGAGCCTGTCTGATAGACGGATTTCACGCGGCCCGTGCGGTCCAGAACCACATGCACGGAGGAGCTGCCTTCTTCCCCGTTTCGGGCGGCTTCTTCCGGGTAGTACATGTGGCGCTGAATCCACTCGTTAATCTGCTCACCATAATCATCGCTCACACCGCGCACAGAGGCGCGGGAGGTATAGTGCGCGTTAATCTGGCCGTTCTCCACCACAGGGCCAACGGAAAGGTCAATCGGGCCGCCAGAGCCGCCCGGTCTGCCGTGGCGGGAGCGGCGCGGGGCCGGGGCCTCATTGAAGGAGAGGTCCATCGGGTTATCAAACGGGGAGGCCGCATGGCGGCTGGGCGTTTGTGAGGGCCGAGCATGCTGCGTGGGGCGCGGCACCGCATGAGCCTGCGGCTTGTGGCCGGAGGGCGGGTGCGCGGCTTTCACCGGCTTGGGCGGCTGCGGCACGGATTTGCTCAGCCCGTCATCCGCTTCCGGCAGCGGCGGGGTGGCCGGTGTTTCTTCCGATGGCACGGTGGGGGATGGCGGCCCTTCCGCCGGGGTCGGTTCAGCCTGTCCGGCCTTGCTGGGGGCCTTGCCGGAGTTGCCGCCACCGGCCTCATCAGAATGCGGGCCGACCATGCCGCTGGTCGATTCCGGCTGCGCAAAGACCATTTCCACCGGGGAGGGCTGCTGGCCATCCGGCGTGCCATGCGGCTGATGGTGCGCGGCCTGCCACAGCAGGGCACCCAGCAGCAGGAAGTGCGCAAGGGCAGAGGCTGTCAGCACCGGGCCGATGGTCGGCTCAGCGTAGACTTCTCTGCGGATAATTGGCGTGGAGGTGCCCTTTACGCGGCGATAGCCGGTGGTCGGGCGGGCGACGGGCGTGGGGGAGGCGGTCAGCCGGTCCCGTTCACCATCCTGCGGGGCAGGTGGCGGTGTGGCAGCGCGTGCGGTGCCGGGTGCGGAAGGGGGAACCAGTCGCGGTTCCTGCCCGTCCCGCCTGCGCGAAGAAGGGCTGAGCTTCGCCGTCATGAAATGCCGGATCTCTCCTCCGCAAAAACCGCGCCAGGGGCAGACCGGTTGAAGCGGCTATTTTGCCACTGCTTCTGCATTGTTGCCACCCTGAATCCTAATGTGCCTTCATAGCAGGCTGTGCGGCGCTGTGTAATGCGTCTTCTGATGTGTCCTGCGTGACATCCTGCTCCGGGGCTTTGGGGGCCGCGCCGGGCTGAGCCGGGGCCGGGTCTACCGGGGTGGGCGGGGCGCTCTGCATGGTGGAGGGGGTCAGCCGTTTGCGCAGATGGGCCACGTCCACATCACTCACCGCAGAGGCATCATTCCCCCACGCGTGGCGGATAAAGGTGACCACGGCCGCCACCTGCGCATCACTCAGCCGTTTGCCAAAGCCCGGCATGGTGAAGGAGGACGGCGCGTTCTGCATGCCATGCAGGGTGGCCCCTGTCAGAACAATATGGATGAGGGAATCAGGGGCCGCATTCATCACCACCGGGTTGCCCGCCAGCGGGGGAAAGGCCGGGGCGTAGCCTGCGCCGGTGCTGCGGTGGCAGGCTGCGCAGTTGTCCAGATAGAGCCGCTGCCCTGCTGTCAGCGTGCCACCGGCGCGGAGGGCGCGTGTGGCGGCGGGGTCTTTCTGCCAGCTCTGCTCTGTGCTGTTGGCAGCGGGCAGGGCCTTCAGGTAGCGGGCCATGGCTGTCAGATCATCATCCGTCAGATATTGCGTGCCGTGATGCACCGCCGTGTCCATGTTGCCAAAGGCGCTGCTCCGCATGTTCCGGCCCGTGCGCAGGAAGGTGGTCAGATCCGCCACACTCCACGCACCCAGCCCCGTGCGAGGCTCACCCCGCAGAGAAGGCGGCGTCCAGCCATCTACTGCCGCACCGCCTGCCAGATAGTGCGGGCCATCCTGCGCCGTCAGCGCGGTTTCCTGCATGGCAAGGCCGCGTTTGGTGTGGCACGCGCCGCAATGGCCGGGGCCTTCCACCAGATATGCGCCCCGTGCCAGTTCCGGGGTGGGGAAGCTGCGCTCGGCTGATTTCCGGGCAGCTTCCGGTGAGGGCGCAAACATCCACCGCCACAGAGTGAGCGGAAAGCGCATGGAGAGCGGCCAGGGAATACCATTGGGCCGCACGGCCTGCGCCACCGGCTGCACGCCGTGCATGAAGTAGGCATAAAGCGCGTGCAGATCCTCGTCCGTCATGCGGGCGTAGGAGGGGAAGGGCATGGCCGGGTAAAGCGCTGCGCCATCGGGGCGCACACCTTCCCGAAGAGCGCGGACAAACTGTGCTTCCGTCCAGTTTCCAATGCCGTTGGTTTTGTCCGGCGTGATGTTGGAGGAATACAGCGTGCCGATCGGCAACTGGAACGCATAGCCCCCGGCAAATGCGGCTGAGCCGGGCACGGTATGGCAGGCTGCGCAGTCCGCTGCGGCGGCCACGTAGCGGCCTTTGGCAATCAGATCCTGCGAGGCAGCATCCGGGGTTGCCGCAGCGAAAGCCGGAGCGGCGAGGGGGAGCACCAGAGCGAAGCCGCACAAAAACGCTGCGGAAAAGCCTTGTTTTTTTCGCTGGTTTTTCCGGGTCATAGCGCCACCAGTGGGCCGCCATTGCCCTTTAGCCATTGGGTGCGGATATGGTGGGCGGACCAGTAGGCGAGTGCGGCCACCAGCCCGGTGGGGTTGTAGCCCATGCCCTGCGGGAAGGCGTTGGCCCCCACCACAAACACGTTAGGCACGTCCCAGCTTTGCAAATAGCGGTTGAGGGCGGAGGTTTTCGGGTCATCCCCCATCACGGCACCGCCGCACAGATGGGTTGTCTGATAGTCCCGCACGTCAAACGGTTTGCCCGGCTCCCGCATGCCGTAATGGGCATCCTGCGCGCCAAGGGCTTTGACCACGTTGGCCAGCTGGCTGATGACGTAGCGGTTCATGCGGATGTCGTTATCTTTCCAGTCAAACGTCATGCGCAGCATGGGCTGGCCGTAGCTGGTGCGCCATGTGGGGTCGAGGTCCAGATACACATCGCGGTAGGCCATGTTGGAGCCTTGCGCGTTGATGGTGAAGGAGTGGCGATAGGTGTCAATCGCCGCCTTTTTCCACGCACTGCCCCAGCGCGGTGCGCCCGGTGTGGCGGCCTTGGCCCCGGCAATGGGTTTGACGCCTGCCTGATTAACCCACAAGGGCGAACCACCAATAAAGCCGAGCGGCCCGTGGTCAAAATTGTCGCTGTTGAAATCATCTATCGCAACACCACCAGCAGAGCCGATAAACTGGTCCGTGTTGCGGGTGGGCGGCATCCAGACCGTGCTGTTGGTAATGTTCTGATAGGTAAAGTTGCGCCCCACCGTGCCCGTGTTGCTGGCAGGATCATACGCTTTGCCAATACCGGAGAGCAGCATGAGGTGGACGTTATGGAACTGGAAGGCCGCCAGAATAACCAGACCGGCGGGCTGGGTGATGTGGTTGCCCTCGGCATCCTGATAGACAACACCAGTGGCTTTCTTGCCCGTGCTGTCCAGCAGCACCTTCAGCACATGCGCGTTGCTGCGGAGCGTGAAGGTCTCATGCCGCCGCAGGGCGGGCATGATGTTCACGTTCGGCGAGGCCTTGGCATACATGTAACAGGCATAATCGCTGCAATAGCCGCAAAAGTTGCACGGCCCCATCTGCGCGCCATACGGGTTTGTATAAGGCTGGGACGCATTGGCGGCAGGCATGGCGTAAGGGTGATACCCGGCCTCCGTCGCGGCATGGCGGAACAGGTGCGCGGTATAAACGTCTTTCAGCGGCGGAAGCGGAAAATCATCTGAGCGGTCGGGGGCAAAGACGTTGCCCTTGCCCGTGGGTTTGCCATTCACCGTATAGGCTTCACCCGATGTGCCAAAGACCTTTTCCGCTTTGTCAAAAAACGGCTCCAGCTCCGTATAGGTCACGCCGTAATCCTGAAGGTTCATACCTTCGGGGATAAATTTGCGGCCATAGCGTTCAATAATATGGCTACGCAGGCGGAGGTCCTGCGGCGGCGCGCGGAAATGCACACCCGTCCAGTGCAGGCCCGCACCACCCACGCCCGCACCTGGCAGGAACGCCGCCAGCCGCCGATAAGGCACAGCTTCCTGATCCGACCGGTTGCGCACTGTCACTGTGGTCTGCGCCGGGTTCTGGAACAGCTTGTAACGGACCGCGCCTTCCAGCTCATCCAGTGAGGACGGATAGGCTCCATCCCGCGCAGTGGAACGACGCTTGCCGCGTTCCAGCATGACGACGGAAAGGCCAGCCTCGCACATCTCCTTGGCCATGATGCTGCCAGCCCAGCCGCTGCCAACGACCACCACATCAACAGGG
Source organism: Acetobacter malorum (assembly GCF_002153605.1). GTDB lineage: Bacteria > Pseudomonadota > Alphaproteobacteria > Acetobacterales > Acetobacteraceae > Acetobacter > Acetobacter malorum_A. The sequence continues at coordinate 188,622 of NZ_JOPG01000001.1, read as the reverse complement.
GGAAGAGTTTTTTCAGCCATGGTCCGCAGTCTCCCCGGCAATGGAAACAGGGCCGTAGGGATAGGGCGTGTCATACCGGTCCACCCAGTCCATGTAGTCGCCCCGCGCACCGGGGAAGCCCATCATTAGCCAGCCCGCCATGTGGCGGTTGCCGCCGTGGAGAGGGTCGGCAAATGCGCCCTCGATCGTGTCGGACCGGAGCTGTTCAAAAAAGGTCGCTGCGGGCAGGGCGTCAAACTGCGTGGCGTTCTGTTCCAGCGCGGTCAGAATACTGTCCTGCACCTCTGGCGCGAGGGTTTCAAACGCGGCCTGATGGGTCTGCTGTACCCATGCGATCACGCCTGCCAGTCCCACTTTATAAATCTGCTGCGGGCTGTAGGGGAGCTGATAACCCAGATTGGCCGGGGCATCCGGGCGGTGCGGACCTTGCATGTACCACAGCTCGCCACGGCCCCATGGGGTGTCCATCTGCCCGTCGATAAAATGCGGCACGCCAAGGGCGATGGCCCCCGGCCCCTGCGCATCTGCGGGGAAAATCCGCTCACAGGCCGCGCTCAGCAGGGCGAATTCTGCCGGGCTGAAAAAGCGGGGGGTGTCGGTCTGGGTGGGGGAGGCTGGATGAGCGGGCGGGTTTGTTGCCGCCTGCGCGGCGGGTGCTGTGGCGACGCTGCCCAGTGCCAGCGCAGCGGCCCCGGTGCCCAGACCCTGCACGACATGGCGGCGGGTGGCGGTGTGTGTCGCGGCGGGAGCGTGGCCTGCTTCAGCAGGGTGAGGGGCAGCAGGCGTGAGCGGAGCGGCGAGGCTGTGCGGCTGCTCGGTGAGCGGCGCAGCGGGATGAGGGCGGTGCGGTGTATCAGGCATCGGCGGCTCTTTTCCGTGGACGGGGGATGACCTCAGTCGGTCCCCGGCCCCGCTCCAGCAGCTCTGTTGCGCGACCGTTCTTTCTCTTGGTTAGCGGACCGGGGGCGCGGAAACAAGGTTGCGGCGCGGGCTGGCGGGTGCCCCCGGCGGCCGAGGGGCCAAAAAAAGGGCGGCTCCCCGTAAGGTGCCGCCCCCTTTCTACCCGTGCTTAAAAGCTGGTTTATTACCAGATTTTCACGCGCTGCTTCGGTGTCAGATACAGAGCATCACCCGGTTTGACATCCCATGCCTTATACCAGGCATCGATGTTGTGCATCGGGATGTTCACACGGGCCTGCGGCGGGGAGTGCGGGTCGGTCACGATCAGATTCTTAACCGTGTCATCCCGCAGCTTCTCACGCCAGACCTGTGCCCAGCCGAGGAACACGCGCTGGTCACCCGTCAGGCCATCAATAACCGGAGCAGGCTGACCGCCCAGAGACGCGTGATACGCATCCAGAGCCAGAGTCAGGCCGCCAAGGTCAGCAATGTTTTCACCCATTGTCAGCTTGCCGTTAACGTGCACGCCCGGCAGCACTTCAAACGCATCGTACTGTGCGCCAAGGCGATCAGCCAGCTTCTGGAAGCGGGCGGCGTCGGCCTTGGTCCACCAGTCACGCAGGCGGCCATGTTCGTCAAACTGACGGCCTTCATCATCGAAGGAGTGGGTCATTTCATGACCAATCACCCCGCCAATGGCCCCGTAGTTGACGGCGGCGTCGGCCTGCGGGTTGAAGAACGGCGGCTGGAGGATGGCGGCGGGGAACACAACCTGATCAAACAGCGGGTTGTTGTAGGCGTTCACCGTCTGGGGCGTCATGTCCCATTCGTTCCGGTCCACCGGCTTGTCCAGACGGGCCAGCCAGTAATCCCACTCAAACGCAATGCCGTTTTTGGCGTTGCCGTACACGTCACCCTTGGTGACGTTCAGGCTGGAATAGTCGCGCCATTCGTTCGGATAGCCGACCTGAACTTCAAAGTTTTCTAGCTTGCGCAGAGCGGCTTCCCGCGTTTCCTTGCTCATCCATGTGTTGTGCTGGAGGCGGATGCGGAAGGCGTCCTTCAGGTCCCCCGTCAGCTTCTGCATGGCGGTGCGGTTTCCTGCGGGGAAGTAGCGCTCCACATAGACCTTGCCCAGAGCCATGCCCATGGCGGCACTGGTGGCCTGCACGCCACGTTTCCAGCGCACGGGCAGAGCCGGCTGGCCGGACAGAGCTTTATTGAACGTAAAGCGTGCCTGCACGAAGGCATCCGGCAGGTAGGTGGAGGCGTTTTCTACCGTATGGAACGCCTGCCATGCCTGAAGCAGACCGATATCTGCCGTCGCCAGAATGGCGGCTTCACCCGTAATGGCGGTGGGTTCGCCCACAATCACGGTACGGTTTTCAAGCCCTTCTGTCGGCAGGCCGGCGGCGGTCAGCCAGGCAACCCAGTCAAAGCCCGGAGCGGCTTTGGCCAGCGCGGCCACCGTCATCGGGTTGTAGGTTTTCTGCGGGTCGCGCAGGTCTGTGCGGGCCCAGTGGACTTCGGCCAGCTTGGTTTCAAACGCCACAATGGCGGCGGCGGCGTTTGCCGGTTCCGGCCATTTGATCAGCGTGAGCGCCTGCGTGATGTAGGTCTGATAGGCGGCGCGCTTGGCAGCGAATTCCGGCTTCAGATAATAATCACGGTCCGGCAGGCCGAGGCCAGCCTGATCCACGTCCAGCGCGTAGCGGGTCGGGTCCTTGGCGTCCGGGTTGATGCCCAGAGAGAACGGGGACGTCATGAAGTTGGTGGACGCTGCGCCAGAGAGCGTTGCGAACGCCTTGGCGTCCCGCATCTTCAGGATGCTGTCCAGATCACCCTTCATGGGCTTGGTGCCCTGCTTCTCAATGGATTTTTCATCCATGAAGGAAGCGTAGAAGGTGCCCAGCTTTTCCTCAACGCTCTTGGGGTGCTTGACCGGGTGAGCGGAGAGGTCGTTCAGGATGCTCTGCACCCGCGTGCGGGAGAGTTCAGCCAGCGCGTTGAACGGGCCATAGCTGGTCATGTCTGACGGAATGGTCAGGTGGTCCAGATAGGTGCCGTTGGCGTATTTGAAGAAGTTGTTGCCCGGCTTTTCTGCGGTGTCACGCCCGGCAAGATCCACACCCCATGTGCCAAAGGAGGCCTGGGGCACAGCCGTGGGGGCTGCGGCCTGCGGGGTGGTATCTGCACGGGCAACGCCTGCAACGCTGCTCAGGCCGAGGCCGGCAGACAGAAGCAGAGCCACACGACGTGACAATTTGGCATGACGGCGAACAGTCATGAAGTCTTCCTATATTCTGGTCGGGGGCGGGAGCCGAAGCGCCTCCCCCGCGTTTTGTGGAACAAACTGTTCCGGTGTGAGGATAAAAGCATGCCGTGCCGGAAATGCCTACCCTGTAGAAGTCATTGACTTTCTGAGGTCTGAGCTGGCCCGGAGAGCAGGCGCGGAGGTGCCCTGAAGGCGATGGGCGACGGACGGAGGACGACGGGCCGGTCGCCATGCCGTGTTCAGGATCGGGCAGGAGCTGGCGTGGCTGTGGGAGGACCCAAGCAAGGAAGGGGAGGGGGGCGTTCACTCACGTCCGATGGACGTAAGGAACGTGGACGCGGAACCCGGTATGAAGCAAGGCGCAGCGCAGGAGAGCGCGGAGTCTGATCCTTGAGGGCGTCCTGTTTCATGAAAAATAAACAGACGCATTCAGGATTTCAAATTCAACAATGTTGAACTTTTTCTTAGGGTGGAAAAGCGCTGTGCGTGAATTTTGTTTGAAAACAGCGTCTTGCTGTGGGTCTTCCTGCGGGAACTCCAAGTGAATCACTCGGATTTTCACCAGAGATAAACAAATTTCATGTAGTAGGCGTTGGTTTCCGGTGTGTTTCGGCCTTCCACGCTGTGGGAATAACGGGTTGTCAGGCTGATATTTTTGGTCAGCGTGAACATCGCACCTACCCCCATGGCGACCTCCCGGCTGCTGGAATTATCAATCCAGTTCTGCACGGTGCGGTCCCGCGTGCCGGCGGTATTCTGCCAGTCAAACGCCAGAAAGGGCTCAACCACGCGGTGGGCTTTCCAGCTGAAGCGCAGATTGCTGTGGAATGTTGTGCCGGGTGTGTAACTATGTTGTCCATCAACATGTTTTGTCATGTTGACGATGGCCCCCAGATCGCCATCAAAGCTGAAATGTTTCCATTCATAGTCAAAAATGAAGCTGGAGAGGTTGGACCAGTAATGCGTGGCCAGTGAATCCCGCGTGCCGCTGGGGGTTTGTAAAAAGGTCTGAATCCCGAAGGTACTGTGTTTATTGGGCTTAAACCACACGGCCGGGCCGCTGATGGTGCCGCCCAGACCGCCATAATTGGTGCCGTTGGCCAGCGTGTAGGATTCGGTCTGGATGACCTCAAACGCAAAACCGACATGGGGAATTGCGTCAAAACTCCTGAAATGCACGTATTTTGTCATACCAGCCCAGGTATGGCTGCCGCCCTGCGCCTTGCGCGCGCCTAAACTGTTGTAGGTGGAACCGGCAGCATTGCCGTCCCCATACTGGACCAGAACATTAAAAGGCTTGAAATCGACGGGAAGATCGTATTCATGCGGCCCGATAATAGCCAGCGGAATATCTGCGGCCTCTGCGCTGGAGACGCCCGTCAGGCCAGCCAGAACCGTAAAAAATGCGGCGTTACGAATAGAAAAAATATCCGCGGAGCACAGGATTTTGCGCGGGGAAAGAGGAATGAAGTGGGCGAAAAATACGGAGCGGGGCATAACAGACAGATACTTTTTTATTGGCAACGGTTTCAAACACATCATACACAGCGCGGCCTGCGCTTCTGGCCAGCGTAGTGGAACGTCACATCCACTAATGAAGATGTTTAGGAAGGACAGCGTATCACGAACAGGTGATCATTTTATAAATCACACAAATGTTATTTAAAGCTTGTCTGAATGAATGATCAGTAGCAAGGGACAGTGAGACGCTGATAGAGAAGGAAAAGGAACAGGGTATCATAAAGATTTTGGTAAAATTCTGTCGTTAATTCATAAAAAATTGTGAGGTTAAAATGAAGCCGACCTTAACGAGGTCATTAGGGCTTATAACCGGTGTAGCGCTGGCGTTGGTGGGGCTATACCTCGTCATCGCTGGTGGGCAGCTGGCGTTCCTTGGTGGTTCGCTGTTCTACCTGTTTGCCGGTCTTGTCCTGATTGTAACGGGCGTTCTTGGCCTTGTGCGGCCAAAGGTGGCCCCGCTTGTGTATGCCGCCCTTATGCTGGTGACACTGGTCTGGGCGCTGGCCGAAACCGGTCTGGACATCTGGGGGCTTGAAGTCCGTCTTGTCACTTTCCTGGTGTTTGGCGTGTGGCTGCTGGTTCCGGCTGTGTGGGCCACGGGCCGCGGCTGGATGGCGGATAAAGCCGCTCTGCTGGGCGGCGTTGCCGTTACCGGTGTGGTGCTGCTGGCAAGCTGCTTTACGTCCTATTCCATCAACGGCACCCTTTCGCCCGAACGGATGGCGGCGAGTGACCCGGCTGCTGAGACCGATAATAATATTGCCAACGCAGACTGGCATTATTACGGCCGCACGGCACATGGGGACCGCTATTCTCCGCTGGGGCAGATTACCCCGCAGAACGTGTCCCACCTGAAGCTGGCCTGGCAGACGCAGACGGGTGACACCGCCCGCGCGGGTGAAGCCGCAGTGGCTGGCCCGGATCAGGGTCATGAGTTCAACCTTGAGGTCACCCCCATCAAGGTGGACGATACACTTTATATGTGTACGCCTCACAGCTGGATTGTGGCCATGGACGCCGCAACCGGTAAGATCAAATGGACGTATGACCCGCATCCCGACAAAAAGGATGTTGCGGCCAACGTGTATCTGGCCTGCCGTGGCGTGTCCTATTATCAGGCGCCCGAAGGCGCTCAGACTTCCTGCCCCAAGCGGATTTTCTCCCCTACGGCAGACGTGCGTCTGGTGGCTGTGAACGCAGAAACCGGCAAGCCGTGTGATGACTTTGGTGATCACGGGTCCATTTCCCTGCGCACCTATCTGGGCAATGTGCCGCTTGGCTTCCACTTCGTCACTTCTCCCCCGCTGGTTGTGAAAGACCGCGTGGTGCTGGGTGGCTGGGTGATGGATAACCAGGCCAACTTTGAACCCTCTGGCGCTGTCCGTGCGTTTGACCCGATGACGGGTGAGCTGGCATGGGCCTGGGATGCTGGCCACACGCCGGAAAACTGGAAGCCCGGCCCGAATGACGAGCTGACGCGCGACACCCCGAACGCATGGGGCGTGTATACGGCGGATCCGGAACTCGGCCTGCTCTACATCCCGACGGGTAACTCCCCGCCGGATAACTGGGGTGGCTCACGTCGTCCGTTTGACGAAGCAACCTCCAGCGCGACCATTGCTCTGGACATTGAAACCGGCGAACGTAAATGGACCTTCCAGACCGTGCATCACGATCTGTGGGACATGGACATCCCGGCTGGTCCGTCTCTGGTTGATCTGCCCGGCCCGAATGGCGAAAACATTCCCGCACTGGTGCAGAGCACCAAGCGTGGCGAATTCTTCGTGCTCGACCGCCGCACCGGCCAGCCTGTTCCGGGCTACCCGGTTGAAGAAAAACCGGTTCCGACCGCTGGTATTGCACCGGATGACCATGTGTCACCCACCCAGCCGTACCCGGTTGCCATGCCCTCTCTCACCCCGCCGAATCTGAAAGAAACGGACATGTGGGGGGCAACGCTTCTGGATCAGCTCATCTGCCGTATCCAGTACAAATCTTCCGCGTATGAAGGGCAGTTTACGCCCCCGCACGTCGGCAAGACCACCATTGTTTATCCGGCCTTCTACGGCGTAGTGGACTGGCAGGGTGCAACGGTTGACCCGGTTCGTAAGGTTCTGCTTGCCAACGCCAGCTACCTGCCGTTCCGCATCAAGCTGGACCACCGCACCGGACTGGAACAGAGCGGCGCTCTGCCCAAATGGAATGGTGAAGGCAATGAACCCACACCCAAGGGGAACGCTCTGGCGATCTCGCCCGATTACGGCACCCCGTATGTGGCCTACACCAACCCGTGGCTGAACCCGCTGCAGATCCCCTGTAAGGGACCTGTCTGGGGCACCATGACGGCGATTGACCTGGTGTCTAAAAAGATCATCTGGCAGCACCCGATTGGCACCACGCGTGACACCGGGCCTTTCCGCACCCACAACAACCTGCCGCTGCCCACGGGCATGTATAATATTGGCGGGAGCGTTGTGACCAAGGGCGGTATGGTCTTTATGGGCGCAACTGCGGATGACTATCTGCGCGGGATTGACCTTGCCACGGGTAAGGTGATCTGGCGTGACCGTCTGCCCGCTGGTGGTCAGGCAACGCCGATGTCCTACTCCGTCAACGGCAAACAGTATGTGCTGATTGCTGCTGGCGGCCACGGTGGCCTTGGCACCCGCTCTGGCGACTACATCCGCGCGTATGCGCTGGATGACGCTGCCGCAAAATAACGCGGTGGGTCTGGCGGCCTCTTAATAAGGGGCTGCCAGTCTCCCCCGGCGGTTTGAAAAAGCCGGTTCCGACCTTTTACGAGGTTGGGGCCGGCTTTTTTTTACGGGGTGTGCGCGTTGTGCCGGAGGTGCGGGTTTGCGGGCGGGACCGGGCACTCAGCAGAATGGCGCTGCGCAGATGGGTATACATTTCCGCACGCGCGACGCCTGCGTCTCTGCGGCGAATGGCGTCCAGAATGCGCTGGTGGCCGGCAAGGGTTTCCTCTACCGAATAGTCGGGCAGGGATACCAGATTACCCACGCGGGAAAACCAGATCTGGTCGTAACTGATTTCAAGCTGGCGGCGGAGAAGCTCGTTTTGCGCGCCTTGCGCAATCAGGACATGGAACTGCGTGTCCAGCCGCTCAAACTCATAAAACTGTTTGGCGCGTCCGGCTTCAGCCTGTTCATTCAGGCAGGCCTGAATGGTTTCAATCAGGGCTTCATCCGCACGTTCACAGCAGAGGGCGACGGAGGCGGTCTCAATCGCTTCACGAAACTCGTAAATCTGCCGGATGCTGTCATGAGACGGGGAGGCGACAACATAGAACCGCCCCTTCCGGCCAATCAGCTTATCCTGATGCAGGCGTTGCAGGGCTTCCCGCACGGGGGTGCGGCTTACGCCATAGCGGCGGCCAATTTCTTCTTCCTGCAGGACGGTGCCGCCCTGCACGCGGCTGTCAATCATATCGCGGCGCAGGGCGGTATACAGCTCTTCACCAGTCAGGGAGGGGCGACTGTCAGTCATTGGTCCATCATAGCCGGTTCCGGGGGGGACGAGTATGAGGACTTCTTATCTGAAAGTCATGCTGTGGTGAAATAACATGGGGTCAGCGGGTGCCGGAGGCTTCTCCGTTGCAGCCAAAACGCTCCAGAGTGAAATGTTCCCGACCAAGCGTATCCTGCTCCCCGGTAATCAGGTTGGCCATCAGTTTGCCGGAGGCCGGACCTACCCCAAACCCATGCGCAGAAAAGCCTGTTGCGACAAACAGGCCGGGATAGCGGGCGACGGGCGAGAGAATGGGCAGGGCGTCGGGTACCACATCAATCACGCCCGCCCACATGGCGGCAACACGGGTTTTTTCAAACACCGGCATGTCTTCCCGCAGGCGTTGCATGGTGCGGGCCAGTGTTTTGCGGTCCGGGGCCGGGTCACACGCGCGGTACTGCTCAAACGGGTTGAGGCGGCCTTTTCCGAACTGCCGTTCCTGTTTGAGTTCTTGCACAAAGGAGGAGCCGACGCGCACGCTCAGCAGTTTTTTCTGTTTCAGAAAATTGGGCATGAACTCCCGCATAAAGCGGAAGGAATCTGGCGTGACGTATGTGATGGAAGAATTGCGTTGCGCAACCGTATAGCCGCCGTCCATTCGCTTCCGCACGGAAAAGCGGGAGGAGGCGATAATCGGGTCTGGCCCACCCTCCATAGGCTCCGTGCGGAGAACGGAGGCAATGACTTTGAGCTGTGGCAGGACAATATCAACCGTTTTGCACAACCAGCGGGACCAGATACCTGCCGCAACCACAACAGCGGAAGCGCTGATGCGCCCGGTTTCAGTCTCAAACCCGCAGGCGCGGCCGCCCTGAATGTCAATGCTTTTGACAGCCGTATCCGGCAGGATGGTCACGCCCGCAGCTTCCGCTTTGCGCACCAGAAAACGCATGGCGAGATCGGGCTCGGCCCGACCATCCCCCGGGCTGTAAAGCGCGCCAGCCCATTGCCCGCGGCTTTGCGGTAGCAAAGTATGGATTTCTGGTTGCCCCAGTTCGCGCGCATCAAATCCGTGGGTGCGGGCTGCGGCCAGCCAGCGTTCCAGCGTTTCCCACTCTTCCTTATCCTGCGCGAGGGAGAGCAGGCCGCAGCGCGTATAGCCAAAATCGCCTTCTTTTGCCCAGTGTTGCCAAAGCGGACGGCTGGCAACCGCCAGAGGCAGTTCCTCCATGGCCTGACTGATGGTGCGCACCCAGCCCCAGTTGCGGCTGGACTGTTCATAACCGGGGCGGCCTTTGTCCAGCACCGCAACGGAGAGACCTTTTTCACGTAGGAATAGCGCGGTGCACAGGCCGATAATGCCACCGCCAGCCAGAACAACATCATAATGGAGCGGTGCAGACGACGGCTTTGTCATGATGACCAGAATCTCCGTTGCAAAGCGTTTAAAAGAGGAATTTTTTCAGCATACTGAAAATAGGGATAAACGCAGGAGAGAAACTTGGGAAGAAGTTTTTGTATGCTGAAGGGAATGAAACTGGCTGATGGAGTCTATGATTTCATACTGCTGAAACGGATTTCAATTTTCAGAAAAATGAAGATATAAAAAGAATTAAAGTATGATTTTAAGATCAACAAACAGACTGTTTTAGCGCATAAAAAATGCAGGAAAGAAAGATTTTCAAGGGCGCCTTGTCATTCTGAAAGAAGGGGCGGGGAGAATCAGATGTGACGCCTGATCTCCGAAGAGGCTGCATGGGATAGGCAGGGAGGGAAGGCTTTTGGGAAAAGCTGAGAATCCCGCCTGAAAATATTATATTATTCCTAGAGTGAAGAACAAAATCCTTTTCTGATAAGGGGATATGTGGATTTTCAGCGCGACGTTTCCGGAAATTAATGGTTCCGTATTCAAAACATGATTGACAGTCGTGCATCCGGTGAGACTAATCTCGGTATACCGAAATTTGGGATGAAGAATTGCCAGTGCGATGGTGCCGGTTCCCCGTATACCGAAGAGCCTGTGGGGGTTCCGGGCCGTGGCACACTCTCAGACCAGACAAACAACGCCTTGGCCTGTGACAGGAGACGTAACGTGCGCCGTCTTTCAGCAAATTCTGTAAGTCTTTTTTGTGTTGCGGTTCTGGCCGCAGGCAATACGGCCTCCGCACAGGCGGAAACAGGCAAGGATACTGTGCGGAAGCGCGCGCCCGTCAGGGCGACAGGCCGCGTGCCTGCCAGTCCTGCTGCCGCCCGGCCCGCCCGTAAGGCTGGCCCCCTGATGGCGGGAAAAGCGGAAGAAATTACGGTGAGTTCCGGCCTGACGCCGAATGGTGTTTCAGGCCGTTCCGCTGGCGGCGGCATGATGCCAAAGCAAACAGACCCCTTTGCAAAAAGCGGTGTGACACGCGACTATATTGCCGCACAGGCTCCCGCCACCAATGCGCTGACCCTGTTGCGGAATGTGCCGGGTGTTGTCGTGGCCTCGGCGGACCCGACGGGTGCGACGGACCGCATGAGCGTCTCCATTCGCGGGATGAACCAGAACGAACTGGGCTATGAGCTGGAAGGCATGAACCCGTCGGACGTTCTGTATTACTCCCCGACGTCCTCCGGCTGGGCAGACACGGAAAATGTCGGGTCTGTAACGGTGACACCCGGCGCGCCGGACCTGATGGCCCCGACATTCAGCGCCGTGGGCGGCCTGATTAGCGAGAAACTACGCGACCCGTCCCACAAATTTGGCGGGTTGCTGGACCTCACCTATGGCGGCAACAACATGCGGCGTGAGTTCCTCCGGCTGGATAGTGGGGAGTGGGGCCATACCGGTATTCACAGCTTTGCGTCCTTTTCTGATACGCAGGCTTCCAACTGGCGCGGGCCGGGTGGGTTGCACCGCTGGCACATAGACTTCAAGGCGAAGAAGGCGTGGGGGGACGGCAACAGCATTTCCGCCTTCATGTCCTACAATGATGTGCAGGAAAATCTGTATACCTACCCCACCATGGCGCAGTGGAACGCCTATGGCATAAACTATAATTACAGCAAGAATTTTACCGGTAGTAATACGAATTATTACAAATTCCATCAGTATGAATGGAAACATGCCCGCGCCAGCGTGCAGATGAAGTTCAAGCTGGCGGAAGGACTGAACCTGTCTGTTACGCCCTATATTTTTGATGTGGACGGCACAGTGCAGGGGGGCAGCACGCTCAACCAGAACAAGGCGTTTCTGGGGGCAGACTCTGCCAGCCCGCTCCAGTTCCCGGATGGGTCTGCGTCCTCTCAGGTGGCGCAGTCCAATGATACGTTCCATGAATCCACTTTTGGGATCAACAGTGTTCTGGACTGGAAAAAAGGCCATAATGACCTCCAGTTTGGCTACTGGTATTCCTACATCAATTACGCGGAAGACCCGACATATTCTCTGCCGGATGCCGCAGGGAACGCCAGCCGGTGGGGGCAGGACCCTGTTCTGACGGCGTCTGGTGCCGCACTGAAACAGTGGGATGCACACGTTATTCAGCAGACTAACACGCTGAGCCTGATGGATACCTATTCCCTGTTGCATGATCGTTTGAAAATTTCAGCAGGTTTCAAGGAAGCCATGATTACCCGCACGGCAACCAACCTGATGCCCGGTGCGACCTACGCAACCGGCTTTAGCGATGCGCAGCCTCTGCCGCGCGTGGCGATCAGCTATCAGATTACGCCGCGGGATCAGGTCTATATCAACGGGACCACGGCCTTCCGGGAAGCCGCAGCCATTACGCCCTCTGTGGACATGTTCAGTTCTTCCACCGGTCAGATGACGTCCCGGCACGTTACAGGCGGGATGAAGCCGGAATATTCCATTGCGGAAGAGCTGGGGTATCGGCACTACGGGAAGTATTTTAACCTGTCTCTCTCTTTCTTTAACTACAACTTTACCAATCGGCAGATTACCAGCAGCTCTCTGGTGGAAGGCACAACCATCACCACGTCGCTTAACGGGGGTGGGCAGACCACACGTGGGATCAGCGGAGAAATCAGCCTGCCGCGCTGGCATCATTTCACACCGTATTTTTCCGGGCAGTATCTGCATGCCACAACGGATAACAACCTTGCCTCCAATGGCACCTATCTGCCCACAGCCGGGAAAGTGGCTGTGCTCAGCCCGAAGTTCAGTGGCTCCATCGGCTTGTCGTATGATGACGGGCATGTGTTTGGGAATTTTGCTTTCAATTACGTTGGGTCTGAATATTCGACCTTCATGAATGATGAGAAAATTCCCTCTTATGAAACGGCTAATCTCGGCATTGGCTACCGGTTTAACGATGTGTTCTTCCTCAAACGCCCGCAGTTGCAGCTGAACCTGACCAATCTGGGCAATAACCACTATCTGTCCGGCGCATGGGGGCTGACAACCAATGCCCATAATACGCTGGCCACGGACGGACATACTGTTATCAAGGGAAGTGCACCGACCTACATCACCGGTGGCAATTTTACCGGCCTTGTCAGCTTCACCTCGGGGTTCTGAATGACATACACGCCGCACGCACCCTCCAATGCCCGTCTCTGGCTTTCTGTGCTGGCCACAACTCTGGGGGGCGTGCTGGAATGGTATGACCTTATTCTTTACGGCCTTTTTGCCGTAACCCTGTCTCACCTGTTTTTCCCGGCAACAACGGCCGGGTTTTCCCTTCTGCTGAGCCTTGGCAGCTTTGGGGTGGCGTTTGTGGCACGCCCCATTGGCGCGGCATGGCTTGGCTCCTATGCGGACCGAAAAGGGCGCAGGCAGGGGCTCGTGCTCTCGTCTTTGCTGATGACGGTCGGGACCGGCCTTCTGGCCGTTGTGCCGAGCTATGGCACAATCGGGCTGGCTGCCCCCTTAATCGTGGTGTTTTCCCGCCTCTTACAGGGGTTTGCCGCTGGTGGGGAATTTGGAGGGGCCGCCACCATGCTGGCGGAGCGCAGCCCAAAATATCGCGGGGTGTATTCCAGCTTGCAGTGGTCGGCTGGCGGGGTGGCTGTCACGCTGGCTTCCGCTGTGGCCTGGCTGGTGCATCAGGCGTTTACCGAGGCACAAATTCTGGCATGGGCCTGGCGGCTGCCTTTTGCGCTTGGCATGGTGCTGGGGCCGCTGACGGCCTGGCTGCGGTTGATCAGTGATGAATCCCCGGAATTTAAACGGCAGGACAATCATCAGCCCGTGCGGGAGGTTATCCGGCATGAGCCTTTGCGCCTGTTGCTGGGCATGGGGCTGGTGAGCGCGGGGGCAACGGGGAGTTATCTGAATATCTACATGCCCACTCTGGCAAAAACCCAGCTCCATCTGGGGGATGCTGTCTCTTTTATGGGTACAATGGTTTCAGGTGTTCTGACCATTATTCTTCCGCCTCTGTTTGCCTTGCTGGGGGATAAAGTCGGGCGCCGCGGCATGATGGCCGTTATGGCGGCAGCAGGTGGCTTTATGGCGTGGCCGTTATTCCATTTTCTGGTTGCCTCCCCGTCCGGCCTGCATCTTGTTCTGGTGCAGGCTTTTCTGGTGACAACTGTTTATTGCGGGTATTATGCGTCCGTCCCGGCTCTGTTTGCCGAGATTTTTCTGCCGCGCAACAGGACAACCGCCATTGCGTTAAGCTATGCACTGGGGCAGTTGGTTTTTGGTGGGTTTACCCCCATGATTCTTTCTGTTCTGGTCACCTATTTTCAGGATAAAGCCATTCCAGGTCTTTATCTTCTGGGAACAGTGGTGCTGAGTCTGGTGTGTCTGGCCTGCACGCGGCAGTATGCTGGCCGGGGACAATCGTTAAAGAGTGGGGAGCGGTAATCATGGTGTGTCTGGTCATCAAGCAGGGAGGCCCCGCAGCGCTTCCTGAATGGAAAGCCCTGTTTGCCCGCCTCATGCCCCGGCTTGCGGTGCGGGACTGGGATGACCCGACGGTGGACCCGGCCCATGTGGATTACGCGCTGGTGTGGAAGCCCGAGCCGGGGCGGCTGGCAAAAATGGTCAACCTGAAAGCCATTCTGAGTGCCGCCGTCGGCGTGGACCACATTACCAGTGACCCAACCTGGCCGAAAAACGTGCCGTTGATCCGCATGGGCGGGGAAGAACCTGTCCTGCAGATGGAAGATTACGTGCTGTGGGCGGTGTTCTCCATTTTGCGGGATGCCGCCACCTGGCGCGTGGGCCAGCAGGACAAGGTCTGGACGCGGCAGACGGCACCCGCCCGGACCTCTGCGGAGATGAAGGTGGGGGTGATGGGCCTTGGCAGCCTTGGCGCCCCGGTGGCCATGCGTCTGGCGCGTGCGGGCTTTAACGTGTCCGGCTGGGCGCGGCATGCCAAAACGCTGGAGGGTGTGACCTGTTACGCGGGCACCAAGGGGCTGAGCGGTTTTCTGCATGCGTGTGACACACTGGTCTGCCTGCTGCCGGAAACCCCTGAGACGACTGGCATGGTGACGTATGATGTGCTGGCCCAGCTCCGTAAACCTGCCGGGCTCGTCAATGTCGGGCGCGGGCCGCTGGTAGTGGAGGCTGATCTGTTGCGCGCGTTGAATGACGGCACACTGCATACTGCCGTGCTGGATGTGTTTGATAAGGAACCGCTGCCGGCGTCTTCGCCGCTCTGGACGCATCCGCGGGTGATCATCAGCCCGCACGCTGCGGCAGATTCCTCACGCCCTGCACGGGCGGCGTATGTGGCGTCTGTGATTGAGGCGCTGGAGCAGGGGAAGGATGTGCCCCTGCGGTATGATCCGGCAAAAGGCTATTAAGGCACCCCTCCCTGATGTGACGCGTTTATGTGACGGTTCCACGAAAAAGGGAGCATGAAAGCCATTCCGAGCTTGCAAGAGCAGGGGAGCTGCCTTCATAGGGAGGCAGTTTTTCAGGGTGGCTGAGGCTGGCTCCTTCCATTCTGTGCGCGTCAGAGTCCTCAGGGAGTGGTCTTATTTTCTACCGTGGTCAAAAAGCTGCCTCCCGCCGTAAAGCGGGTGCAACCAGACGGATCAGCAGGCTCAGCACGGCGCTGACCATGGTGGGGATGATGCCTGTCTGGTGTGCTGCGGCACAGGCACAGGCACAGGCAGAGGGTGAGGTTCCGGCGTCTCATCGCGCGGCGCATCGTGCAGGCCCGGTGCGGCACACCAGCAAGGCCAGGCCCGGCCCGGTCATGGCGCGGCAGACAACGGCGGTGGATGTCAGCGCGCGGCGGCACGATTTTGCGTATCAGGAAGCCCAGCATATCCCGGATGCCACCACGCGCATTACGGCGGAGCGGCTGACCGAGCGCGGTGTGGTGACACTGCGCGGGCTGGAGCGCGTGGCCCCGAACCTGACCATTCAAAGCATTAACGGCACGGCCTCCACCAATTTCTATCTGCGCGGGGTGGGGTTTAATGACTTCACGCAGAACAACATGGCCCCGGTGCTGACTTACGTGGATGATGTGGCCTTCCCGTATTCTTCCATGACCAGCGGAATGATGTTTGACCTTGCCGGTGCCAGTGTGACCCCCGGTCCGGTGGGCACGGAACACGGACAGTCTGACACGGGCGGGGAAGTGCATCTGCACACCAATGACCCAACGGACGTCTGGCATTTTGGCGCAACGGAAGACATTGCGTCTTATGCCCGTAGCCGCAGCGAGGCCTATGTGTCCGGCCCTCTGGCACGGGGGCTGAGCTTCCGTCTGGCCGGGCAGACCCAGCATGGCGGCGGCTGGCAGACCAACCCGCTGAATGGGGATCATCTGGGCGATGCGGACCTGTGGGCCTTGCGCGGTAAACTCCGCTGGAAGCCCGACGCGCACACCACCATTCTGCTGGGCGGCCATTTTACGCAGGATAACAGCGAGGTTGTGACGGCGGTGCCGGTGCATCGGCTGATCGGCACGCAGCCTTTGCCGGACATGGCGTCCTGGCAGCAGGCGGAATGGTCATCGCGCCCGGAATTTGCAAAACTGATTGGCCGTAAGGCCGGGATCAAGCCGAGTGAACATAACCAGTTCTGGGGCGCGGACCTGCATATCGACCATGATTTCGGGCCGCTGACCGTCAGTGCCATCAGCGCGTTTGAGACGGAGCGGCAGGGCGAATATACCGATCAGGACGGCACCGCGCTCTCACAGGCCGATACATACCGCACGATTGACGCCAATACGTTCACGCAGGAACTCCGGCTGCATTCCTCCAACACGCAGGACAAACTGCAATGGGTGGTGGGCGCGCATTACCAGCGCACGCGGATGAACCAGCGGTTCTTCTTTGACTATACGGATTACAAGCCCGCGCGTGGCTATATGATGGCGACCAACTTTGGTCTGAATCAGGAAAGCCTCTCGGAATTCGGGCATCTGAGCTATCGGTTGCCGCATGGCGTGATGATCTGGGGCGGCCTGCTGCATGAGCGGGATGAACGCTCCATCACGGGGCTGAAGTCTCAGATTTTTGGTGGCGCAACCACGAATTTTCACGGTGAGAGCACCACCTCCGACCAATTTGCCGGGCAGGTGGGCGTATCCTGGCAGATGCTCCAGCATGCGCTGGTTTATTATAAAATGAGCAAGGGCTTTAAGCCCGGTGGCTTTACCGCCAACAATACCCAGATTCAGGCGCAGCTTGACCCGTTTAAGCCGGAAACGGTGCTGACGTATGAAGTGGGCTTCAAATCCGACCCTATTCCGGACAAGCTGCGCATCAATGGTGCTGCGTTTTACAACGATTTTCATAATCAGCAGATTCTGGGCACGGTGCTGATTCCTAATTACGGACCGCTGAGCGAAATTACGAACGCGCCCAAATCTGAAAGCTGGGGGTTTGAAGGCACCATTGAGGCGCATCCGTTCAGCCATTTGCACCTGACGCAAAATCTTGGCTGGCAGCGTGGGAATTTTCAGGATTTCCCGACCGTAAACCGCGCCAAGACAAACGCCTATTACGCACAGCATGGTGTGTGGAAAGCCATTAACGATAATTTCGGCGGGGTGGATAACGGCCAGCCCAAGCTGACGCTGAATGGCTCGGCAGAATGGCGGCAGCCGCTGGCACGGGCCTATACGCTGGAATTCGGGCCGGACTGGCAGTATCGCGGCAGTCAGGCCATTACACCGGGCGGGACCGGGTTTTATCGCCTGCCGCCGTATTTCCTGCTGGGGGCGCATGTGTCCTTCCGCTCCGCCTCCGGGCGGTGGGAAGCCACGGTATATGCCCGCAATATCCTCAACCGCCGGTTTGCGGAAAGCGGCGGGCAGGCGACCACAACCTACTTCTACATCCCCGGAGAACCGCGCTTTATTGGGGGCCGGATTTCCTGCGCTTACTAAAAGCTGCATCAGTGAGCGCTGGGTGGCATGAGGCTTTTACGTCCCTCTGATTTGTGATGGTTTCTCTCTGTTTTCAGGGGAGGGAGGAAAGCCGTCCTACGCCAGAGCGATAGTGAGGGGGAGCGGATCAGGCTGACGGTTAGTCTCGCGGCGAACGGACCACGCTACCCCACGCTGTTTTCGAGCCTATGAGAAAGACCATAACGCATTGGGTCGTTACAGGATTTACCCGTAACGACCCAATGGTTCGGCCCAGTGGCCATAGCGCATAGATTACTGGGAAGTAGAATTTATACTTTTTTCAATCAGAAGTGCACGCCGATCGAGGCCTGGAAAGAACGGCCAAGAATAACATCGTAATAGCGTGTCAGGCCCACTGTTCCCACGCCTTTGGGCAGCGCATTGAAAACGTTGTTCATCATGAAGTTGAAGTTAAGATTTTTCGTGATCTTATAGCCAATGGTCGTGTTGAAGTAGAAGAAGTCCGGTCGGCTGTTAAATGTTTCCGCATATTCGCTCGCAGTCACGTTGAATTTGGAGGGGCCGTAATAGATGGTCTGCCACTGCACGAAAAGCGGGCCACGGATATAGTCCAGATTAGCCGTAAAGGAATCCTTGGGCGAGCTGGTGCTGCCAACCTGCGGGTAGGTTGCGCCCAGGAATGTCTGCGTATTCTTGATGTAGTGGTTATAGTTTACGCCCAGATTAAACGCACCCCAGTTGACAAACCGCTCACCAAAGCGGGACAGCGGGATGTAGTAGTTCAGCTTGGCTTCAAGCGCCTGCATATGCTGGTTGGCAATGTTGACGAAGCCTTCCCGATAATCCGTAACCTGATGGGTATCCGGGTCACGGGAGAACATGCTGCAATATTTGTTGGGGAACGAGGCAGAGTCATAGCATGCGCTCATGATGTCGCTGATGCCCAGATCCTCAATTTCATTGCTGATGGTGACATCAACAAAAGAGGCGTCCAGCTGCAAACCCTGAATGAAATGCGGCATGAAATGCAGCGTCCCCGTATAGCTGTGGGAAACCTCGTTCTGCAAATGCGCGTTGCCGCCGTCAGTTCCGTAAATACCGTAGTTCACGATATTCGAGACAAAGCCTTTGGGAATGCCCTGTTTGGCGCAGTTGGCGGCACGCACAGCAGGGTTGGGGCCGTTGGCGATATCTTCCTGAGCGCAGGGGTCACTGGCCATGCTGTTGACGCGGCTGGTGGGGGAGAACAGTTCCGTGACGGACGGATTACGCACGGACTGAGCATAGTTCCCGCTAAAGCCGAAATCTCTGGTTGGCCACCAGCTGCCACCAAACATGTAGGTCCAGTAGCTGCCGGTCATGCTGTTGTTAATGTAGCGTCCGTTTGCCGTGGCTGAAATATGATAAGCCCCCGGCACATGCATGTCCGGTGAGACGATCGGCACATCCAGTTCCCCAAAGACTTCATGCGTGCCGTAAGCCCCGCTGGTGTTGGGGGTGGGAATTTCATCACCATACTGGCGGCGGCTGCCGTCAGACAGCAGCTCACCATTCAGGATGCTGCCTGCGTTGAAGTCATAAGATTCCCAGCGATGTTCGTAACCCAGATCCCAGCGCACATCGCCTGCGGGCAGCTTTAAAATTGTGCTGTGAATTTCAGCCTGAACGTCAAGCTGCTTGTTGGTGTTGCTGGGGTTCACCCAGGACGTAATGTATTTGAGAGCCGCATCACTTTCCTGACCACGCCCAAAGACATTCAGGGGAGCACAGGTCTCGCTCCGCGTTCTGGCTGTGGAGTTGGTATAACCCGGCGCGCAGCCAATGGAGCCATCAGGAAGTGTTACGGCGTCCAGCGCGTTAATCAGGTTGTTGGTGTCCACCATTAAGGTTTTGGTGTTGCTGAGATACTCACTGTATTCGCTTTTAACACTCCAGTCGAAATGGCGGCCAATGGCGTCGAAATCACCATTCAGACCGCCCTGAAAGCGATACATCTGGTTTGTGGTGGTGAAGGCGCCTTCCCCAAAATCCTGGTTGGCGCGAGACAGGTAGAATGTATCTGTCGGCTGGCCAGCAGCCTTCAGGCCATTGATGATGGTGGCGCGCTCTGCGGATGTCAGATACGGGTTGGCCGTGCTTAAAACCAGATTGCCGTTAACATAACTTTGTGGGTCAGCGTTAAAATCGGCGTGCGTTAGCGGACTGCCTTCAAACGTGGCGGAATAATACAGGCCCTGATTGACAGAACTTTTTGCCTGTCCGCGCTGATACCAACCTTGCCATGTAGCATGCAGGTGAGGGGTGAAGTCGTAATGTCCCAGCGTTGTCAGGTTCAGAGAACTCTGCGGTGTATAAAGCTGGTCATAATCTTCAAAGGAAAGGCCATTCCCGCCCGCGGTGTAATAATTACTGCGGGTGACCGTGCCTGTCAGGGGAACAAGAGACTGCCCGTTCGGGCTGAATTGCAAAACACCGCCGCCGGGAGCCGCAAGACCCCCAGACGCTTTTCCGAAAGATGAGGGATTCAGGTTGCCATTAACAAGCGGAATACCGGTGGCGCTGAGCTGGCTGAAACGCTCATTGCGGGTCAGGACATAATAATAGGGTGAATTGCTTGTCAGCGCAGGCCACAGATAGGTCTCTGCTTCACTGCCGATGCTTTTGGCGCGATCATTGTAAACAAGGCCGTCCGCGTTCCGATATTCCACGTCAAAGACCATGCCGCCTTTGTCATGGTCAAAGCTGGTGCCGTATTTCAGGTAAACCTTTTCCTGCCCGCCATCCAGTTTCTGGGTCCAGTTCCCCTGTGCGTTGAAATCAAGGCCTTTGAAATGATCGTCGAGCTGATAGTTGACGACACCGGCCACAGCGTCAGCACCATAGGCCGCACCGGCACCGCCGTAACGGGTATCAATCTTTTTCACCAGTGATGTCGGAATGGTGCCCACATCCACCTGTGACCCGCTGCCCGCGCCATAAAGCGAGGCCGTCGCGCCGCCGACCATGCGCATGCCATCAATCAGCGTAAGGGTGCGCTGGTCCCCCAAAGCGAGCAGCCCACTAAAGGTCTGCCCGGCTCCCCACGCGCCCTGACTGCCAACGGGGCTGTTCGACGGGACGGAAAATGCCGGGTTTTCACGCAGAAGCGCGAGGCCAAGGTTGGTGTATCCGCGGGCGGCAAGCTGTTTGGCGTCCAGCGTGCTGCCGGCCATGACGTTGCTCAGGCGCGTCTGGGAAAGACGGGTGCCTGTAACCGTCACATCTTCGCTTTTGCTACTCTTTGTGCTCGCTGAAGTCTTCTGGATTGTATTGGTGTTTTCGCTTACGGCACTTGCCTGTTGCGTGCCTGCGGTTCCGGCCGTTGCTGCCGGGGCGGTCGCTGGTGTTGTGGTGGAAGATGCTGTGGCAGGGGCGGTTTTCCTGACGGCAGTTTTCTTCTTTTTGCCTTTGGTCGGGGCAACAGAACTCTGCGCGGCTGTTGTGGTGGCGGCTTTTGCGCCATCGCTGTTCCAGCTGGCAATTGTGACTGCGGCACTAATAAGCAGAATTTTTCGCAGGCCTGGCCTGGACGGAAATTGTTTACAGTTCTTCTGATCAGACCGAACAGATAGAAGAAGAGTGGTCATTCAACAAAACTCCGTATAGCGCCCCGGGTGGCCGCAGATGATTTTCACCGCGACACAAGCAACTTCACCGCATGTTCGTTACGATTCCATTCCGAGTGATGTTTTGTCGATTTCCAAATCGTTCTGATGTATTAACCTTTGGTTCAGGGTGTAGCTCTTTTTTTCGACATGCCGCGCATGGCTGTGTATTCATGGGGGCATGACACAGGAAGATAGTGACAAAATCCCCCAACACGACTCTCATGCCCATTTTGGGTGGTTTAAACGCCGAAAACACCTGACAACCGACGATATTACGGTTGTTGATACCGATATGCTCAAGCGGGCCGTGGGAGCGGCTGCGCTGGGCAATGCGATGGAATGGTTCGATTTTGGCGTGTACGGCTATATTGCCGTGACATTAGGGAAGGTGTTCTTCCCGTCCTCCGACCCCACGCTACAGCTGATTGCCACCTTCGCCACGTTTACGGTGGCCTTTCTGGTCCGCCCCATTGGCGGGGCCGTGTTCGGCCCGCTGGGGGATCGTTACGGGCGGCAGAAGCTGCTGGCGATCACCATGATCATGATGGCGCTCGGCACGTTCTGCATCGGGCTTATTCCGTCTTATGGGCAGATTGGTGTGTGGTCGCCCATCCTGCTTTTGCTTGCGCGTCTGGTGCAGGGCTTTTCCACCGGCGGAGAATATGGCGGGGCGGCGACGTTTATTGCCGAATACTCCACGGACCGAAATCGCGGCCTGATGGGTAGCTGGCTCGAGTTCGGTACGCTGGCGGGTTACATCGCCGGGGCCGGAGCCGTCATGGCGCTCCAGTTCTCGCTGAATGATGCCGATATGGTGCGCTGGGGCTGGCGCATCCCGTTCCTGATTGCCGGACCGCTGGGCCTGATTGGCCTCTATATGCGCACCCGGCTGGAAGAAACCCCGGCGTTTCAGGCCTATGCGGAGGAAGCCGAAAAGCGCGAGCATGAAAAGCCCGGCTGGCGGGATCTGCTGACGGTCCACTGGCGGCAGTTGCTTAAATGTATCGGGCTGGTGCTGGTTTTTAACGTGACCGACTATATGCTGCTGACCTACATCCCCAGCTACATGACGGTCACGCTGAACTACCCGGAAAGCAAGGGGCTGCTGCTCATCATTCTGGTGATGGTGCTGATGATGCCGCTGAATGTTCTGGGCGGATACTTCAGTGACCGGCTGGGCCGCCGCCCGATGGTCATCGGTGCCTGTGTGGCACTGGTGGTGCTGGCTATTCCGAGCCTGCATCTTATCCGCAGCGGTAATGATCTCGAGATTTTTGGTGGTCTGATGCTGATGGGTCTGGCGCTGGTCTGTTTTACCAGTTCCATGCCGTCCACATTGCCCGCCTTGTTTTACACGCCGGTGCGGTACACAGCGCTTTCTGTGGCGTTTAACGTCTCTGTTTCCCTGTTTGGTGGCACCACGCCGCTGGTGACGGCCTGGCTGGTGAAGCGGACTGGCATGCTGGATATGCCTGCATGGTACCTGATGGGGGCCGCGCTGATTGGCGCGCTCACTATGCTGACAGTGCGGGAGACGGCCCGCCTGCCGCTGCGCGGGTCACCCCCGGCTGTGGGCAGTGATGACGAGGCCGAGCGGCTGATGAACAGCAAGCAACGGCTGACAGTAGACCCCACGCCGCCCTCTGTGCCCTGAGGCGGCGTCTGGCAAAAGAAAGAGCAGAGCGCGGTATGATCAGTCTTTTTGATATTTTCAAAGTTGGTATCGGGCCGTCCTCATCCCACACGGTGGGGCCCATGCGGGCCGCGCTGCGCTTTCTGGACGCCTGTACCGGGCTGGACGCTGATGTGGCGCACATCCGGGTCACGCTTTATGGCTCTCTGGCCTGGACCGCGACAGGCCATGCCACGGACAAGGCTGTTATTCTGGGGCTGTGTGGTGAACACCCGGAAACGGTCCGGCCCGACCAGACTGACGCCATGGTTGCGCATGTCCGGGCCGAGGGTGTCCTTCCTGCACGAGGCGGGGCCGCACCAATCCGTTTTCAGCCTGAGACGGACATTGTCCTCGATAAAGACACCCAGCCGCCTAAACACCCCAATACGCTCCAGTTTGAAGCATTTGACGCAAACGGAGAGCTCTTGCTCAAGGCGCGGTTCTGCTCGGTAGGGGGCGGCTTTATTACCTCGGAAGAGGCGGCGGAGAGCAGTTCCTACGCTCTGCCGGACGTGCCGCATGACTTCCGCTCCGGCGCGGATCTTCTGGCCCTGACGCAGAAGACCGGCCTGAGCATTGCGCAAGTGGTTTTTGAGAATGAAAGCGCTCTGCGCCCCGCTGCTGAGGTCCGGGCGCATCTGGACCATATTGCCAATGTCATGATGCAGTGCATTGAGCGCGGTGTAGCGCAGGCTGGCATTCTGCCCGGCAAGTTGCAGGTGCAGCGGCGGGCGCACGCGTTGTATGAGCGGCTGAAAGACAAGGACCGGTGCAACAGCAGCCTGCCGCATGAAATTATGGACTGGGTCAGCCTGTTCGCCATTGCCGTGAATGAGGAAAACGCTGCCGGAGGGCGCGTGGTGACGGCCCCCACTAACGGCGCGGCGGGCGTGGTGCCTGCGGTGCTGCGCTACTATCGGGATTATTGCCCGCAGGCTTCGGCGGAGGGGATGCGGGACTTTTTGCTGACAGCCTCGGCTATGGGCAGCCTGTTCAAGCTGAATGCCTCCATTTCCGGTGCGGAAGTGGGCTGCCAGGGGGAGGTGGGCGTTGCGTCCTCCATGGCGGCGGCAGGGCTGGCCGCTGTGCTGGGGGCCTCGCCGGCTCAGGTGGAAAATGCGGCGGAAATCGCCATGGAACACCATCTGGGCATGACGTGTGACCCTGTGGCCGGTCTGGTGCAGATCCCCTGCATTGAGCGCAACGCCTTTGGCGCGATCAAGGCGATTAACGCGGCCTCACTCGCCCTGTGCGGTGACGGAGAACACCGCGTCTCGCTTGATCAGGTTGTGCAGACCATGGCTGAAACCGGCCGGGATATGAACCACCGCTACAAGGAAACCTCACTTGGGGGACTGGCGATGAACTTCCCTGAGTGCTGAGTCTGTCCCTTTCTGGTTTTCCACGTCCGCCCGGCGCTGCTGCAAGCGATGGTGGAAGGCCGGGGCCGGGCGGGGCTGTTGGGCTGCCATGGCAGCAACACGCGCTGGGGCATCGGCCAGCATTTGCGGGATAAGCTGCGTTTCCGGCAGATTTTTCCAGTATTTGCGTGGCATTTCAGACAGCATGGCCTTGGTTTTGATGCGGGCCGGGTTGAAGGTGGAGACGTAATAGGTCTTCCAGAGCTGGTCGATATCATCTGACAATTTAGGTTTGGCACAGGGCGTGGGGCTGAAGGCGCAGGTCTCGCCATTCCATGCCAGAGAGCCTTTGGGGGTGAGGATCACCCAGTCCATATCCACAAACCGCTTTGAGAAAAACGGGGCCACGCTGGGCAATACGTAATGGTCCGGCTCAAACCATGCGTAAAAGGAGCGGCGGCCATTTTGAGCCTCGCCATGTTCCCGGAAGCGGACATAGGCCGTCATTTTATGCGTATCTTCCCGCACCTGTTTGTGCATGTGCAGCGCGCGGGCAATGTCCGGGTCTGTGGCGATGCTGGCCAGCGCCGGTTCCGTCTGCGCGCGCCAGAGGATGCGGTAGGCGAGGGCAAAGCGCGTCTGGTCTGCATGGCGCAGAATGGAGCGCAGCAGAGCGAGGCACTTGCTCCGCAAAACAGGCGGCTGTGCCCCGTTTTTGGGCGTGGGAGCGACCAGCGGCGTATCAAACAGCGTGGTTTCTGCCGAGGCACAGCGCCATTCAATTTCTTCCGGCGCGCGGTCGGCCAGAAAGCACTGGCGCGCCAGTGGCCGCCATGCGGAAAAAGAGGTGTGGTCGTCGAGAATAAAACCGTAGGCCATGATCAGAAAACGCGTTTCAGAAAAGAGCAAGTTGCTGAGGCTGCGGCACAAAAAGCTGCCGGAGGTTCTGCCGTTCTGCCAGCCTGCCGGGGGACCAGCCGGTGGTGTAGAGAAAGGGTTTGACCTTGCGAATGGAGACTTTCAGCCTGGCAAGGTCTTCCAGCCGCAATTGCCGGTGGCGGCGCGCCGCTACAATGGCCTGCACGGAACGCACGCCCAGCCCCGGCACACGCAGCAGCATTTCCTTCGGCGCGCGGTTGAGATCGATGGGGAACATGGCGCGGTTAGCCAGCGCCCAGGCCAGTTTGGGGTCCAGCTCAAGGTCCAGCATACCATCTGGGCGGCCTGCCGTGATTTCAGAAAACTGGAAGCCGTAAAAGCGGAAAAGCCAGTCGGCCTGATACAGCCGATGCTCACGCAGCAGCGGTGGCGGCTTGATGGGCAGAATGGCCGAGGCATCCGGAATGGGGCTGAAGGCCGAGTAATAGACGCGCCGCAATTTGTAGCCCGTGTAAAGCGAGGAACTGCTGGAGAGAATATCGCGGTCCGTCGCCTGATCAGCCCCCACAATCATCTGCGTGCTCTGGCCGCCGGGGGCAAAGCGCGGGGCTTTGCGGCCCGTGAGGGTGCGGTCTTTTGCGGCGTCGATATGCGTGCGCATCTCGCCCATGGAGTGGCGGATTTCCCCGGCATGTTTTTGCGGGGCGTAGTCGGCCAGCCCGCGTTCCGTCGGCATTTCCACATTGATGGAAAGCCTGTCCGCATACAGTCCGGCTTCCGCGAGCAAGGCGGGGGAGGCATTGGGAATGGTCTTGAGATGGATATAGCCGCGGAACTTGTGCGTCTGCCGTAACTCCCGCGCCACGCGCACCATCTGGCTCATGGTGTCATCTGACGAGCGGATAATGCCGGAGGAGAGGAATAGCCCCTCAATATAGTTCCGGCGGTAGAATTCCAGTGTCAGCCAGATGACCTCATCCGGCGTAAACCGCGCGCGCGGCACGTTGGAGGAGGACCGGTTGATGCAGTAGGCGCAGTCATAAATACAGAAATTGGTCAGCAGGATTTTCAGCAGGGAAATGCAGCGGCCATCCGGGGTGAAGGCATGACAAATGCCGTTGCTGACGGACCCCAGCCCTTTGGTTGCCGCAGAATCCCGTTTGCCCGCGCCGCTGGAGGAGCAGGAGGCATCATATTTGGCGGCATCGGAGAGCAGGGCCAGACGGTCAGACAAGCTTTGCTTCATATGTTCATGTTATGTTCTTGTGTGGAGCATTGCAAGAGAGATCGCACGGGGCAGCCTGAGGGGAAAACGCGCGTTGAGTTTTGTGCTGAAAAAGACAAAGGAAAACGAAAAACCTGACGATGCGATGAAGCGAGTGGAGGGGCTGCCATCCTGAGATGGAGGTGCGGGACTCCGGGGGAGAGCACGGAAAGGGAACGCAACGTAGGAGCTTTCGCGCCTGTCCGTGGAACGGGGGAAAGTGGCACCGTCAGGGGCGAGCAGGGCTGTCAGGCAAAAGGGCAGAAGACTGCGGTTTGTTACCAAAACAGAAATTCACATATGCGTGCGGCGCATTATTTTGCCGAGCCAGCCGGCAACGGGTCATGGCACGCAAGCGTTTGGGGAGGAGCTTTCCTCGGTCAGCCACACAAGAAAGAAAAAAGGACGTGGTCTATGCAGATTTCCAGAGAGACCCTGCTTCGGTCCTATCGTGCCATGCGGACCATCCGGGCGTTTGAAGAGCGCCTGCACCGTGAATTTGCGACCGGGGAAATCCCGGGCTTTGTGCATCTCTATTGCGGGGAGGAAGCCTCCGCTGTTGGGGTCTGCGCCAATCTGACAGAGCAGGACACCATTGCCAGCACCCATCGTGGCCATGGCCATTGCATTGCCAAGGGCGTGGATGTGGGCGGCATGATGGCTGAAATTTATGGCCGCAAAACCGGCGTCTGCCGGGGCAAGGGTGGCTCCATGCATATTGCCGATCTCTCCAAAGGCATGCTGGGGGCCAATGGGATTGTGGGCGGTGGACCGCCGCTGATCTGCGGCGCGGCGCTGTCCCATAAGGTTCTGAAAGATAACGGCGTGGCCGTGGCTTTTTATGGTGATGGTGCTTCAAATGAAGGCACCACGCTGGAAAGCCTCAATCTGGCCTCTGTCTGGCATCTGCCAGCCGTGTTTGTGGTGGAAGATAACGGCTATGGCGAGGCCACCGGGTCGTCTTACGCCTGTGCTGGCACCCAGAAGGACCGCGCCGCCGGATTTGGCATGCCGTATATGGAGTGTGACGGCTCGGACTTCTTTGCCGTGCATGACGCTGCGCGTGATGCCATTGACCACGCGCGTTCCGGCAAAGGCCCGGTGATGCTGCATGTGCATCTGGAGCGCTGGTATGGGCATTTTGAAGGGGATTCCATGAGCTATCGCGCCCCTAATGAAGTGGCCGATGCCAAGAAAAACCATGACTGCCTTGAGAGTTTCCGTGAGCGGGCCGGGCAGGACAAGCTGCTGGAACTGAGTGCGCTGGATGAGATTGATGCCGCCGTAGCGGATGAGATTGAAAGCGCTGTTGAAGCCGCCAAGCAGGCCCCCTGGCCAGAAGAGGCTGACCTGATGGCGGATGTGTACGTCAAAATCTGACGGGATTTTGGGTGAGGGCACGCCGCCTGTCGCCCTCAACGTATTTTGAAAAGAACGTGCCTCTCACGACAGGCCTTGCAGGATGCGCGACAGGCCCGGAAGGGAAAGACTTATGAGCAAGAAGAGCTTTCGTCAGGCGATTAATGAAGCCCTGCGTCAGGAAATGCGGCGTGACCCGACGGTTGTGCTGATGGGTGAAGATGTGGCCGGGGGGCAGGGCGGCTCCTCCGGCGTGAAGGATGCCTGGGGCGGCGTGCTGGGTGTCACCAAAGGTCTGCTGACCGAATTTGGGGAAAACCGTGTGCTGGACACCCCGATTTCCGAAGCCTCCTATATCGGAGCTGCGGCGGGGGCTGCGGCTACGGGTCTGCGCCCGGTGGCGGAACTGATGTTTGTCGATTTTGTCGGCTGTTGTCTGGATCAGATCATGAATCAGGCCGCCAAGTTCCGCTATATGTTTGGCGGCAAGGCGCGCACGCCGCTGGTGATCCGCGCCATGTACGGGGCCGGGTTTAATGCGGCGGCGCAGCATAGTCAGGCGCTGTATCCGCTCTTTACCCATATTCCGGGCCTGAAGGTTGTGGTGCCGTCTTCTCCGTATGAAGCCAAGGGCCTGCTGATTGAGGCGATCCGCGATGATGATCCGGTGATCTTCCTTGAAAACAAGGTCATGTATGATGATGTCGAGGACGTTCCGGACGAGGCCTATACCATCCCGTTTGGTGAAGCCAACCTGACGCGGGAAGGCGATGATGTTACCATTGTCGCCATTGGCCGCATGGTGGGTATGGCGAACGAGGCGGCGGACCGTCTGGCCAAACAGGGCATTTCCTGCACCGTGCTGGACCCGCGCACCACTTTCCCGCTGGATGAGCAGACCATTCTGGAATGTGTGGAAGATACGGGCCGTCTGGTGATTGTGGATGAATCCAGCCCGCGCTGTAACATGGCATGCGATATTTCCGCCCTTGTGGCCGAGCAGGCTTTTGGCGCACTGAAAGCCCCCATCCGTCGCGTTGTGCCGCCGCATACGCCGGTGCCGTTCTCTACGCCGCTGGAAAACCTCTACATGCCCAATGCGGATAAAATTGAAGCGGCGGTCAAAGCCGTCATGATGCAGAAAACGCGTGAGGTTGCCTGAACGATGACAAAGAACCTGACAGCCCTGACGATGCCCAAATTCGGTCTGGCCATGACAGAGGGCAAGCTTGCCTCCTGGACCGTTTCCCCCGGAGATACCGTGCGGGAAGGGGATGAAGTGGCGGATATTGAAACCAGCAAAATCACCAGCGGGTATGAAAGCCCGGCCTCTGGTATTTTGCGCAAACAGGTGGCGCAGGCGGGCGAGACACTGCCGGTTGGCGCTCTGCTGGGCGTGGTGGCAGATGCGGACGCCTCAGATGAAGAAATTGAGGCGTTTATTGCCAGCTTTAAAGCCGACACTGAGGAAGAGGGCGGGGAAGAGGCTGAGGCCACCAATGCAGAACCGCGTGTGATAACGGTTGGTGAGCATAGCCTGAATGTGCGTGATGTCGGGCGGGGTGAAGGTGTGCCGCTGCTGCTGATCCACGGGTTTGGCGGGGATCTGAGCAACTGGATGCTCAATCAGGATGTTCTGGCCCGGCATCAGCGTGTGATTGCGTTTGACCTGCCGGGGCATGGGGCCTCGTCCAAGGATGTGGGAGATGGGTCAGTCACGGTTCTGGCTGAGGCTGCGTATGAACTGCTGAAGGCGCTGGATATTCCGAAGGCGCACATTCTGGGCCACTCACTGGGCGGGGCGATTGCACTGGCTCTGCTGCGGGATTATCCGCAGGCCGTGCAGACGCTCACACTGGTTGCCCCCGCCGGAATGGGCCGGGAGGTTAATGCAGAAAGCCTGCGGGAGATGGTGGAAGCTGACCGCACGCGGGATATGCAAAAAGCCTTGCAGGCACTGGTGCATGATAAATCACTGGTTGGCCGTAAAATGGCGGATAATGTGTTGCGCGTCCGTCGTCTGGATGGCGCGCGGGAGGCCCTGCGCACCATTGAGGCCGCCTGCTTTGCCAACGGGCAGCAGTCCATTGACATGCACCCGGTGCTGGAGGCTGCGCGTATCCCCGTGACCCTCTTCTGGGGTGAAGAGGATGAAATCCTGCCTGTGGCCGGAGCAAAAAATGTTCCGGCTCATGTGGCAAAGCATCTTCTGCCGCAGATAGGCCACATGCCACAGCTTGAAAAAACTGTTGAATTCAACAGGCTGGTTGAGGCGTTTTTGGAGAAGTCTCAGGTAACGGCCTGACCTCTCAGAATACTGACATGGGCGGCATCGTGCGGGAGCAGGGTGCCGTACTGGTCTGCGTAGTGAGTGGCAAAAGCTTCCCGCTCCAGCCGTTCGCAATAGTCCAGATAGCGGATTAACGCGCGCTGGCCGCGCAGCGTGTTGCCATAAATGCGTTTGTAGTGCTTCCACAAAATCAGCACATTGACGGACCACGCATCATACGCGTGTTCCGCCACGCGTTGGCGGACTAAAGAGGGGAGCTGGTCAAACGCCTGCCAGTCATCCCCGCTATAGCGTCGCCAGATCTCATGCCGCAGCGTGCGCTCATTGGAGGTCTCGGCCTTAGGCATCGGCGTCTTCCTCCTCCGGCTGGCGGTGCCGCCATGCGGGGAAGGGGTCTGGCAGGTCGGCGTAAAGCTCCGGCTGGAAGCGCCCGGTCTCCTGCGGGGCAAGGCAGGCATCCAGCGCGGCGCGGAGGGCGGGTTCATCCATCTCTGGCGTGCCGATAAAAACAATTTCCTGCCTACGGTCCCCGTAAACCGGGTCCCATTTCCCCACGAGCATGGCTTTCCAGTCGTCATCCTCCGGCCAGTGCTGGGTAGGGATCACGCACCACCACAGGCCCATGGCCTGCGTGCGCACCAGCGCGCCGGCCTGCCCGAGTTCCCCCACCCATTCCGGCCGCGTTGCCAGCCAGAAATGCCCTTTGGCACGCACCACACCGGGCCATGAGGTATCAATAAAGGCCTTGAATTTTTCAGGAATAAACGGACGGCGTGCGCGATAGACAAAGCTGCTGATGCCGTATTCTTCCGTCTCCGGCACATGCTCGGCAGCACCGTAAAGCTCTTTATACCAGAGCGGGTGCTGCTCGGCTTTGTCATGGTCAAACCGATGGGTGTTCAGCACGCGGTCCAGCGGCACGATGCCCATATCGGTTTCAATCAGGTCAGCATCCGGGTTGAGAGCGCGGATAATCTGTTTTGCAGCTTCCCGCTGCTCCGGCGTGGCGGTGGAGACCTTGTTGAGAATGACAACATCCGCAAACTCAATCTGCTCCACCAGCAGGTCCACCAGTGCGCGGTCATCCGCATTGCCTGCGGTTTCACCTCGGTCTTTTAAGAAATCTGTTGAGGCGTAATCCTTGAGGAGATTAACGGCATCGACCACGGTGACCATCGTATCCAGCCGGGCACTGTCCAGCAGGCTTTGGCCGTCTTCACCCCGGAAGGAGAACGTGGCGGCCACGGGCAGGGGCTCCGCAATGCCGGTGGATTCAATCAGCAGATAGTCAAACCGGCCTTCCTCTGTCAGCCGACGCACTTCTGTCAGCAGGTCATCGCGCAGGGTGCAGCAGATGCAGCCGTTGCTCATTTCCACCAGCTTTTCATCCGTGCGGGAGAGGTCCGAGCCTTCCCGCACCAGATCGGCGTCAATGTTCACGTCGCTCATGTCATTCACAATCACGGCCACGCGGCGGCCTTCCCGATTGTTCAGAATATGGTTGAGGACCGTGGTTTTTCCGGCACCGAGAAAGCCGGACAGGACGGTAACGGGGAGCCGGTTTGGCATGGTGTGCTTTCCTTCGGATTGCGGTTCCGATGTGCTATATGATACGTTATATCATAACATACAGATAAAGCGAAACCCCATGCCGCATACGCCGCTCTCCTTCCATCACCCCACACCAGACGCCGCGTTTCAGGCCATTGAGCAGCCCGCGTGCCATATTGCGGTAGTAGACCGCATTCTGGGGCAAAGTCTGGAAAACGCCGCGCAGAATTATCTGGAAGACGGCCCGGCTCTGATCCTGACAGCTGGCACGCCGGAGGAACTGGCGCACGAGCTTGCGCCGGTTTTTACACCGGCCACACGTGCCTTGCTGGAGGATGCACTGGCGCTGGCGGACCGCTATTGCGCCGCCACGCGGATGGACGCTGTGCGGTTCCGGCTGGAACAGATTACGCATGACAGTTGCCGCCGCTTCCATGTGGATCATGTCGTGCTGCGTCTGCTGTGCACCTATGTGGGGCCGGGGGTGCAGTGGCGTCAGGCGGATCTGGGCGAGGAGGCCGCGGTGTATCAGGCGGAAGCGGGAGCTGTGGCGTTGCTCAAGGGCGGCTGTTACCCCGGCTGGCAGCCGGAGGGGGCGGTGCAGCATCGTTCACCACCGCTTTCCACGCTGGCAAAACCCATCACGCGCCTGTTGCTGACGCTGGATGCCCCGCAGGCCTGCGGGATGTCAGACAATCAGCGGCAGATTGTGCAGAAAGAGGCGATGCGTGCTGAGGCCTGATGGGGTGAGAGCGCTTCCGTTCCGTGGCATGAAACGATAGAATTCGCTTTTTCACCCTGAACCCTTGAAGAAACGCTCATGCAGACATCAAAGCTCTTCTTTCTTGCGGTTCTGGTCATGCATCCTGCAATCGCGTGGGGTGCGGAGAAGGATAAGGCTGCGATGGTCTTTCGGATTACGCCGGTTAAACCCCTTGAGGTTTTAATGCGGGAGGCCCTTGCGGCCTCACCCCCGGTGCAGGATGCGGGGTTGCGTGCGCCGGATCTGGTGCATCTTTCAACACTTACGCCGGATTTCAAATTTGATATCCGTTATGCCACGACAGAGAATTTCCTCAGCACACCGGTTTATGCGTCATCGCATGCCTTTTTGGAAAAGCCTGCGGCGGAAGCGCTTTACAGAGCCTCGGAGTATTTGAAAACAAAAGGCTATGGGCTTTTGATTTTTGATGCCTATCGCCCGTGGTTTATTACCAGGCTGTTCTGGGACGCAACGCCTGCGGACAAACACCAGTTTGTCGCCAACCCCGCGCATGGTTCCAGACATAACCGGGGCTGTGCGGTGGACCTGACCCTGTATGACCTGAAAACCGGGCAGCAGGTGACCATGCCCAGCGGGTTTGATGAAATGACGCCCCGCGCGTATTCCAACTACCCGGATGCGCCGGAAGAGCAGAAAAAGGCGCGGGATCTGCTGCGGGATGCCATGCAGCAGGAAGGCTTTATACAGCTCCCTGCTGAATGGTGGCATTTTGATTACAGGGACTGGAAGAAATACCCTGTGCAGAACATCCGCTTTGAGGACATCAAATAACGACCTGTGAGCCGTGCCTTACGGTGTGGCGGCGTCTGCCGTATGCACCGTAAGCCAGCTTTTTGCCGTATCAATGGTGATGGTTGCGGGCTTATAGGCTTCCGGCGGTGCGGTGAAGATGGAGCTGACATAGGTTTGCGGGTTGCGGTCATACAGCGGGAACCAGCTTGACTGCACCTGCACCATAATGCGGTGGCCGGGCAGGAACGTGTGGTTCATGATCGGCAGCCGGAACTGGTAAAGCTGGGCCTGATTGGCCGGAATAGCTTCGGGGTGTTCAAAGCTTTTGCGATACCGCCCACGCAGAATGTCACTGCTGACCATTAACTGATACCCGCCCAGTTCCCGCTGTTCGGGCACTTCATCCGGGTAGACGTCAATCAGTTTGACAACAAAATCGCCATCCGTGCCGGTTGTTGTGGCCGTCAGATGCACAAACGGCTGGCCATCCAGTGCGACCGGCTGTGTCAGGACGGGGGAGGTAAAGGTCGCCACATCCGGGCGGGACGCCGCATTGCGCTGGTCAGTTGAAAGCCAGTTATCCCATGCAGAGTTTGCGGCCCCTCGGGTAATAACGGGACGCTCCACATACGGCACAGGATGGGCTGGGTCAGACACATAGCTGACAGAGCCTGCGGTTTCGGCAGCACCGTTGAGGGCAAGCTGATTTTTGGCTGTAAGGTGCAGGGTGGCGCAGTGCGTTGTGCAGTCACGGGCCGGGAGTGCGTCAGCGGTTTCCCAGTCATCAGACCCGGAGCGGTAGGCAGATACGCGCTGCGGCAGGGCCACAGCATCATCTTTCAGATAATGGGCCAGAAAGGGTTCAAGAATTTTTTTGCGGAAATACAGGCCGGTGTCAGAATGGAGCTTGATGGGGCCAAGCGTGCTGGCTTCCTTGATCTCGCCACCATGATTCCACGGCCCCATAGCCAGCCAGAGGTTGGGCTGGTCGGCCTGCTTTTGTTTGAGCGCATAGTAAAGGGCAATGGCCCCGTAATTATCTTCCTGATCCCACAGGCTATGGACAAGGAGCGTTGGCACTTTTAGCGGCAGGCCAGCAAGCACATGGTCCATAGCCTGCTGCTGCCACCAGCTATCATATGCCGGATGCGCCAGAAGCTGCCGGAAAAAGCCGATCTGCTCCATGCCGCGCTCTTTCCCCAGTGCGCCGGCAGAAACGGAATTCAGGAAAAGATCGTAATTGTCATACTGCTTGCCCCACCAGATGGCTGTTTTCTTGGCTGTGGCATCCTGATTGTAGATGTAGGACAGCATTTCCTCACGGAAGGCGCCGTTATGGAACCAGTCATCGCCCATCCAGCCATCCACCATCGGGTTCATGGGCACGGACACTTTCAGGGCCGGATGCGGGTTAATCAGGGCCGTCAGGGATGTATAGCCGTCGTAAGAAACGCCGATAATGCCAACTTTGCCGTTGCTCTGCGGGAGGTTATGGACCAGCCATTCAATGGTGTCCCAGGTGTCGGTGCTATGGTCGACTTTGGTGTGGTTGAGCGCCCCACGGAGCGGGCGGTTCATGACATACTGCCCCTCGGAGCCGTATTTGCCGCGTACATCCTGCACCACGCGGATATAGCCCCCATCCGCAATAACATCCGGCATATTATCATAACCCTGCAACACAGAGCGCATGGTGCCGCTTTCTGCCAGAGAGGTCATGTGCTGGGCGTTATACGGCGTGCGCGTCAGCAGAATAGGGGCATTGTGAGCGGATTTGGGGATGAGAATGACGGTATGCAGTTTGGCACCATCACGCATGGGGATCATCACATCCCGGCGGATAAAGTCAAACTTGTCTGTATTGACCGTAAATTTTGCAGGCATATCAGGGGCAATGTCAGCATTCTGCGCGATAGGTGCCTGCGCGAAGGCAGGCGTTGAAAGTGCCGTCATGCAGAGCAGAAGAAGAAAATTCTTGAACATGGAACCCCTGATTATAAACAACTGTATGCGTCTGTTAGACAGCTTTTACCAAAAAATGACTATTAGAACTCAGCCGAGACTGTGCCAAAGAACTGGCGTGGGGATGCAACAAACAGGTTTGCGTTATCATCCCCGGTGACGGAAGCGGAGCCGTAAACGCCGCCGATATAATTCTTGTCAAACAGGTTGGTGATCCCGAAAGTCGCTTTCATGTTCTGTGTGAAGCCAATTTTCCCAAAATTATAGGCAAGGTTCAGGTTGGCGAGCCAGTAAGCTGGAATGCTCTCATCATTCATATACGTCATCGGGCGGGAGCCGATATAGTTGACGTTGAAGTTAAACATGGCCCGTTTGTAGGTGTAGTTCAGGTTGGCTTTATACATGAACTTTGGATAGTAGACCTGATGCTTGCCTTTGATGTTGTAATTTTCTCCGCTGTAATTGATAGAGCGGCTTTGGTATTCGGCATTGTTCCAGCTAAAGCTGTTGGTAATTTCAAGCCCCGCAATCGGGCGGATGGTGGCCAGCACGTCGGCACCGTTCATGGTTTCCCGGCCTACGTTCAGGTAGGCATTGTTCGCATTATTG
This sequence comes from Acetobacter malorum, assembly GCF_002153605.1. Taxonomy (GTDB): domain Bacteria; phylum Pseudomonadota; class Alphaproteobacteria; order Acetobacterales; family Acetobacteraceae; genus Acetobacter; species Acetobacter malorum_A. The sequence goes on along the minus strand of NZ_JOPG01000001.1, from coordinate 153,055 downwards.
GCGCTGCCCTCAGTGATTGAGGCGAGGCGGTTGTAATAGTCCGTATGGTAGAAATCCGCAGAGGCTGAGAAATAGCGGCTGTCATAGCGATAGCCCACAACATAGTTCCATGTGCGCTCCGGGCGCAGAACCTTCTTGCTTTCATCAAACACAACCTGCGCGGGGCGGCTGGCATTGCCCAGACCACCCCACGGGTTGTCACCCCCTGTTTGCGCAAAGTAGTCATAGGCCCGCATGTTTTCTGCAATATCCCAGTAGAATTCATGGTGGCTGAGGAAATGATAATCGAAATTGAAATGCGGCAGGAAGGCCGCAGAGGCCGTGAGTGACCCGCTAACAGGGTGCCGGTAATACGTATTCCAGCCTTCAGCCGCCAGTTGATCGGTATAATCGGCTTTTGTGCCGCCATGGGTGGTCTGGGTCAGAGATTTAAAGCCGGCAAGGAAGGTCATGCCACGGGTAATGGTCCAGCGGTCCTGCAGGAAGAACTGGAAGGTGTTGGTATTAAACGTATCTTCAAACCACGTATGGCCTGTGCCCTGTTTGAAGTCAGAAAGCCAGTTATGGGCGGAGTTCAGGCCATCTTCGTACAGTCTCGAATTGTAAATCCACTGGTTATTTTCATACCAGATGCCGGTTTCAATTTTGTTATTGTGGGGTGCTTGAATAGTGAATTTTTGTGTAAAGCCCAGACGGCGCATGGCCGCGTGGGACATACCAAGCGCCATGGGAACACCAGAGACGCTGCCATCCGGGTTCAGGCTGGGCGTGCCGTAGCTTGGTGAGGTGACAAAGTTGTTTGTGCCGCCATATATGGCACTGTTGACGTTGCCGTAAGCGACCGTATCAGACTGCACATTTTTAAACAGGTCGTAATGCATGTTGACAGAGGAGAGATAGGTTCTCTGCAACTGAGCGGCATCCCATGCGTAGTCGCCAATTTCATCGTTGGAGAGTACACCTGCGTAACCCGGGGGCACGTCAGACGTATATTGGGCATAATAGGCCCACTGTTTTGCTTTTTCGTAATCGGGTTTGAGATAGGTTGAATCACGCCCCATCTTTTCCCACATGTTTTTGGTCATGGACAGGTAATTGCCCTGTGTAAAATTGCCATAACCAAAAAAGGCGGTAATTTTGCCGCGGTCACCCAGGGGCTGCACCAGTTTTGCATTGGCCTGCAATTCGCTCTGGTAACCCTGACCTTTCCACAGATCAGATTTGGTCCGCGCAAAGGACGCATAGAATTTTGTGCCGGTGGAATTCAGCACGCCACTATCAACGCGGCCATAGGTGCGGAAGGCGTTAAAGCTGCCGAATGTCTGGCTGACTTTTCCGCCAGCCTTATCCTTTGGGTCAGACGAGGTATACGACATGGCCCCGCCAAGGTTCTGGGCGGAAAAGGAATCAAGCGCGCCAGCCCCCTGAGACATGGACATGCCGCCAATGTCATCCTGAATCATGGCCTGCGTAATGGAGACACCGTTTGTGTTGATGAAACCCTGTGTGCCCAGCGGCATCCCATCAAGGGTCGCGCCAATCTGCATCTGGGTGAAGCCGCGCAGGTAGAACGTGTTTGCGTACGTATCAAGACCAAAGGCATCTGTGGAGGTGAAGTTGGCGCCCGGCGTGGTCTGAGCAAGGATCTGCATCGGGTTGGTGCCCTCAACAAACCGGTCCATGACCTTACGGCTTACGGTGACTTCCGCACCATGACTGGCCACGCGGCGCGTGCTGACGTTGACTTCTTCACTATCTTTGCTGACCAGCGGGCCGGTGCTGCGCTTTTTACGAGCAGGCGTATGGTCTTTTCGCGTGGCAACAGAAGCTGGCTGTGTGTGTGCAGAAACGGGGTGGGACGTGCGTTTTTTGATGCCTGAGCCCGCGGTGGAGGGCGCAGCGGCACCCACACTGGTATCAAAAATCAGACCTGCCAGCGCCGTGCCAAAGAGTAAAAGTGACTGACTATAACGTTCTTTTACAGCTTTGTTGCGCGCGCCCATTCTGAACCCCTGCTCCGTGGTGTGTCCCTGTCTGGATCTGTGTGCATAAGGCAGCTGTTTTCTGGAGCACCATTTGGGCACACGATCCTGTAACAACATGTTGTTGAATCGCAACTAATATTGTCAATATCGATAATGGACGGGGATGATAACCCTGGGTTAAGGGGGCGAGGCTTGGGTTATTTTGCGGGCGCCGGGCAGGCACTGCTGTTGATAGCGGTAGCCCCATGCGCATCAAACCAGACGGTGCCATTGGCAATCATGGCCTGACTGTTATGCACAAACATCTCATGCGGAATGGCGTGCCGGAGAGTGGCAAGGACGCAGGGTGTAAAAACCCGCGACCATGAGGCCGACAGCGCTGCCGGGCTTTTGAGGGTGGAGGAATGTTCGGCATTCACTCTCAAAGGCCAGGAGATCAGTTTTGCCGTATCGGCTTTATTGCCCGTCAACACGCTGTGCAGAAAGCGCTGCACCATGGCCTCGTAAACAGTGGGGGAAGCGTTTGTCACATCCGCGTAAAGGGTGTTGGGAGCGAGGTTATCAGCAGCTTCAAGAGTCAGGGTGACGGGATAGGTTTTTGTGCCGTCAGCCCATGTTCCGGCCAGACCCGTTGAAGTCTGGAAGGTGAGCGGGGTCGGGGCTTTTTTATCGTTCGTTTCAAAATGCAGGGTGAAGCGACCGCCACCGGGTTCGCTCAACGTAATCTGCTCTCCTGAAACCTGACCGGACAGGGGAATATCGACCAGATTTTTCACATAGAAATAATGCGCGTTTGCCACTGTCTGATCCGCCCGAACGGAAACTGTCACCCCGATGGGATACGGGCCCAGAGTGCCGGAGAAGCGGTAATTGTCCGGCATGGGCTGTGGGGTTTGCGCAGCAGAGGCGGCAGGCGCAGGCGTTGCGGCTTCTGCCGTTACGGCTGGCAGGGTGAGTAGGCTGAGGGCCAGCAATCGTGTGGTAATCCGCTTCATCCCTTTGGTCCTTCTGGCGCGACACAATCTTGACGGGCAGCATAGCGGCAAAAGAGCGGCTGTGCAGCGTGCGGCGGCGCGTTATGGTGTTTTGCACAGAGGATAACGCGGGGCGGGGGTAAAAGCTGAGCATGAAATGCGAAGAATGCGGAACCGAATTCCCCTGCACGGCAGATGCCCGGTGCTGGTGTATGCAAAAGCCTCATGATGTGCCTCTGCCTGCGGACGCCGGGACGGGATGCCTGTGCCCAGCCTGTCTTGAAAAACGGTTCCGGCAGCAGCAGGGTGCCCGCCCGGTCTCGGCCAATTGGTCCTGAGGGATGAGTGAGGGCTTCTATTGAAAAAATGAAAAAGCGAATTTCAATAGAGTTTGGAATTATAAAAGGTTTTCAGGAGGCGCAGAGCTGCTCCGCATGAGGTGAGCGCATTGCCGTTGCGCGACATCAGGGGGCAGGAATTTGATTTAGATCAAGGGCCGCATCCGCAAAGCTGGAGAAACTGACTCCCGAAAGCGCAGAGGGATCTGAATGGTCGCTGCGCAAAAAAGGAGGATGTTCGGATGACCATTTATACAACAAACGGTCGTGCCCCTGTTGTGCGTGTTCCGGTTGGCAATGTTCGTGTAGCGGACCCGCTGACAGCTCTGGAACGGCAGATGAGCCGCCTTTTTGAAGATTATAAAGTGCCGGAAAACGGTGCGGCTGCCCATCGTCTGGGGGCCACGGATATTACGGAAAATGCTTCGGGCTATGTTGTGGCGACGGAAGTGCCAGGCTGTGCCGAGAGCGACATTAAACTGAGTACGGCCAATGGCGTGCTGAGCATTCGTGGTGAGAAGAAGAAGCCGGAAGTCGAAGGGCCGGTCAAACAGCATCTGGCGGGCCGTCAGTTTGCGGCGTTTGAGGAAGCCTTTACGCTGCCGGATGATGTGGATGTGGACAAGATCAGCGCCTCTCTCAAAAACGGTGTGCTGAGCGTGACACTGCCGAAAAAGGCCGAAAGTAAACCTGCAGAACGGCATATTGCCATCAACGCAGGCTAAGAATTTTTTGAAAATTTAGCTTTCCAGAAAGGAAAAACCATGACTGCTAAAACAAATAAAAGCGTTGAAATTGCCGGCACCCGTTATGAAATGCTGGGCACGATGAATGATGGTGACTGCAAGGTGCGCCTGAAAAATACCAAAGGGGAGGTCGTGGAAATGACTTGTGACTCCTTTATTGACCAGCTGAATAACGGCACGGCCCGTTATCTGTAAGAGTTCCGGTTTGCCTGCTCAGCTGGTCTGAGCGGGCGTTTTCAGACCCCTTCAGGCGCAGCAGGCCGGAGGGCAGGGGAGACCGGGTTTTGGGTGCTGCGCAACGCAGGCCCGGCCTTGTCGGCCCATAGCTAAGGCGGCCCGGAAGCGGGAGCCGGAACAGGATCATCTGGTTAGAAACCGCCTGCCAACGGGGTTTGTGCCAGAGAGGCCTGAAAACACAAACGCCCCCTGTGGTAATGGACCACAGGGGGCGTTTGTATGAGCGGACCTTGGTCCGGTTGGCTTCAGTCCATCCGCACAGACGGGCGCACAAAGCGGTCCAGCCAGTCGGTCAGGCAGGCAATGGCCCCGCGGGGCACGCCATAGAGTTCAAACTGATGCTGGCGATACAGGGCGGTGTGGCCCAGTCGGGCGCTCAGCCCGTGCAGAGCGCCGCCGCCAAACGTCTTGCCATCCGCAAACGCGCCCCAGCCATTGTAATTGCCAAGGGCAACAATCGCGCCCTTGTTGTTGAACTTGAAGGGCGGAACCGGCGTCTGGTTCAAAATCCATTGCGGCAGATATTTTGCCAGATGGTGGGCTTCCTGCCGGGCCACCTGAGCCGTGGGGGGTAGGGGGCTTTCTGCAATAAAGGAACAGTCACCCACTGCAAAAATCCGGTCATCCACCGTTGTTTGCAGGTTGGGTTTAACCACCAGCTGTCCGCCACGGGCACAGTCCAGACCGTCCATCTCCCGCGTGACATCCGGGGCTTTCACGCCTGCCGCCCAGACGCGGAACTGCGCATTCACGCGGGAGCCGTCCTTGAGGATAAACCCTTTCTCATCCACGCCGCTGACCATAGCGCCGGTGCGGACGGAAATCTTGAGGGCCTCAAGCTGCTGGCGGGCTTCCTCTGACACTTTTTCCGGGAAGGAGGGCAGAATACGCGGCCCGGCTTCCAGCAGGGTGATGCGCATTTCCGGTGTGGTGGGCGTAAAGTTGTACAGGGAGCCGATATCCAGCGCCTTGTGCAGTTCTGCCGCCAGCTGCACACCCGTCGCCCCACCGCCGACAATGGCGATATCCAGCGGCGTGCCACGCCCATAGGCCTGCAGGACGGCATGGCGGAAGCGTTCATTGAAGTTGTTGGCTTCCACCACATTATCCAGAAAAATGCAGTGGTCCTTTACGCCCGGCGTGCCAAAATCGTTGGCGCGGCTGCCAATGGCAAAAATCAGGGCGTCATAATCCACATGCCGTTCTTCCAGAATGACTTCCTCATCATCCTGCTCTGTCAGCGGGGCGAGGGTCAGCCTGCGGGCGGCGCGGTCCAGGTGGGAAATTTCCCCATAGCAGAAGCGGAAGCCATGCCCGGCCGCGTGGGAGACAAAGGTAATGCGGTCATTCTCATTGCGCGCGGTGCCGGCGGCAAAGCAGTGGAGCATCGGCTTCCAGACATGGCTGAACCCTTTATCCACCAGGGTGATATCCAGCTTGCCGGAGCGGCCCATGCTGTTTCCCAACCGTGTGGCGAGTGCCAGGCCGGCAATGCCGCCCCCTACAATAACCAACCGAAACCGATCACTCATAACGTCACTATCCTTTCGTGTTCCGCAAGTATCGGCGGCGGAACAGAACTGCGCAACACACTGCCTCTTGAGGTCACGCAATTGTCTCTCATGCAGGCAGGTGCCTGCTTAGCCTGCGGAAAGGTCCACAAGGCCAATCAGCCCGTCTTCCGTACCAAACCCCAGCAGGCATCCGTCTGAACTATAGGACAGCGCGCTGATAGCACTCCCCCCGTTCAGGCAGACGGGTAAAACCCGTTGCGATTCCGGTTCGATCATAAGAACAGAACCGTCCGCAAATCCAGCCGCCAGAATTTCCTGCTCCGGGTTGTAGGCCACGCGGGTGCAGAGCGCACCGCCCATTCCGGGCAGTTCCACAGGCGGTTTGCCCATCGGGCCGCCACCAAAGAATGGCCACAGCACCACAACATCCGCACCGCTGGTGGCCAGCCATTTTCCCGTGCGGGAGAAGGACATGGACTTCACTTTAGTGGGGTAGCCGCTCATGCGGATATTGTGCCCGTCGGACAGCCGCCAGCCGTGCAGGTCATTATCCTGCATGGAGGTAATCAGCGCTTCGCCAGCCGGATGGATTGCAATGCCGGTATGGCTGCCTTTCCACTCAAGCAGGCGTACGCTCTCACTTTTGGGCTGTGTGAACCAGACAGAGGCCCCGTTGTAATGGGATGCCGCAATGCGCTTGCCCTTGGTGTCAAACACAATGCCGGTCACGGAGGAGGGGTGCTCCAGCGTTTTCAGCACGGTCTCACCCCGGCCATCGCGCAGTTCCACCTGCTTGCCGGACGCGCTGGCAATATAGGCGGTCTTGGCGTCCACATGGGAGGCAACATGCTCAACCCAGCGACGGGTCTTGCCCAGTTCCTCAATTTCCCCGTGCATGTCCAGACGGCACAGGCGGCCATCATCGCCGCCGGTCAGAAAGCCGCCGGGGTCTGTGTCCGGTGCCAGAGCAAGAGCTGCGCCATCATGCACCGCATAGGTGGCCCAGCTGGCAGGTTCTGCCAGATCGGCCCGGTGGGCGACAATCACGTCGCCTTCCGCCGTGGTGAAGGCGAAGCGCATGTTATCGCGTGAGGCAGCGCAGGCGGTGATATGGCCTTCAACCGTGCGGGACGCCCCGCGCTTTTCAATCAGGCCGCGGAGTTCGGTAGGGATGCTCATGCGACAGCGCAGCTTTCAAACCCGCGCCGAAGCTGGGGCCGGTTGAGGTTGCGACCAATAAAGACGAGACGAGATTCCCGTTCTTCGCCCTCTTTCCACGGGCCGATGTCATTTCCATCCGCCATCATGTGGACAGCCTGAAACGCAAAGCGGTCGGACTGGCCTTCAAAATTCAGGATGCCTTTGGTGCGGAGGATGTCGGCCCCTTTTTCCTGCAACAGAGCGCCGATCCACATCTGGAAGCGGCCTGCATCCAGCGGCGTCTTGAGAGAGAGGGAGATGCTGTTCACGTCTTCCTCATGGTGATGGTGCGTGTTTTCCAGAAAATCCGGCATGGTGGAAAGGGTGCGCTGGAGGTCAAACCCGCCAACATCCATCACATCCGTCAGCTTCACATTGCCCTTCTGGGCTTTGTGAATGGGTGCGAAGGCGTTGATCTTGCGGATGGCGTCTTCCACCGCCTTAAGCTGGGCGTCATCCACCAGATCGGTTTTGTTGAGGATGATGACATCCGCAAAGGCGATCTGCTGGTGGGCTTCCGGGCTTTCTTTCAGCGTTTGCAGAAAGTTCAGCGCGTCCACCACCGTCACCACGGCATCCAGCCGGGTTTTGGCCCGGACATCCTCATCCGCAAAGAAGGTCTGCGCGACCGGGGCAGGGTCAGCCAGACCGGTAGTTTCAATAATAATGCCGTCGAACTTGTTCCGGCGCTTCATCAGGCTACCGAGAATACGGATCAGATCTCCGCGCACGGTGCAGCAGATGCAGCCGTTGTTCATTTCGAACACTTCTTCATCTGCATCGACAACAAGGTCGTTATCCACGCCCAGTTCACCGAATTCGTTAATCACCACAGCATATTTGCGGCCATGTTCTGCCGTCAGGATGTGGTTGAGCAGCGTGGTTTTTCCGGCACCCAGAAAGCCCGTCAGCACCGTAACAGGTACCAGCGTATCCGCAGGCTCGGAAGTAAGGGACGCATCAGACATGAAGACAGGCCTCCGTTAAGATTGCATTCGTGCCTCTTCATATAGGGGGCGAGAGCGCAGAGGGCCAGAGAGGGGGTGAGGAGGGGCGTCAAAAGACGGGCGAGAAGCGTATATTAAGAAGCCGTATGAAATGCTTTTTTCTTACCATCTTTTAAGCGGAAAAAAGATCGAATCTTATGATCGAGATCATTTAGAATCGGGATTGTTTCAGTCCGAATCGATTTTTAGATTTTGAATTTATGCTTATTCCATAAGTAAATATCAGATATAAAACCTATATCTTGTTGATATATAACAAAAAATTATACTCTCACGAACGCGTGAAAAATATGAATGAAAATTCATAAGGTTAATTGAGCTTTAGTAGTGTTTTGTAAAACGTATCAAAACAGTCCTGATGGGATCAGGGATTTTGAAAGATAAACGCATGGCCTTATTCGACCATTAAATAAGGCTTTTTTCTGTTGTGTTTGAACCAGCATCCGGAGGTCAACTATGGCTAATTATAGTGGGACGACAGCGTCTGGCCTCACCTATTCTGCGACATCTACCAATGTCGGGGTCCCGCCTCTTCTGGGGACAGTCGTGTATGACGTCACCATTACAGGAAGTGACGGCTCGACGGTCGAAACCCTTAATGGTCTGACTGCTGGGATCGAAGTTTTAGGTCTTTCCGTTGCGCCCACTGGCAATGTTGTCACGGATAGCACTGGTATCAGTACGTTGCTGAATGTCCTGGGTGCCACTTACGTCACCATGCCGGGCAGTACGGGCGGTATTACCATTGTGGCAAATGCTGCCAGCGGGAATACCTATTATATTGGTGGCGATACCAATATTAATATTCTGGTTAATGCTCTTGCCGGTAATACAATCAATATTTATGGCGGCACAGCACAGTTCTCCGGTAATCTCGTTGCAGGACTTTTGACTGGCTCAACCATTAACATTGGGTATGGCGGTACCTATGCCGGTTCTGTCGGGCTGATCAATATCCTTAGCGGTTCCACTGTGAATTTTCAGGATGGTGGCGGCACGCTGGTTCTGAACGCTGATAATCAGGTGCTCAGCCTGCTGGCCAGTAATGGCGTGCAGGGGGTAACATTCAATAACTACAATCCAGCAAACGATACGATTGAACTTCAGAATACTGTTGATACAATCACTAGCTATAACATTAGCACAAGTGGATCACAAAAAGTGGTGACCCTGTATGGGGGGACGGATAATAATACAGTTGTTGCAGAATATGCGGTGACTCCAGCCTCGGGTGCTTCATTGCCGGATGGCACGTATACCAGCATTGATAGCCAGGACGCCTCGCTCAACCCGCTGCAAATTACCTACAGTAATGGCAATACCTACATCGGTGCCTGTTTCCTTGCGGGTTCCATGATCCGCACCCCCGACGGGGACCGCGCTGTGGAAGAGCTGAGCGTTGGTGAGACTGTGCTTGTTTTTGAAAATGGTCAGTTTGTTGAGCGCCAGATTGTATGGGCCGGAAAAACAACTGCGCACGTCCGTATCGGGCTGCCGGATGATGAAGCCGGTTATCCTGTCCGCCTTCTGAAAGATGCGATCAGTGCTGGTGTACCGGACCGGGATCTGCTGGTGACGCCGGAACATTGCCTGTATTTTGAAGGCGGTTTTATTCCGGCGCGTATGCTGGTGAATGGTCACTCCATTCTGTTTGACCGCAGCGTGACCACTTATGACTACTATCATATCGAAACGGCGCAGCATTCTGTGATCATGGCCAATAACGTGCTGACGGAAAGCTATCTGGACACAGGCAACCGCAGCAGCTTCCGGCCGCATGGAACGGTGTCGCGGATCAGTGCTGGGCAGGCGCGGAGCTGGGCAGAGGATGCCGCAGCGCCGCTGGTGGTGGCGCGGGAGCGTGTTGAGCCGATTTTCCGTCAGATTCTGGCGCGCGCAGACGCTATGGGTGTGCCGGCTGTAACGGCCAGTCCGGCGCTGACGGAAGACCCAGACCTTTATCTTGTGACGGACGAAGGACGCACACTGCGGTGCATGCGGACGGTGCGCGGGAAGGCGCTGTTCATGGTGCCGGGGCAGGTTCAGGCAGTAAGGCTTGTCTCCCGCACCAGTCGCCCATGTGATGTGCAGGGGCCTTTTGTGGATGACCGCCGGACCCTTGGTGTGTGTGTTGGAGAGGTGGAGTTGCAGGTTGCAGGAGCAGGCTTGCTTGTTACGGCGCACCAGAGCCAGATGGACCTTTCTGGCTGGGCGGAAACGGAAGGCGGCTCTGGCCGCTGGACGCTGGGCGATGCATATCTGCCCTTGCCACAACGTCAAACGGACAGTTTCGGGATTCTGAGAGTCCAGATTCTGGCGGCTGGTCCTTATCGTGTGCAGGAGAAAACAGAGGCTGCCAGCGTTTTGAGTCTCTGAACGCATTTTCCTGTTACGCGCAGGCGCAGAAAAGGCCCGGTGGCAACACCGGGCCTTTTTTATGTTCGGGGTCAAAGAGATTAACCAGTATTTAATGGTTTTTAATTAAATAACAGAGCTGGCTTTGAGGATTTTTTATTAAGGAAGTATTAATATATGACCAACTATACGAATAGCGCCGGCGTCACGTACTCTATCGTCTCCAATGGGGAGTTATTGTTTCCAACTGATGCCGTTAAGATTACTGACCCCGACGGTACAGTAACCGATCTCGGGAATGTCTCAGCTAGTCAGGTTCTGACAAAAAATGGTGGGACGCTTTCCATTGTTTCCATTCTGGGGATTGGCGGGGGTGCGTATGTCATTCCACCGGGGATGACGGGGACGGTCACTACGCTCATTTCTGCGCTGAGTGGTGCGACAATTTATGTTGGCGGCACGGCAACCATTACCACAGCAGTTTCCGCTCTGAGCGGTATGACTGTGAATGTGGATGGCGGCAAGGCGACTATGGGTAATAATCTCATCGCCGGAGCGCTGTCTGGTTCTACAATTAATCTGACTAATGGGGGCACGTTCAGCAACGGCAGTGGTCTGGTCGCGCTTTTGAACGGCTCCACCATCAATTTTGGCAAGGGCGGCGGCAACTTCATTGCGAATGCCGGTGGGACGCTGCTGGATCTTTCCGCCACGACCATCAACGGGTTTGATGCAGCAAAAGACTTTATCTCATTTGAAAATCTTTCTGCTACGCCAGCAACTTATTCCATTGCAAACTCCTTCGGCTCGCAGCAGTCTATCACCGTTTATGACGCAAATGGGCAGACAATTGCCGATGTGAACGTCTCCGGGCAGAATTTTACGGTTGGTAACTATTCTGCCACCGGTGCTGGCCCGCTGACCGTGTCCAGCGACGGGACGTCCCTGAGCATTGAAGCCGTGGGCTCGGTCTGCTTCCTGTCCGGAACCCTGCTGAGCACCCCTACGGGTGAAGTCGCGGTGGAAGACGTGCAGGTTGGCGATACCCTGCTGACGTTTGAAAATGGCAAGCCTGTTGCGCAGCCGGTGGTATGGGTTGGGTCCCGTCAGGCCGAGGTGCGGGCCGGTCTGCCGCTGGATGAAGCTGGCTGGCCGGTGCGCGTGCGCCAGAATGCTCTGGCAGATGGTGTGCCGGGCAAGGATCTGCTGATCACCCCGGAACATTGCCTGTATCTGGATGGGCAGTTTGTGCCTGTGCGTATGCTGGTGAACGGTGAGACGATTGCTTACGACCAGACCATCCGCGCTTATACTTACTACCACGTGGAAACCGCGCAGCATGCGGTGATTATGGCAGATGGTGCGCTGACGGAAAGCTATCTGGATACGGGCAATCGTCGGGCGTTCCGGCAGGCGGGTACTGTGGTGCGCATTCCCGGTCTGGCCCGTTGCTGGGCAGAGGATGCAGCGGCTCCGCTGATGACGGCGCGTGATGCTGTAGAACCGCTGCACCAGCGTCTGGCCCAGCGCGCGGAAATGCTGCGGGGCGCAGAAGTTGAGGACACGCAGTCTCTGGAGACTGCAACTCTGACGACTGAGTCCGACCTGCATCTGGTGACGGAAAGCGGTGCCAGGATCAACAAGGTGCGGACCCATAACGGACGCACTATTTTTATCGTGCCCCCGCACGTTAAGGCTGTGCATCTGGTTTCCCGTGCCAGCCGTCCGGTGGATACGATCGGCCCGTTTGTGGATGACCGGCGTACGCTGGGCGTTCTGGTCGGGCGCATGATGTTGCAGGACAGCACGTCAGCACCCCGTAATCTGGAACCAGCCGCAGGTACGCCGATGGCTTCCGGCTGGCACGCGGCGGAAGCCGGGCAGACGGCACGCTGGACCAATGGTGAAGCTGCTGTGTCTCTGGGGGAACGGAAGCCCGGAACCTTTGGGATGCTGATGGTTGAGGTGCTGGCCGGTGGGCCGTATCGCCTTGAGCAGGCTGCTGCACAGGTTCGCGCAGTGTCCTGAAACGCGTCTTCTCTCAGTGGTCCGGTGCCAATGTGCCGGACCACTGATGACTGATGGGGTTGTCCCGGAGGGCGCACGTGTGTGCCCTCTTATTGCGTTGTAGCAATGCTGTTTGAGAGCATGCTTTTGTCTTGTGAAGACGGGCGCTGCATGCCGCAGGAAATGCTGGTGGGGCTGATTGCCACCTCCGTGGTGGCCGGGCGCGTCCTGCTGGTTCTGTAAGCCGGTTTTGCGACCTGCTGTTGCTTTACTTCCGCCCCATCGTATCCGTTGCCGGGGTGGGGGAGGTGGAAGAGTTGGGGCGGGGGTCAGCCGTGCGCAGGAAGCGTACGGCCAGTGCCCCATAAAGAGCGTGGCTGCACAGGGCGCGAGACACACCAAATGCCAGAAAGGCGCTGGCCAGCAGGGCAAGAGTGATCTGCTGGTTGTCACACATTTCCATGACAATGACGGTCGCGGTCAGCGGGGCCTGCGTGACGGCGGCAAAATACGCCACCGTGCCCAGCAGTACGACGGCACCGGGGGAGGTGTGCGGCAGATATTGTGCCACCCAGCCACCCATGCCGGCCCCGACTGACAGGGACGGGGCAAACAGCCCGCCCGGAATGCCGGAACAGTAGGACACGATGGTCGCCAGAAATTTCAGCACGAAGAAGGAAGCCGGATAGTCCCCGGACCCCATGATGATGTCCCGTGCCTGCACATAACCCGTGCCGTAGGTCATGCCGCCGGACAGCAGGCCGATAATGGCCAGAACCAGCCCGCAGAGTGCAGCGAACGAAATCGGCCGCCGGGCGATGAAGAGGCCCATCCGGCCCGGAATGCCGCGGGAGATACGAACAAGCAGCGCAGAAAAGGAACCCCCGCTCAGACCACCCAGCACACCGCAGGCCAGCACCGCCAGCCAGCTGACGCCCACCGGCACAACCGAGCTGGTATGGCCGAAATAGGTGTAGTTCCCAACCATGGCGATGGCTGTCACACCGGCAATGACCACACAGGTGAGCATGGTGCCGCTGGTGCGTTGCTCGTAGGAGTGGGCCAGTTCTTCAATACCGAACACAATACCCGCAAGAGGCGTGTTGAACGCGGCAGCAACCCCTGCTGCCCCACCGGCCTTGATCAGCGCGCGCTGCTTGATGGGGTCATGCACGCCCATAAAGCGCCCGACCGTGTGCATGATGGATGCGCCAACCTGCACCGTAGGGCCTTCTCGCCCGATGGACGCGCCCGAGAACAGTCCGAGGCAGGTGAGAAGGATCTTGGCCATCGCTATTTTTAGCGCCAGCACGCGATCGACAATGCGGACGTCATTCAGATGCATGCAGGCTATGGCCTGCGGAATGCCGCTGCCCTGCGCGCCGCGGAACCATGTGCGTGTCAGCCAGGTAGAAAGCGCCAGCCCGCCAGGGGTGACAACCAGCATCAGCCAGGGGCTGAAGGCCACAATCTGGCTGCGCAGATTAGCCGCGCGGTCTGCCAGAAAGGCGAAGGTGACCGCCACCACGCCGACCATGATTGCACCGGACCAGTAGATCAGCTTGCGCCGCCAGTTGACCGTGCCGGCACGGGCCTGATCCCGTAAATGGCGAAGCTGAGCGGACGTGACGGGCACGCTGGCAGACATGAACAATCCTGATTGGCTGAGAAGACGAAACGTCTTCTAACATGCCTTCACAACGAGGGAAGCATTGTCTGGTTTTATACACGCTCTGTATTAATAAAATGCATGCCAGCCCCGAGTAATATGCGCAAAGCGGGACGCTAAACGCGAAGGAGGCTGCCAAAAACTATCGTAAAACTGAAAACGCGTTACGTGGGTTTGCCCGGCGTGGCGGACTCGGTTGCAGGACGCGGCCAGAACACAATGCCTTCATGCTTGGCCATGTTGTCCGGCTCCACATGGATATGCACCAGTGTATCCCCCATTTTGGTGCGCAGGCCGGCTTCAATCCGGTCACAGATCTGGTGCGCTTCCTCCACCGTCATGCTGCCGGGCACGACCAGATGGAATTCCAGAAAAGTGATGGCACCGACAATGCGGGTGCGGATGTCATGGGCTTCAATCGCGCCGCGCCCGTTGGTGGCGATAATATCACGGATATCATCCAGCGTTTCCGGGGCCGGTGCCTCGTCCATCAGGCCTGCGATGGACTCCCGCATCATCTCCCAGCCCACGCGCAGCACGTTCAGGGCAATCAACCCGGCCAGCACAGCATCCAGCCAGACCCAGCCCGTCAGCGGGATGAGGAGCATGCCGACCACCAGCCCGGCACCGGTCCAGACATCGGAGAGTACATGCTGCCCCCCTGCCTGAAGGGCGGGAGAGCGACGGTTGCGCCCGGCATGTACAAGCGTCAGCCCCCAAATCAGATTGACCACGGTCGCGGCCGCGTTGAGCAGAATCCCGACATAAGGGGCATTGGTCGGGTGGGGGTGCAGGAAGCCTTCCACGGCCTCGCGCCCGATGACAAAGGCGGTGACCAGCACCAGCGTGCCTTCCGCCACGGCGGAGAGATATTCTGCCTTATAATGCCCGTAGGTGTGGTTGTGGTCTGCCGGGCGTTCCGCAACGCTCAGCGCCCAGAGCCCTCCCAGTGCCGAGACCACGTTGATGATGGTTTCCACCGCATCGGAATACAGCGCCACGCTGCCGCTGGTGGCATAGGCGGCGTATTTCAGCCCCAGCGCGACCAGACTGATGGCCAGACTGCACAGGGCGATGCTCTTGTTACTTTCGGGGAGGGGAAGCTGCATGGGCAGACCGATACCAGACCTTGAGTGAAAACGCAGCCGCTTAAACCGTGTGCGGGTCCACCAAATGGCAGGGCGGGTGATAGTCCGCACTTTCAATCTGTACCGTGGGATGCACGATCCCAAAGCGGGTGCGCAGGGCTTCCACAGTGCTTTGAAGCAGCAGGGTTTCCGTCTGCCCGGCAGGCAGGCTGGCCGCGCGGACCAGATGCACGGTGAGGGCGGTTTCCGTCGTGCTCATGGGCCAGATGTGCAGATCATGCAGGTCCGCCACACCGGGCTGTGTGCGCAGGAAGGTCTCCACACTGTCCCGGTCCACGGAGCGCGGCACTCCATCGAGCGCCATATCCAGAGAATCCCGCAGCAGGGACCATGTGGCCAGCACCACCAGCAGGGAAATGCCGAGGCTGATGGCGGGGTCGATCCATGTCAGGCCGGTCAGCAGTACCAGCCCGCCAGCAATCACCACGGCCAGTGAGGTTACGGCGTCTGACGCCATGTGCAGGAAGGCCCCGCGAATATTGATGTCGTTCTTCTGGCCGGAGGCAAACAGCAGCGCTGTGCCGCCATTCACCAGAATGCCGATGCCCGCCACAATCATCATGGTCTTGCCAGCCACCGGGCCGGGATGGAACAGCCGCTCAATGGACTCCCACGCGACCCCTCCTGTCACCAGCATGAGAATAACGGCATTGGCCAGTGCTGCCAGAATGGAGGAGCGCCGCAGCCCATAGGTAAAGCGGGCGGAGGGGGATTTTGCGGACAGATGCTGTGCCAGCCATGCCGCTGCCAGCGCCAGAACATCGGACAGATTGTGCCCGGCATCAGCCAGCAGGGAGAGCGAGTTGGACAGAATGCCCCACAAGGCCTCTGCTCCCAGATAGACAACGTTCAGCACAATCCCGATGGCAAAGGACCAGCCGAACGAGGCCGGGGTATGAACATGCGCGTGCCCGAACCCGTGGTGGTGATGGTCGTGCCCGTCATGATCGTGGTCATGGTCATCATGCGGATGGTCTGCGTCATGATCGTCATGGCTGTGCGTGTCTGCCTGAGCGTTTTGGCCTGCGTTACCGTGTGCGGCATCATGCGCGTGATCGTGGTCATGCGTCGTGCAGGCGGAATGGTCCGTGTGCGGGCCGGAGGAGGCGGACGGCGGCTGAGACATGTCGGGTCCTTGCGGGTTGGCGGAGGCGTGCCCGTTGCGTCAGAACGCTGTCCGGCATAGGGAAGCCCCTTAACTGTCTATCACATGTGATAAAGGTCGCGCCATGCTCAGACTGACCGAACTGCGGCTTCCGCTGGACCATCCCCCCGAAGCGCTGGAGGAGGCCATCCGAGTGCGCCTTGCTATCGCGCCGGAGGCGCTGGAGCGTTTTACCGTGTTCCGGCGGGGGCATGATGCCCGGCGGCGCAGTGCGATCATGCTGGTCTATACGGTGGATTGCGCCGTAAAGGATGAGGCCGCCGTGCTGGCGCGTTATCGGGCCGCGCACCCCAAAGACCCGCATGTGAACATCGCGCCCGAGATGGCCTGGCGTCCGCCGGTGACGGATGGTGCAGCACTGGCCAGCAAGCCGGGCTATCTGCGCCCCATCGTAATCGGGGCCGGGCCGTGCGGCTTTATGGCAGCCCTCACGCTGGCGCAGATGGGCCTGCGTCCGTTGATTCTGGAGCGCGGTAAAGTGGTGCGGGAACGCACGGTGGATACGTTCGCCCTGTGGCGGAAGGGGGTGCTGACACCAGAGAGCAACGTGCAGTTTGGCGAGGGCGGGGCCGGGACGTTCTCGGACGGCAAGCTCTATAGTCAGGTGCGGGACCCGCGCTTTCTGGGCCGCCGGGTGCTGGAAGAATTTGTAAAGGCCGGTGCCCCGGAAGAAATCCTGTATCTGGCGCATCCGCATATCGGCACGTTCCGGCTGGTTTCCATGGTGGAGCATATCCGCGCGGAAATTGAGGCGGCTGGCGGGGAATATCGCTTTGGCACCCGCGTAGACGGACTGGTGCAGGACGAGGCCACAGGCCGCATCAAAGGTGTGCGTACGGCGGAGGGGGAGGTGATTGCCGCCGACCATGTGGTGATGGCTGTGGGGCATAGCGCGCGTGACACCTTTACCATGTTGCAGCAGGCGGGCGTGCAGATGCAGGCCAAGCCGTTTTCCATTGGTGTGCGGATTGAACACCCGCAATCCGTGATTGATACGGCGCAGTTTGGCACCAGCGCGGGCAACCCGTTGCTGGGCGCTGCGGAATATCGGCTGGTGCATCACGCCAGCAACGGGCGCGGCGTGTATTCCTTCTGCATGTGCCCCGGTGGCACCGTGGTGGCTGCGACATCCGAAGAAGGGCAGGTGGTTACCAACGGCATGAGCCAGTATTCCCGCGCGGAACGGAACGCCAATTCCGGCATGGTGGTGGATCTGCGCCCCGGCGAGGATTACCCGGATGACCCGCTGGCGGGCATGGCGTTCCAGCGCCATTGGGAACGCAAGGCGTTTGAAGCCGGTGGTCGCTCTTACAAAGCCCCGGCCCAGCGTGTGGGGGATTTTCTGGCGGGCCGTCCGTCTACCACACTGGGCGCAGTGGTGCCGTCCTACAAGCCGGGCGTGACGCCTGCTGACCTGTCCACCTGTTTGCCAGATTTTGCTGTGGCCGCCCTGCGGGAAGCCTTGCCGCTGTTTGACCGCAAGCTGAAAGGCTTTGCGATGGAAGATGCGGTGATGACCGGTGTTGAAACCCGCACGTCCTCCCCACTGCGTATCCCGCGCGGGGCGGATGGTCAGTCCCTCAGCACCCCCGGCCTGTATCCGGCGGGTGAGGGCGCTGGTTATGCCGGTGGCATTCTTTCAGCCGGAATTGATGGCATCCGTATTGCGGAAGCTGTGGCGCTGGATATTGCCGGAAAAACAGTAGACGGGCTGGGGCTTTAAAGCCTGACAGAGTTCGGGGGGCGCAGCTTTTCAGCGCCCCCATTCAGCGATGCAGAGCTGGCCTGCCATATTATTGCCAAATGGTATATTGCAAATAATTCGCATCTTCATGTAAGCGGCTCCTACTTTGTGGGAGAAAAAGCGCCGTGTCTCGTACTGCCTGTCTTTTCGTCGTGTTGGGGGTGACCTGTGCCAGCCAGCCTCTTCTGGCCGCTGAGCCTGAGAAAAAGGATGCGGCAGGAAAATCATCCTCCGTCAAAACCTCATCCCAAAAACCAGCGGCTAAGTCCGCAGCGCATGCTGCGGCGGTCGAGGCTATCAGCGTGCAGGGGCGGCGGCTTTCCACGTCTGCATCCTCCGCTACCAAAAGCGATACACCGCTGATTGAAACGGCCCAGTCTGTTTCCGTCATCACCCGAAATGAGATGAACGTGCGCGGCGTGCTGAGTCTCAATCAGGCGGTGCGCTATACGGCTGGCATCACGCCGGATCTGCGTGGCGGAATTGGCACGCGGTATGACCAGTTCCTTCTCCGTGGTTTTAGTGTTCCCACGTTCCTGGACGGGCTGAAAATGCAGGACAGCCCAACGGGTTATGCCGTTGGGCAGACGGATACGTTCCGGCTTGACCGGGTGGAAATGCTGAAAGGCCCGGCCTCTGCGCTCTATGGCCAGTCCAGCCCCGGTGGTCTTGCAGCGCTATCCAGCAAACTGCCAACCGCGCAGCGCTCTTATGGCGATGTGACGACAACGGGCGGTATGTTTGATCTGTATCGTGTGGATGCGGATGTCGGCGGTTTTGCTTCCGATAATGGGTCGGTGCGGTACCGTCTGTATGGAACGGTGAATGGCCAGCACACGCAGTTGTCCAAAACGGGGAGCCGTCGTTTTTCCATCAGCCCGTCTTTCAGCTTTGGAGGCGATGGCCCGACCACGCTGACAATTCTGGGCAATTACCAGTATGACCCGGAAAGCGGGACCTATGGCGGTGTGCCGCTGGAAGGCTCCCTCAGGCGGGCCTCCTTCGGCTATCTGCCGCGTAATTTCTATGATGGAGACGTAGGGGTTGAGAAATTCAACCGCAAACACGGCTCCTTTACCTATATCTTCTCGCATCGCTTCAATAACGACTGGAGCTTCAATTCCCGCGGCCGTTATGATGACATCAAGGTGGACCAGAGGAGCACCTATGATGCGGGCTATTACAGCAGCCCGGACACGGTGCCGCGTTATGCCTACGGCACCAACGAGCACGTGCACAATCTGGCATTTGACAGCCAGTTTAAAGGGCATGTGAACACCGGCCCCCTGCGGCATACCTTGATGTTTGGCTACGACTACATGTGGCAGCAGGCAGGGGAACTCTACAGCCAGGGGGACGCACCGGACCTGAATGTTCTGCACCCCAACTACCACATGACGTTTCCCGACATGGTTGCGG
The DNA here is from genome assembly GCF_002153605.1 of Acetobacter malorum. Taxonomy (GTDB): domain Bacteria; phylum Pseudomonadota; class Alphaproteobacteria; order Acetobacterales; family Acetobacteraceae; genus Acetobacter; species Acetobacter malorum_A. The sequence continues at coordinate 133,547 of NZ_JOPG01000001.1, read as the reverse complement.
CAGCCCGGTATAAGGCAGATTCACACCAGATTGGTGCCTACGGGCAGGACGAAATCCACTGGGGTGGGCTGGTGCTGAACGGAAGCCTGCGGAATGACTGGTATCGGTCTCATCAGATCGAGCGTTTTAGCGGGTCCGATACGCGGCAGCGCTCCAGCCAGATTACATGGCGTGCGTCTGGCCTGTATCACTTTGACTTCGGGCTTGCGCCGTACATCAGCTATTCAACATCTTTCCAGCCGCAGTCCGGCCTTGTGTCTGATAATGGCGGCAAGACAATGCGGCAGGCTGATCCTTCAATCGGTAAACAGCTTGAAGGTGGTTTGAAATATCAGATTCCGGGAACGCCGGTTCTGCTGACGGCTGCTGGTTTCCATATTGAGCAGACCAATGTTCTGGTTTCTGTCGGCAGCTTGCCGTACAGCGTGCAGAGCGGGAAAGTGCATTCTGATGGCTTTGAGTTTGAGGCCCATGCAGATGTTTACAAGGGGCTGATGGTTACTGCGGCCGTCAGTGTTCAGAAAGTGCATGATGATTCAACCGGAAAGCCGCTGATCCAGTCCGGTAAAGGGAATGCCTCACTGTTTGCTTTCTACACCATGCCGTCCGGCCCCATGAAAGGGTTCGGGTTTGGTGGTGGCATGCGCTACACGGCCAAAGCCTATGGGGGCGAGGGCGACAATGGCAGCGTGTGGGTTCCGAACTATGCGCTGTTTGATGGCTCCATCCGGTATGACCTCTCCAACCTCTCCCCCTCGCTGCGTGGGTGGACGGCCTCGGCCAGCGTGCGTAACCTGTTTGACAAGCACTTCGTTTCCAACTGTATGGCCTATGCGTCCTACGGTCAGGCCTTCTGCTATTACGGGGAACGACGTAATGCACAGGGTAGTATAGGCTTTTCCTGGTGAAATCTGCCGCGGTCATCTTTCTTGCCTACGCCGGTGCGGCGTTTCTGGGTTTTTTGACCGCGTATTGCCTGCCGTTATCGCCGGTCAACGCTGTGTTGGCCGGCATTTTCGTAGCGCTTGTGGGCTGGCCGGTGCTGGCTATGGCCGGCTTTTCCCGTGTGCGCACGGGCTTTCGGGCCGCCATGACGCAAGTGCACGATATGGCGGGCATTTTTACCGGATGGCTGATTTACATCATCACGCTGTCCGGCACGCTCAGCGTATTTCGGCCTGAAATCAGCCTCTGGGCGCGCCCGGAACTGAGAGCGGGTGCGGTGGACCCCGTCAAAGCGACGGAGGCCGCCATTGGCTGGCTCAGCCGCCATGCCCCGCAGTCTTCCGCGTGGTACATCACGCCGGCAAGAGAGCGTGCGCCGTTCAGCTGGGCGGCATGGGATCAGAATGGCGCATTTCTGCAACGCGCACTGGACCCTGTGACCGGCTCCCCCGACACCATTCGCGATACGCTGGGGGGAGATTTTTTCTATCGGTTCCATTTTGAACTTCAGTTGCCCTACCCGTGGGGGCGTCTGCTTGCCGCGATTGCCGCCCTTGCGCTGGTGTTTGTGCTGCTGACCGGGATTGTCGCGCACAGGCGGATTTTTCTGGATTTCTTCACCTTCAGGCCCAAAAAAGGGCAGCGGAGCTGGCTGGATGCGCATAATCTGGCAGGGGTTGCGGCGCTGCCGTTCCACCTCACCATTGCGCTGACTGGTGCGGTCACGCTCGGCACGCTGCTGATGCCCTGGGCAGGGCTTGCGCATTACCGGGATGCCTCTGCGTTTGAGGCCGCTCTGGCTCCCTCTCTGTCCGCGCCCGCACCGACCGGGAGAGCAAGCACGCTGGCCCCCATCGGCCCTGTTCTTGCTGAAGCCGCCGAGCGTCTGAAAACGGAGGGGCTCAATCAGGTCTATGTTTACAACCCGTCCGACGCCGCTGCGACGATTGTCATCATGGGGGATAATAATGACCGGATTGCCTTTGGCACCCATGTCCTCCGCTTTGATGGAAAAACAGGGAAACTGCTGGCCGACACGCATGAGGAGCGCCCGGTTGTGACGGCCTTTGCCGTGCTTTACGGGCTGCACGTCGCGCATTTTGCCCCGCTCGCCACCCGCTGGCTGTATTTTGGGTCCGGCATTTTGCTTCTTATTGTCACAGGAAGTGGGCTGAGATTATGGATCAGACGCCGCCTGCGCCGGGGCGATAGCGTCCGTCTTGTCCTGCTTGACCGCATCAATGCCGGGATGGTGGCGGGCACGCCTGTTGCTTTCGCAGCGTTTTTCCTCGCCAACCGCCTGCTACCCGTTGCCTTGGCGGAGCGGGCCACGCGGGAAATACAGATCGTATTTGCTGTCTGGTTTCTGCTTTTGTTGCTGGCTGTCGTGCTGCCCGCCCGGACAAGCTGGCGGCTTCTTGTGGGATTGGGTGTGGGGGTGTCTGGCGGTATTGTGCTGCTAAGCGCGCCCTGGGCGGATAGTGTGGAGCGTGCCGTGTCTCTCGTCGCGCTCTGTCTGGCAGGCTGTTGTGTTGCAGCGCTCGGCTCCATGAAGGCCGATCATGACGGGATGTGAGTTGTTTTATACAGTCCTGCAATTTTGCGGGGTTTTTATGATCTCTCTGCGCCCTGTAGCTGTAAAATGCACTGGTGTGCTGCTGCTGTGTGCCAGCCTCTGTCTGGACATCCTGCACGTAGACAATGCGGCTTTTGCCGCTGTTTTCTGGATACTCGATCTCGGCTTTGCCGTGATTGTAGCGGCTCTGGTGCAGACGGGGAGAAGGATGGTGGGGCAGTGGGGAAAGGGAGCGTGGTTTTAACGTTCCTGTCTTTTGGTCCGGAGAGCGGAAAGCGGTGATTCTTTCTGCTTCGTAGATTGCCACGCGCCGCGACAAGAGGCATCCAAGAGCAACAAACCGTTATGCTTTGAATTTGTCGTACTCTGTCTGGCACTATGGGAGCATAGTGCAAGGTATCAATAAATTCTGGAGCGACGAAAATGGTAACAAAAGCCTTCGCTTTGACATTCGTCGCCACGCTTTTGACGCTGCCAGCTTATGCCTATGCCCAACACATGAATGATCCCAATGCCCCGTGCAGGGGAGTGGGGCCAGAATCAAAATTAACGCATTGTTTGTATAATGCCGCGCAAAACGCGGACACGCACTTGCAGCAAACATTTCAGAGTATCCAAGGAAAGATACACGGCTCCGATCTTGAAAAATTGCAGCAGATGGAAAAAATTTGGGTGCTTTATAAAAATAGTTTTTGTGATGCTGAATATGCTCTCTACGATGGTGGTTCAGGTGGTCCTCCTGCCCATTTTGCCTGTCTGGAAGCCTTAACCCGACACCATGAAGATGAATTAAAAACCGCCTATGGTCGTTATTTGGATTAAGCTCTAACAGGCTCTACTTGGAGGAAGTGGTTTTTCCTCTGATATAGAGCTTTGTGTTTCTGTAGAAAAATTGCGGCTTATACAGAACAATTTCCAACAGATTGACACACCTCTCCGTTCACATCGTTTACTGCATTAGTAAAGGGCGGGGGCGTTTCCCAGTCATCGCTCCGCAAACTTCTCCACCAGTTCCGCAAAGCGTTTTGGTGCGTCAACATGCACCCAGTGGCCCGCGCCGCTAATGGTCTCCAGCGTGTAGTGCGGGAACAGGCGGCGCATGGCGGGGTAGTTTTTGGGCTGGATGTAGGGGGAAATCTCACCCCGGATAAACAGGGTCGGTCCGTCATACTCTGTGCCGGGCGGCAGCTCCGGCCAGCTCATGATGGTCGGCAGGGCGGACATGATATCCGCAAGACCAATGCTCCAGCCGGGATTATCGCCCAGCCGCATGTTCTGCACCATCATCTGGCGGATCGCTTCACTGGGGATCAGCGGGCGCAGCAGGGCGTCGGCCCCGGCGCGGTCCAGATGCGGGGGGAAATCCAGCGTTTCCAGCTCGGCCGGAACGTCCATACGGGTAAAGCCGCCCTCGCCGGGGGCAATGTCCACCACCAGCAGGCTGTGCACACATTCCGGGTGGCGCAGGGCCAGCATCATGGCGGTTTTGCCGCCCATGGAATGGCCCAGCAGCATGGCGGAGGAGATGTTGTGATGTTCCAGCGTCTCCCGCACATCATCCGCCATAATCTGGAAGCTCATGGGGCCGTGGGGGCTGTCCCCGTGGTTGCGCAAATCCAGCGCCAGTGTGCGGCGGGTGGCGGCCAGCCGGCGCTGCACAAAGCCCAGATTGCGGGCCCGGCCAAACAGTCCATGCAGCAGAACAACAGGGGGAAGGGTCTTTGCCTCGGAGGACACTTCGGGGCCCCGTTCAATCACGTTCAGCAGCACGGCGTGTTTTATCCTTTCAAAAACAAGGCTCTGGAGAGCTGGTCCGGCGGAACTCTCGCTTATCTTTTCCCTAAAGGCGAGGGGGGCGGGACAGTTTTTTCTTCACCTTCCTGCGAGACTTGCGATGGTGAACAGGCTGGCATGCGCTGGCCGGGAACTTTCGAGCCGATGGAGGTTTGAACCGGAACCGTCTCCATGCGGCAGAACCGTTCTGCCCATGTCTGTGCGCCAGGGACGGAACAGAATAAGGACGGTTTTTTATGCAACGCTGCCTCGTTATCCTTAACCAGCCCGATCAGGCCGTTGTCCTGCTCTCTCTGGCGGCTTCACTGATCAAGCAGGTGGGGGGAGACCGGATTGATGTTCTGGCGGCCCGCGAGCCCCCCAATGAGGGCAAGGGGCCGATGAGCCTGACGGATGAGAGCGCTTTTGTCATGCGGCAGGACCAGCGGGAGTGGGCCGCCAGCCTGCATGCTACGTTCCATCACTGGCTGGAGCAGGAATATGGCTCCCCGGCGGACCGGCTTTCTGCTGTGGAGGTCAACTGGCTGGACCCGGAAATTGCCGTGGAGCGGATTATCAACGGTTATGCGCGAGATGCCGGGCTGATCCTGCTGGGCTTCCCCGACCGCAGGGACAGCGAGCAGAAGCATCGGGCGCTGCGCTCTGCCATTTTTGAGACCAATCGTCCGCTGCTGCTGGTGCCCCCGTTCTGGGACCGCCCGTGCGGGCGTACCGTGCTGATGGCCTGGCGGGATTCCCCCTGTTGCCGCAGGGCCTTTACGGCCTCCCGCATGCTGCTGGCCCACGCGGAAACTGTGACGGTTCTCTCCCCGGAAGGGGAAGATATGCCAGCGGATCTGCTGCCCGGCATTGCGTATGAGACGGCGCATCTGCAGCATCGGCACGGGGCGGAAGCCGTGGCACAGCAACTGCTGGAAATTGCGCATGATGAAAAAGCCGATCTGCTGGTAATGGGCGGCTACCAGCATGGCATGCTCTATAACCGGATTATGGGGAGCGTGACGGAATATATGCTGCATCACCCCGATATTCCGGTCTTTCTACATCATTAAAGGCGGGTGGCTGTGTAGGAGACTGGCCCGCTTCTTGCTAAAGTGGGCCTATGGATATCGCTTTTTCCCGCCCGGCGTCGCGTCGCTGGCCGCTCTGGCACGTCGCGCTGCTGGTGCTGCTGCCTGTTCTTGTTCACCTCCCGGAACTGATCGGCCCGGCATTGTTCGGGCAGATGACGTCAGACCCGCTTTCTGTGCTTTCTGTGGCCACCACCATCCGGCGGGACTGGCTGGACGGTGGTCTGCTGCCCGGTTTGCCCGGCTGGATTGACGGCTGCGCGGGTGTGATTGTGCAGGCGCTGGGGCATCTGGTGGCGTCTGACTGGCGGCAGGGTATCCTGCCCTGGTGGAACCCTTATAGCGGCGTCGGCATGCCGTTGGCGGGGGAGTATCAGCCTGCCGCGTTCTTCCTGCCATTTGTGCTGCTGCTGGGCTTTCCTGGTGGTTTGCTGCTGATGAAGATCGCTTTGCAAATTGTCGCCGGGCTGGCGATGTACGCCTTTTTGCGGGCCTTGCGTCTGGATAAGCGCGCGGTGCTGCTGGGCGCATTGCTTTATGCGTTTAACGGCACGTATGCATGGGCTTCGGACGGCCCAAGTCAGCCTCTGGCTTTTTTGCCACTGGTGCTGTTTGGCATTGAGCGCGCCAGAACGCATGTTGGCATAGGCGGCTGGGGCTGGCTGGCTGTGGGGCTGGGCTATCTGCTGCTTTCGGGCTTTCCGGAAACGGCGTTTCTGGTGGGCACGCTGGGCTTGTGCTGGGCGGTGTTGCGGCTGGTGCAGCAACCGGCTGCCACGCGTCTGCCCTATGCTTTGCGTATTATGGCCGGAGGGGGCGCAGCACTTTTGCTGGCAGCGCCGCAGCTTGTGGCGTTTGCGGACTTCCTGCGGGAAGCATGGGTTGGCGCGCATGCCGGCGTGCTGGATGCTGCCTTGCCGCAGGCCAGTTGGGCCATGGCGCTTTTCCCGTACATCAACGGCCTGTTTTTTTACGGTGGTGCAGAACAGTTTGGCGCATGGTGGGCGATGGGTGGTTATACCGGGCTGGTGGTGCCATGGCTGGCGCTGGTGGCTCTGTTTGGCAAACGCGAGCGCCCGGCGCGGCTGATGCTGGCAGGCTATGTTCTGGTGTGCATGGGCAAGCAGGCTAATCTGCCAGTTATTACCGGGCTGGTGGATCTACTGCCCGGTGTGGGGCGCACCGTTTTCTATCGCTTGTGCTTCCCGGCGGAACAGGCAGCGCTCATTCTGCTGGCTGCTTTTGGGCTGGATGATCTGTTCAGTCTGCCTGCCTCGTTGACGTCTGCGCAGATCCGGGCCGTTTTCAAAAAACCTGTGGTGTGGGCCAGTGTGCTCCTTGGGGCTGCGGCGTTTGGCGCATGGCGACTGAACGGCCCGACGCGTGATGCCCTGCGCGGCTATAGTCATGGCCCTGTGTCCTCATGGGGGTATGAGGCCGGGTCCGTTCTGCTCGGGTGCGGCGTGGTTGTGCTGTGTGCCACGGGTTTTCTGGGGTGGGGGCGCTGGCGGTCCGCGCGGGCACGCGTGGCGCTGGTGAGCGCGGGGGTGCTGGGTGAGGCGCTCCTGCTGTTCTGCATCCCGCTGCTCTGTGTGCGTGCGCCTTTACCGCGCAACACGCTCTTGCTGAACACTGTGCAGCGGGAGCTGGGCTTACAGCGGTTTGTGACCATGGGGGTGATTGCACCCAACTACGGAGCGTATTTCCGCCTACCGTCGCTCAACCATAACGGTGTGCCCATGCCCAGCGCATGGATTGAGCGCATGAAGCATGATTTTGGCCCGGATGTGGACCCGGTGACGTTTGATGGCATTACGCCTAATCGCCCGGGCGGTCAGTTCTTTCTGGCAGAAACACTGTCTAAAAGGCCGGAGGTTTTTGAAAAGCTGGGCGTTGCGCTGGCGCTGGTGCCGCATGGCTTCGCATTGTCCGGCAGTGAGGCGCTGGCCCCAGAAAACCGTATGCAGTTGATCTATGCCGACCCGACAGCCGATGTGTATCGCCTGCCTCATGCGGCTCCATATTTTGAGGCTGGCCCCGGATGCAGCGTGCAGGCGCACACCCAGACAGAGGTGCAAACGCAGTGCGCCGCGCCGTCTTTCCTCATCCGGCGAGAACTGATGATGGCGGGCTGGACAGCCCGCGTAAATGGCCAGACCGTGGTGCCAACGGTTGAGGATGGCCTGTTTGAACGCATCCCCCTGCCTGCGGGGCAGGCGAATATTCGGTTCAGTTTTACGCCGCCTTTCATGGCGTGGGGCTGGACTGGCTTTCTGGCAGGACTGGCTTTGCTGGCGCTGGGTTTTGCCGGTGGCAGGCAGATGCGCGGGGATGTTGTGGCTCTGCATGCAGCGGGTGCGGTTGCAAGAAGAGGGTAAGTGTTGTTGCGAGCCGGGGAGGTCTTGGGAAGTATAAAATAGTTTTTAATCGTTTCCTGCCGTGCTGGTTGTTGCATGCGGCAGGGGGCGGTTTTCCGGGGGAAAACAGGCTTATGCCGCCTCCCAGCCGGCTTCGTTCCGGCGCAGTGATGGCTCGCAAAAAGATGTAAGCGGAACTGCTATGCATAAGCTGAATTTGCGAATCATTATCATCCGCTGTTATTGCGAAGCATCTTCACGCTCTTAATTTGCAACAGGCTGCTTCATCCATGAGTAAACATACTATTCGGCGTTGCCTTCACCCGGCGCCACTGGCCTTTGGTCTGGCTTTGGGATGTGGTTCGGCTTTTCCGGCCATGGCTGCGGATGACGCCGCGGGAAAAGAGCCTGTTCTGCCCCCGCGCACGCCTGCGGATGCTGCCAAAGATGCGACGAAAAAAGCCGCGCAGCCACAGGCCGTTCTGACCAACCCGAAAGGGAAGGGGCCTGAACTGGTCAAGGAAGATGACGGCACAGAGTCCGAACACTGGGTTGTAACGGCGTCGCCCATGAACACGCTGCGCACCCCCATTGGCATCAGCCGTATGCCGCAGGATGTGCTGCATACGCCGCAGACCATTGATGTTGTGCCGCAGTTGCTCATGCAGCAGCAGAACGTCAAATCACTGGATGAAGCGCTCAAAAACGTGCCGGGCATCACCGCCTCCGTGGGTGAGGGTGAAGGCGGGATGGCGGGCGATCAGTTCCTCATTCGTGGCTTTGCAGCCCAGAATGATATTTATGAAAACGGCTTACGTGACTTTGGTGTTTATACACGCGACTCCTTTGATTATGACCATGTGACGGTTATCAAAGGGCCGTCTTCTCAGGTGTTTGGGAACGGCACCACGGGGGGCGCGATTAACATCACCACCAAAACCCCCAATGACCAGAACCATATCGGGGCCAGTTTCTCCGGTGGGAGCGGGGCGTATTACCGCGGCACGCTCGATTTCAGCCATAAGATTACCGATACCATTGCCGTGCGCGTAACCGGCATGGGGAATGAAAATGATATGGTCGGGCGGGATGCAGTCTATTCCCACCGCTGGGGGATTGCGCCGTCCATTATTTTCGGGCTTGGAAAAAAAGTTAACTATACCATAGAATATTTCCATCAGACAGATAACCGTATTCCCGATTATGGTGTGCCTGTGGTGACAAAGCCGGGGACATCTTACGGCAAACCAGTGACGGAATATGGCGTGCGGCGCACCACCTGGTATGGCACGACCTTTGACCAGGATGATTCCAACGTTGATATGCTGACAGGCCGCCTGAAGTGGGAGGTCAATCCGCACATTACCGTCTACAATGATACCCGTGGCGGGCTGTATAGCCGGTATTTCTCGGCATCTCAGGAAAGCTGTAACGCGGCCTGCACAAGTGCTCTGTTCTCATCACACCCGCAAACCGCGCTTGTTTCCCGTATTGGCGGGGTGGGTGGCCCTAACCCGTACCAGCAGGATGACTGGTCCGTGCAGAACGTGTCTTCTGCGGTGGCCAACTTCAATACCGGCAGCATCAAACACCAGATGATTGCCGGTGTGGATATTGAGCATATTTATGATCGCCGCCGGAACTATGCCTATAACAATCCTTCAGCCCGCCAGTGGGCCAGCCTGCTGAACCCGACAGCTTATGTTCCGGGGCTGGATGTTGGTGTTGGCTCTCTGAACCCGAACAATCTGGTGAACATTCCCAACGGCGTTGGTAAAAAAGAATGGAAGACCAGTGCTGCGACGGATGTCGGGGCGTTCTTCTCCGAGCAGGCCTGGCTGACGCCGTGGTTCTCGGTCAAGGCCGGTTTCCGGTGGGATCACTGGAGCAGCAACTATAGTGCCACAGGCGGCGTCGCCACGACGCCGGACACGCATCTTGGCCAGAAGCAGGATACGTTCAACCCGAATGTCAGCCTGATGTACACGCCGAACGATCATGCGATGGTGTATTTCAACTGGGCTGAATCCACCACGCCGATGGGTCTTTACGTCACCAACAGTTCTGAGCCGCTGTCTCCCAAGAATTCCAAATTCCAGCCGGAGCGCAGCAGATTGTATGAACTGGGGGCCAAATATTCCGCATTCCATGACCGGATTGGCTTTACGGCGTCTGTCTTCCGTCTGGAAAAAGGCAATTCCATGCTGACAGACCCCAGCACCGGGACGGTGACGGACTCTGGCGATACCCAGCGCAACCAGGGCGTAGAACTGAGCGTGTCCGGCCAGATCCTGAAAAACTGGAACATGATTGCCACCTACGCCAAGTATGACAGCAAGACGACGGGCGGCACCGCAGCGGATATTGGCAAGCAGGTGCAGTATGTGCCCCGCAATCAGGCAACTGTGTGGACCACGTATGAAATTGCGCCCAAAAAGCCCTATAACCTGACAATGGGTGGTGGCGTGACCTGGCGTGAAGGCGTGTTCCTGGACCCGGCCAATACCGCCCGCGTTCCGGCAAACGTCGAGTTTGACGCGGTGGTGTCCCACCAGTTTGGTCCGAACTGGAAAATTGCCATGAACGGTTACAACCTTGCCAACCGCCTGAACTACGGCAACCTGTTCAGCAACCGCGTAACACCCTCGGTTGGCCGGTCTTTCCTGTTTAACCTGTCTATGACGTATTAAAGACGACGCATTAAGCCCCCTTTACCACGCAAGATCGTAAAGGGGGCAGAGGACATGCGGAGGTTCGGGAGTGGGGTTGGTTGGATCTTTATCCACCGGGCAGATTTGTCCGTCATCTCTCTCGAACGTTACCTCAGCCGGATTGAAAGGCTTTTTGGCTTTTTCGTTCATGTAAGGCGTGATGGCGTAGGGGGCCCAAAAGATGGTCCCTCCGAGTTCATAAATATTGAAATGCCAGTTCTGAATGCGGGCTGGATCAATTTGTACAATAAGAGGCCGGTCAGTTCTGAGTTCAATCTGATTGAGAATAGACTGTGCTACCTCGGCATCCAGCCTGTCCTGTAACCAGCGGTGATGCAGGATGGAAAAAGCGTTTCCACACATCAGGATAAGAATACCGCAAAGCCCATATCTGATGGTCGCGTTAAGAGGAAATTTTTGCAGAAGGGCGAGCAGGCCCAGTGGAAACAGCATATTGATATAAAAGCTGATTCTGGGGGATGGCCAATAGGTGCCTTCTGGTTCCAGCAGAACAATCGGGGTTGGAATTGCGATAACCAGAAAGAGGGCACACGCAACCAGCTTTACGTCAAATTTGAGAAACGCCGTGATAGTAAGACCCGCGACGATACAGAACAGCAGTAAAGACAGCGGTTTGTACAAGAGGTTATGGTATGCACCATGAGAGAGAAATATATCTGCTTCAGTATGAAGTTTTCGTAAAAAATTAAATGGAATGGACTGAAAGGACAGCGTTCTTTGAAGGTTTCCGGGGCCTGAGAAAACTTCCCACAGGCGTTTTAGAATTTCATTATAGACAACATAAAAAAACAGGCTGCTGACAAGAAGTATCATCAGTGATGAGGGAGCGGTTAATTTTGGCGGAACATCTTTGAAAAATGCACACAGAGCCAGCACAACAAAAGGAAGCAGGATGAAAGGCTGGTAAGCGCAGGTGGCAACAGCGATTAACGATCCGCACACCAGAAATTTAACCGGACCATCCAGGCGGGGCATGCAAGAAAAAACAGCCGCAATGCATAAAAATCCTACTGAATAAATCAGGTAGGCAGATGTCCATTGGTATAAATCAAACATAAACGGAAATAAAATACATGAAGCTGTAAAAAATAAGCTTTTAAAGAGATTGTCATCGATTTTTGTTATAGAAATAATTGAATGAATTAAATATATAAATGAAAAGATAAAAGTGGCGCTACAGAAAATCTGGTATGCAGGGTATGTAAATCCAAGATGGAATAAGCCAGTATTCAGGAAACTGATAATATGTCTGCCATCTTTTGGCGTATATCTCATGAAAGCATCAAGCCAGCTCCCATAATTTTTTATTAAGAAATCATCCGGGTTCTCAAGTTGAAAATTAATGAGAACTAAAGGGAGTAAAAGTACAAATGAAAAAGCAGAGACCAGAAAATGGCACTGCTTTCTGCTTGTGTTTGGAAAGCTTCTCAATATCACGAAATCGTCCTTATTATTTTTATGACGTTATGATGTTATAGCTGAGATAAGTTTTTTACCGGGTTCTGGAGAAAACTTTCCACATGAAAGCGCGGGCGTTGTTTGGCTTCCAGATAAATCTTGCCAACATATTCCCCAATAATGCCCAGAGAGAGCATCTGCACGCCGCCCATGAAGAAGATGGACAGGATAATGGAGGGCCAGCCCTCGACGGTATTGCCGGTGAATTTCATAACCAGCACATAAAACGTCGCAGCCAGAGAGACGGCGCAGATAGAAAAGCCCAGTGCGGCAATCAGCCGCAAAGGGGTGACGGTCATGGACGTAATGCCCTCCATGGCCAGAGCGAGCATTTTGCGCAGCGGGTATTTGGATTCACCCGCTGTGCGCAGGCCGCGGGCATAGTGCACTTCTGTGGAGGGAAAGCCCACCAGCGGCACAAGGCCACGGATATAGGCATTGCGTTCTGTATAGCGCAGCAGGCCATTGACCGCGCGCTGGCTGAGCAGGCGGAAGTCGGCATGGTTGGACACCTGCCTGACCCCCATGGCCGCCATCAGCCGGTAAAAGCCTTCTGCTGAGGTCCGCTTGAACCACGTATCTGTCTGGCGGCATTCCCGCACGCCATACACAACGTCATACCCGGCATGGTAGCCTTCCACCATGCGGCGGATGGCCTGAATGTCATCCTGAAGGTCGGCGTCAATGCTGACAATGGCATCGGCTTGCGGGGCTGCCGCAGCCAGCCCGGCCAGCAGAGCAGACTGGTGGCCCTCATTACGGGAAAGTTTTAAGCCCTGCACATGGCTTTCGTCAGTACAGGCGGCTTTGATCTGCTCCCATGTGGTGTCCCGGCTGCCATCATCCACAAACAGCAAAAAGCTGTCCGGCTGCACCATCTCGTCCTGCACCATGGTGTAGAGCAGGGCGCTCAGTTCCTGCTGGCAATAGGCAAAAACCTCTTCCTCATTGTAGCAGGGTACGACAATGGCCAGTCGTGGGGCTGGGCGCGGCGTGGCAGGCATGAAGAGTGTGCTTCCAGTTCAGTAACAATAAAGAGCTGAGTGAAAGTCACACTATCATTTTCAAATCTGGGTTGCGACAACCTGCCTGTAAAACTGTTGGACAGTTGCAAAGTGGACACATGCTGAGAAAGTTCGGTTTTTCAAGGTATAATGCTTACAAAACCGTTGCTTTTATTTTTGCAGGACTTTCCGGGCAAACCAGACGCATGCGACGCAGAAAGCAGCCAGCCCCAGCACGGCAGGGGCTCCGGCGGGCAGCCATGGCGCCAGAGAAAGCGCATCATCCCGCCCCAGCGCGCCGGACAGCACGGCCAGCGCCACGCCAATCAGGCTTTCTCCCACAATAAAGCCGGAGGCGATCATGGTGCCAATGCTGGCGTCATGTTCTGTCACGGCTTCCGGCAGGCGGTCAGCCTCACCGTAACCGCCGGTTGTGCTGCGACGTTCCTTCAGCTTACGGTTTAGCACCCAGCCCAGAACTGCGCCCACGGCCAGCGTGACGCTGACGGAGGCCGGCAGGTAGATGCCCACGGCCACGCCCAGCGGCGGCAGGGCCAGATGGCGGCGGCGCAGGAGCAGGTCCAGCCCGATCAGCACAGCCCCCAGCCCAAAACCGATGGAAAGCATGCTCCAGTCCAGTGACTGCGTGAAAATGCCCTTCGCAATCATGGCGATCAGCGCAGGCTGCGGGGCGGCGAGCGCGTGGGCCGGGTCCATACCGGGGCGCGGCATGGGGGCACCGGCAAAGCCGTATGCCTGATAGAGCAGGTTAAGCACCGGCGGGATGACAGCCGCGCCCACCACACAGCCTGCAATCAGCGCCACTTCCTGCTTCCACGGGGAGGCCCCGACAAGCTGGCCGGTCTTGAGGTCCTGAAGGTTATCGTTGGAAATGGCGACGGTCGCGGTAATGGCGGACAGCAGCAGGATGGTGAAGCCGGTGGCCAGCGTCTGGCCGTCTGCCATCATTTCCGCAGGCATCAGACCGAGAGATTCCAGCCCCAGAATCATCAGCGCGCACAGCACGGCGGCAATAATGATAATGCCGGAAATGGGGGAGGAGGAGGAGCCGACAATGCCCGCCATGTAGCCGCAGGCGGCGGCCATCACAAAGCCGAACACCACGCAGAACAGCACCGCCGCGCAGACTGCGGGCCAGATGCCATGCGCCATGGGGGCCAGAAAGGCTGCAAACAGGCCGCCCAGTATCAGAACAGTAACCCCAAGGAGGGCGATCATGACGCGGGGAGACAGGTCACGGTCCGCATCCGGCACCACGGCACCTTTGCGGCCCCGGAACACGCTGCTCAGCCCGCGCAGGACGGGGCCCATCAGTTCGATCAGGGTCCACAGGGAAGAAATGGCAATGGCCCCGGCCCCGATAAACCGGACCTTATGCAGCCAGATCGCGTTCGCGAAGGCGGCGGCGTCCAGATGCTCCGGGTTGGGCATGTGGGCGGTCAGCCAGGGCACGCCAACGCCCCATGCCAGCACGCAGCCCAGCAGCATGGCCAGCCCACCGGCCAGCCCCACCAGATAGCCAGCCCCCAGCAGCGCGAGAGACAGGCCACCCGAAAACCGGAATACGGCAGCCCCGGCAGCCCCGGTGACGCTGACGGTATCGGCCAGAAGTTGCAGGCCGCTACAGGCAAAGGAGAACAGACCCGCCACAACGCTGCCGCCGATCAGGGCGGACAGGCTCTTGCTGTTCCCATTCTCACCCCCGGCGCGCAGGATCTCTGCTGCGGCGACGCCTTCCGGGTAGGGGAGAGCGCTTTCCGTCACCAGTGCGCGGCGCAGAGGAATGGTAAACAGCACGCCCGCAATGCCCCCGGCCAGCGAGAGGCCCGCTGTCTGCCAGAAGGGGAAGCTATGCCAGAAGCCCGTCATAATCAGGCCGGGGAAGGTGGCGAACACGCAGGACAACGTGCCTGCCGCCGAGGCCTGACTTTGCACCATATTGTTTTCCAGCAGGGTGCTGCGCCCCAGTGCGCGCAGCACGGCCATGGAAATGACAGCCGCCGGAATGGAGGAGGCAAAGGTCAGCCCGATCCGCAGCCCAAGATAGACGTTGGAGGCGGTGAAGACGACGGTAATCAGCGCCCCCAGAATCAGCCCGCGCACGGTGAGTTCACGCACGGAGGGGGTTTGCAGGGGGGATGGAGCGGTCATACCCGGAGCCTCGCAGCAGCATCAGACATCATGAAGGGCTTCGATACGCTGCCTGATGCCGCTTGTCTCCCCTGAATGAACCGGAGAGGCAATGAGATAAGAAAAGATGGTGGGAAAGCCACAGGGCGGCGGCGCTCAGCTCGGTTCTCCCATCAGATCACGGGCATGGCTGGCCAGCCCGTGCAGGCCGGGCACGGGCGCATCCGAGACCAGACTGACCCCCAGTCCGTCCTGCGCCCAGAGGTAGCCCGGAACATGCCGCATGGGCCGCATGGGGGCCGTGACATCCACCCGATACATGGGCCGCACAAACAGGGAGAGCCGCCCACCTCCGTCTTTAGCGTAGAAGAACAGGCAGGCGGGGCCATGATCGGTCGTGACAAGCTGGCCCCCGGAGAGCTGATACCCCGCGCTGGAGAGATCCGGCGGCTGGACCGGCCTGCCCAGAACGCTCTCTCCCCACGCTGCCAGTTGCGTGGCATTGCCTTTTGCAATGGCGCTGCCTTTGCCCGCCTCCTGCACCATAGCGGCTTCCTGCTCGACGGATGCCAGCCCGACGGGCACCTGCCGGTCCCGCAGAAACCACCCGCCACCAAGCCCGAGGGAAAGTGCGAACGCAATGGAGGCCGCCATCTGCGGCAGACTGAAGCGCCGCACCCTGCGCTCTCTCAGACGGGCCAGATCAAAGCGAGCAGGGATCGGCTCGCGGAGGTCTGTGTCCAGTGCCGCCCGCAAACCGTCACGCTCCTGCCGGCATGCCCTGACACGCTGCTGCGCTTCCGGGTGGTTTTCCAGCCAGATATCCACGTCTCGGCGACGGTCGGGGGGGAGAAAGTCATCGACCCACGCCTGAAGGTCATCCTCGGTCACAGGGGTATCGGGGCGCGTCATTTCACCCTCCTCAGGATGGGACGTTTCTCATGGCCTGCCAGATCATGCAGGGCAGACCGGGCGCGGGAAAGGCGGGACATCACGGTGCCAACCGGCACGCTGAGGATCTCCGCAACGGCTTTGTAGTCCAGCCCTTCAACCCCCACGAGCAGCAGCACCTGCCGATGGTCATCAGACAGACGCCCGAAGGCCTGTGTCATGTCCTGCCATTCAAGATGCGGAATTTGCCCGGCGTCCTGCAGCGGTTCCGGGAATGAGGTTTCTGCCATAGGCACCAGACGCCGGAAACGCCGCCATCGGCTGATGTTCAGGCGGTAGGCGATGGTGAAGAGCCAGGGGCGTAGATCTGACTGATCCCGCACCTGATCCATCCGGGACAGGGCACGTTCCAGACAATCCTGCACCAGATCATCGGCCTGATGCGGGTCACGGGTCAGCACCCGCGCGTAGCGCCTCAAGGCCGGAATGACGCTCTGTAGTCTGCCGTCGTCTTCATCACTCACCGCGTCCCGGCCCCTCATGTGCGTCATCTCCTGAGGACAGAGACGCTCAGCGCGCCAGTTTATTCCCAATGCCGCAGAGCAAAAGAAGAATAATCCTCCATCGCACGATTACCGGGGAATAGATCCCGCGGTTCCTGCGTCTTCCCTCCGGATGACATCAAAGGAGCGCCCACAATGGTGGCAAAATCGACAGGGCCTTCGCGCTCAGCCCTCCGCTGGCTGGGTGTTGCAGCCGCACCGGCGGCGCTGGCGTTCGGCTTTTTCTGGGCGGGCGGCTGGTTCTCCCCCAACCGCGTGACGCAGAACCGCCTGATGGCGGAACTGCATGATGCAGGGAGCTACGGGCATGGGTTCCGGCGCGCTCATGCCAAGGGCGTGTGCGTCACAGGGCGGTTTGATGCCAGCGGAGCTGCGGCTTCTGTCTCGAAAGCCGCCATTTTTCGTGAACAGTCTGTGCCCGTAGTCGGGCGATTTGCGCTGGGGGCAGGGCAACCGTATGTGGCCGACAACCCGGCAACCGTGCGCAGCATGGCGCTACGCTTCATGCCCAAAGATGCGCCGGAATGGCGTGCCGCCATGAACGACCCGCCCGTGCTCCCGTTGCGGGACGCGCAGGATGTTTCAGACTTCTTTTCTTCCCAGCGTCTTGACCCCGCAACTGGAAAACCCGACCCGGCGCGCATCCGGGCTTTTGGGGCAACGCATCCCTGGCTTAAGGCCGCAGCGGAGAAGAACGCCCATCGCGTTGTCTCTTCAGGGTTTGCCGATGACACCTATCATAGCCTCGACAGCTTCCTGCTTGTTGCGGAAAACGGCACGAAAACGGCTGTCCGCTGGGCCATGGTGCCTATGCAGCCTGTAGCCCCTGCCGATGCTGCAACCGCGGGGCGGGATCATCTGTTTCAAAGGCTGATTGCAGACCTTCACGACCACCCTCTGCAATGGCGCATGGTGCTGACGGTGGCTGGTCCTCATGATGCGGTGAATGACCCTAGCCAGAGCTGGGCGCAGGATGACCGGACGATTGAGGCCGGAACCCTGACCCTCGACACCGTTGAGAGTGAGGACGGTGGCCCCTGCACAGGCTTCACTTTTGATCCTCTCATTCTGCCACCCGGCATCATCCCGTCCGATGACCCCATTCTTCAGCTTCGGTCAGGGGCTTATATGCGGTCCTTTGCTTTGCGTTCGGGTGAAAAACGCGGCCCCAGCGCCATCACGCCAGCCATGACGCAGGCCCCAGCGGCAGAAAGTGAGAAAAAATCATGACGCCCGCACCCTCCTTTTCCCCTGTGGCGCGTGTGTTGCACTGGCTTATGGCGGTGATGATTCTCAGCATGCTGTTTATCGGTCTGTTCATGGCGTCATCCGTTGGCCCCGGTTACCATCGGCTGGTTTCGCTGCATCGCCCTTTAGGGATTGCCATTCTGGTGCTCGCCCTCCTTCGGCTGACCTATCGCCTGCGCCACGCCCCGCCACCTTTGCCCGATGACCTTCCTGCTGTTCTGAAACTGGCGGCCAAAGGCTCCCATATCCTGCTTTATGCCCTGATGATTGCGCTGCCGCTTGTGGGGTGGGGCATGCTCTCGGCGGGAGGTTATCCTATTCCATTATGGGGGAACGGGGTGCTCTTGCCGCCCATCCTGCCGCACAACCCGGCTGTCTGGTCCTGGCTGCGTTCTGCTCACACCGTTCTGGCCTTTACCCTGTTTGGTCTGGTGCTGGTCCATATCGGCGCGGCTCTGTTTCATGGCCTGATCCGGCGGGATGCCGTGCTTGAGAGCATGACGCACAGGAAGAGATCGGAGTGAGGGGCGCGTTCAGAGCCATAACAAGATGAGAGGAGTGCTGACGAAGGACCGGTCTGAAAACCTGCCTGTCAGCACTCCACAATCTTTGTTTGCCTGAAATGAGTAACCTTTGGATTTTAGAACGTCAGTTCCAGATTGCTCTGCACATACGCTCCGGAGGACGCTCCGGCTTTAATCATGGCGCGGGAGGCGAAGATGTATTCGCCATCAAGGCTGAAGGTAATGTGCCGGGTGGCGCGCCAGGTAAAGCTGGCCTGCGGCATGGTGGCCGTATAGCCCCCTTGCGGGCGGAAGCTGTAGGCCGCCGTGGGGTTGGCATAAATGGCGTCATGCGTGCTGTTGCGCCAGATGACCGGCACTTTGAGCAGCAGGCTGGTATTGCGGCTGGTGGCAATGGTGGCCAGCGGGCCGACGTCAATCAGGTTCGAGTTGCCGATATAGGTGCTCATATCCAGATAGTAGGCGCTGGGCACGAAGGGGGAGAGAAAGTTGCCCCAGCTGCTGGTCTGGCTTTTGCGCGTGTCCCCGCCGGAAATGGCGTCGGCCTGAATCCCGATAGCCGGACGCCCCCACCATTTGGCAAAGCGCCATGAGACGGTGCCGTTAAAGGAATAGGCGGACACCGGGCGCTGCGGACCGTTTTTGGCAGCGTGGAAGTTGCCGCCCTGCCACATGCCGCCCAGAGAGAATTCGATGGGGCCGGCATTGCCCCAGATGCGCGTTCCGGGTGTGTCACGATGCGTGGAGCCCGCAATGGTGCCGGTGGTGCTGGCAATGGGGTTACTGGACAGGGTGTAGCCCAGATAAAACGTATCCACGAAGATCTGGCTCTTTTTATCCAGAAATTTGAATTCCGGGATGGCGTAGGACGTGTAAGCGCCAAACAGGCGGGTTCTCCACCCCACCTGATCATGAAAGGCGGTTGTGGGCGCGTTGTTGGTCAGGGTGAGGTCAAACAGATCCACGCGGAAGCGTTTCCAGAAGGCGTAGCCCCGCAGGCCGTTCCAAGAATAGGGCAGGGTAGGGTAAACGCTGCCTGCCGTTACATACGGCGGGGCATCCAGAAAGGACATACGGCCGACCATAGCGCCCATAGTAGCCCCCAGCAGGTGGCCTTTGACTTCCACAAATGCCTGCTGTGCGTCCAGCTTGCTGCGCCACCGGCCCCCGGTATAGCCGTAATAATTGATGCCCCCGGCCTGCCCGCTCATCAGCTCCCCATACAGGCGCACATGCTCGCCCAGATGCAGGTCCGCGCCCGCGTTCCAGCGCAGGGTGGAGCGGTAGGCCGGGTCTTTCTTGATGGTGCCAAAGCCCGCCCGCTGGTCATAAAACCCATGATGGCGGAAGTTGCCGCTCAGCGTCAGGTAGATGGAGCCGCTGTTATTGAGCGGGATGTATTTCAGCGGGTCTGCCCAGTCGATACGGTTCCTCTTGTCTCGCAGGCTTGACCAGTCTTCCGCCCAGCGGGAGACGGCGTAATACGCCACCGTGCCAAACCCGGCAGCGGCCCCGGTATTGGCGTTGAACACGCCCCACGGCCCCTGATGCATGAGGGAAGACGGCAGCGGCTTGAGTTCCAGAGACTGCGGCTGGCCGTAGGCTTCCGGTCGGCTGGTGAGGGGCGGCAGCAGCATATTATCCCAGAAGCCGCCGCGCGGCGGGGGCTGGGGGACGGTGGCATCTGCTCCGGTAGGCGTTGTCTGGGCTTTGGATGGCTTGCGCACCACGTCTGAGAGTCGTGCGGGCATGGTGTCATGCGAGACGTTGATCTCATGCGCGTGCGGGGTGGTCTGGCGCGCAACGGACGGCACGGCTTCTCCAGTGCTTTGCGCGTGGGCTGCCACAGGCAGCACCAGGACTGCGAGGAACGCCCCGGCAGGAGCCAGCCAGAGGCATCCTGTAGACAGGCCACTGGAAAAACAAAACCGGGTGCGGGCAGAACGCAGGCGTGCAACGGGCGCGCCTGCGCTGCGGGCAAACAGATGGTTCATGACAGAACACTCTGAAAAAAAGGGAATCGGAGGTCAGCAATAAGGCGGTGCGGCGGGAACGCCGGGGGCCTTATGCGTGGGCGCGGAAGGAGCGGGAGAGCGTAAGTCGCTCTCGGACCGCCCTAAGGTGCGCGGGGGTTGGCAACGGTGCCCGATGGCACAGGTGCCCCCCGTTCTGCGTGGGGCGCAAAACGGGGAGAGGCAGAGGGAAGGATGAGCCCGAACCGGGAAAGCAGAGCATCAGCATGCGGCACGACCTTATGACGTCATAGCTTAACCAGAAGGCTTGCTATGCATTTTTTATTATTCTGACGTGCGTTATAGGTATGCCTAAACGCGAGGCCTGTCATCTCGCGTTTGCGTGTAACACGAAATCTTTAAGTGCAGGATCAGCCGGATTGCGGCAGGCCGCCCAGCCGGGTGAGGCAGTCCCGCGCGCGGGTGATGAGGTGGATTTCATGCACGTTGGCCACCGCCTTGCGCGCATTGCTCTGCCAGCTGCGCGGCATGCCCTGCGGGGAGCAGACGGCACGGGCTCCAAAGAGCGGGCCGTCTGTCTGGTCCATGGCGGCCAGAACGGCTGCCGGATGCGTAGGCAGGGCGCGGCGCATGGCCGTGCGGAGGGAGAGTGCCGTGGCGGGGTCTGCCTCGGGCATCAGCGCGGCCAGAACGGAGGCGGCCTCCGGCTGACCGGTGCTGACAGCCAGCCGCACGTCTGACCATTTGCGGCTTTTGGTCAGGGTGCGGGCCGTCTGCTCCGGCCCCTCACTCTCCAGCATATGCAGAATATGCGTGGAAGACTGGTTGGCCGTCGTCTGCGCTGCATTCTGGATCGGGGACTGCGCTACCGCGTTCGGGCTGGTGCGGGCAGACGTGCCCACAGTTTCCGTTGCCTGCTGCGGGGCCGCAAAGGCCCGTGCCAGCGAGGCACTGACCGGCGCCGTGCTGGCCGTGGTCGTCTGTGCTGGTTTGGCGGTGCCGGTGGCTGGCGGGGCGGACAAAGCGGCCCGGCGCATATCCGCCACCAGAGGGCGGGGCGGCGTGTGCGAAAAGGTGGACAGGCTCAGCGCGCCGGCAACCAGAGCGGAAAGGATTACAAAGCGGGGCATACGCATAAAAAATGTCTCCTTTCCTGAAGAGGCGACCAGACCAGAAGGGGCGGGCCGCAGATAAGACTGACTGAAGGCCATTGAGGCAGGCAGAAAATGGCGCGGTGAAGGCAGGACCACGGAAAGGTTGCGGCGGAGGCGGCGTGTGTCCTATAGCGGGCCGGATTGGTCAGAGCTTTAAGGCGTCTGTCTGTGTAACCCTTCCCCCAGAGGATCAGATTTTTCTATGAGCAGCACGTCTCCTTCTCCCTCCGAAATTACCCGTCTGCAGACCGCTCTGCGCCGCCTGCTTGGTGCCAAGGGTCTGTCCGTCAACCCGCCGCCGCGTGCCGGTATGTCCGTTGAGCTGGCTGTGGACGGTGAAGTTATTGGCACCATTCATCGTGATGATGATGAGGGCGAAGTGTCCTACGCCATCAACATCATTCTGCTGGAAGAAGATCTGCCGGCTGAAAAATAAGCCGCAGTCTTTCAGGCCTTAACCAGAGTGGGAGAGACCCGGAAGGGTCTGCTCCCGTTCGGGCCTTCAGGCGTTGGAGGGGGCGACGGAAGCCTGCATGATGGGGACCCGTGCGGTGGGAAATTCCACCTTGGTCACTTTCCAGCGCCAGTTCTGAATCCGCATCTCAATTTTCAGCGGCGTGTCATGCTCGTGGCCGGGCAGGGGCACATCCACTTCAAACTGGTCAATCCGGGTGAAGCGGACTGAAGCCTTTTCCACCAGTGATGCAAAAGACGGCGTGGGCTGGTTGGCCGGAATGGCGGCAGGGACTGCCTGATCGACCAGTGTGCCGAGATTGGCCTGCGTCACGGTGAAATCCACCGCGTTGGAGACAGCCGTGGTGGCAAAGGATGAGCCGAAGTCCGGCAGATCATCCGATGCCTGTTCCAGATGCAGGCCGGAGAGGGTCTGGTGCTTGATGGACGCATCCAGCTCGGACCAGTTGATAACCTGCCCAAGAGCCTTCATGTCATGCGTCTGGATGGCGGAGCCGATGCTCCACAGCGTGACGAACGGGGAGGCCAGATAAAGGCCAAGTGCTGCCGCTGAGGCGCCGACACACACTCTGCGTGCGGCCTGCAACTTGTTCAGACTGGCACGCCGGACAAAAGGTCCGGCAGAGGTGAGGGCGGTCATTGGTTGCACTCCTCGTATGCTAAAATTGCAGTTCACGTATAGCAGACGCATGGCACCCATGCATAGTTTCATTAATATGAATTCATATTATCACGAAAAAGTGAACAGGGCATAAAAAAGCCCGGCATGGCATAGAAGGGCCGCACTGCTGGTCCGCCCAGGTCAGACAGACCCTAATCCGCAGAGATACTCTGCCCGCAGCAAAAGGGCGCTCAGATGGCGTTTGATTTCACGGAAGCCGAAATTCAGCGATATTCCCGCCACATTCTTTTGCCGGAGGTCGGCGGCACGGGGCAGGCCGCTCTTAAAGAGGCCTCAGTGCTGGTGGTCGGGGCCGGGGGGCTTGGCTCACCCGCAGCCCTCTATCTGGCCGCCGCCGGGGTGGGGCGTATCGGGCTGGTGGATGATGACACGGTGGAACTCTCCAACCTGCAACGCCAGATCCTGCACACCACGCAGGCGGTCGGCGCGCCAAAGGTGGACTCCGCCCGCGCCCGGCTGGAAGCCCTGAACCCCGAGATTACCGTTGAAACATGGCCGCTGCGGCTGACGGCGGACACTGTTGATGATCTGGTGAGCCGGTATGATCTGGTGTGTGACGGGTGCGATAACTTTACCACCCGCTATCTGGTGAATGCTGCCTGCGTGCGGACAGGACGACCGCTGGTGTCTGCCGCTGTGCAGCGGTTTGAAGGCCAGCTTTCCACATTTCATCCCGCGCGCGGCGGCCCGTGCTATCATTGCCTTTACCCGCAGACCGATGGCGTGGCGCAGGGGCTGAGCTGTGGTGAGGCCGGGGTGTTTGGGGCCGTAACCGGTGTAATGGGCACTCTTCAGGCCACGGAAGCGCTCAAGGAACTTCTGGGGCTGGGCACCTCACTGGCCGGACGGCTGCTGATGTGGGATGCTTTGAGCACACGCTTTACAACCATCACCCTGCAACGGGACCCGACATGCCCGGTGTGCGGGACTCTGAAACGGGAGACATCTGATGGCTGAACTTTCTGGTGAACCTGGCAACGGCGTGTTTGCTGGTTCTTCTGCCCCTGCCGCTGCCCCTTCTGGCCGGACCGGCTTTTCTGCCGCTGTCGGTGCGTCCGCTTTCCCGCCGTGTGATCTGGCGCTGGTGATTGTGGAAGCCCGGTATGAGCGCGTGCATGCCGCCCTGATGCTGGCCGCTACCGCCTGTGCGCTGGGCCAGACGGTCGTGCTGTTTGGCATGGGGGCCGGGGTGGCGGCCTTCTGCGCCAACTGGGACGGGCTGGAAGATGAGCAGCGGGAAGACTGGCGGAAAGCCGCCGGGGTGGCGGGGCTGAATGATCTGCGCACCGCCCTGCGGGACATGGACGCTACCCTGATGGTCTGCGACTCCGGGTTGAAGACCATGGGCCTGACGGACGAAGCCCTTGAGGAAGGGGTGGCGGTTGTGGGCCTGCCTACGTTTCTGGACAGGGCGGGTGCGGCGCGCGTAGCGGTTTTCTAAAAACCGCTTGCCCCCGCGTTTCTCTCTTGGCAGGGATGCAGGCATGATGTTCACATTGCCTCTGACTTTCCGGTTCCGACTGCTGTCCTGTCTGGCAGGGTGTGCGGTCGCTCTGTCTGGCGCGGTTGCTGCTGATAAGAAGCCCGCCGCGCACAAGCACCATGCACACCATGCCGAAGCGGACCACGCTGCTGCCAAAAAGAAGACAGCAGACAAACCCGCTGCGAAAAAGGCCGCTCCGACGGACGGCAAGAGTGCGCATCGCAGCCACCATGAGGCCGCTAAAGCCCGCCACGCTGCGGGGCAGGCTGCCCACGCTCCCGTAAAACATAAAGCTGCAACGGCTGCCGCAGGGGCTGCTGCCGGAGCCGCCGCTGGCGCTGCCGGTGCTGCCGCGTCCGACCAGCCCGCACCGCCGCCTGCCGATGCAACGCCGCCCGAACCGCCCAAGGGCACGGTGACGGGTCTGCCGCTGCCGCGCTACGCCGCCCTGCGGTCTGATGAAGTGAATATGCGGGCCGGTCCGGGCCGTCGTTTCCCCATTCTCTGGGTCTATCACCGCCGCGGTATGCCAATGCGGATTGAGCGTGAGTTTGATGTCTGGCGTCTGGTGGAAGATGAGACGGGCCAGAAAGGCTGGATTCAGCAGGCAACGCTGTCTGGCGGCCGGGACTTCCTTGTGCCGGGTGAACCGCCGGGGGATGAAGCCCCGCTGGAAGTCAAGCTGGACAAGAACGGCAATAAGGAACAGCCGTCCGGCCATATGGACACCCGCGTGGTGGCCACGCTGCCCACACCTGCGGATGCAAAGAGCGTGACGGGTGCGGTTGTCATGCACAGTACGGCCAGCAACGATGCGCCTGCGGTCGCTGTTCTGAAACCCGGCTCTGTGGGATCTGTTAAGGAATGTGCAGCCGGGTCTGAGTGGTGCAAGGTCTCGGTCAAGAACTACACCGGCTGGGTCCCCCGCCGGGCGATCTGGGGCGTGGATGCGGAGGAAGCCATCACTCCCTCCTGAACCCCGGACTGGTTAAGTTAAGGAGAAGGAGAGATCATGCCCACCTCAAACGCGCTTATCTGCCGGACCAAGATTGTTGCAACCCTTGGCCCGGCGTCCAGCGACTACGAGACAATCCGGGATCTGGCCGTGGCCGGGGCGGATGTCTTCCGCTTCAACTTCTCCCACGGCACGCATGAGGACCACGCCGCCCGCCACGCCATTGTGCGGCGGGTGGAAGCCGAGCTGGGTGAACCCATTGGCATTCTGGCCGATATGCAGGGGCCAAAACTGCGCGTTGGTGTGTTTGCCGATGGCAAGGTCACGCTGAAACCCGGTGCCTCTTTCCGGTTCGATCTGTCCACCGCGCCGGGGGATGAAACCCGCGTCTGCCTGCCGCACCCTGAAATTATTGCCGTTGCCCAACCCGGCAGCCGCCTGCTGATGGATGATGGCAAGCTGGCTGTGGTGGTGAAGGACGTCGGGCCGGACTGGCTGGACACCACGGTGGATGTGGGGGGCGTGCTCTCCAACCATAAGGGCGTGAACGTGCCGGATGTGGCGCTGCCCATCCCCGCCCTGACGGAAAAAGACCGGCGGGATCTGGCCTTTGCGCTGGATCTGGGCGTCGATTATGTCGCTCTGTCCTTCGTGCAGCGGCCTGAAGATGTGAGCGAGGCTCGCACGCTGGTGGGGGAACGCGCCAACCTGCTGGTCAAGCTGGAAAAACCGCAGGCTATCGACAATCTGGAAGCTATTCTGGACCTGACGGACGCCGTGATGGTCGCCCGTGGGGATCTGGGCGTGGAACTGCCGCCCGAGAATGTGCCGCTGGTGCAAAAGCGCATCATCCGTCTGGCCCGCCGTCTGGGCAAGCCGGTTGTGGTGGCAACGCAGATGCTGGAAAGCATGATCTCGTCCCCCACGCCGACCCGTGCGGAAGCGTCCGATGTGGCAACGGCGGTGTTTGATGGCGCGGATGCCGTCATGCTCTCCGCTGAATCCGCCGCCGGGCAGTATCCGCGTGAGGCCGTGCGCATCATGAACCGGATTATCTGGCGCATTGAGCAGGATGCGGAGTGGCAGAGCATGATGGCGCGGGCGCGTCTGGCTCCAGAAGATTACGTAGCTGACGCCATTGCCGGGGCAGCCCAGCAGGTGGCGGATACGCTCAAGGCCCCCGCCATTGTGGCCTATACGCACCGCGGGGCCACGGCCTTCCGCATTGCGCGGGAGCGGCCATCCTGCCCCATTCTGGGCATTACCCCCACGCATGAAGCCGGGCGGCGCATGGCGTTGGTCTGGGGCGTGCGGGCCTTTGTGAATGAAGGCAAACAGGTGATGAACGTGGAAGACATGGTGGACTCTGCGCTGGATGTGGTGAACCGCGCCAGAATTGGCAGCTCCGGCAATTCCATCGTGATTGCCGCAGGCGTGCCGTTTGGGGTGAGTGGTTCCACCAACACGCTGCGGGTTGCCAAAATTCCCTGAGGATTTGGGCATTGCGTCCGCTCTCCGGGTGGACACAGCGCCCGAGGGATGACAGTGGGAAGGGAAAATAAAGGCGTACCCGCCGATGGTGTGCCTGATGAGGCAGGAGTCAGACACAATGGCTAAGGCGACACGCCGCAGCATTATGCAGCGCCGGACGGTTTTACAGGGGCTTGCCTGCGTTCCGACAGGGCTTGCGGTTTCCTCGCTCGCGCAGGCGGCAGACCATGTTGTGACCCCGTCGCAGCCGGAAACAACCCGCCCGGCGGACGTCACCACCACGCCGCCGCGCCAGTGGGGGCCGGGCGCGCCGCCAGCCTACACGCCGGACCCGGATGTGATTGTGATTGATCGCTCCTTCCGCGACCTGCTGTTTGGGGCTGCCACCCTGCACCGGGTGTGGGATAAGGGCACATGGCTGGAAGGTCCGGCCTGGTCTGCCGAGGGGCGGTATCTGCTGCTGAGCGACACCGTAACCAGCCGCCAGTACCGCTACTTGTGGGAGACGGGCGAGGTCACGGTCTTCCGCCCGGAATCCTACCATTCCAACGGCAACACGTTTGATTATCAGGGCCGCCAGATTTCCTGCGAGCACTTCCTGCGCCGGGTGATCCGCTGGGAGCACGATGGGTCCGTGCGCGTGCTGGCCGACCGGTATGAAGGCCACGCCCTGAACTCCCCTAATGATGTGATTGCCCACCCGGATGGCAGCATCTGGTTTACGGACCCCGGCTATGGCGATGGCTTTACCGAAGGCCACGCGGATGAGCCGGGCGGTGAGGCCAACCCGGAAGGCCATATTCGCTGGCGGATAGGCGAAGAACTGATCGGTGAGCTTGGCGGCGTGAAGCGGCAGGCAGACCATACCTTCCGGATTGATCCTTCAGGCCGGATTGAATGTGTGCTGACGCAGGAGCAACTGCCCAACCCCAACGGCCTGTGCTTCTCGCCCGATCATTCCCGTCTGTATGTCATTTCCTCCGGCAAGCAGCCGGGTGGGTATGGGCATGATGGGGATCAGGCCGTGCATGTGTATGACGTGCACAAGGACAACACCCTCTCCAACCCGCGCCTGTTTACCAACATGCATTTTCAGGGTGTACAGATGGGGCCGGACGGGATGAAGGCCGATATCTTCGGCAATCTCTGGTGTGGGGCCAGCGGGCCGCTGGGGCTGTGCGGGGTGTTTGTGTTTAACCCGGAAGGCCAGCTGATTGGCCGGATCCGCCTGCCGCATGGGGTGTCCAACCTCACCTTTGGTGGCCCGAAGCGGAACTGGCTGTTTATGTGCGCAGGGGAATCGCTCTATCGCCTTCAGGTCAACACGCAGGGCGCGGGCGCAGCGTAATGCGCGGGCCGATCAGGCCCGGTTTTTCAGGAAGACTGGCAGCAGCGTAAACAGCCCGCAAGCGCTGGCGACAAACAAGGGGAGGCCGCTGGCGGGAGAAAACGCCATGGCGGAGCCTGCCATGCCCGGCCCCATAAAGGAGCCAAGCCCCCACGCAACTGACGTAGCGGCATAAACAGACACAAGGTCTCCCCCGGAAAACCGGCTGCCGACCACGGACATCGCGACCGTATACAAGGCAGCAAACAGTCCATCCCACACAAACAGCAGCGGGTAGGCCAGCGCTGGCGTGCCAATGGCGAGGGGCCAGAGCAGCGCCCCGAACGTGGAGGCCGTGCCGAGGGTGATAAGCAGTGCGCGCGGGTTTTTTAGCCGGTCCGCCAGCCGACCGAGCGGGGCTTGCAGCACAATAGCGCCCAGCAGCATGGAAGAGAGCAGCAGCGTGGCCTGACGTTCCGACCAGCCCGTATGCAGGGCGTAAAGCGGCAGGAAAGCGGAGCTTGCGGCTTCCAGCATGGCCATGAGCAGCGTGACGCAAATGGCGATAGGGGCCATCCCGATATAGCGCCACAGGCCGCTATGAGCCGGACGTTCCGGTTTGGGCGCGCGCATCCACGGCATGCTCACCATGGCAAAGGCTGCCAGCACAAAGACACTGGTGATGGCGAACGGGGCTATGCCATGCCGCCCGACCAGCGTGAGCAGTACCGGGCCAATGGCAAAGCCGGAGGAGAGCATGGCGCTGTAATAGCCCATGGTGCGGGTGCGGTTGCTGTCATCCGTGCTCTGGTTCAGCCAGCTTTCTGACATGATGAGCATGCTCTCGGTCGCCACCCCCAGCACAAGGCGGAGCGGGAACCAGAACCAGACAGACGGCACGATGGGAAACAGGAGAAGTGTGACGGCGGTGCAGCCCAGTGCAGCCAGCAGCACTTTACGCGGCCCCGCCCATCCGGCCAGACGGGGCAGGAACGGGGCAATGCCCAGCACCCCTACGCCGTGCATCATGGCCAGCGCGGCAATGGTGTGCGGGCCATAGCCGTGGTCCAGCAGAGAAAACGTGAGGAGCGGCGTGCTGAGCCCGTAGGTCAGGCCGAAAATCATCCCGACAGACACGAGGGAGAGAACGGGCAGGCGGGAATGTGTGGGAGACGAAGCAGAAGGGAGCAAGAGCAGGCCAGACACGGTTGGAAAAAAGGCCAGTGCATGAGGCACGCACCAGCAGGGTTTTTGAATATCAGAATTCTAAAGTCATGCGGCTTTTTATGTTCTTTTCCGCTCGGCGGATATGACGGATGTTTTTGTGAGGAGCTGCTAAAAATCACAACCCTGTTATGTGCGAGAAGAAATTGGTGAGAAATTAATTGAGAATAATTCTCACTTGCTCTTTATGTGTGTCAAGTTTGACATACTTCCAAAGGGCAGGTGAATGACAAGGGTCTATAAGGCGTATCTCACCCCGGTATCTGTTGCAGGTGTTCTCTTTTTCTCAGCCCATGCGTGGGCGTCATCCTCTGATACGCTGCATGAGGAAAACAAGGAGTCACCTAAGCGCGAGAACAAACGCCATAAAACAGGAGCCGAGGCGGGACTGCCGGCCACACGCGTTGGCAGTGTGGATGCGACGGATGAAGAACGCCTGATCGTAACGGGGCATGGCTTTAACACCATGCATGATTCTGTCGGCCTTTCCCGTATGCCGCAGGACGTGATGCATACGCCCCAAAATATCAATGTTGTGCCGCAGGCCCTCATGCGGCAGCAAAATGTGAAGTCTCTGGATGAAGCGTTGCGGAACGTGCCCGGGGTGACCTCCTCCATCGGCGAGGGCGCAGGCGGCATGAACGGGGACCAGTTCCTGATCCGCGGTTTTCAGGCGCAGAATGATATCTACGAGGACGGGTTAAGGGACTTTGGCGTTTATTCCCGAGATTCCTTTAATTTTGACTCTGTGTCCGTCATCAAAGGGCCGTCCTCGGAAGTGTTCGGGAATGGCACCACAGGGGGCGCCATTAACATGGTGACCAAGACCCCCGGTTTGCAAAACCGTTATTCCTCTGAATTTACAGGTGGGTCCGGCAGCTATTACCGGGGCACGCTGGATATTAACCAGAAGCTGGACAGTTCCACCGCCTTCCG
This sequence comes from Acetobacter malorum, assembly GCF_002153605.1. Lineage (GTDB taxonomy): Bacteria > Pseudomonadota > Alphaproteobacteria > Acetobacterales > Acetobacteraceae > Acetobacter > Acetobacter malorum_A. The sequence goes on along the minus strand of NZ_JOPG01000001.1, from coordinate 103,535 downwards.
CCTGACTGGCATGGGTGATGAGCATAATGTTGTCGGGCGGGACTTCATTTATTCGCATCGCTGGGGTGTTGCCCCCTCCATTGCCTTTGGTCTGGGCAAACGCGCTACGCTGGTGTTGCAATACATGCACCAGCAGGAAAATTCCGTGCCTGATTTTGGGGTGCCGGTTGTTACAAAACCCGGTGCATCCTACGGCATGCCCATTACGGAATATGGTGTGAAGCGCACCAACTGGTATGGCACCAATAATGACCAGAACGCCACGAACGATAATATGGAAACAGCCCGCTTCACCTATAAGGTGAACGACCATATTACCGTTTATGATGATCTGCGCGGCGGTCAGTATTACCGCACTTTTGCGGCCTCCAAAGCTACGTGTGACACAACCTGCGTGAACAACTATTTCAACGGTGACCCGGCAGCGGCACTTGTTGCGCGCTCGGGCCCGGTGGGGGCTGGGAATGGCACTGGTCCCGGCACCTATATGGCTCCGCTGCCGTATGAGCAGAAAAGCTGGTCCGTGCAGAATGTTGCGTCCATGGTGGCCAACTTCAACACAGGTTTTCTGCGGCACCAGCTTGTGGCCGGGTTTGATATTGAACGCGTGAATGACGTGCGCTCACAATCCACCTATCTGAACCCCAAACCCTATGCCAGCCTCATCAACCCCAACCCATACGTAGGGAATCTTGACCTTGTGCCCGGGGATAGCAATCCGGCTGGTCTGGTGTCTCTGGGCTCACTGCATGCCAAATCTCACAGCAGTGGCTACGGGTTTGATACCGGCCTGTTCCTGTTTGACCAGATCTGGCTGACAAAGTGGCTTTCCGTCAAAGGCGGGTTCCGGTGGGACCGCTGGCAGACAAGTTACAACATGACAGGCGGGGATGTTGCCAAAAACCCTGACAGCCACTTCCATGATGTCAGCGGTGTGTTCAACCCCAATGTCAGCCTTGTGGCGACACCGGATGAACACCAGACCTATTACTTCACATGGGCAAGCTCCACCACGCCGATGGGCATGTATGTCACCAACGGGTCTGTGCCGATCCGCCCGGGCACAAACTCCTTCGCCAGCCCGGAAAAATCCCAGCTTTATGAACTCGGGGCCAAATACAGCCTGTTCCATGACCGGATTGGCGCAACGGCCTCGCTCTTCCGGCTGGATAAAGGCAACACCATGAATGCTGACCCGGTAACAGGGGAAGTGCAGGGGTCATCTGACCGGCAGCGCAATCAGGGGCTGGAATTGTCCGTGGGCGGCATCATTCTGCCGGGCTGGAATATTACGGCCACCTACGCCCTGTATGACAGTGACACGACCTATTCCGCCACCAAAGCCAACCGTGGCAAGAATGTTCAGTATGTGCCGCATAATCAGGCCACGCTGTGGTCGGTTTATAACGCGTTTGCCCACACGCCTTATAATATCTCATTTGGTGGTGGTGTGACGTGGCGTCAGCATGTGTGGCTCAATACGGCCAACACCCTGCGGGCTCCGGCTAATCTGGACTTCAGTGCGGTGATTTCCCATCGCTTTGACAAGCACTGGAAAGTGTCCATGAACGGTTACAACCTTGCCAACCGTCTGAACTACCAGAGCCTGTTCTCCAACCGCGCAACGCCGTCTGCGGGGAGAATGTTCCTGGGGGAAGTCAGCTTTACTTACTGAGATTTTTTACGGAGTGAGTTTGCCGGGCGGTGGTCCGGCAGGCCCATGCGGCGGGAGGAATGCCGCCATAAAAAAGGAAGTGCCTTATCCGGGCATTTCCTTTTTTGCGTTCTTAGTGACAGCCGCCCCCCTTGCTGCTGTCACAGTTCTTGCAACTGCCGCAGCCGGTGCGCAGGCCGCCGGGGGTTGCCAGTCGCTCAGCACGGGCGCGCAGGCTGGTCAGGTGCTGTGTGTTACGCAGCAGGCCTGCAAGTGTGCGCCAGAAAGGCACAAGCGTGGCCGGAGCCAGCTTTTGCAGCCAGTAGGCCGCGCAGAAAACGACGATCAGAGCAACGAGGATAATCTGTGTCACAGGTGTCCTCCTGTTATCAGCCGTAGGGCGTTAACCGGTGAAGAAGCGGGTGATGTGGTAGGTCAGGAAAGAGGCCAGATAAGCCAGCCCGAACAGGTAGGCCACAGAGACCCAGACCAGACGCCAGGACCCGGTTTCTCGCCGGATGACCGCAAGAGTTGAGAAGCACTGCGGTGCATACACATACCATGCCAGCAAAGAGAACGCCGTTGCAAGGCTCCAGTGGGCCGAGAGCAGGGGGGCGAGCTGGGTTGCAGCATCGCCTTCAGACGCACCAACGGAATAGACCGTCGCCAGACCGCTCACAGCCACCTCACGCGCGGCCAGACCGGGGATGAGGGCCACGCAGATCTGCCAGTTGAAGCCAATAAAGGCGAAGAGCGGCAGCATGAGATGACCGATCCGGCCAGCCAGACTCCAGTCAATAGCCGGACCAACCGCACCGGCAGGCGGGGCGGGGAAGCTGGAGAGCGCCCACATGATGACGCTGAGCGTGACGATGATGGTGCCCACGCGGGAGAGGAAAATGCGGGCCCGCTGCCACAGTTCAATGCACAGACTTTGCAGGCCGGGCACGCGGTAGCTGGGCAGTTCCATCAGCAGCGGATGTTCTGCCGTGTCCCGTTTTTTCAGCACACGGGCCACCACCAGCGCGCTCAGCACACCGGCGGCATAGAGCGCGAACAGCACCAGCCCGTGCAGGTTGAACAGTCCCAGCACCGTGCGGGAAGGCACAAACGCGGCAATCAGCAGCGCATAGACGGGCAGGCGAGCCGAACACGTCATCAGCGGGGCGATGAGGATGGTCACCATCCGGTCCCGCGGGTTCTGAATGGTGCGGGTGGACATGATGCCCGGCACCGCACAGGCAAAGCTCGACAGCAGCGGGATGAAGGAGCGACCGCTTAACCCGGCAGAGGCCATCAGCTTATCCAGCATGAAGGCCGCGCGGGGCAGGTAGCCGGATTCTTCCAGTGCGAGAATCCACAGGAACAGGATGAGGATCTGCGGCAGGAAGACAATCACCGTGCCCGCCCCGGCAATAATGCCTTCCACAATCAGGCTGCGCAGAATGCCCTCAGGCAGCAGGGTGCCGACAAACTCGCCCAGTTGATCCATGCCGCTTTGCAGCAGGTCCATGAAGGGCTGCGCCCATGAGAACACCGCCTGAAACATAATGAACAGCAGCACCAGCAGGATAAGCATGCCCCAGACGGGGTGGAGCACCCAGCGGTCCAGCCGGGCATCAAACTGAGGGTGGCGGGTGGAGGTGCGGCGCACGCATAGAGCAAGCAGGCGGCGGATTTCTGCGTGCAGGTCCGTACCCTCGGGCAGCGGGGCCGGAGGAGGGGGCACGGGTTCGTCCAGTGCCTGCACAATGTTGGCGGCCCCACCACGTTTGACGCCAATGGCGGTGACGACGGGCACACCCAGTTCCGCCTGCAGGCGCGGGACATCAATTTCCAGCCCCTGTTTCCGTACTGCGTCAATCATGTTGAGCACGATAATCATCGGGCGGCCAAGCTGGCGCAGTTCCAGCGCAAAGCGCAGATGCAGGCGCAGATTGGTGGCCGCCAGAACGCTGATCAGCAGGTCCGGCGCGGGCTCACCTTTATAGACGCCCCGGCAGACATCACGGGTGACGGCTTCATCGGGGCTGGTGGCGTTCAGGCTGTAGGTGCCCGGCAGGTCCAGAATTTGCACGGTGCGGCCCGTGGGCGTGGTCAGGCGGCCCGCCTTGCGTTCCACCGTGACGCCCGCATAGTTCGCCACCTTCTGGCGGCTGCCGGTCAGCTGATTGAAAAGGGCGGTCTTGCCGCAGTTGGGGTTGCCAACCAGCGCGACGCGCAGGGGCAGGGTGCTGGTCATGCCTCCTCCGTCTGGCCGGGGGAGGCCGTGTGCAGGGTTGGGTCCAGCTTACTGAGTGCCTCTGCGGAGTCCTGCATCACCACCCGCGCGGCCTCTGACCGGCGGAGGGCGAAGCGGGTAAAGCCGATTTCCACCGCCATCGGGTCTCCTCCAAAGGGACCAAAGGCCACAACCTTCACCGGTTCACCAGGAACAAAGCCAAATTCCTCCAGCCGCCGGGCAATGGGGTCTGCCGGGGTTGTGGGCGCGACATGGTCGATAATGCCCTGACACTCAAGGGGAAGCTCGTTCAGGCGCACGGTTGCGTTGTCCTGCTGTGGCGGGTGGAACGTGTGGTGTTGAGAGTGATCCTTAATTCCATTTGTGCCCGCTGTCCAATGTCACACCCCTGTGATGAAGGGGCTGAAAACGCTCTGGCAGAAGGGTGCGGAGGGCATGCCGCACGGAAGAGTTGCGGACCTTGTGAGGATTTTACGTGCAATATTCCGCGCTGGAGATTATCAACGGGCCAGCGAAATTATAGACCGCGCTCAACCGCCCCGACAAAGAGACCGTCGGCGGCGGCACAGCGCGTAGGGAAAATCAGGCCTTTTCATGGATATCCGCAATATCGCCATCATTGCTCACGTCGATCATGGCAAGACGACTCTCGTTGATGAACTGCTGAAACAGTCTGGCTCGTTCCATGAGCATCAGCACGTTGCTGAACGCGCCATGGACAGCAATGATCTGGAACGTGAGCGTGGTATTACCATTCTTGCCAAGTGCACGTCCGTTGTCTGGAAAGACACGCGCATCAACATCATCGACACCCCCGGACACGCCGACTTCGGCGGGGAAGTGGAACGTATTCTGAGCATGGTGGACGGCGCTGTGGTGCTGGTTGACTCTGCTGAGGGCGCGCTGCCGCAGACCAAGTTTGTGGTGGGCAAGGCTCTGGCCCGTGGCCTGAAGCCGATTGTTGTGGTCAACAAAATTGACCGTGGCGATGCCCGTCCGGACGAAGTGCACAACGAAATTTTCGATCTGTTCGCAGCCCTCGGTGCGAATGATGAACAGCTCGACTTCCCGATGCTGTATGCTTCTGGCCGTCAGGGCTGGGCCGATGTTGAGCTGGAAGGTCCGCGTAAAGACCTCAGCCCGATGTTCGACCTGATCCTCAAGCACGTTCCGGCTCCGGCTCTGGACAAGGAAAAGCCGTTCGCTATGACGGCCACCATCCTTGAGAACGACAACTTCCTGGGCCGCGTGCTCACGGGTCGTGTTGAGCAGGGCCGTGCGCGCGTCAACATGCCGGTTAAGGTGCTGCGCGCTGATGGCTCCGTGGTGGAAACGGGCCGTCTGACCAAGCTGCTGTCCTTCCGTGGTCTGGACCGCGTGGGCGTTGAGGAAGTGGAAGCCGGTGACATTGTTGCCGTTGCTGGCCTGTCCGAAGCCACCATTCCTGACACGATTGCCTCCCCGGAAGTGGCTGAACCGCTGCACGCAATTCCGGTTGATCCGCCGACGCTGTCCATGACGTTCCGCCTGAACGATGGCCCGCTGGGTGGCCGTGAAGGCAAGAAGGTGACGTCTCGCCAGATTCGTGACCGTCTGTTCAAGGAAACGGAAAGCAACATCGCCATCCGCGTGACCGACAGCCCGGAAAGCGAAGCGTTTGAAGTAGCTGGTCGTGGCGAACTTCAGCTGGGCGTTCTGATTGAAACCATGCGCCGTGAAGGCTTTGAGCTGACCATCGGTCGTCCCCGCGTGCTGTATCGCACCAACGAGGAAACCGGTGAGCGCGAAGAGCCGTTTGAAGAAGTCACCATTGACGTGGACGAGCCCTATTCCGGCGTGGTCGTGGAGAAGATGTCTCTGCGTAAAGGCCAGATGCAGGACATGCGTCCCTCCGGTGGCGACAAGGTGCGTCTGACCTTCATCATCCCGTCTCGCGGGCTGATCGGCTACCATGGTGAATTCCTGACCGACACGCGCGGCACGGGCATCATGAACCGTCTGTTCCACGGCTATCAGCCCTATGCCGGCACCATTGAAGGTCGCCGTAACGGGTCCCTGATTTCCGCAGAAGACGGCAACACCACGACGTATTCCCTGTTCTCTCTGCAGGACCGTGGCACGCTGTTCGTGGATGCTGGCGAAAAAGTCTATGTCGGCATGATCATCGGTGAGCATTCTCGTGAAAACGATCTGGAAGTGAACGGTGTTCGCGAAAAGAAGCTGACCAACATGCGTGCGTCCGGTAAGGACGACGCCCTGTTCCTGACGCCGCCGCGCCGGATGTCTCTGGAACAGGCAATTGCCTACATTGAAGATGACGAGCTGGTGGAAGTCACCCCCTCTGCCATCCGTCTGCGTAAGCGTTACCTTGACCCCAACGAACGTAAGAAGCGCGAACGCTCAGGCAACAAAGACTGATCCTTCCGCGTTTTACGCATGATGTGCATCCCTGCCATGCCGGTCTGCCCATAAGGGTGTGCGGGCAGGGATCCACCCCCTTTCGGTTCCGCCTGGAAGGGGTGGACGCATCGGGGCAGACCCACTGCCGGGCAGGCGTTTTTCCGCCGCTTATGGCCTCTTCCCCACCCCTTAAAACCAATATGGCAAGATGAAGGTTTCCGGGTGTCACACCCACGGCAACCCTCTGGTCTATCTGAATTTTAATCCGAGACGTGAAGAAGCTGTCATGCTATCCAAGCTGCCAGCCAGACGGATGCAGCTCGTCATACGGACTTCTGGCGTACTGGTCGGGACCCCTGACGTCTCAGATATTTTTGGAGACATGATTATGATTTCTCGTCGCCTTCTCGCAGCTCTGTCCACCGTCGCTCTGATGGGGGCCGCTGCTCCGTCCTTCGCTCAGGAAGCTGCTGCTCCTGCCGCCCCTGCTGTTTCTGCTCCGGCTGCTCCCGCCGCTGAAGCACCTGCCGCTCCTTCTGCTGAATCCGCTGCTCCTGCTGCACCGGAAGCCGCTAAGGAAGAAGGCACCAAGAAAAAGGGCAAGAAGAAGCACCACCACGGTAAGCACCATGGCAAGAAGAGCAAGAAAGCTGCTTCTTCTGACGCATCTTCTTCCGACACGTCTGCTCAGTAATTCAGAGCGGAAAACGGATAAGGGACACGGGGCCTTCGGGCCTTGTGGCCTGCAAAAGGGCCGGGGGATTAGTCCTCCGGCCCTTTTTGTTTTTCCAATATCTGGCATGCGACGACCATTGCCTGTTCGCTTGTTCCATCACATGAAAAATTCGTTCCGTTCCAGAGGACGGAAAAGCTGCACGGGCGAGAGGTTATCGAAAGATAGTCTGTGTGGTAGGGGTCTGTTCTAAGAAACGGGGATTTTTCTTAAATATGAAACTGCGGCAACTTGGTCAGAGCGGCCCTCAGGTATCCGAAATCGGTCTTGGGTGTATGAGCATGTCCGGCATGTATGGTCCGGCTGATCGGAAAGAAAGCATCGCGACCATCCATGCTGCGCTGGACGCCGGGATCACACTTCTCGACACCGGCGATTTCTACGGCATGGGCCATAACGAGATGCTGATCGGTGAGGCGATCAGGGATATTCCTCGCGACAAATTCCTCGTCAGCGTCAAGTTTGGTGCGATGCGCGACCCCGGTGGCAACTGGGGGTCCTACGACGCACGGCCTGCGGCCATGAAGAACTTTCTGGCCTATACTCTGCAACGGCTCGGGCTGGATCATGTCGATATCTACCGGCCTGCACGGCTGGACCCGGCAGTGCCTGTTGAAGAGACGATTGGCGCCATGGCCGAAATGGTTCAGGCCGGTTATGTCCGGCATATCGGCCTTTCGGAAGTGGGCCCGGAAACCATTCGGCGTGCGGCTTCCGTCCATCCGATCAGCGACCTTCAGATTGAATATTCGCTGATTTCGCGTGGTATTGAGGACAAAATTCTTCCTGTCTGTCGTGAACTCGGCATCGGCATCACGGCCTATGGCGTGCTCGCGCGTGGTCTGATCAGCGGGCACTGGCAGGGGGCGAAGGGACCGGGGGATTTTCGGGTTCGTAGTCCCCGGTTTCAGGAAGGCAATGTCGAGCGCAATCTGGCCCTTGTGGAGACATTGCGGGAAATTGCAGCCTCCAAGGGTGCAAGCGTGGCCCAGTTGGCAATTGCCTGGGTGGCCGCACAGGGCGACGACATCGTGCCACTTGTAGGTGCTCGCCGGCGTGACAGGCTCTCCGAGGCGCTGGGTGCGCCTGATCTTGCCCTGACGCCCGATGACCTGGCTGCTATCGAGCAGGCTGTTCCCAAAGGGGCTGCGGCCGGGGAACGCTACGATGCGAAACAGATGGCGGTACTCGACAGCGAGAAACCGGGGGTTGGCGAAGCTTAGGAGTAAGAGAGAGCTGGTGCGGGTATCAGTGCTCCCCGGCTCTCATCTTTACCACCTTAACAGGCGTCGCTCTTCAGCCTTTTTCAGATTGGCAGAGACAGACACTTACATCCGCTTTTCAGAAGTGAGCATGATACTTACTGTGCGCGCCATGTAGGCGGAAGCTGCCAGTCTGTTTCATGTTCGCTAAACAGACAGGCATGGATGGGGGGAAGCAGCACGTCCGCTTTGGGGGAATCCGACCGTCGGCTTCCTAGGCTCAGGAGGCGCCGAGTAGTGTGGTAAGCCAGACATTCTGGCATGCCTTCATCAGCCAGTGCCTTGCGCCATGCTGCGAATGCTGCAAAACTCGTTACGATGACTTGTCTCGGTTCCTTCGTCACAGCTTCTTGGTGGCGCTCCTTCTAGGAGCGGCCGGGTCATCACGTTCAATTAGCCCCCGATGCCGCCGTGACCCAGGTGGCTCGGTGTTTATCACGTCATCCTGACCGGCGGTCTCCTACAAGGATACAGCTATGGCTCAGGTTAAAGTCTTTGGTCTTCGATCCACCCTCGATCCTGTGCGCGCCGTGCTTTCCGACGCCATCCACCGTGCGGTTATGGAAGCCTTGGCCTACCCGCCGGAGAAACGCTTTCACCGGTTCTTCGGCTTCAACGACGGCGACTTCTTCTACCCGTCTGATCGATCCGACCGCTACGTCATCATTGAGATCAGCATGTTCGAGGGACGGTCGCCGGCGGCCAAGAAAGCGCTGATCCGCGCGCTCTACCAACACATCCCCGACACGACGGGCATCACGCCTCAAGATATCGAGATAACCCTGTTCGAGACACCCCGCGGCGCATGGGGCATTCGTGGCCTGCCAGGCGATGAGATCGGGCTGAACTACAAAGTGGAGGTATAGCCGGCTAAGGAATGCCAGCCGCTATCCTGGCCAGGGTTGGCACCAACCCCATCGTAAGACCCCTAAAGGGTCGGGAGCACGTATAGCTCGCTAGCCTCGCGCCCCGAGATCCAGAACGTTGCCGTGATGGAGGTCTCCGTGCAAGGCGAGCTGCTCTTGTGGATCACATGACAAACTGTGGGCTTGGCCGGCGCAATCATTCAGCCATTCTGCGCTGTTTAAGGACAGTTCGAGTAACTCAGCGAACCAGCTTTTCAAAGAGCGCATTTCTTCTTGCTGTAATAGTGCTGCTGAATGCAGAAGTTCCGCTGTCTTACAGAGGTTTCGCGTCGGTTCATCGTCTAACCCAGCGTAGACGAGATCGGCAAGATTACGACCGTTCACCGCTCTTTCAAGAAAAGCATCTCGATCGTGTTCCAGAACTGCAGCAACACCCTGACCATTCCACGAGCTTACAGCTCTCATTAGGTGTCCGCTATTAGGAAATCCTTCAGTGACCCTCGATGACTGATATGAGGCTAAAGCAGACCCGTGCGTTGATAAAAACGCAGTCGCGTTTTGCCGCCTAATTATGGGTTTTTTTCGCATCAATAAAGGACTTTCGCATAATTAAGGGTATCAATAACGTGCTGAAATGTCAGAATATTGACTAACATAATTAAGGAATTTCGGCAGGTTTTTCGAAAACCAGAAGATAATGATAAAAATTCACTGATTGATGATAAATAGGCACAAGAGGCTACAATCCAAACGGTGCGGTGACGATCTGTCGCCCCCCATGTCCTTTTCTTACGATGCAGCCAGCGCACATGGGGTCTCTGACGTCATTAGAAGGGTTAATTCATGGGGTATGATGTCGAGATTACGCGCAACCCGCTTTTTTCAAGAAAGCCTGGTCCCAAGATCACGCTCGACGAGTGGTTCGACGTGATCAGACGCGATCCAGAACTCAAGTTCTTCATTTCGGCGGACGCCGCGGATTACGGCGTCGACACGGCGCTTTGGACCGCCCATCCCAATGGTGAGGAGAGCGCCTCCGCTCTCTGGTGCTTTGATGGACAGATCGTTGCAAAATATCCCGACGAACCTCTCATCCGAAAGATGGTGATGCTGGCGGCTCGTCTCGACGCGGATGTCGTCGGAGATAACGGAGAATATTACGAGTTGGACGAAGGAGGCGCGCTTGTCTCCGGCGAGATCGAGACCGTGCCTGCATTCAAGGAGCAACAGAATCTTATCCGGCTTGGATCAATCCTTTATGGAGGCGGCAGCGCGAAATGCGACGTTTTCCTAACTCGTATTCAGGAGGCGAGCTACGATTCAACGAACAAAATAGTACCGACCGCTTTTGCGATGAAACTTAACTACTATAGCTGGTATCTTGGGTTTATAACGGCGATAAACGAGAACAGGACTAAGGACGGGGCCTCGCTTATTCAATTTGGCAATGCTGCCGAAAGACGCGCCCGCGATATCGACTTTCTGATTGCATATAGCGAGAAGCACCCAGATCAGACATTTTATCACGCCGTGTGCGCCCTCGTGCGTCATTACAAGGATAATCCGGCCTCTTGAAGGTTGCTCATCTTCTTTCTCGTAAAGCCCTCGTGCCGAGTATTTCCGCCAAGACGATGGAACAAGGGTAGAAATCAGAATAGTTTCATTCTGAAAACGGACATACGTCGCCACCCTATCGCCGATATAAACGTTATAGAAATAAGATCTTAAATTTCACTTGCTGTTTTTATCATTAATTAGTGAATTTTTCTGGTCTAAATAAAACATTATCTATGTTGAATGGATTCATAACTCACTGGTAAATCAGTATTCTAATTATCATTATCTTCTAGTTTTCGACATTCACTCTATGTCCGCCTCGGGGGGGGGGAGCGGAAAGGCTGCTTTCGGGAACGCCCTATCGGTAAGCCGCCATTCCGCCACGGCCTGTTGCATCAGGCGAGCCGTTGATCTCACCGCAATACCTCGTGTGTTGCGAAAACGAACTATTTTGCGACGACCGTCCAATGTTTCAAATGCGGCTGATAGCTTTTTTGACCTCCGCTATGCCGGCAGCGAGAATGTCGCGACCGGCCGCGATTTCTACGTCCGGGACGAAGTGCCAACGCGGGTGATCCTTCGTGTCATAGACGGGTTCACCAGAATACTGCGCCTGTATGCCGGTACGATCCAGTCTGATCGGAAAGACCGCTGCTCCCAATCCCATCATTTTTGTGCCGACGACCGTCGCGCGGCCTATGTCGCGCATACCCATTGGGAAACCCTCGGCCATGCTTCCGCTCCAATGACTCGTCAACACGACGACAGGCTTGCTATACGTAAAGGGTCCTTTCGGATCGACATACTCGGTCCACGGCGCGCTCAATCCCGCCCCCGCTCGCCTACGCATGATGGCGTATGCTGTCCGCTCTCGAATGAATCGCCCCATGATCGGTCGGGCCACGGCCGTGTCGCCGCCCCCATTTTCGCGAACATCAATAATCAGACCCAGAGCATCCCGCAGGTTTGCCAACGCCTTGTCGAAAGCATCAGCCGTCGCGGTGTCGGAAAAGCTCCTGATAACGATATAGCCGATGCCATCTGGAAGCATCCTGCTTTCAACGTCAGGCAAATCCGGCCACTTCTTGATGGGAAGCAGGACAGTTCGGGAGGTGCCGCCTGTCGAACTCACCGACAACAGGCGGGCCTTCCCCCGATACCCTGCAACCGCGACGTTGATAGTGTAGGCATCGGCTGCCGGGTCGGGCTTTACGAGGCATTTCGGCATCAAATCGTGGATGATAGTTTCAATCGGTCGCCCGTCGATCGCGATAATTCGATCACCAATTTTTAATCCGGCATCAGCTGCCACTGAACCGCTTTCAATCGCAGCTATACGAACCATATCTCCAGCTCGCTCAGCCAGAAGGTCGAATAGCGGCCATCGTGGTGCCCCGTCAGGCGGATCAGAGAGATGCGTGTGAGCATCATACAATTCCGCGAGGACACGCTGGACGACATCCGTGAAAGCGGCATCGTCTTTAGCAGCCACTGCCATAGGCCGGTAGAACGAGCGCACCCGATCCCAGTCAGTCTGCTTGTCGGTTAAAAAACAATAACGCTCACCCAGAGTCCGCCACAATTCGTCGAAATCCTCGACGAACGTAACATCGTGCAATGGCTCGGCCGCCCACCCGGGAGTGGCAGCAAGGGCGATGCCGGCACTACAAAAGGCTCGGCGGGTCAAGAACGGTTGCTTCACGGTAATTGAGTAACATGCACCCCGGTCCATCGAACAGGGTAATTCTCGTTGCAAAAGGGCCCCCTTTCGCAACGTCGGCTATGTCCGCTTCCGGGGCAGCGAAAATAGCTGCGCACGACATGATCGTAGGCAAAAACTGCCCGTCTCCTTTATCTCTCACTTCCGCTCAAACCGGGCAGACACATAGGGTTTCGGCGTCCATGCCAGATCAGCCACCCACGGCCATGTTGGCTGGCGGCGGTGGTTGCCGATGTGCAGAATGTCCTGATTGATGGCTCCGGGGGAGAGCGCCATGAGGGCCGGGTTGGCCAGCACTTTCATGGTCGGGTGCAGGTAGCCGCATTTGAGGACGACAATTTTGAACTGTGCCGGGTCCACGCCTATGTCCCGGAACGATTCAGCTGAATGATACAGCCGTCGGCGTGCGGAAAGTGTTGCGGTAATCCCGTCGAATTCGACCACGGCCTCACCCTCTTCAGGGCGGGTTACCGGCGTCAGATGTTTTACCACCGCTTTCTTTATCTGCACCGGGCGGCACATGAGCGGATCAAGCGTCGCGCCGATTGAAAGGGGGAGCGTGGCGCCCACACCGGCGCGGTAACAGGCGTCCGTCGCGGGTCGGTCTGTCATACCGCCCAGCAGCACATCTTTCGTGCCAGCTTTCAGCAAAGCCTGAAGGAAAAAGGTCTGATCCGAGTTGCCGCCGCCACCCGGATTATCGCCGGAATCTGAAATCACAACCGGATGCGTGGCAGAGGCCATTGCGCGGGACAAGCACTCCTCAATCGTCCCCGTCGGGCTGTCAAAATGGAATTCATGGCGGGCGTTCCAGTATCGGTTCGCCAGTTCCGTCACAATCCGCGTCTGTTCTGTGATGTTTGTGCCGGTTGTCACCACCGAGGCCGCGGCCCGGGGCTCATCCGCCCCACATAGCCAACCAGTTGCGACACATCGAGAATACCCGGCAAGCGGTTATATTCGCTGAGGTCAGACCACAGCCGTCGCCCCGGTTCCCACTCCGTGCTGCTCTGTTCTCCCGGCAGCAGGGCCGGAATACTGGCCCACACAATGCCCGGACGCAGCCCGTAGCGCAGGCAATGCGTCAGCATGTCCGTGGCCCGCATCACATTTTCAATACGGTCCACATGGGGCGCTGTGCGATACGCCGTCATGGCGTCCAGCGTATCTACCGCGCGGCGGCTCAGATTGCCGTGCAGATCGTAATAGGCGGAAATCAGGCAGTCCGGCCCTACCACAGCGCGCGTGGCCTCGTACCAGTCGCCCTCGGCGTCATCCATGCCCTCAACGCTCAGAGCGCCATGCATCATCAGGTAAACACCGTCCAGCGGCAGGAGCTTTTTTAAACGCTCCAGATAGTCGGCTTTCAGGGTCTCATAGGTCTGCCGTTCCACCGGGCCGCCGGAAGGGGCCGAGGCTGTCAGGGTTGGCAGGAAAGGGGCTTCATAGCGCTGGAGCGGCAAAGAGAGCGGCGCTTTGAACACGTCCTGCCCGCGGAGCACCGTAAAGTCCTCCATCCGCGCCCGGATGCGGCTATATGTGCTGCATTCCGAGGCAATACCGCCCACCGCAATGCGGGGTGTGCCCCGAAAGGCCGGGACTAATCCCGCCGCTCGTGCCGCCCCTGTAAACGTGGGAAGTCCTGCCAGAACCCCGGCCGGGATCATCTTTAGAATCAGCCTGCGCCGCACGGGATTGCCTCCAGTTGGTATGACCGCTCAATCGTTCCTTATCTGTAACGATAAAAATGCGGCCAATCAAACTGAGAAATGGCGGCCTTGAAAAATCCCCTGTCCGGTTCAGCCGTAGCGGCTGATGGACAGGTCCAGTGCCGGGATTTCCGGCTTAATGCCGTGGATCATATCCGCCAGCAGACGGCCGGAGCCGCAGGCCATGGTCCAGCCCAGCGTGCCGTGGCCGGTATTGAGCCACAGATTGCTAAAGCGCGGCACCGGGCCAACCACCGGCGTGCCATCCGGCGTGCAGGGCCGCAGGCCGGTCCAGTAGGTGGCGGCGGACAAATCGCCCCCACCGAACAGCTCGGAGAAGGAGAGTTCCAGCGTCTCGCGCCGGTCGGGGCTCAGGCGCAGGTTGTAGCCGGTCAGTTCCGCCGTGCCACCCACGCGGATGCGGTTGCCAAGCCGGGTGATGGCGACCTTGTAGGTCTCGTCATTCACCGTGGAAAGCGGAGCGTGGCTTTCATCCGTCAGCGGCAGGGTGAGGGAGTAACCCTTGACCGGGTAAACCGGCAGATGCACGCCCAGCGGCTTGAGCAGAAGCGGGCTGTAACTGCCCATGGACACCACATAGGCATCTGCCCGCAAATGGCCCTTGCTGGTGCGGATGGACATGACCTCATCCGCAGCGGCGTCCATGCCCTTGATGGTCGTGTCATACAGGAAAGTCACGCCCTTTGCCGCCGCCATTTTGGCCAGACGCTGGGTGAAGATATGGGCATCGCCTGACTGATCCCCCGGCAGATACAGCCCGGCCTTCAGCAACCCGCGCGCGTGGGACAGGCCGGGTTCATGCTCCAGAATCTGGTTCACATTCAGCAGTTCATGCGGGATGTTGCTGTCGGCAAGCAGCTTCATGTCATGATGCGCTTTGTCGATCTGCTTTTCCGTGCGGAAAAGCTGGATCAGCCCGCGCTGCCGGTCATCATACGTCAGCCCGGTTTCTTCCCGCAGGGCGTCCAGACAGTCCCGGCTATATTCGGCCACGCGCAGCATCCGGCCTTTATTGATGTCATAGGCGTGGGTGTTGCAGTTTTTGAGAAGCTGCTCGATCCACCGGAACATGGCAAAGTCGATCCGCTTGCGGATCACCAGCGGGCTGTGCCGCTGCATCATCCAGCTCATGGCCTTGATCGGCAGACCGGGGGCCGCCCAAGGGGTGGAATAGCCCGGAGAAACCTGCCCGGCATTGGCAAAGGATGTTTCCAGACCCGGTTCCGGCTGGCGATCGACCACGGTGACTTCGTGACCCAGGCTGTTGAGATACCAGGCTGATGTCACGCCGATAACGCCGGCGCCGAGAATGATGACTTTCACACTTTCATCCTTTCCGGGGATCGTAATGGAGACGATGGTAGCGGGCCCCGAGGTCCGTCAGGAGTTCGTAACCAATGGTGTCTGCCAGATGCGCAACGTCATCAAGAGGCGCATGCGGGCCTATAAGGTCAAACACCGCACCGGGGGCAGGCAGGGCCACACCGGCAGCGACCAGAGGGGTGAGGTCCACGGCCAATGAGTCCATGGAGATACGCCCGATTATTGGTAATTTAATGTCAGGCCAGTCCGGACAGATCACAAATCCTTTCTGGCCCAGTCTGCGGGGAAAGCCGTCTCCGTAGCCAATGCCCAGCAGGGCGACCGGGGTTGGCTGCCGGGCGGTAAAGGCCGCGCCATAGCCCACACTGGCCCCGGTGGGCACCTGCCGGGTTTGAATAACGCGGGCCTGCAACCGGAGTGTTGCGTGCATAGGGTTTGGCTGCCCTGCAGTGGGTGCAATGCCGTAAAGAGCTGCACCAGGCCGCACGAGGTCAAAATGCCACTCCGGCCCCAGAAAAATACCGGAGGATGCGGCAAGGCTGGCAGGGGCAGCGGGCAGGCGCTGCTTCAGTTTGAGAAACGTGTTGAGTTGCTGGCGGTTGAGCGGATGGTCTGGTGTGTCCGCGCAGGCCAGATGGCTCATGACCAGCGCGACCGTAATGCCGGCCAGTGCCTGCGGCTGGGTGGCGAGATACTCCACCTCCGCCTCGGTCAGACCAAAGCGGGACATGCCGCTATCTACTTGAAGAGCAGCGGCAAGAGGGCAGCCCTGTGCGTGGGCCAGCGCCTGCCATTCCTGCACCTGTGGCAGGCTGTTCAGCACGGGCAGGAGGTTATGCGTCAGGCAGGCGTTAGCGGTGCCGGGCGGCGGCCCGTGCAGCACAAAAATGCGGCTGTCTTGCCCCACCAGCGGGCGCAGGGCAGCCCCTTCCGCCAGATGCGCGACAAAAAAGGTGCGGCATCCGGCCTCATACAAAGTCTGGCCAACTTCTTTCAGTCCCAGCCCGTACGCATTGGCCTTGACCGCAGCCCCACATTCCGCAGGACTGACCCGTGCGCTCAGCTGCGCATAATTTTCGGCAATGGCGGCAAGATTGATAAGCAGCCGTCCGCCTTCCCAGCCGTCCCTGTGCATGGCCTGTCTCCTGACCTCTTTACGCGCTCCTTTATCATTTTTTCGCAGAAGCTGGCAAAAGGGGGCAGGCCGTTTGCAGGGCGTAGCGCTTAAGAGGACGCCGTGCGTCTGGAAGGGGGTGTGAGATACCAGAACACCAGTCCCGCTACCGCACCGCTCAAACCGCTTGTCGCAAGGGCACGGGTCCAGTTGAGTGCTTGATGCCCGGAGGCGGACAGAGAAAAACTGCCGAAGGCCAGCAACAGGCCAAGCAGCCCCATGGTGCCGCAGCCCCACAGCACCCCAAAAAACACGCAGTACAAAAGGCTGCGGTGGTGCGTGGCGCGATACAGGGAAAGGCAGACCCACCCCATGGGCACGCCCAGAAAGGAAAACGCCAGAAAGAACAGCCCGCTTCTGGCAAGACAATAAAGAATGGCCGACGGCGGCGTGAGCGTGGGGCCATGCCCGGCTGCGTGCAGGCTGACCAGTGCAGAATTGATGAGGCTGAAGACAAAGACGGCTACAAAGTAGCGGACGCTCAGCCGCATTGCAGTGTTCCTCTCTGAAAGCCCATGCAGGACGAGATAGTTTTAAGACTCAGGAGCGTTTGAGACGTTCCCTCGGGAGAGAAATTTTAACAGGCCCGCTGCGCGATGTCTCTGTAGCGTATGGCCGGGCATGGTGGCATCGTTCTGGTCCGCCAGAGTTTTTCCGGCACCGATGTGCCTGTTTCCTTATGCGAGGGCTTTCTGAGTGCGTACTCTTGATTTCAGTTCATGGCACAATCTTCTGGTCACTCTGATCGGGTTGTCACTCATCACGCTGCTGGGTGTTGGCATCCGGCTGCTGACAATGGTGGTGATCCAGCAGCGGCGGGAGCGGATGAACCGGCAGATCAATGAACGGTTACGCACCCTGATTGCCGCGTATCGCACACTCGGTGGCTCCTTTACCGGAGAT
Source organism: Acetobacter malorum (assembly GCF_002153605.1). Classification (GTDB taxonomy): domain Bacteria; phylum Pseudomonadota; class Alphaproteobacteria; order Acetobacterales; family Acetobacteraceae; genus Acetobacter; species Acetobacter malorum_A. Next base: position 85,971 of record NZ_JOPG01000001.1, on the reverse strand, counting down.
CTGGCGGTGGACCCTCGGCATAAACGGGATTTCCGGCTGACGGCGGAAGGCGCTGTATCTGCCGAAGGAGCAGATGGGGCAGTGGAAGCCAGCGGTGAAGTCGGGTCCGAGCGTGCCCGGCGTATTCGGGATGCGGTGGAGGCTGCGCTCTCCGACATTATCCTGCTGGGCACGGAAGAGCATGTGCGTCTGGCGGACCGGGCCGCGCGAGAACTGGTGGCCGGGCAGCCCGTCCATACGCATGATCTGGTAGTGTCCCTGCGCACCTTTATCCGCAAGGCGCTGGACCTTGAGCCTGTGCCTTCAGACCTCACGCTGCCCGCGCAGGGGCCAGCACGTGTGCAGGCCTCCGGTGGGGGCCGCGCTAAGGATGACGGCAAAAAAGACGGCGGGGGTAAAGGCGGCGGTGGAGGAGGAGGCGCAGAGGGTGGTGGCGGCCATGAAATGGGGATGATGGGCGGCGCAGGCACGGACCCTCATGATGGGGCGATCTCATCCGGGGTTTAAACCGGGAAAGAGGTTGTCCGGTCAGGAATTTTTGAGAGTCTGTCGGGCGCGTTCACAGATGGTTTAGTGAACGCGCCCGTTTTTTAGTAGAGTTCCGGCACAATCATGGAATCCGGCGTGGGTTGCCGCTCATAGTCCGGGTGATAGATGCGGGGTGGCAGAACCACTTCGGGGCGGGAGACCGGCTGATACGGCACCAGAGAGAGAAGGTGGCTGATGCAGTTCAGGCGGGCCTTCTTTTTATCAACACCCTGCACCACCCACCACGGGGCTTCCGGAATGCTGGAGCGTTCCAGCATGACTTCCTTGGCGAGTGTGTAGGCCTCCCACCGTTTGCGGCTTTCCAGATCCATGGGGGAGAGTTTCCACTGTTTCAGTGGATCATCCATGCGGGCGCGGAAGCGGGCTTCCTGCTCATCATCCGTGATGGAGAACCAGAATTTGATAATCTGGATGCCGCTGCTGACGAGCATGCGTTCAAACTCCGGCACGGAGCGGAAGAACTCTTCATACTCCTCATCCGTGCAGAAGCCCATCACGCGCTCCACACCTGCGCGGTTATACCAGCTCCGGTCAAACAGAACGATTTCCCCCGCTGCGGGCAGGTGCGCCACGTAACGCTGGAAATACCACTGGGTGCGTTCCCGATCATTAGGGGCGGGCAGTGCAGCAACCCGGCAGGTGCGGGGGTTGAGGCGCTGGGTAATGCGTTTGATAGCCCCGCCTTTGCCGGCGGCGTCTCGTCCTTCAAACAGCACAACCACGCGGTGCCCGGTGGCCTGCACCCAGTCCTGTAGCTTGATCAGCTCGCCCTGCAGGCGGACCAGTTCACGAAAATAGACACGACGAAAAGCACGGTCCGCAGCATCCAGTCCACCTACGCCAGCGGCATCGTCTTCCAGAGAAAGCTCAAATTCTTCGTCAAGATCATCAATAATCTCACGGCGCATCTGAACGCGTTCACGTTCTTCCGCTGACAGGCTCTCCAGATCGCTCATTCTTTTCCCTTTTGCGTCGCAGGTCATGGTCTGCGCCGCGGACTATAAAGACTGGGGGAATAAACCAGTTTGAAACTTTGATGACATTGCGGAGCGCATCAGAACGTGGTGGTGACGTTCAGGCCGGTGACAACGCCGTTGCGGATATGTTTGCCGGTATCCGGGTTAAGGGACGTGCCGCCCACGTGCCAGAAATACTGAAAATCCGGCTGCACAATCAGCCAGGGCGTGGCCGCCGCCTGATAGGTGAATTCCAGATGATGCTCCGGCGTGAGCGCGCCTGCGGTGTTGGTGCCGAGACGGAAACTGTCATGTGTGTTTTCCTTGGCGCGCAGACCATACAGGCTGGTGCCCCACGCTAAACCGAGTGTGTCATCCGGTCTGCCGGGCAGCAGTTCATCAAACGTAAACCCGCTTTGAATTTCGGAGGAAAACCGGCTGTTGGTGCCGTTGCTTATGGTGGCGCGGGCAAAAAAGTTGATGGTCTTGCCTGAGCCTTTTTCTTTCCGCCAGATCATCTGGTCGATTACGAAATAGGCCATCCAGTTGCCCTGATGGTAAAGCGGTGAGCCGTTACTGTCCGGGCTGGCCAGCAGGCCATGCTGCGTATCGTAACGCTGGTCCGGGAAGCGCCCGGTATCGTACAGGCCGCCCACTTTCCACACGCCCGGCAGGGCGACATCCTCTCCTGCGCCAAACTGCTTTGCCGCATCCAGCCAGAGCTGGGCCTCCCCAATAAACAGCGCGCCCCCTTTAGTGGAAAACAACGTGCCGGACGGGTCGCGCTGGGCTGCGCTGATATTGCTGTAAAACGGGCCGTGGGTGGGGTTGTCATTCGTAATGGCCCCCATCAGCACCAGCGGGGCTGCGGCCCGCCATTTTACGCGCCCACCAACAGCGGAATAGGGCCAGGACGGACCACCGGAATAAAGGTTGTTAGAGGTGGAAAGCGGCCAGCCGAAACTGGAGTTCAGGAAGAACGACGCGTTCTGACTGACAAGAAATTCCGTATCCAGATCCAGCGAGCCTACGCGCACGTCCAGAGTGCTGTTCAGAAAACTCTGGCCATACCAGAGTTCAAAGAGGCGGGTGGAGCGCCCGGCATCATAGCCGCTGACGGTATTCAGCGCGCCCAGTCGTTCCCCGGTAAAGGAGCGTCCGCGAATTTGCAGGGCGCTGACATTCAAAAGGCCGCCCTGTAAGCCAAAGGCCTTGCCGGTATCCAGCGAGAGGGCCACGGCCGTCATGCCATCATAGGTCGCCCCGCGCTGCATGCCACCGGAGGCCATCCCCCAGAGTTCTTCCACATCCTGCAGGGTGATCCTGACACCTTTCTTGCCCAGCCATGAGCGCGCCCCGCCCATGGTGCCGAGCATCTCCGTGCTGGCGTCTTCCTCTGGCGGAGAAAAGGTCGGCGAGGGCACGGGGAGCGGCACGCCGGAGGGCAGAATATCGGTTGCCAGCGGGATGTTTGCCGCGCGTGCCGCAGAAACGGAAAGCAGGCAGACAAGCCCCCCGCAAAGCTGTGCGAGCCGGGGAGGTTTTAGCATGTCAGAACCGGGGGAGCGGCGGCGGAGTGGGGCAGATAAGGGCAGGATGGTCGGGGATGTGGCACGCCTGCTCCTTCTTGCGCGGTGAAGTTGGGAATTTTGACGATCTCAGCGTCGATTTAAAATGACGTTATCATGACAGTGCCCCGCCTGTCTGACCCGTCTGCATTGCATGCTGACGGACCCGGGGCTGTGTGTGCGGGTGCCTTATAGCCGCCCTTCCGGCCCCAGTGCCCATTGGCGGAGGGTGTCTGGCAGGGGAGGCAGGCTTGCGTCATGCTGCGTGGCAGCGTCATAACGCAGGATAAAGCTGGCGGGGCCGTCTTGCACGCATTGACGCACGGCTTCCACACCAAACACCTTTTCAATCCCGGTAGCGAACAGGCCGCCCGAGATATCGGCATATTTGTCCCAGAAGGGCCCTTCATTGGCTTTTTGCAGCATATCCGGTGTGGCGGTGCCGTTCCTGAGCGCGCGGACCACGTTGCTCAGAGTGGCCATCGCGGCTTCCCCATGCGCGCGGGGAAAGCCGGTCTGTTTCCATGCCGGGTCGCCTAGATAATGCGCGATGCCTTCATCCTCTACATCCAGCAGAAGCTGTTTTTCCGGTGTGATGGTTTTGAGGAATTTCTGCCACCGGGTATCCGTTGCACGATACCATGCAAAATAGATGTGAAACATCTCATGATGCAGAACATCTTTCACACTTTCTACTGCACTTTCACGAGCATTTCCGTAAAGCGCCACCTGTCGGGCATCAATCAGCATGACGGGATCGCCGGAGGTTTCATTGAGCCTCGGTATGCCGTGGTCCCATGAAAAACGACGCACATACATATCACTGAAAAGTGGCGCGCCATTACCGACTACAAAAATACGCAGGATATGGCCGGAGCCTTTCAGGGGAGGCACATAAACAGCAACGCTTTGGGCAATATCCTGCAAGGACCACTGGTTCATACTGTCCACCAGTGTCTGCACCTTCTGGGCCGAGGGCAGGGTGATGGTACCGGACGGGAGGGCTCCGAATGTTGGTACGGAAAGGTCCGCCAGTTTGCCACCTTCTGTCGCTGCACTCAGGGCGTTGCAGTGCGAAACGTCGTGTTTGGCAGCACTCATGCACTGAGCCCAGACGGAGGCGCCTTTTGTATTCAGCACAATTTCAGGCGCGGAGACGGGAGAGTGCGTTTCTGAAGCAGAGGCAAGTGCGGGAAGAGCAAGGAGGCCAGCAGTGAGTAGGCTGAGCGCGAGGAAAGAACGTCGGAACATCAAAAAACCTGCGTAGGCGGAGGAGGTCGGGCAGGCAGCACTCTGAGCCCGGAGGAAAGGTGCCGCCTGCCAGAAGGGACGGCCTCAGGCCGCAGGGACGCCCTTGCTGGTGGAATATTCGAAGTGCAGGGCCTGATCGGGGTTGACGATCGGGTAGATGGAATGGGCGGCCATCGCCCCTTCACTAAAGCCTTGCAGGATCAGCTTGAGCTTGCCGGGGTAGGTGGCGACGTCGCCAATGGCGAACACGCCGGGCATGCTCGTCTCGCAGGTGGACGGGGTGACGGGGATGGTGGAGCGGACGGTGTCCATGCCCCAGCGGGCAATGGGGCCGAGGTCCGTCGCCAGCCCGAAGAACGGCAGCAGGGTATCGGCTTCCAGATGCCGGGTTGTGCCGTCCAGATCCGCCACTTCCACGCTTTCCAGCGCGCCGTTGGCCCCGTGCAGGGCGTGGAGTTGATAGGGCACAACCTTTTCAATCTGCCCGGCAGCCACGGCTTCATCCAGCAGGCGCAGGCTTTCCGGCGCGCCACGGAAGCGGTCCCGGCGATGCACCAGATACAGCTTTTCCGCTTTATCCTTGAGGGACAGCGCCCAGTCCAGCGCGGAATCCCCGCCACCGGCAATCACAATGCGCTTGTTTTCAAAATCAGCTTTGCGGCGCACGTAATATTGCACAGCGCCGCTTTCCTCAAACGCTTCCAGCCCATCCAGCGGCGGACGGTTGGGGCCGAACGCACCGGCACCGGCAGCAATAATCACGGCTTTAGCGGTAACGGTCGTGCCTTTGTCCGTGCCCAGAGTGAACGCACCACGGTGGCCGCTCAGGCTTTCAATTCGGTGCCTGAGCAGGCGCGGGATATCAAACGGCGCAATCTGCTGTTCCAGATTAGCAATCAGTTGTGCGCCTTCCACTGCGGGGCAGGCGGGAATGTCATAAATCGGCTTTTCAGGGTAGAGCGCCACACACTGGCCGCCCACTTCCGGCAGCACGTCAATCAGCACGCACCGCAGACGCAGCATGGCGCACTGGAAGGCAGCAAACAGCCCCGTGGGGCCAGCGCCGATAATGGCGACATCTGTCTCGATCGGCATATCCGTCATGGCGCGGTACATCTCCCCTTCTGGCCGTATGATCTGCCGTTGTTTTTGCGACAGCTCCGCAGTCCGCGCAATAGGGCGGGGAGCAAGGGGGACCTTACGTGGGGATAAACCCGGTTCCAGAGGGAGGAACCGGGCGTAGAGTCAGGTGGTGTTTTTAGGCCTTAAGCGCCTTTTTCAGCCCGGCATCCAGCACATCAAGGAAGTCCTGCGTGTTGAGCCATTTGGTGTCTTTGCCAACCAGCAGGGCGAGGTCCTTGGTCATCTGGCCGCCTTCGACCGTGTCGATACACACGCGTTCCAGCGTTTCGGCAAAGTGGACAACGTCTGGCGTGTTATCAAACCGGCCCCGGTAAGCCAGCCCACGTGTCCATGCAAAAATGGAGGCAATGGGGTTGGTGCTGGTGGGGCGGCCTTTCTGATGCTCGCGGAAGTGGCGGGTCACCGTGCCATGCGCGGCTTCGGCTTCCACCACGTCGCCTGTGGGGGCGAGCAGCACGGAGGTCATCAGCCCGAGGCTGCCAAAGCCCTGCGCCACAATGTCACTCTGCACGTCGCCATCGTAGTTTTTACAGGCCCAGACATACCCGCCCGGCCATTTGAGGGCGCAGGCCACCATGTCATCAATCAGGCGGTGTTCGTAGGTCAGACCGGCCTTTTCAAAGTCGGCTTTGAATTCCTTGTCATAAACCTCCTGGAACACGTCCTTAAAGAGGCCGTCATAGGCTTTCAGAATGGTGTTCTTGGTGGAGAGATAGACCGGCATGTTGCGGTCGCGCCCGTAGGAGAGGGAGGCGCGGGCAAAGCCTTCAATGGATGCACGGGTATTGTGCATGCCCAATGCTACGCCGGGGCCTTTAAAGTCATGCACGTCCAGCGTCACGGCCTCGCCGCCGCCTTCGGGCGTGTAGGTCAGTTTGACCGTGCCGGGGCCGGGCACGAGGGTTTCCACCGCGCGATAGATGTCACCATAGGCATGGCGGCCAATCACAATCGGTTTGGTCCAGTGTGGCACAAGGCGCGGCACGTTGGAGCAGATGATGGGTTCACGGAAGATGGTGCCATCCAGAATGTTACGGATGGTGCCGTTGGGGGAGCGATACATGCGCTTCAGCCCGAATTCCTTCACGCGGGCTTCATCCGGGGTGATGGTGGCGCATTTTACGGCCACGCCGTAGCGTTTGGTGGCTTCGGCAGCTTCTACGGTTACCCGGTCATCCGTGGCGTCGCGGTGTTCAATGCCTAGATCATAATATTTCAGGTCAATATCGAGATAGGGCAGAATCAGGCGCTCACGGATAAAGTGCCAGATGATGCGCGTCATCTCATCACCATCCATCTCAACGATGGGATTTTTAACTTTAATTTTTGTCATGGTGAATACTCCCTCGTCCCCGCACGGGACCATAAAAACCCGCATGAGGCGTATGGGCATCATGCGGCAGGCGGATGAACGGGATAAGAGGACCGGGGCGGTCTGTCGCTTCACATTCCGGTTAGGAAAATCCCTGTAAGAGGGGTGTTTTCCCCGGTTTTATGCCGCCGGAGGGCGGATTTGTGCGGGGTGTGTGCTTGCGGCGGAACTGGTGTAGGAGGGGGCATCACAATATGGTCAGGACTTCATGACAGCATCAGCGTCTTCTCTGCCGTCCCGAACCCAGTCTTTTTCTGTCGTGCTGGCGATTGAGCTGTGGGAACGGTTCGGCTTTTACGGCATGCAGGGCATCCTGCTGCTTTACATGATCCAGCGGCTTGGCTTTTCCGATACGCAGGCCAACCTGCTGTGGGGCACCTTTTCCGCCGTCTGTTACGCCGCCCCCGCCGTTGGTGGCTGGGTGGGGGACACCCTTCTGGGCGCCCGCCGCACCATGGTGATGGGCGCTGTGGTGCTGACGCTGGGTTATGTCCTGCTGGGCGTGGATCTGGGTGGCCAGATGGCGCTGTTTGCAGCCCTTGCGGTCATTGCGCTGGGGAATGGGCTGTTCAAATCCAACGCGGCCAATCTGGTCCGCCGGGTTTATGAAGGGGACGATGCCCGCATCGATGTCGCCTTCACCATTTACTATATGAGCATCAATGTCGGCTCCACGCTCTCTCTGCTGCTCACGCCGTGGTTGCAGGAGAACTATGGCTGGTCTCCGCCATTTCTGGTCTGTGCGGCCGGGCTGGCGCTTGGGGTGGCGTGCTATACGGTGTGCCGCAAGTGGCTGGCGCGTATTGGCTCCCTCCCGGATTTTGAGCCACTGGTGTTTTCCCGCTTTATGTCGGTGCTGGGCGGTATGGTGCTGGTTCTGGCGGTTATGGTCGGGCTGCTGCGGTATCCTGCGGCGGGCCGGGCCTGCGTTTGGGTGGCCGCACTCAGCGTGGCTGTGGTGTGGACGGTGCTTTATCGCCGCGCGTCTGCCGCCGTGCGCCCCGGCCTGCGTCTGGCCTATCTGCTGATTGTGCAGACCATGCTGTATTTTGTGTTCTATCAGCAGATGGTCACGTCCCTCACGCTGTTTGCGCTGCGGGATGTGGATTCCGCCTTTAAGATCGGTGGCGTGACGCTGTTCCACATGTCTGCCGGGCAGTTTCAAGCGCTTAACCCGGTCTGGATCATGCTGGCCAGTCCACTTCTGTCATGGGTTTATAAGACCATGGCGGACAAGGGCTGGAATTTCCCCATTGCCGAGAAATTCATTGTCGGCTTCTCGCTGGTTTCACTCTCCTTCCTCATCTGGTGGTGGAGTGCAGCGACCGGGGGCAACCACCTGGTTTCACCCTGGGTTATGTTCTGGGCCTATGGGGCGCTGTCTGTCGGGGAGTTGCTGATCAGCGCGCTCGGGCTGGCTGTGGTGGCGCGTTATGCGCCGGCCAATGTCGGCGGCTTTATGATGGGCAGCTACAACGTGTCCAACGGTGTGGCGATGTATCTGGGCAGCGCGCTGGCCAATCTGGCAGCGGTGGGGCCTGCCGTGGCGTCCGGTGATCCATCCCAGACCCTGCCGGTCTATGCGGGCCTGTTCCGTATGCTGTTCCTGCTGGGCATTGGCTGCACGCTGCTGTTTGTGGTGTGCCTGCCCTTTACCCGCCGGTGGGACGCCCAGCACCGCGCGGCACAGGGCGCGACGGAGTAAGCGACGGCGTTCCTGTCTGCATAAGTTCCGAACGGGGCGGAGGGAAATCCTCCGCCCCGTTTGCGTCTGGGCGGGCAAACAGGCTGCTCTTGGTCCAGAGTTCGTGTCTGCGCCGCGTTTGAAGGGCATCTGCGGGGCAGGGCGGCAGCGTTTTCACACCAGGTCTCCATAAATAAAGTTGGAGGCCAAACGCGGAAGGCTGAAAAAGGTTCTGGGTAAAAACGATATGCCGGACCTGCGCCCTGTGCGGGGTTTACAGAATGCCGCCGGCAATCGGCAGATTAACGCCCGTCATGTAGCTGGCAGCATCGCTCAGCAAAAACGCCACTACCCCCGGAATTTCCGAGATATTGCCGTAGCGGCGCATGGGCACGCTGCCAATCATCTGCTTCGCCACAGTCTCAGGATCGGTGGAGAAATACTGCGTGTTGGCTTTGGCCTGTTTTTCCACCTGCATATCCCACATCGGCCCCGGCCCCATAAAAGCAGGACTGATGGCGTTGACGCGGATATTATGCGGCGCAAGGTCTTTGGAAGCCGTTTGCGTCAGCCCCAAAATGGCAAATTTGGAAGCCCCGTAAGCTGCCATATTGGGCGGGCCCTGCACCCCGGCCATACTGGCCGTGTTCACAATGGCCCCGGATTTCTGTTCCACCATCTGTCGGGCAACAGCTTGCAGGACATGGAATGCGCCACAGACGTTGATCTGAATGACGCGGTTAAAATCTTCTTCCGGGTAATCCTGTATTGGCGCAAAAGCCCCCTGAAAACCGGCGTTGTTGAACAGAAGATCAATTTTCCCAAAATCGGAAACAACTTTCTCTGTTGTGCTGTTAACACGCCCGGCATCCGTCACGTCACATACATAAGGACGGACAATGGTGCCGTATTGCCGAACTTTGGTGGCGGCCTCGTCCAATTTATCCTGTTGCAGATCAAGCAGGGCGATATCCGCTCCCAGAGAGGCCAGATGTTCGGCCACAGCAAGGCCGATGGTGCCGGCGGCTCCGGTAATGACGGCGCTCTTGCCGGAAAACTGGCCAGATGTGTGCGTCTTCATAAGGGGTCTCCTGTTCGTCCAATATCAGCAGTTACTGCGCCTGATCCGTCAGCAGCGGCACACCGCTTTTCTGCGCCATGTCCTGCATGTAGCGGAGGGTGTTGGGGCCAAAGGTCAGGCCTTTGACGATGCTGAGGGAGCGCAATACCGGGTAGAGGTGGAAGTCAGCTTCTGTCAGCGGAGGCGGGCTGGCCAGCAGCGGCTCCAGCGTCCCAAGCTGCGCCTGCACGGGGGGCAGGAGCGTGTCTGTTTGCGCCATGAGGGCATCCAGATTGCCAAAATGCTTCTCTTCACGCGCAATAAAGGCCTGTCGGGCGGCGTCGGTCGCGACTTCTGCAAATTTCCCACGGGTAAAGCGCGGCACAATCAGCTTCAGGCCCAGAGACCACGTCTCTTTGCTCCACGTCAGAAGAGCTTCATTGGGGGGAGAGGTCAGCAGACGTGGGGGATAGGTGTCATCCAGATAATGCACAATATCCAGACTTTCCGGCATGCAGGTGCCATCGTCTTTCTGCAGGATGGGCAGACCCTTTTTCCCCGTGAGACGCAGAGGGCTTTCGCTATCCCCTTCCATCACAACGCACAGCTCGACCGGAATATTCTTCAGGCCCGCCATCATGCGGGCGCGGGAGCAGAACGGGCAGTGTTCGTAAATATAGAGCTTCAACGACAGACTTCCTCACTCCGACCGGGCAAAAGCAGGCCCGGTCCCTCTCTTGGTTTTGCGTAACCAGAACACGTCAGGAGAAGGATCGTTGCACCGCAGTGCAGGCAGGGCTGGTGTGCTTTGCCGTGCCGCACATAACAGAACAGGCCCGCCACGACGTGTGGCGGGCCTGTTTGCAGGCTTTCTCAGAACTTTGAAAAAGCGTCTTAGAATTCAGCAGACAGCGTGAAGTGATACACACGCGGCAGGCCGGCATACAGGCTGGAAGAAGCACCGGATGTGCCGCTGGGGGCACCCGTGAAGACGGAGGCCCAGTAGCGCTCGTTGGTGGCGTTGCTCACTCCAAAGCGCAGGACCATCGGCAGACGCTCGGTCGCGCGGAAGGTGTAGCGCGTGCCCAGATCCAGCGTGGTGTAGGAGCCGGTGTGCAGCGTGTTGGTCACGTTGGCAGCGCGGTTGCCCATGTAATGTACGTTGGCATTAAACGCCCAGCCGGAGGCGAAGGAGCCGAGCGAGGCGGGCAGGCGATAGTCCAGCAGCAGGTTGGCCTGCAACGGGGCCGCGCCCACAATTTCCTTGCGGTCCAGTGTGGGGGAGGCCGCATGCACCAGTTCCGCATCAAGCCAGGTCATGCCAGCCAGAACGGAAAGGTTGGGGAGCACTTCACCAGAAATCTGTGCTTCCACGCCATAGTTCCGCTGCGTGCCACCATACTGATAGGTCTGGCAGTTGGTCATGGCGGCGCAGCCGGTGTTCGGGTTGGCGGCGGCCACATACATGGCGTAGGGCGACGTCATGCGGAAACCGGCCACGTTAAACTGCATGGTGTTGTAACGCAGTTTGTAGCCCACTTCATATTCTTCAGAATGGGCGGCGGGCAGCGCGATGTTCGTGTTGGTGTAGCTGGCGCTGTTGGGCGTGACAGGCCCGGCTTCAACAGACCGACCGTAGGTGAAGTAAAAGGTCTGGTTGTCCGTCGGCTTATACATGATGCTGGCGGTCGGGCTGAACGCGGCGGAGGTCTCAAACGTGTCCCGCAGAGCGCTTTTGGAGTTCAGCGCGCCGCGCTGATGGATCCAGCCCCATGAGAGCGTGCCCATGATGGACCAGTGTTTGTTCAGTTGCAGGGTATCCCCCACAATGAAGGACTGGCTCATGATGCTGCTGGATTTATAGCGGCCATGATAATAAGGCTGCGTGCCACCATTCTGGCTCGCGCCATACATGTTGTGGATCCCCAGATTCTGCGCAGCGGTTGTGGCCGCAACCGGGTTGTAGTTGCCCATCATGTAGCCGTTGGTGCCAATCACCAGATCATGCCGGATGGGGCCGGTGTAAACGCGGCCGTTGATGTAGGCCATGTTACTGCCAACCCGGAAATCATTCGCGGTGGTGGTGGCGGTGGCTTTGGAGCTGTACCAGCCATCGCTGCCGCGCAGACCGCCGCAGGTCTTGCCACCGTCACACAGCGTATCGGCTACACCAAAAGCCTGACGTGCTGCATCCTGATACAAACCACCCAGTGTGAAGCTCCAGTTTTCGTTAAACTGATGCTTGATCTTGCCGAGGAATGTGTTGGTTTCCATGTGGTAGCCGCTCCACTCGGGAGCCAGACGCTTGCTCAGGTCAGGGGCTTCCGGGAGCTTGTCGCCACCAACGCCGGTGGCCAGAATGCCAAAGCCGGGCGCACCGCCGCGCTGGTCATAAGTGTAGTGGCTGGCATCAATTTCGATAACTGTCTTGTCATCCAGATGGAAATCGAAATCGCCACTGACCATTTCACGGCGCATGGAACTGCCCTGCGTGTAGGCCGTGCCATCGGCATGCAGCATGTTCAGGCGGTAGCCAAACCAGCCATTGCGGCCCAGCCGACCGGAAATATCGCCATTCACAGTCGGGGTGCCGATGGAATCCACACCAACGGAAAGCCGTTCCGTGCGGCGGTCGGTCGGGCGCTTGAGGGTGTATTCAAACACGCCAGCCGGGTTTTCCGGCCCATACATGGCCCCTGCCAGACCGTTAAGAACCTGAAGGTTGTCCACCCATTCTGCCGGATACGGCGTGGTGGAGACCACGTTCAGGCCATCCAGACGGGAGTTGGCGACAACATCGGATTCAAACCCGCGGGACTGCGGGCGGGACGTGTTGGGGTCCCCACGCACTTCCAGCTGCACGGAGGGCAGATACTGCGCCATGTCGTTAATGCTGCGGATCTGCTGGTTGACCACAACGTCATGCGTCACACCCATGACGGAGTAAGGCGTGTCCAGCGTATCGCGGTTGCCCAGCGGGCCAAGATACACAACCTTGTTCATGTATTTGGCGGCGGTGCCGTCGGCGGCGTGGTGGCCGTGGACATTGATCGTTTCGCCGTTGGAGCCATCGAGAATGCCGGCAATGGGCGTGGAGGTGCGCTTGGCGGGCACCACAGCCGCAGGGGTTTTAAGGGCAACCTTTTTAGCGGGTGCTGCTTTGACGGCAGCCTGTTTGTCCGCCGTGGCCTGCGGGGCCGGGGCGGGCGTTGACGCCAGAGCAGAACTCGTCAGCAGGAAAGCGCCGAATGTTCCTGTGGCGAAAAGGCGGGGAAAACGATCGTGCATGGCTCTGGCAGGTCCGGAATAGAAATGAACAAAAGGTGAGCCGGTTCTGCCGAGCCTGCCGGGCGTTGTCCATATATGGCCGTGCATAAACCTGTATATGAAGGAATATAATCATCGGACTGATGCAGGAATAATACAGTTCCGCAGCGGTTCCCCGGAAAATGGGGGCTACTACGCGATTTTGTGCATTATGGTGATGCGGGAAATGTATGGGGAAAACGGTGGCTAAGTGTGCATCTATAGTGCGTCTTATTTAAGAAGGGATCACCAAACTGATGCATGAAGATTTCAGCGAAAATGAGAGCGGTTTTCAGGAATGGCAACGTAATCACCCGGACGGCGTGTTCGTTAATTCTACGCCGGGGAAGCTCAATCCTAACTATCTCGTTGCCCATAAATCAAACTGCCGGACAGTTAGTCGGCATACCGGGCGCACCACAGTGTATTCAAAGCATTGTTTTGATAGCTTGGCGGATGCGCAGGCGTATTTAGCGGCAAATTGCGGGAAGCAGGCCTCCACAGGTTGCAACATTTGCCATGTAGGAAAATCCCGTCTTACTGCTGTGTCTGGATAGCTTACACCAAATCCGGACGCACGAAGACAGCATCAGAGATGCTTCTCTTACAGGCATTATCAATTTTCAGGAGAAAAATGCTGGGGCGAATGACGGGGCTCGAACCCGCGACAACCGGTACCACAAACCGGCGCTCTACCAGCTGAGCTACATCCGCCACACAGCAAGCGCTCATGTAGAGAAACGGAACTGGCCCGTCAAGACCGAGATGCGGCGAAGAGGCAAAAAATTCCGCAGGCCACTTTCGCCGCACAAGAAAGATTAGCCCCGCTTGCTGGCCCAGCGTTCTATGCGGGCCACGGCCTCCTGCAACACGCTTTCCTGCTTACAGAAGGCAAAGCGGACCAGATGCGTCGGCGGGGTGCCGTTGGAGGGGTCATAAAAGGCGGAGGCGGGGATGGTGGTCACCCCGGCTTCTTCCGTCAGCATCCGGGCGAAGGCGACGTCGTCCAGTCCGTTAGCGAGCGGAGTGATGTCGGCCATTACAAAGTAACTGCCATCACAGGGCAGCACCTCAAGCCCTACGCCGCGCAGGCCTGCGGAGAGGATGTCGCGCTTGCGGGCCATGTCCCCGGCCAGATCGCGGAAATACTGCTCGTCCTTGTTCAGGCCGAACGCCACGGCGCGTTGCAGGTTGGGGGCAGTGGCAAACACCAGATTCTGGTGCGCCTTGGCGACCACGGCCGCCAGCGGGGCCGCGGCGGTGACGTAGCCAACTTTCCAGCCGGTGAGTGAGAAGCTCTTGCCCGCGCTGCCAATGCGCAGGCACCGCTCCCGCATGGCGGGGCGGCTCATTAGCGAGACGTGTGGCGTGCCGAAGGTGAGATGTTCATACACCTCATCGCATACAGCATAGGCGTCGTGCTGAATCAGCAAACCGGCAATGAAGTCCAGCTCCTCCGTGGTGAACACCTTGCCGGTGGGGTTCATGGGGGTGTTGAGCAGAATGGCCTTGGTGCGGGCAGAAAAAGCGGCAGCCAGAGCCTCACGCGGGAGCGTCCAGCCCGGTTCTTCCAGCCGCACCAGTTTTGGCACGCCGCCAAGCTGGCGGACCATGGGCAGGTAGGTGTCATAAAGCGGTTCAATCAGCACCACTTCATCACCGGGTTCGATCAGCGCCATGAGTGAGGCCGCGAGGGCTTCCGTCGCACCGGAGGTGATGACCACTTCCGACTCCGGATCAATCTCCAGCCCCTGAAAGCGGGCGTTGGAGTCTGCCACTGCGTGGCGCAGTTCCGGCAGGCCGGTCAGCGGTGCATACTGGTTGCGGCCATCCAGCAGGGCATCCGCCGCAGCCTGCACCATGTCCTGCGGGCCTTCCGTATCCGGGAAGCCCTGCCCCAGATTGATGGCGTCATGCACGCGGGCCAGCTCTGACATTACGGTGAAAATAGTGGTGGGCAGGGCGGCAATCTGCCGGTTGAGCGGTTTTGTCATGGCCGTTTGTCCTGGGGGCTGCCGGGGGAAAGACGCAGTGGAAAAAGCAAAAGTGGCGGGCAGACTGCCACGGGCTGGCAGGGGGAGAAAAGAGGGGAGATTGATGCCGGATCGTTATATTTCGCACAAGGCCGATTGCCCGCGCGGCCAACCCGTGCAAGTTTGGGGCTGTTCGGCCTGAGCCTTCATGCCCTATGGGCAGGTTACGCGCAGGGTGGACCCCCTCTTGTTCAGTGCAGCACCAGATATATTGATGACGTGACATGAGAAAGATCGAGGCCATAATCAAGCCGTTCAAGCTGGACGAGGTGAAGGAAGCCCTTCACGAACTCGGCCTGCAAGGCATTACCGTGATCGAAGCCAAGGGCTTTGGCCGGCAGAAAGGGCACACGGAACTCTATCGTGGCGCGGAATATATTGTCGATTTTCTGCCCAAGATGAAAATTGAGGTTGTTTGTCCCGCCAATCTGGTGGAACGCGCCGTGGAGGCTATCTCGGCCGCAGCGCGCACCGGACGAATCGGTGACGGCAAGATCTTTATTCTCCCGGTGGAAGATGTGGTGCGAATCCGCACGGGGGAACGAGGGGAAGATGCTATCTGAGGCAGCCCGGCCCGGAGCTGCCCGACAGCGGACGCGAGTTTTATAATCCTAGACGTGCCGCAAGAGTGTGGTGCGCAACAGGTTGTAGGTGAAGACATATGGTGAAGAAAACGACCACTGCGGGTGACAGCAAAGCCGCAGCGATTGCTAAGGTTTTTGACCTGATCCAGGAAAACTCGGTCGAGTTTGTCGATCTGCGTTTCACGGATCCGCGCGGCAAGTGGCACCACACCACGCAGTATGTCACCACGATTGAAGAAGACACCTTTACCGAGGGCTTCATGTTCGATGGTTCCTCCATTGCCGGATGGAAAGCCATTAACGAAAGTGACATGGTTCTGCTGCCGGACCCGGAAACAGCCGTGATGGACCCGTTTACGGCCCGTCCGCAGCTGATCCTGTTCTGTGACATCATTGAGCCGTCCACAGGTCAGCCCTATAACCGTGACCCGCGCTCCACCGCCAAGCTGGCGGAGCAGTATCTGAAGTCCTCCGGTCTGGGCGACACCGCCTTCTTCGGTCCGGAAGCTGAATTCTTCATTTTCGACAACGTGCGCTTTGGCACGGGCCCGAACTTCGGCAAATATCAGCTCGACAGCATCGAAGGACCCGGCGCGTCCCTGAAGGACTACCCGGAAGGCAACATGGGCCATCGTCCGGGTGTGAAGGGTGGCTACTTCCCCGTACCGCCGGTGGACAGCGAGAACGACCTGCGCGCCGAAATGCTCGCCACCATGGGTGAGATGGGTCTGCCGATTGAAAAGCAGCACCACGAAGTCGCACAGTCTCAGCACGAGCTGGGCACCAAGTTCGACACGCTGGTCCGCTCTGCCGACTTCATGCAGATCTACAAATACTGCGTGCACAACGTGGCCCATTCCTACGGCAAGACCGCCACGTTCATGCCCAAGCCGATCTACGGCGATAACGGCTCTGGCATGCATGTTCACCAGTCCATCTGGAAAGACGGCAAGCCGACGTTTGCAGGCAATGGCTATGCGGACCTGTCCGACACCGCCCTGTATTACATCGGTGGCATCATCAAGCATGCCAAGGCGCTGAACGCCTTCACCAACCCGTCCACCAACTCCTACAAGCGTCTGATCCCGGGCTTTGAAGCTCCGGTGCTGCTGGCTTACTCTGCGCGCAACCGCTCTGCGTCCTGCCGTATTCCGTATGCCACCAACCCGAAAGCCAAGCGCGTTGAAGTCCGCTTCCCGGACCCGACGGCCAACCCGTATCTGGCATTCTCCGCCATGCTGATGGCTGGTATCGACGGCATCAAGAACAAGATCCACCCGGGCGACGCCATGGACAAGGATCTGTATGACCTGCCGCCGGAAGAGCTGAAGCAGATCCCGACGGTTGCTGGCTCCCTGCGTGAAGCTCTGGAAGCTCTGGCTGCTGACCATGAGTTCCTGCTGGCTGGTGGCGTGTTCACCAAAGACCAGATCGAAAGCTACCTGACGGTGAAGTGGGAAGACGTGTATCGCTTTGAACACACCCCGCACCCGGTTGAGTTCGAAATGTACTACTCCGTCTGATCCCTCTCTTTCAGGGTTTCAGTCGATCAGGAACGCGGCCTTCTTCGGAGGGCCGCGTTTTTTTGTGCCTGCGCTGCATCGTTTCTGATGGGGGTGTTGCATGTGCGTCGCACTGTGTCTTTGGGGTGATTGACTCGGTGGGGTGAGGCGATAAGACAGCGCCTGTGATGGTTTCCCCCACACAAGGGAATGAAAAGGGAACCGGGTGCAGGCCTTTAGACCTTAGTCCCGGGCTGTCCCCGCAACTGTAAGCGGTATGGCTGAGCATTCCGGGCGCAAGGCGTCCGGCCCACTGGAGATTGTGTTTTTCCGGGAAGGGTTTGCTCAGGGGTGACGCCGCAAGCCAGGAGACCTGCCATCCAGCAAGTGGTTGCGACCAGGAAACGCCAGTCGGGGTGTGTTGGCGTGCGTGACTGAGTTCTGCCCCGGCTGCTGCCATAGGGGGCAGGCCGGAGGCGCTGTCCTGTGGCAACGGCTGACCACAGGATGCGAGTATTATGACCTTCTTTCGTTGCGTGCTGACAACCTCCACCATTCTGGCTGTGTCCGGGTTTGGTCTGGCAGGCGCACAGGCCGCTACCCTTTCTGATGCACAGACGGCATCAGGTAACTCTCAGGCCCAGAAAGCCGCCTCATCCGGCAAGCACCTGAAAGGCCGTGCTGGAGCGTCTCGTACGAGCGTGCGCGGTGTTTCTGCACGGCCGCAGAGTGCTGCGCAGGGAAGTGCTGTTGCGGCACAGAGCAGCGCAATTCCGTACGCAGCACAGGGTGATGTCGGGCAGGGTGGAGCCGGAAGTGGAGCCGCATCTATGGCGGCTCAGCCGCCGGCAGACACAGCACCGGCAGGGCAAACGCATGTCTCACTCAGCCCCTCGCAGGGGTTGCCTGAGGTGGTGACGGTCAGCGCGCTGCGCAGGCCTGTGCGGGCGGATGATGTCGGGTCCAGCGTGACTGTGGTGACCGATGAGCAGATTGCCACCCAGCAGCGGCGCACACTGCCGGATATTCTGGCACGTCAGCCGGGGCTGAATGTGGTGCGGTCTGGTGGCTTTGGCGGCACCACGTCCATTTTCATGCGCGGGGCAAACGCCAATGACGTGAAGGTGCGTATTGACGGCATGGACATCAATGATGGCAGCTCCGCCAGCAATGCGTTTGATGCCGGACAGTTTGTGACAGATGGCATTGGCTCCATTGAAATCCTGCGTGGCCCGCAGAGCGGCCTGTATGGCGCAGACGCCATGGCCGGGGTGATTGATATCAACACCAAACAGGGCGAGGGGCGGTTTAAACCCTTTGTGCGGATTGAGGGCGGCTCTTACGGCACGTTCAATCAGGCCTTTGGGGCATCAGGCAGCAGCGGGCGTTTCCATTACAATGTTGTTCTGTCCCATTATCGCACCGACGGTTTTCATGAAATTCCGCGCTATATTGAGCGGTATAACGAGGCCAATCGTGCCCAGCGCCGCGCGGGGGATCGGAACGATAACCGCAGCGCAAATGTCAAACTCGGTTATGACGTCACGCATAATTTTGACCTCGGCCTGACCGCCCGGCTGATACAGGCCAATTATCATACCTTCACATCGTATGATCAGATGTTCACGCCGTATAACGGTGACCAGCTGATCCGCGACCAGAACACGCAGAATGAGGCCGTTGTGCGCGGCACGGCGCATCTTTCCTCCTTCGGTGGGCGGTTTGACCAGATTCTGGGGCTTGGTTACATGACCAACCGCCGCCGCTACATGCAGGACGGGTCTTACGCGGATGGTGAACCCGCCATGACGGACCCGGATTATTACCGTTCCACCCGCCTGAAGGTGGACTGGCATGGCACGGTTGACCTGCGAAAATTCGGCACGGTTCTTGTGGGTGCCGAGCATTTTCACGATACCATCAATGTCTCGACTGATGACCCGACCCAGCCTGTTCACACCGCAGCCAGCATGGATACCACGGCAGGCTACGGGCAGTATGAGGGCAACTGGAACCGAATTCTCTACGGCGCGGCCAATGTGCGGTATGACGCCAACTCCCGTTACGGTAACCATGTGACCTGGCGGGTGGCTCCGGCCATTCATGTGCCAAACACGGGCACGATTATCAAAGCCAGTGCCGGGTCTGGTTTCCATGCGCCGTCGCTGTATCAGCTGTTTGTCAATCAGCGCGGGGCTGGCTGGGGTGAAGAAGGAAACCCCAACCTGAAAGCCGAAACCATGATTGGCTACGATGTGGGCGTGGAGCAGAAGCTGCTGCATGACAAACTGCATTTTGGCGCCACATGGTATGACAACAAGGTGCGGAATCTCATCCAGTCTTCCTCCTACGTGTTGCCATCGGCGGGGAGTGCTTGGGGCGATTACATCTACTCCTTTGGCAATGTCGGCCATGCGCGGATGTATGGTGTGGAAGCGTTCCTGGACTGGAAGGCGCTTGATACGCTTAGCTTTGCGCTGAACTACACCTGGACCCACGCGCGGGATACGGAAAACGATGCGCTGCTCCAGCGCCGTCCGCAGCATAAGTTCAATTTCAACACCACATGGTCACCGGTGAAGGACTTCACCCTGTCCGGCAATATTCTCTACACCAGCGGCTGGCGGGACTATCCTCTGGTGGGTGAAAACTATTGTGCCACATGTGCCAAAGGGCATGGGTACTTCACGATTGATCTGACCGCTAATTACAAAATCAACCGCTATATCTCGGTGTTTGCGCGGGCGGATAATCTGCTCAATCGTCAGTATGAAAATCCGGTTGGCTACCTTCAGCCGGGCCGTGCAGGGTACGGTGGCTTTACGCTGAATTACTGATCCCCCACGGGGTGCGGAGAAGAAGGCCATTGCGACAGGACGCTGTTCCTGTGGCAATGGCCTTTTTTACGCCATGCGTTAGAGTGACAAGACAGTTTGAGACGGATTTCAGAAAGGTTTTTCCGCATGGTCACGCAACGCCCCGAAACACAGTCCACACAGCGCCAGCCGGTGCGCCGCACCCTTCAGGCGCTGGTGCGGTCTGGCATGCTGATGGGGTTGCTCTGCGCATCCGTGTCCGGCACGGCGCTGGCGGAAGACAGCACGGTGCATAACTGGACGACCAGCGGGAATGTGACGGTGGCGGATCGCTTCCCGGATGTGCAGGCGTCCGGCATTGCG
This sequence comes from Acetobacter malorum, assembly GCF_002153605.1. Lineage (GTDB taxonomy): Bacteria > Pseudomonadota > Alphaproteobacteria > Acetobacterales > Acetobacteraceae > Acetobacter > Acetobacter malorum_A. The sequence goes on along the minus strand of NZ_JOPG01000001.1, from coordinate 65,784 downwards.
CGGCTGCAGGACGGGCGGATTGTGCTCTCTCTCCCCACCAGCGCCCAGCGGCACAAAGGCCCGGTTCTGGTGACATGGACGCCGGGGCAGTTGACGCCGTTCCCCAGCAAGGCGGCGCAAAGCAAGATCATTTCTCCGCTCGGCATGACGGTGGACGCCAATGGCCAGCTCTGGCTGCTGGATGAAGGCGTGCGGGCCGGCAGCAAGGCCAAAGCAAAACCGGCTCTGCTGCATATTGACCCGAAGACAAATAAGATTATCCGTCGTTACGCATTGAGCGCACCTGCCGTGCGGCCCGACAGCCATGTGAATGATGTGCGGGTTGACCTAACTCATGGGAGCGCAGGCACGGCGTTTGTCAGCGATACCTCACAGACTACGCATCCCGCTCTGCTGGTGGTGGATCTGGCCAGCGGCAAGGTGCGCCGTATTCTGGAAGAAACCGTGTCCGTCAGCCCGGTGCCGGGCTTTGTGATGGAAGCAGACGGTCGCCTTGGCCGTTATGCTGCCGAGCATCCCACTGTGCCGCAGGGCGGTGTGGATGGTGTGGCGCTAAGTGCGGATTCCACGCGCCTTTACTGGTCTCCGCTGTCTTCCCGTCGCCTCTACAGCGCCCCGACGGCTGTGCTGGCAGACCCTAATGCCACAGAGGAAACGCTGGAAGCTGCCGTGAAGGATGAAGGGGAGGTCGGGATTATGGATGGCATGATCACCGCCCCCGATGGCAGCCTGTATGTGACGGATATTGAGCGGCATGCCGTGGTGCGTCGCGCGCCGGATGGCAGCCTGTCCCTCGTTGCGCAGGATGCCCGCCTGATTGCGCCGGACAGCATGGCGTTTGACGGGAATACTCTCCTGCTGACAGTCGGCCAGTGGGCTCGTCTGCCGGATTTCCATAATGGGAAGGACATGCAGGAACGCCCGTATATTCTGGTGCGTATTGCACCGCCAGCGCTGCCTGCCCAGCCCTGAGGTTTTAAAAAACTGCTTCTCTGTGCTGTGTCTGTCGGGTTCTGACGAACACAGGGCAGGGAGTAGTTCCTTTTAATCTGACGGCTTCTGCCTGCCTGATCGGGTTAGATAAAATGGGGAATTTTAAGTGTTTTCCCTGAGCGCATAGTCATAAGAGCGCAGCAGGCCAGAACGAATTTGTTGCGGGGGAAGCTTTTGCAATATCCGTAAAGAAAGACAATATCCTCGTTTGTTACGGCTTCGTTGTCTTCTGGAAGAGGAATAAGCTTTTCAGGAGTGTCTTTGTTTGCATAATTCCAGCCGCTTACCAGACCCAGAAAGGCTTCATAATACACGACGACAAATTCACGATTGTTTGTTTCGTAGAATTTTGCAAATTCTGAACAGGAACATGAAACAGGGCCGTAGATCTGGACAGGACCGGCAGGGGGCATTGCTTTTTTCAGAAGTTTTTTTCTGACATCTTCTGAAAAAGACATAAAATTTTCAGCCAGATAATCTGGAAGTAAATTCAGATTTTTGAGTTTGCCGTTATTATGGACATCATAGTGTGTGCCCTTATCCCCGATGATGAAGAGATTGTCCCGGATTTCAAAATAGGCATCAAGTTTGCCATCCTTATTCAGGAAATAAGTCTGGTCATTGTCGTCTATCATGCAGGCATTGAGTTTGATGGCCAGCTCAAGCATTTTTTCCATCAGGTTTTCACTGGGGTTTTTTGCCGTAAACCCCCATGGGTCGAACCAGATCGCACTTTCGCCGTTTTCAATCTCTTCCGGGTTCGGGTTCCCGATAAAAATGACCGTCCCATATCTGGGGTCTTTTTTGCCCGGTTCAAATTCTAAAGTGGGATCAGCCTTAAGAACGGTATGTACAATTTCGGGCTGGAACTCCAAAAGGGGACGACCTGCGGTCTCGTCATCCCAGCAGCCTGCTTCGCGTGTGATTGTAATCTCATATCCCATTGTGTGGTTTTTCCTGCGTGTCTGGCTGAATGGCGCGAATGTTTAATGGGGAGGATGAAAAGAAGACTGACGGGTTTCTACGACTGCCGTTGCATGCGCATGTAATGCAGCGCCATACAAGCTGAAACGAACATTTCATCAGGGTTACGTGTGCAATAGGCATATAAAAATGCAATATCTTCGTGCATGCTCGTTTTTGTGTGGGGATAAGTGACGTTCTCTTCAGGACTGTCCTGATAGGCAAAATTCATGCCGCTGAGAAAGCCCAGGCCCCAGACATAGTAAGCATGAACGGAGAGCATGACGTTTTTCTGGTGCGCTTTGCTGAAAAGTGAGCACTTAAAGGTGCCTAGTCCTTTTAAAAGAGCGGGTGCTGGCGTCCTGCTTTTTCTCTGCGTGTTTTCAGGTTTGTCTGGCAAAAAAGAAAATTTATTCTCGGCCAGATAATCGGGCAGGCACGCAGGCTCAGCCAGAGCGCCATCGGGGGTAAGGGCGTAGCGTTTCCCCTTGTCCCCCACAAGATAACTTTTTGCGCTCTGATCTTCAGTAATATTCAGTAAACCGCTCGCATCTTTGAAATAGAGTGCACCATGATCACTCAGAACATGGGCTTTGAGTGTTTTGGCAAGATCAAGGAGCTTGAGAACAATCGGGGCTTCCGCACTGGCGCTGCGAATACCCTCTCTGGTGAAGGGAAATCTATGGACCTGCGGGCTCTCAGCCGGGTCCGGGTTTTTATACAAAATGGTTCCGTAGCCGGGGTCTGTGGCACTTTCTTCAAAATCAAGCGTAGGATCTGTTACCACCAGTGCATATACAGCATCCGGCATGATGCGCAGGACAGGGCGGCTCTCGCCCTGTATTGGGAAAGGTTCCCGCGTAATGAGAAGAGTACAATCCATAATAAAAGTCGCCTGAAATCTCTAAAAATACGGTTTCATTTTATAGAAGATACTGCCGTGAAGACAAGGCAGTAAGGGGACGTATACGAGGGATCATACGGCAAATTTGCGTTAGGGTGCTGTTCTGGCCTTAACTGATTTTATTTTCACCGGACAGTTTAACCAGAAGGAGCGGCAATGCACGGGCAGGATTTTATTACGGCTATTCCAAAGGCGGAACTGCATCTGCATATTGAAGGCAGTCTGGAACCGGAACTGATGTTTGCACTGGCACGGCGGAACCGGGTTTCCATCCCGTTTTCTTCTGTAGAGGATGTGCGCAAGGCGTATCAGTTTACAAAATTGCAGGATTTTCTGGATATCTATTACGCCGGGGCTGATGTGCTGCTGACGGCGGAGGATTTTCGGGATCTGGCCGTCGCCTATTTTGACCGCGCTGCGGCAGATGGCGTAACGCATGCCGAGATCTTTTTTGATCCTCAGACGCATACGCTGCGGGGTGTGCCATTTGATGTGGTGATGGAAGGGCTACTCGCGGGCGTGGAGGAGGCCCGACGCAGGCATGGTATGAGCGTTCTGCTGATCCTGTGCTTCTTGCGGCATCTGGATGAAGAGTCCGCGTTTGCAACGTTCCGCTCTGCTGAAAAATGGTTCGGGCAGATTAGCGGTGTCGGGCTGGATTCTTCAGAAGTCGGGCATCCGCCTTCAAAATTTGCAAAAGTCTTTGCCGCCGCAGCCGATGCCGGTTTGAAGCGTGTGGCGCACGCGGGGGAAGAAGGACCGCCTGCCTATGTGTATGAAGCCCTTGATATCCTGCGGGTGGACCGACTGGACCACGGCAACCGATCACTGGAAGATCCTTTTCTGACCAGCCGTCTGGCGCGGGACGCCATGACCCTGACCGTCTGCCCGCTCTCCAACCTCAAATTGTGCGTGGTGGAAGATCTGCGGGACCACCCCATTGATATCATGCTGGAAAAAGGACTACGGGCGACCCTGAACTCGGATGATCCGGCCTATTTTGGTGGCTACGTTGCGGAGAATTACCGCGCCCTTGTCGATGCCGGGAAACTGTCAAACCGGGATGTTGCGACGCTGGCGCGGAACAGTTTCCTCGGCTCTTTCCTGAATGATGACGCTCTGACGCACCAGCTTGAAAGGCTTGATGCGTTTTTGCTTCGTCATACTGCGGCGTTGTGACGGCAGGCCATCAGACCCTTTTACGGCTCAACCCCAAAGGCAAAGACTGTGGTGTGGTCAAACTCTTCACCCGGTCTGAGCACGGTTGAGGGAAAATTGGGGTGGTGTGGGGAATCCGGGAAGAACTGGGTTTCCAGCGCAATGCCGTCTGTCTGGCGGTAAGTCTGGCCAGACGGCCCTGCGTAACGGCCATCCAGACTGTTGCCGGTATAAACCTGAATGCCAGGTTGCGTGGTGAACACGGACAGAGTGCGGCCTGTGGCCGGGTCCGTTAGCGTGGCGGCCAGACGTGGGGCCGGGCCGGTTGGCGGGGTGAGAACCCAGTTATGGTCATAGCCGTGCGCGTGGCGCATCTGCCCGAAGGTGCTGCGCAGCCGCTCCCCAATCCGGTGCGGTGTGCGGAAATCCAGTGGTGTATTCTCAACTTTGGCAATGTCCCCTGTGGGAATGGAGGCATCATCTGTTGGGGTATAATGGTCCGCGTTCAGGGTGAGGAGGTGGTTTTCCACCGTGCCGGAGCCTTCCCCACCCAGATTGAAATAGCTGTGGTTTGTCAGGTTCAGAACAGTGGGGCGGTCCGTGCTGGCGCGGTAGCGGATGCTCAGGCGGTTACTGTCATCCAGAATGTAGGAGACCCGCACCGTCAGGGTGCCGGGAAAGCCTTCATCCCCGTCGGGGCTGATAAGAGTAAGTTCCGCGCCTGTGGCATTCGTCAGGTCGGAAAGTTTTTTGACAGACCATATCTTTTTATCAAAACCGTTCCGGCCACCATGGAGGGTGTTCGGCGGTTCAGTGGCCGGGAGGTGATAGGTCGTGCCGTCCAGATCAAACGATGCCTTGGCAATGCGGTTGGCATAACGGCCCACCAGCGCACCAAAAAACAGGCCACCCTCTGCACTATCCCGCGTGTAGCCCTCCAGCGTGGGAAAGCCGAGCACGATGTTGGCCTGCTTTCCGGTCTTATCCGGCGTGGAAATGGCTGTAATCACCCCGCCATAAGAAAGAAACTGCACACTCAGGCCTGCCTTGTTGCGCAGAGTGTAACGGGAGACTTTCTGCCCGTCTGCCAGTGCGCCAAACGGCTCGGCTTCAAACGCTCCGGGTGTGGCCGCGTGGGACAGGGACGGCAGCAGCGCTCCCAGCGCGGCCAGCCCCAGTGTTGCGTAGCGGGAGAGGCGGCTTATGAGGCCGTGTGGTCTGGCAGCAGGCGAAACTAAGCGTGAAGTCATGGTGTAAGACCGTTCATGTGTACTGGCCGGAACAAATGCCCGTACGCCGCGTTGGCGTATACTGCCCAATAACGTCATGAGGGCATGAAAGTTCATGTCCGGGGCCACGGGCCGGGCGGTGTATGTTTGCGGTTTTGTATGGTTTGATAGTCTTGTCTGGAATGTTTTTAGAATTGAGTCGATAAAAAAAGAAAATTTTCTCAGGACTTCTTGAAGAAATTTCTATTTCTTCAGGGTGGAGAGCCTGTGTTCTTTCTTAAAAAAAGATAAAAAGCATGCCGAGTGTGTGCGGGGAGCAATCAGTTGCTCTGTTTTCTATCGGGCGCGACGCAGTTCCAGAATTTTTCTGGAAAAAAATGAATTTATCTTATACGGTTGTCGTCCTTTCTTACATTTCTGACAACATTGGTTGACCTGAATGACGCCACCATCTTCGCGGCCTGGTATGCCGTTACTGATTACGACTGTCCTTGTGGCAGTGCTGGGCCTGTTCCTGACGGGAGGCGGCGCATGGCTCGCTTCTCTGGGCGGCTCTCTCTTTTATGTGCTCTGCGGGCTGGTCCTGCTGGTCACTGCCGGGCTGCTCTGGCGGCGTCGGCAGGAAGCTCTGTGGCTTTATGCCGCTCTGGTTTTTGCAACGCTCATCTGGTCCGTGGGAGAAGTCGGGTTTGACTTCTGGGCGCTGGCCCCGCGTGGGGACGTGCTGCTGCCGCTGGGCCTGTGGATGCTCCTGCCGTTTGTGACCAGAGACCTTTACCCGCACTCCCGCATGGGGCGTGCTCCGCTGGCTCTGGGCGTGCTGGCTGGTGTGGCAGTGTATGGCTTTGCGCTGACGCAGGACCCGCAGGACATTGCCGGAGTGCTCCCCTCCGCAGGACCGCAGGCCGCTGTTGTGCCGGGTGATGCGCAGGATGCGGCGGATGCCGACTGGCCCGCTTATGGTCGCACCCAGTTTGGTGACCGTTATTCTCCGCTCAAGCAGATTACCCCGGCCAATGTGTCCGGTCTGAAAGTGGCATGGGTGTTCCGCACGCATGACCTGAAGACCCCGAACGACCCCGGTGAATTCACGGATGAAGTCACGCCCATCAAGGTGCGCGACACACTGTATCTCTGCTCCCCGCATCAGATCCTGTTTGCGCTGGATGCAGCAACGGGCAAAGAGCGGTGGAAGTTCGACCCGAAGCTCCAGTACAACCCGACCTTCCAGCACATGACGTGCCGTGGCGTCTCCTATTCTGAGATGCACCCCGGTGATGTGACGAGCGATGGCTCGCCAGCTCCGACCGAGTGCAGCCACCGCGTCTTCCTGCCCACAAATGATGGCCGTCTGTTTGCGCTGGATGCGGAAACAGGGGAACGCTGCCACGGCTTTGGTCAGGATGGTGAACTGGACCTGAAGGGCGGCATGCCGATGCATGAGGCCGGGTTCTATGAGCCGACCTCTCCGCCGGTGGTGACGCAGAAGGTTGTGATTGTCTCCGGTGCGGTGACGGATAACTACTCCACGCATGAACCCTCTGGCGTGACGCGTGCGTATGACCTGTATACGGGCCGTCTGGTCTGGGCGTTCGATGCAGGGAACCCCAACCCGAACGAACTGCCGTCCGACACCCACAAATATGTGGCGAACTCTCCCAATTCCTGGATTACGGCGTCTTACGATGCCCGGCTGAACATGATCTACATCCCCACGGGTGTGGCCACGCCGGATATCTGGGGCGGTCATCGCTCAGCCGATCAGGAACGTTATGCGTCCGGTATCCTGGCGCTGAATGCTGATACGGGTGAGAAGGTCTGGTTCTATCAGACTGTGCATCATGATCTGTGGGATATGGATATTCCGTCCCAGCCGAGCCTTGTCGATATTCGTCAGGCAGATGGCACGGTGGTTCCTGCTCTGTATGCGCCGGCCAAGACGGGCAACATTTTTGTGCTGGACCGCCGTAACGGACACCTGATTGTCCCGGCCCCGGAAACGCCCGTCCCGCAGGGGGCAGCCCCCGGTGACCATGTGGCACCCACCCAGCCGTATTCCGAACTCACCTTCCGCCCGAAGAATAATCTGACGGATGCGGACATGTGGGGCGGCACGATGCTGGACCAGATGGTCTGCCGCATCATGTTCAAAAAGCTGCGGTATGAAGGCCCGTTCACGCCGCCGTCCCTGCAGGGCACGCTGGTGTTCCCCGGTAATCTGGGCATGTTTGAATGGGGTGGTCTGGCTGTGGACCCTGTGCGTCAGGTGGCTTTTGCTAACCCGATTGCCATTCCGTTTGTCTCCACCCTCATCCCGCGTGGGCCGCGTAACCCGGCTGAGCCGAACCCGAATGTCGGGCCGTCCGGTTCAGAAAGCGGTGTGCAGCCGCAATACGGCACGCCGTATGGTGTGGACCTGCATGCCTTCCTCTCTCCGCTGGGCATTCCTTGCAAACAGCCGGGCTGGGGCTATGTCGCCGGGATTGATCTGAAGACCAACAAGATCATGTGGATGCACCGCAACGGCACCGTGCGGGACAGCTCTCCGCTGCCGCTGCCCTTCAAGGTTGGTATCCCGTCTCTGGGCGGCCCGCTGACCACGGCTGGTGGTGTGGCGTTCCTGACCTCCACGGCGGACTACTACATCCGGGCGTATGACGTGACGACCGGCCGCCAGCTCTGGCAGGACCGTCTGCCCGCAGGTGGCCAGTCCACGCCGATGACGTATGAAGCCAATGGTCGCCAGTTTGTGGTGACAGCCGATGGCGGCCACGGCTCCTTCGGCACCAAGCTGGGCGACTATATTGTGGCCTATGCGCTGCCGGATGGTGCGGAAAAGCACTGATCTGACCAGACTGTTGCCGGACGGTGTTCCGGCATGACGTAAGGGAAGGGGCGAACCGGGAAACGGGTTCGTCCCTTTTTTATGGGCAGAATGAGGCTGTTCCCGTGGCGTGCAGGGGCTAGAGCGTCGCCTGTTTTTCTGACAGGAAGGGCTTTGTAAGCGCAGGTCTTGGAGCCGGCGTATTTCCAGAGACGGCCTGCCAGAATGTGGGTGAGGAAAGGGGCGCAAATGTACGTTGTCATGGGGGCCACTGGCCATGTCGGGGGCAGTGTGGCGCGGGCGTTGCTGGCGGCGGGAGAGGCTGTCACCGTCGTCACCCGCAGTGCGGCCAAGGCTGAAGTCTGGCGACATAAGGGGGCCGAGGCGGCGGTGGTGGATGTGCAGGACACCCCGGCTCTGACCGCGTTATTTCAGAAAGCCGAGCGTGCCTTTGTGCTGAACCCGCCCGCCAGTCCGGCCCTGAATACGGATGTGGAAGAACGCAGGACGGTGCAGGCTATTTTGAAAGCCTTGCAGGGAGCGGCGCTGGAAAAAATTGTCCTTCAGTCCACCTATGGCGCTCAGCCCGGCGCGCACTCCGGGGATCTGGGTGTTCTGTATGAATTTGAGGAAGGAGCGCGCCAGTTGCAAACCCCGCTCTGTGTTGTGCGGGCCGCGTATTATATGAGCAACTGGACGTTCGGTCTCGACGCCGTGCGGACGTCTGGTGTTCTGGAAACCTTTCTGCCTGCCTCGCAAAAAGTGCCGATGGTGGCTCCGCAGGATAGTGGGGCGGTTGCAGCGCAGTTGGTGCGTGCGCCAGTCTCTGAAACCGGTGTGTATGCGGTGGAAGGCCCGGAATGGTACAGCCCTGCTGATGTGGCGGACGTTCTGGGGGAGGTTTTGAATAAGTCGGTGCGGGTGGCGTCTCTTCCCAAAAACGAGTGGCTGGCGGCATATCGCCGCAATGGGTTTTCAGACGATGCGGCGCAGTCTTACGCGCATATGACAGAAATTTTTGTCACGCAGGCGTATGACGTGCCTCCTGCCCCTCTAAAGGGCCCGACTGATCTGAAAACCTATTTTCAGCAGGCTTTGACGGAGTAAAGCATCTGAGAAGGAAAAAGACATTTTTCTAAATGGACGATTGTGTGGGTTAATATTATGCTCACGTTTATAATGAAATCCGCTTGCAGGCAAAATTATGAATTTTAATGATGGCATTATTTATATTCTCACGAACCCCGTCATGCCTGGGTTGGTCAAGATTGGTAAAACTGATCAGATTATCTCCAAACGACTCAAACAACTTTATAGCAGTGGTGTCCCAGTACCGTTTGAATGTTTTTATGCAAAACGTGTTTCCGATTATCATCGCGTTGAAAAGCATCTTCACGGCGCGTTTGGCGATCATCGTATTAACGGGAACCGGGAATTCTTCCGGATTGAACCTGAGCGTGTGCAGCTCATTCTGGAACTGCTTGATGGTGAAGTGATTGCGGTAGACGAAGAACCTCTTCCGTCACAGGCAGATCAGTCTGACGGAGAAAATCCTATTACCCCTGATGACGTGGCGGCTTTTCAACGTGAGCAAAAGCGGCAACCAAACTTCAATTTTAGTATGATCGGGCTGACACAGGGTGCGGTACTTGAATGGATCAGTGACCCGGATATCAAATGCTCTGTGTGGGACGATAAGAAGGTTCTGCTGGAAGGTGAAATTGTGAGCCTTACAAAAGCAGCAGGTATGATTTTTACAAAACTTGGAAAAAATTTCGTTGCTTTGCGCGGGCCTGATTACTGGACATTTCAAGGGAAAACCCTCACGGCACTGCGCGAAGAAAGTTTTGATGAACCCTGCTAACGCGCGTGTTTGGGTGTCCTAAGCAGAGAAGCCGCTTGCATTCCCCGTAGTGATTGATGATCCTGCATTCCATGTGGAATGAACCGTATCTGGAAACCTGTTGCCGCTCCGCCCTGCACCGTTTGTGCCTTGCGGGAGCTGTGGGGCGTCCCGCCGGGCAGCGGGATGATCCGTGTCTGGTGCGGATGGAAGGCATGGGCTTTGTGCGGGATAACGGACAAGGCCGCTTTTTTGTCACTGATGAGGGCGAGGCGCGCCACGCGCGGGAAGTGCTGAAAGTCGCAGACGGGCTTAAGCCAGCGCCTGCACGGCATGGATGATTCGTCCCGATGATCTGTGGGAGGCGCTGGATGCCCTGGCGCTTGAACAGGGGCTGACCCCCTCTGGCCTTGCCCGTGCCGCGGGACTGGACCCGACCACATTCAATCCATCTCGCCGGATCAGTCCGCAGGGTGAAATGCGTTGGATGGCATTGCCCACTCTGCTGCGGGCGCTGGATGTTCTGAAAATCTCCCCTGCAAACTTTATCCGGCGGCTGGAAGGCGAGGGGCGCGGGCAGGGCGCTGCTCCGGTCCGGCGTCTTCGGGGGCTGCCGCTTTCCCGGCTGCGGGGCAATGGTCTGTTTGACAGTGCAGGCCACCCGACTGGCGTCTTGTGGGAGGAGGTCACACTCCCCTGTGCCGTAACCGGAGATGCCTACGTCGTGCGTGTGGATACGGATGCCCTGGAACCCGTGTTGCGGGATGGGAGTTCACTGGTCATCATGCCCGATATGCCGCCCCGGCGTTCTGATCGTGTGTTGCTCATGCAGTCTGATTTTGAACCGGTTCTTGGTATTCTGGTTGAAAACCCGGATCCATCAGCTCTTGAAGGGGGATCTCGCTGGGCGGTGTATTCCTTTGCCGCCCCGCCTGCAGACGAACTGGTGCCCGTCTCGGAGGGAAAGTCCGATGTATGGATGCACCGTATTATTATGGCGACGTTTTAAGGTCGCTGTTCATAAAGACAAAGAAAATACGGGCCTTATGCTTTCACACAAGGCCCGCATTTCTATGTTTTAAAAAAGAAAAATCGACAATCAGGCAGAGTGTCGGGTCATCTCGCTGGTTGTGGGAGCATCCAGCAGATAAGGACCGGCTGCCGCGAGGGTCAGCACCAGAACGCCTCCAGTCTCGCCTTCCAGAGCATTGCCGAGCGGCAACAGGGCATTCCCGTTTGTCCATGCATAGTTGGTCTGGTCATCCTCATGCCAGCCAGCCGGCTTTTGAGCCTGAAGGTGCGCGGTAAGGGTGTGCTGCTGCTTTGCTGATGTGCTGGAAATAGCAGAAACAGCGACACCCAGATAACGACGATCATCCACAAACGGGCCAATCACGTCTGCCGGGCGACTGGCGCGAGAGACAATATGCACGGCCTGTGTGCCCGGGGGCAGCATAAAGCTGTACTGCGGACCATCCTGACGCATGGGGCGGATCACTGCGCCTGATTGTGTGACAAGATGCAGGTCAGGGTCCTGCGTGCGTGTCGTGCTGGGAACTGTAGCAGAGCCATCTTTAAGGCTGGCAGCGCGCATTTTCAGGGTGTCGAACAGCGGTTCAACAAAAGCACGGTCCACTTCAAGCGGGGCGGCGGCATCATCCTGCCAGGTGCGGGCAGCATTCCGCAGGGTTGCAACCTTACCGTCCTGCCGGAAGGAGAGGCGATTGCCCGTATCCAGATAGCTTTCAGTCAGCACACCATCTGCGGTGATGACGGAATGCTCTTCGGTTTCGACGTGGTAGTAATCATAAGACGGAATGGTTTTATCGTAGAAGATAGACACGCCATTCACCAGCATGCGCGCCGGGACAAATTTGCCGTTAAAGAACAGGCAGTGCTCGGCGGTAATCAGCATGTCCTTGTAAGGCACACCATCGGCAAGAGCGTCTTTGAGGATGCGAACAGGCCAGCCGGCTTCATCGTCTGGCAGATTAGCCTGCGCTGTTGCGTGCGCCTTGCCTGCCCAGACAACCCGGCGCGTGACGGGGGTGTTGTGCTTCCAGTCAAACGCAACGAGCTGATCACCAATCTGGATCTTTTCCACAGCGCGGGTGCCATCTGCGGTGCTGATTTCGCTCCCAGACAAAAAGCAGGTCACGAAATGCTTGTTGTTAAAAGCCAGATTGCTTGAGGATGAGTTAGTGGTGTTTGTGATTGTCCAGTGGTTGTTGGAGTTGGAATAAGAATAATTATGGTAAGAAAAATCGCTGATTTTTATATCTGCGTCAGTAAGTAGATAGTATCCACCATGTCCGTCACCCAGAATGATCTGGGTTGATCCGGATTTTCCCCATGTCAGATCGTAAGTATAATTTTTTCCATTGATCGTGAAGCTGCTTTTGGAAAAAGTGACGGAAACGCTATTCTGTATATTGACTGGCGTTGTTGTGCCGCCACTATTGCCGCCACCCAGTGTCGCAAAATTAAGAATATATGTCCCGCTGGTGGGAATCGTGGATGTAGAATCACTTGTGGATGTAGAGCCACTCATTGAATATTAGTCCCGTGAATATTTTGAAGATGAAGGCTTTAGTAAAGCGGGCCGGGTTTAACACTTGGGTCTGGGATCGTCATCTATTTTTTAACGAAAAATACATAAAGTGCCGGCGCTATCATTTTCTCTCATGCGTTCAGAGGGGGCAGGGAAGGGCAGCGTTAAAACGAGTCGCGCAAAGAGCGCAGCAAGAGGCCTGATGACGCCCTCGTATTTTCTTCTGCGTAAAAATTTACAGGGAAACAGCTCCCCGCGGTGCGGAACTGGCTGACAAGTCTCTCCGTATCGCTTAAAGGGAGCAGCATGACCGACACACCCCTTTCGCTCATCCGTAATTTCTCGATTATCGCCCATATTGACCATGGGAAATCGACACTGGCCGACCGCATGATTCAGGCTTGCGGGGCGTTGACCGCCCGCGAGATGACGAATCAGGTGCTCGATAATATGGATCTTGAGCGTGAGCGTGGCATCACCATCAAGGCCCAGACCGTCCGGCTGACCTATCCGGCCAAGGACGGCAAGACGTATGTCCTGAACCTGATGGACACGCCCGGACATGTTGACTTTGCGTATGAAGTCAGCCGCTCTCTGGCCGCGTGTGAAGGCTCGCTGCTGGTGGTGGATGCCTCGCAGGGTGTGGAAGCGCAGACACTGGCCAACGTGTATCAGGCCATTGATGCCAACCATGAAATTGTGCCGGTGCTGAACAAGGTCGATCTGCCCGCAGCCGATGTCGAACGCGTCAAGGCGCAGATTGAAGAAGTCATTGGCATCCCCGCAGATGATGCGGTGGAAATTTCCGCCAAGACCGGCCTGAATATTGAGGGCGTTCTGGAAGCCGTTGTGACCCGCCTGCCGCCGCCGGTGGGGGATGCGGAAAAGCCGCTTCAGGCCATGCTGGTGGATAGCTGGTACGACCCGTATCTGGGCGTGATCGTGCTGGTGCGCGTCAAGGAAGGCCGCCTGCAGCGCGGCATGAAAATGCGCATGATGTCCACGGGTGCCGTGCATCAGATTGATCAGGTCGGTGTATTTGCCCCGCGCATGACGGCGGTGGAAAGCCTTGGTCCGGGTGAGATGGGGTATATCAATGCTGCCATCAAGACCGTGGCCGACTGCAACGTGGGTGACACCATCACCGATGACCGTCGCCCGGCGGACAAGGCTCTGGCAGGGTTCAAACCCTCCATTCCGGTGGTGTGGTGTGGCCTCTTCCCCATTGTGGCGGACGACTTTGAAAAGCTGCGGGACAGCCTCTCCAAACTGCGCCTGAACGATGCCTCGTTCCATTATGAGGCCGAGACGTCCGCAGCGCTGGGCTTTGGTTTCCGTTGCGGCTTCCTTGGCCTGCTGCATCTGGAAATCATTCAGGAACGTCTGTCCCGCGAGTTCGATCTTGATCTGATCGCCACCGCGCCGTCCGTGGTGTACCACATCACGCTGACCAACGGGCAGGAAGAAGAGCTGCACAACCCGGCGGATATGCCGGACCTTTCTCAGATCGAGAAGATTGACGAGCCGTGGATCAAGGCCACCATCATGGTGCCGGATGAATATCTGGGTGCTGTGCTGACCCTGTGCACGGAGCGCCGCGGCGTACAGGTGGATCTGACCTACGTGGGCAACCGCGCTATGGCCGTCTATCGTCTGCCGCTGAACGAGGTGGTGTTTGACTTCTATGACCGCCTGAAGTCCCTCACGCGCGGTTACGCCAGCTTTGACTATCAGATGGACGGGTATGAGGAGAGTGACCTCGTGCGCATTTCCATTCTGGTCAATCAGGAGCCGGTGGATGCGCTGTCCTTCATTGCGCATCGCTCTGCGGCGGAAACCCGTGGCCGCGCCATTTGCGCCCGGCTGAAGGACCTTATTCCCCGCCAGCTGTTCAAAATCGCCATTCAGGCAGCCATTGGCAGCAAGGTGATTGCGCGTGAGACCATCGGCGCACTTTCCAAGGATGTGACGGCCAAATGTTATGGCGGTGACATCTCCCGTAAGCGCAAACTGCTGGAAAAGCAGAAAGAGGGTAAAAAGCGTATGCGGCAGTTCGGGAAAGTGGAAATTCCGCAGAGCGCCTTCCTCGCTGCTCTGAAAATGGATGGCTAACCCCGGCATGGCAGGCCTGCGGCAGCGTTAAGGCGGACTTGATCCGTCCTGTTTTCGCTCCTATGTCGGAGGTCTTCCAGCCGGAGTTGGTATCACCTTCATGAACAGCACAGCGCCTCTTGATGTCGGCGACCATCAGCACGCCACGTTCCCCGATGGGCTGGATCTGGAATGCGGTGTGCATCTGCCGTCCCTTGATGTGGCCTATCGCACCTACGGCCAGCTCTCCCCCAAGCGGGACAACGCCATTGTCATCTGCCACGCCTTTACGGGGGATCAGTACGTGGCGGAAACGCATCCGCAAACCGGCAAGCCCGGATGGTGGGCGCGCATGGTGGGGCCAGGGCGGCCCATTGATACGGACCGTTTTTTCATTATCTGCATGAACGTGCTGGGCGGCTGCATGGGCAGCACTGGCCCGCGTTCCCTTAAACCGGCCTGCGCCGAAGGCAAGGTGGAGCGCTGGGGCACGGATTTCCCGCCTATTACCATCCGTGACATGGTGCGTGCCCAGTATAAGCTGGTGCGCTCTTTAGGGATTGAGCGGCTGTTTGCGGTCGTTGGCGGTTCCATGGGCGGTATGCAGGTGCTGGAATGGGCCGTGACGTATCCGCACATGATGCTGGCCGCCATGCCGATTGCGACGGCCCCGTTCCACTCCGCTCAGAATATCGCGTTCAACGAGGTCGGGCGTCAGGCGATTTTTGCTGACCCGGACTGGTATAGCGGTCGTTACTGGGAACATAATGTGGTCCCGGCGCGTGGGCTGGCCGTGGCGCGTATGATGGCGCACATCACCTACCTTTCAGAAGAAGCGCTGACGCGCAAATTCGGCCGCCGTGTGCGGCAGGAACCTAAGGACGCGCAGGCTCCCGAGGCTTCTCTGGCCATGTTTGGCGATGTGTTCGAGGTGGAATCCTATCTGCGCTATCAGGGCTCGGCCTTTGTGCGGCGGTTTGACGCCAATTCCTATCTGACCATTACCCGCGCCATGGACTGGTTTGACCTTGCTGCTGAGCATGATGGTGAACTCCCTGCGGCCTTTGCCGGCACGCCGGTGCGGTTTTGCGTGGTGTCATTCTCGTCCGACTGGCTGTTCCCCACATCCAGCTCCCGCTATCTGGTGCGTGCGCTTAATCAGGCCGCAGCGAACGTCTCCTTTGTGGAGATTGAAACGGACAAGGGGCATGACGCCTTTTTGCTGGATGAACCGGATTTTGACAGAACCGTACGGGGCTTCCTGTGCGGTGTGGCAGATCATGCAGGGCTCGCCTGATGCGCCTTGATCAACGCCTGATTGCAGAGATGATCGAACCCGGCACACGGGTTCTGGACGTTGGCAGCGGTGATGGCGCGCTGATTGACCATCTGTTCCGCCTGCGCGGCTGTGATGCCCGTGGCATTGAAATCGATATGCGGGAAGTTACCCGCTCCGTCGCCCACGGCCTGCCCGTTGTGCATGGGGATGCGGACCACGATCTGGCGCATTACCCTGATGATGCGTTTGATTATGTGGTCTTGCAGCGCACGCTTCAGGCAGTGGAGCGCCCGCGGGAAGTGCTGCGGCAGATGCTGCGTATCGGGCGGCATGCCATTGTGTCTTTCCCCAATTTTGGCCACTGGCAGCTCCGGCTGAAACTACTGCTGAGCGGACGGATGCCCATGACGGCTGTGTGGCACACCCCGTGGTATGAGACGCCCAATATTCACCCGTGCACCATTCGGGACTTCATCGCGCTGTGCGCGGAAGAGGGCTATTGTGTGCAGCAATGGATGGCGGTGGATGAAGACGGGGAACGCGCCCCCTGGCGGCGCTCCATCCGGATGGCCAATTTGTTTGGTGAGCAGGCTTTGTTCCTGCTGCGGCGGGAAGGCGAGTGCCCGCCTGTATCTGAGAAACACTGATCTCAAAAGAAGAAGCTGAGAGACATGGATGTTCTGAAAGCCGTCGCCACGCGGCGGGCTGTGAAGCAGTATGACCCGGATTTTCAGATCCCCGAAGCCGACCTTGCGCAGATCCTGGATGCCGCCCGCATGGGACCAACGGCCTTCAACCTGCAAAACTGGCGCTTTGTGGTGGTAACGGATCCGGCGCTGCGTCAACAGATCCGCGCGGCGGCGTGGGATCAGGCTCAGGTGACAGACGCCTCTGTTCTGATTGTGGTCTGTGCCGACCTTGCTGCGTGGAAGAAGAGCCCGGCCCGTTACTGGCAGGATGCCCCGCAGGACGTGCAAACGCTGATGGCCGGGATGATTGACCAGTATTATCGCGGGCGGGAACAGGTGCAGCGGGATGAAGCCATGCGCTCCTGCGGGCTGGCAGCGCAGACGCTGATGCTGACGGCGGTGTCTCTGGGCTATCAGACCTGCCCGATGGACGGCTTTGATTTTGATGCCGTGGGCAAGCTGATCAACCTGCCGGAAGACCATGTGATTGGCCTGTTTGTGGCCATCGGCAAAGGCACTGCGCCGCCTCAGCCACGCGGCGGCAGCCTGCCCCGGCAGGAGGTTATTCTGGCTGATCGATTTGCAGACTGATTATTTCTTCTAAAACTTTTGTTAGGCAAGCAGATGTGAAGAGGTCTCGTTCATAGAATGAGGCATCTTTACCCTTTTTTAAAACTTCCTTTAAAATTGAGCATCCATGGCTTTTGTTTCATTGCTTTGGCCGGTTGTGGTCGGAGCCGTGAACAGAGTGTGACGATTATATGGCGGCTTTCTTTTCGGACCAATATGGTACGGAAGGCTTGCGGGGTATGAGAACTCCACTTATATACCGATTCAAGGCAGGGTTTTCAGACTGACTTTTCTGAAAAGACGTGACGCTGCCAGCATTGTTAAAAAATGTTCATGAATGCGGGTGAGGGGTCGTGCACAGAGTGCGCCGTTTTCACTCCGTCCTGACACGATATGGTGCGTAACTGAAAAAGGGTGTTCTCGTCTCGCTTTTCAGGCTGCACGAAAAGGTTTGCCCTGATGACTACGTTTTCTGAACTGAATCTTGCCCCCCCTCTGTTAAAGGCTCTGGCTGAGCAGGGGTATGAAACCCCGACCCCCATTCAGGCTCAGTCCATCCCGTATCTGCTGCAAGGCCGTGATCTGCTGGGTCTGGCCCAGACAGGCACCGGTAAAACCGCAGCATTTGCCCTGCCTATCCTCAACCATCTGCATGCTCATCCCAAGGTTGCCGGCCCCAAAAAGCCGCGCGTTCTGGTGCTTGCTCCCACGCGTGAGCTGGTTTCCCAGATCAGCGACAGCTTCAAGGCCTACGCCCGCCATATGAAATTCACGCAGGCCGTTGTGTTCGGCGGCGTGGGGCAGGGGCGTCAGGTTGAAGCCATGCGTCGGGGTGTGGATGTGCTTGTTGCAGCCCCCGGCCGCCTGCTGGACCTGATTGGTCAGGGCTTTATTGACCTCTCCGGCCTTGAAGTGCTGGTGCTGGATGAAGCTGACCGCATGCTGGACATGGGGTTTGTGCGCGATATCCGCCGCATCATGACCTTCCTGCCGCCCAAACGGCAGACGCTGCTGTTCTCCGCTACCATGCCGCGCAGCATTGCAGATCTGGCTAACTCTCTGCTGCATGATCCGGCTAAGGTGGAAGTCACTCCGCCGTCCAGCACGGTGGACCGTATCCAGCAGGCTGTGATGTTTGTGGATGGCACGGACAAGCGCGATGCCCTGCTGACCCTGGTGGAATCCCCCAAGGTGGCCCGCGCCGTGGTGTTCACCCTCATGAAGCACGAGGCCAACAAAGTTGCGGAATTCCTGAACAAGAACAACGTGGTGGCGGAAGCTATTCACGGTAACAAGTCTCAGGGTGCGCGTGAGCGGGCCATGAGCGGCTTCCGCACCGGGAGCGTTAAAGTTCTGGTGGCAACCGATATTGCGGCCCGTGGCATCGACGTGGACGATGTGAGCCACGTCTTCAACTACGATCTGCCGAACGTGCCGGAAAGCTACGTCCACCGTATTGGCCGGACGGCGCGTGCCGGGCGTGATGGCTGGGCCGTGTCCTTCTGTGACCCGGAACAGCGCGCCTGGCTGCGTGATATTGAAAAGACCATTGGTAAGCCCATTCCGGTGGTGCGTGACCATCCCTGGCACTCCGAAAGTGCTGAGGCCTCCACCATGCGTCCGCCCGTGCTGGGTGGCGGTGGCCGTGGTCGCGGTGGTCCGCCGCGTGGCGGGAATGGCGGCGGCGGTGGTCGTGGCCGTGGTGGCCCGCCGCGTGGTGGGAATGGTGGCGGCGGTCGTCCGGGTGGCGGTGGTCGCTCCGGTGGCGGAGCCTCTGCTGGCCGTGGCCGCGCCTTCTAAGACGTGCCCTCACCCTTACGGGTTTGTGGTAAATGCAAAAAGCCGCTGTGGAGCCATCCGCAGCGGTTTTTTTATGGCTGAGTGCCGGGCTGGAACGCTGTTGTCGCAGAGGATGCAGAAGGCGCCAATGCTTTTGGGGTGAGCTGCACAGAGACCGCGCAATGGTCAGAGAGGGTGACAGGCTGACTTTCTTGCCGGTAAGTCATCACGCGCAGAGAATGCGGTTGCAGCCAGTTTTGAGCCGCACCGCCCAGCAGAATATGGTCAATAAAATAGGAGCCATTTTCGCAGGGGCTGGCCCATCCCGCAGTTGTCAGACTTAGTGGGGCAGCTTGTCTGAGAATGAGGAAAAACGGGTCATAAACCGTCATGCGCCGGTTGAAGTCGCCCATGATCACAAAGGCTTCATGCGCAGCCGCCCGCGCGCTGATCCAGTTTTGCAGCACGCCAAACTGCTGCAACAGGGTGGGGCAGTTATGGTGTTTTTCTGAAACAGGATTGTCCCAGCAGCCGGTTTTGAGATGTAGCACCAGAATGCGCAGCGGGATTGTATCGGTCTCGACCGTTACATCCAGCCCGCGCCGGAGTTGATGCGTGGCCGTGGTGGGCGCAACGTCAAGCTCCACCAGATCCGGGTTGCGGTGGGCGGGAAGCGGTTTGCGTACCGCCAGCGCCGGATGCTGGAGGAGGGCGTCATTCGTCATAAAGATCTGATAGGTGCGGGCTGGAAAAAGCCGCTCTGCCGTGGCGGTGGTGTCCGCTTCCTGTAACCCGACGATGTCAGCGTCCAGATGCCGTGCGTACGCCGCCAGTTTTTCAAAATCGGCAGCGGTCCGATGGGGGCGGTCAGGCGGGGCATTGGCTGCCAGCGGCCCATCCTCCGCCATCAGCCATTCCATATTCCACGTTGCCAGCTTGAGGGAGTGGGCTGGAGCCGGAGCGGCTGCCGGTGAAGGCGAAGCTTCCTGCTGTGTTGTGGGACTGAGGAACTCGTGTTCACCAGTGGGAACTGCAAGGGCAGGCTGTATCGGCATGCCGACCAAGGCTGCGCCCAGCAGGAAAAATGCGCCGGGGAGCGTTAGGGAGTTGGTAAAACGGGTCATGCAAAGAAAAACCGGCGAAGCCTGTGCTCCGCCGGTCCGTGTCTTATTTGAAAGCAAACCTTCCTGCCTTTAGGCAGGCTGGGCTTCCAGATGTGAAATGGCTTCCGCAATGGTGGTGGTTTTACGGGTCTGTTCATCAAGAATGGTGATTTCACCCGTCCCGATGTCATAGAACCAGCCCTGCAGGAACAGCGTGCCGCGTGCCATGCCAGCCACCACAGCCGGGTGGGTTTTGAGGTGAGAGAGTTGCAGCAGCACATTCTGCTCAGACAGGCTGCGGACATTGGCCGGGCCAGCGTCTTCTGCCTTCAGGTCTCCCAGTGCTGCGCGGGCAGCCTCTGCATTGCGCAGCCATTTACGGACGGTCGGCATTTTGTCCAGACCGCTTTTTTCCGGAGCCAGCAGGGCTTTCATCGCGCCGCAATCGGAATGGCCGCAGACGATAATGGCGGACACGCCAAGGCCGGCGACGGCATATTCCACAGCGGAAGACACACCGCCCAGCATTTCGCCATAGGCCGGAACAATGTTGCCAATGTTGCGCAGAATGAACAGGTCGCCCGGTTCCGTCTGGGTGATCAGGCTGGGGTTAATACGGCTGTCTGCGCAGGCAATAAACAGAGCGTTGGGAGACTGGCCATCTGCCAGAGACGCAAAAAGGTTCTGCTTGGCCGGGAAAACCTCAGTGTTGAAGTGTTCAACGCCACGCAGCAGCGAAAGGAGGCCGGCTCGGGCTTCAGAACAAGTAGGCATAGGCTTCTCCAAAAAATACTCAGAAGGGTGCAGGATTCGGTCCTGGCCAAAGACCTCTCTTCTGCATGATAGAGTTGAATGAAACGCATGACACCGGCTTTTTTTCCGCCAGTCTGAAATTTTTTTTATAGGAAATCAGTCTGGTGGCACAGTCCAGCTAAAAAAATACCCCTGCCAGCGTGGGCCCGAAAGAGGTTGGGCGGCTGGAGAGGGGTATTTTCTTAAAACACGTCAGACGTGTTGATCAGAGGATATCGGTCTCGTCGTCATCCAGATCCGGCTCGCTCATCTGGTCGGCCGGATGGCGGATGGGGGCAGGGTTCCCAACGCGCGGGCGCTGAGTTTCTGCCTGCTGGCGACGGGTGAAGTTGTTGGCAATGGTTGCCAGCTCCATGAAGTTATCGGCCTGACGACGCAGATCATCGCCAATCAGCGGCGGAGAAGAGCGCATGGAGGACACGACGGACACGCGGGTGCCCTGACGCTGCACGGCTTCCACCACGCGGCGGAAATCTGAGTCACCGGTAAAGAGAATGGCGTGGTCGATATGCGGCGCCATTTCCATCATATCCACAGCAATTTCGATTTCCATATTGCCCTTCACGCGGCGTTTGCCGGTGGAATCGGTAAATTCGCGGGCAGGTTTGGTCACCAGGAAATAGCCGTTATAGGACAGCCAGTCCGTCAGCGGTTTAAGGGGTGAGTAGTCTTCCGTATCCAGAATGGCGGCGTAATAATAAGCGCGTATGATGTGTGTTTTGGATGTGAAGAAATCCAGCAGCTTTTTATAATCGACATCAAAGCCCAGACCACGGGACGTTGAATAAAGGCTGGAGCCATCAATGAAGAGGCATGTCCTCTCTTCTTTTTTGAGATTCATTTGGGTTTTTTCCTCTAAATGACACGATAAGGCATTTTGAATGTAGGTTAAAAATCTATCGCATTCAGGGATTTAAGGGTAAGGTCGGCGGATTATACCCGTGTTCAGAAAAAAAGATACATCAGCCATGGCATTTATATCAGGCCTGACAAAAACCTCTGACAAGGCAGAAACTGTTCTGATCGCGATAGGAGCAAATCTGCCATATGCGGGGCAGGCGGCGCGTGAGACATGCCAGCAGGTTGTCGCCGCGCTGCAAGACGTGCCGGGGTTGCAGATCGAGGCTGTCTCAGTCTGGTATGAAAGTGCTCCTGTCCCACCTTCCGGTCAGCCTCCTTATATCAATGGTATGGTTCGGGGGATCGCCAGGATTGGGCCTGATGCCCTGCTACAAGCGCTTCAGACAATAGAAACGCGCTTTGGGCGCGAGCGTTCCATACCAAACGCAGCCCGCACGCTGGATCTCGACCTTATCACCTATGGCTCTCTTTGTCAGAATGATTCGCATCTTATCCTGCCACATCCCCGTGCGCATGAGCGGGCTTTTGTGCTGCTGCCCCTGCAGGACGTCGCGCCGGAGTGGGTTCACCCTTCCAGCGGGAAAAGGCTGGCGGACCTGCTGCCTGATGTCGCGGATCAGGAAATCCGCCGGATTCAGGAATAAGGACTTCCTAGGGGTGGGGGGATGCGTTACAATGCTCTCTCTGAATTTTTTAGCTGAATTGTCTGGAGGCTCTTCGTAATGGCCCGCGTCACCGTCGAAGACTGCGTTGAGAAAGTCCCGAACCGCTTTGAGCTGGTGCTGTATGCGGCGCAGCGCGCCCGCAATATCTCACGCGGGGAAGAGCTTACCATTGACCGCGATAATGACAAGAATCCGGTTGTCGCCCTGCGCGAAATCGCGGACGAAACGGTCAAGCTGCCTGACCTGCGTAATGATCTGATCCGCTCTCAGGCCCGCGAACCCGAGCCCGAGCCTGTGGATGAAGAAGTGCAGGATCTGGTGCCGACTGAACAGAACATCTTTGGTCTGCAGGAAGTCTCTCCGGAAGAAGAAGCTTCTGATGATGCCGGTGCGATTGAAGCCGCTCTCAGCGGGCGCGCACGGCGGTAAGAGCGTGTGACGCAGGCGGGGGGCGACAACAGGACCGGGACTTTGGTGTCTGAGGCAGACTCCTCAGCCGGTTCTGCGCTTCTGCCTGTTGCAACGGGGGACTCCACCCCCGTTCCGGTTTCTCCTGAGCCTTCCGGGCGTGGAGATATTACCTGTGACCGGCTGATCAATGTTGTGCGCGGATACGCGCCAACTGCTGATCTGGAGAGTATTCGCCGCGCTTTTGCCGTGGCGAAAAAGGCTCATGAGAGCCAGCTTCGTGATAATGGTGACCCGTACATAACGCACCCGCTGGCGGTTGCGATGATTCTGGCTGGTTTCCGGCTGGATGTGCCGTCCATCATCACGGCCCTGCTGCACGACACTATTGAAGATACCGGCATTACGCAGGAAGACCTGCGGGCGCAGTTTGGCCCGACGGTGGCGGATCTGGTGGATGGTGTCACCAAGCTGACCCGGCTGGAGCTCCAGTCTGACCGCACCAAACAAGCCGAAAATTTCCGCAAGCTCGTGCTGGCGATGTCGAAAGACATCCGCGTTCTGCTGGTCAAGCTGGCGGACCGTCTGCACAACATGCGCACACTGCATTTTGTGGAGCGGGTGGACCGTCGCCAGCGCATTGCGCGGGAAACGCTCGATATCTATGCCCCCCTTGCCGAACGTATCGGTATGGATCGGGTCAAGACCGAGCTGCAGAACCTCTCCTTCGCGCAGCTTGAGCCGGAAGCAGATGCCACCATTCGCGCCCGCCTGAATTACCTGCGCGGGCAGGGTGCTGATGTGATTGAAGAGGTGCGGCGGGAACTGCTGCGCCTGTGTGAAGAAGCTGGGCTGAAGAACGTCCACGTCTCAGGCCGGGAAAAATCGCCGTATTCCATCTGGGAGAAGATGCAGCGCCGGAATGTGGCGTTTGAGCAGCTCTCCGACATTATGGCGTTCCGCGTTGTGGTGGATACGCGTGAGGATTGCTACATGGCGCTCGGGGCGGTGCATGCCGCCTATCCGGTTATTGCCGGGCGCTTCAAGGACTATATTTCCACCCCCAAGGCCAACGGATATCAGAGCCTGCATACCGGGGTGACGCTGCGCTCCCCGCGCAACCAGAAGATTGAAGTGCAGATCCGCACCGAGGCCATGCACGACATTGCCGAAAACGGCGTGGCGGCACACTGGGCGTATAAGGAAGGTGATGTTGAGGCCGGTGGCGGGATTGCTGGCTTCCGTCGGCCACGCTGGGTGCAGGATCTGCTGGAAATTCTGGAAGCGTCCTCCGCGCCGGATGAGTTTCTGGAAAACACCAAGCTTGAACTCTATCAGGATCAGGTTTTCTGCTTCTCCCCCAAAGGCCAGCTGATCTCGCTGCCGCGTGGGGCGACCTCGGTTGATTTTGCCTATGCTGTGCATAGCCAGATTGGCGATTCCTGCGTGGGGGCCAAGATCAATGGCCGCCTGATGCCGCTGCGCCATGAGTTGCAGAACGGGGATCAGGTCGAGATCATGACGGCCCGCGGTGGCGCACCGTCCCCCTCGTGGGAGCGGTTTGTGGTTACCGGCAAGGCGCGGGCGCGTATTCGTCGCTATGTAGCTGCACAGCAGCGCCAGACCTATCTGGATAGCGGCCGCGCAGCATTGGCCAAGGCCTTCCGTCAGGAAGGGGTCGATGGCTCCGAAAAGATTATTGAAACCACACTGAAGGCGCTGAAGCAGAATTCGCTTCAGGATCTTTATGTGTCGGTGGGCAATAACAACCTCGGTGCGCGGGATGTTGTGCATGCGGCCTACCCGGAACTGCGTCGCGCGACACGTGCGCCGCGCATGGTTGCGGGGTTGCCGGGTGTTCTGGGTACCGCCGGACCGCGCCCACGCGCCACAAGCGGTGCTGGAAGTGGGCGCTCCGGTGGGGCAATTCCGCTGGTGGGGCTTGGCCCCGGTGTGGCGGTGCATTTTGCCGCCTGCTGCCACGCCCTGCCGGGTGACCGGATTGTCGGGGTGGTCGCGACCGGAAAAGGCGTGACTATTCACACGCGGACCTGCCCGACGCTGGAAAGCTTTGCCGCCACACCGGAGCGTTTTCTGGATGTGGACTGGGATTATGATGCCATGTCTCGCTCTGGCAGCGGAGAGCTGCGGGTGGGGCGCATCACCATTGTGGCCGAGAACGAATCTGCCGTGCTGGCTGCCATTACCAACACCGTATCCAAGGCGGATGCCTCGGTGGTGAACCTGAAGATTGTGCACCGGCAGCTCGACTTCATGGAAATCCTTGTAGACGTTGAAGTGCGGGACCTGCGCCATCTGTCCTCCGTGATTGCCGCGCTGCGGGCCGCGCAGGGTATTTCTCAGGCTGACAGGGCACGGGCGTGAGTGTGATCGCCGCCGGAGTGGATTTGTGCGACATGCGTCGGATTGAACGCGTGATCGAACAGTTTGGTGACCGCTTCCTCAATCGGGTGTTTACCCAAACGGAACGAGCCCGGGCCGACCGCCGGAAGGGTCAGGCCCGGATTGGGGCCTATGCTAAACGCTGGGCCGCCAAAGAGGCCTGCGCCAAGGCGCTGGGCACCGGGTTTGCGCAGGGTGTGGCGCAGAGCCAGATCGGGGTGGATAATCTGCCCTCTGGTCAGCCTACACTGGTGCTGACCGGGGCAGCCTTGCTGCGGTTGCAGCAGATCGTGCCCGCGGGGCAGGTGCCGCATCTGGTGCTGAGCATGACGGACGAGCATCCGTATGCCTTTGCTGAGGTGATTATCTCGGGGCGTCCCGCTTGACATCCCCTGGGGTGCGCGGCTTGATCCCGCCGATTTTTCTTTTCTTTCCTAACGACGCAGACAGGCGGTGCAGGACATGACCAACCCGAACCAGACTCCCACGGCATCAGGCGCAGGGGGGCCGGCAACCATCGGGCAGCTCGTGCTGGACTATGCGAGAACCATCATCGGCGTGGTGCTGGTGGTCACGCTGTTCCGCACTTTCCTGTTTGAAAGCTTCGTGATTCCGTCCGGCTCCATGATTCCGACCCTGCAGGTGGGGGACTACATCATGGTGTCCAAATACAGCTACGGCTATTCGCGCTATTCCTTCCCGTTCTCGCCCAACCTGTTTCAGGGGCGGATCTGGGGAGCGGAACCGCATCGGGGTGATGTGGCTGTATTTCGTTTTACCAAAGATACGTCGGTTGATTACGTCAAACGGATTATCGGCCTGCCGGGTGACCATATCCGCGTGACGGAAGGCCATCTGTATCTGAACGACCAGCAGGTGCCCTGCCTCGCCCCGCATCCCTATACCGCGCTGGATGAATCCCATGTGCCGATGGAAGGCGAGGCTTGTGATGAGCAGTTGCCAGCCAGTGGGGGCAAGGGCGTCGTGGCGCATCAGGTGCTCAAGCTGATGGATGATGGCGCGCAGAACAATACGCCGGATTACGTTGTGCCGCCGGGCTATTTCTTCGCCATGGGCGATAACCGGGATGACAGCGCGGACAGCCGCTTTATGGGCGATGGTCCGAAAGACCTTGGTTTTGTGCCGATGGAAAATCTGGTTGGCCATGCGTCGCGCGTGTTCTTCTCCGTAGAGTCCGCGCACCCGTTCTGGCAGATCTGGTACTGGCCGGCGGAAATTCGCTGGGCCCGTATTTTCCGGAGCATTACATGAAGCGCCCCGCAGTTTTTGCCGGAGAAGCCTCCGCTGTAACCGCCCTGCAGGACCGGCTGGATTATCAGTTCAGTAATCCCGCTCTGCTGCATGAGGCGCTGACGCATCGCTCTGCCGCGCACCAGAACGCAGGCGGGCGGCGTCGGCCGCAGAAGGCGCGGGGCATGGGCTCTAACGAGCGGCTGGAATTTATCGGGGACCGTGTGCTGGGGCTGCTGATGGCGGAATGGCTGCTGGAACGCTACCCGGCAGAGCAGGAAGGAGCACTTGGCTCCCGTCTGGCGCATCTGGTCTCCCGCACGTCGTTGGCTGAAATTGCCGAACGGATTGATCTGCCTGCCAGTCTGGCCGTTGCCACGCATGAGGCCCGCGCCGGGGTGCAAAGCACCGCCAATGTGGTGGCCGATGCGTTGGAAGCCGTGCTGGGTGCAGTCTTTCTGGATGGCGGGCTGGACCCGGCGCGGAACATTGTCCGCACGGTCTGGAAGCCGCTGCTGGATGCGCAGGCCCGCCCGCCCAAGGACCCGAAAACGGCCTTGCAGGAATGGGTTCTGGGCCGCGGGCAGAGCCTGCCGGTTTATAAGACAATCGGGGCCGATGGCCCCTCTCACGCGCCGTTGTTTGTGGTGCAGGTTACCGCTGGTGGCCGGAGTGGAGAAGGGCGGGCCGGAAACAAGCGGGCCGCCGAAAGTGCCGCAGCAGCGGATCTGCTTGAACAACTTGGAGGCCCGCAACATGGGTGAGACGACACGCTGCGGGTTTGCCGCTCTGGTGGGGGCGCCAAACGCCGGTAAATCCACGCTGCTGAACAAGATGGCGGGGGCGAAACTCTCCATTGTCAGCCCTAAGGCGCAGACGACCCGCGCCCGTGTGCTGGGGATTCTGATGCGCGGCACCACGCAGATTCTGCTGGTGGATACGCCCGGAATTTTCCAGCCGCGCCGGATGCTGGACCGGGCGATGGTGGCCGCCGCATGGAGCGGGGCGGAAGATGCGGACATCACGCTCCTGCTGGTGGATGCGCGCTCGGGTCTGACGGATGCGGTTAGCAGCATTATTGAGCGTCTGGCGACCACGGGCCGCAAAGTCTGGCTGGTGCTGAACAAGACCGATCTGGTCTCCCCGGAACGGCTGTTGCCGCTGACGCAGGACATCACCAAAAAGCTGACGGTGGAGCATGTCTTCATGGTCAGCGCCCGCTCCGGCAGCGGGGTGGAAGATCTGCTGGACCGTCTGGCTGCCAGCCTGCCGGAAGGCCCGTATCTCTACCCGGAAGATGATCTGACCGATCTGCCCGACCGGTTGCTGGCCGCTGAACTGGTGCGTGAGCAGATCTTCCTGCAAACGCATGAGGAAGTGCCGTATGGCACGACGGTGGAGACGGAAAGCTATAAGGAACGCCCCGACGGTTCCGTGCGGATTGACGCCACCATTTATGTGGGGCGCACCGGCCACAAGGCGATTCTGATTGGCGAGCGCGGGCAGAAAATCCGCCAGATTGGGGAGCGCGCGCGTAAGCAGCTTTCCGGTCTGCTGGAACGGCCATGCCACCTGTTTCTGAATGTAAAAGAGCGCTCTGGGTGGGATGAAGAGCGCGCCCGCCTGCGCGCCATTGGTCTGGATGATGTGCCCTAAGGCGGGTCTGACCGCTTGTGGCCGCGCGTCATGAAGGATAAGAGAGGGGCGACTTGTCCTGCCCCTGCACGGGGGCAGGGCCTTTTTCAGACGATCTGCGTGATTGAGGGCCAATGACTGCTTCCACTGGCGAGATGCCACCCCGTAAACGCGTATTGCTCAAAGTTTCCGGCGAGGCCCTGATGGGGTCAGGCGCTTATGGCGTCGATCAGCAGACGGTTGAGCGTATTGCCGCTGATGTTGCCGAGGTTGTGCGCAGCGGGTGGGAAGTCTGCCTTGTTGTGGGCGGTGGCAACATCTTCCGTGGTCTGGCCGCGGCGGCCAAAGGCATGGATCGTGCTCAGGGCGACTACGCCGGCATGCTGGCAACCGTGATTAACGCTCTGCTGCTGCAGAACGCGCTGGAAGGCCAGGAACTCCCCACGCGGGTGATGTCCGCTATTGCGATGTCTGCCATTGCCGAGCCCTATATCCGCCGCCGCGCCGTGCGGCATATGGAAAAAGGCCGCGTGGTAATTTTTGCTGCGGGGACCGGCAACCCCTTCTTCACCACCGATACCGCCGCCGCGCTGCGCGCTGCGGAAATGGAATGCGATGTGTTGCTGAAAGGCACGCAGGTGGACGGCGTGTATTCGGCTGACCCCAAGCATGACCCCTCTGCCGTGCGGTATGAGCAGCTGACTTATATGGATGTGCTGTCCAAACAGCTGAACGTGATGGACGCCGCAGCCATCAGTCTGGCGCGTGAAAATCGTCTGCCGATTGTTGTGTTCAACATTGGTGAGCCGGGGTCTTTCCCGCGTGTGATGCGTGAAGAAGGCCCTTACACGCGGATTATCGAAACCGCGTAAAACCAACGGACTATTGTGTTCGCGGTGTGCTGCCGCCGGACCCTGTTGTTGAGAGTGATGAGACGGACCTGTGAAAGGTCCGTCCGGGAAACGGGAGAGAGACCGTGTCTGATCTGAATGCCCTTCTGGAAGACCTGACGCGCCGCATGGATGGCGCTCTGGAAAGCCTGCGTCGTGACTTTGCTGGCCTGCGTTCCGGCCGCGCCAGTCCGGCCCTGCTGGAGCCGGTGCGCGTGGAAGCTTATGGCGGTGAAGTGCCGCTGACGCAGGTTGGCTCCATTGCCGTGCCGGAAGCGCGGATGATTACCGTGCAGGTGTGGGACCGCGTGCTGGTGGGTGCTGTCGAGCGTGCCATCCGTGATTCCGGGCTGGGCCTGAACCCGGCTTCTGACGGCCAGCTGATCCGCGTGCCGATTCCGCAGCTGACGGAAGAACGCCGCCATGAACTGGCCAAGGCTGCGGCCCGCTATGCCGAAGGCGCCAAGATTGCCGCCCGTGGCGTGCGTCGTGATGGCATGGACAAAGCCAAGGCGTTTGAGAAAAAGAGTGAGATCAGTCAGGATGACGTCAAGACGTGGTCTGACGCCATTCAGAAGCTCACGGACCAGTATGTGAAAAAAATTGATGACATGCTGGCTGAAAAAGACCGCGAGATTAAGCAGGTCTGACGCCAGTGGCGTCGGGATTCCTCTCTCTGGCCCGTGGTGGTGAAGCCGTGCCAACAAAATCATCCGGGACTGTAGACAGGAAATCTGTCGTCCCCGCGCATGTTGCCGTCATTATGGATGGCAACGGGCGCTGGGCGCTGGAGAGAGGTCTGCCGCGTCTGGCCGGGCATAAAGCGGGGGCGGAAGCCGTTTCCCGCTGCCTGCGTGCGGCCATGCATCGTGGCGTGAAGTATCTGACACTCTATGCGTTCTCTTCGGAAAACTGGTCCCGCGAACCTGCCGAGGTGGCCGATCTGACCAGCCTGCTGCGGTATTATCTGCGGCATAAGGTGGCGGAACTGCACCGTGAAGGCGTGCGCATTCGCTTTATTGGCGATCTGGCGCGGTTTGATGTCAGCCTGCGGGAAGAGCTGGCACGAGCCGAAGCGCTCACGCGGGACAATGGGCGGCTGACCCTCCTTCTGGCCCTGTCTTACGGCGGGCGCGGCGATATTGTGCAGGCGGCGCGTCGTCTGGCGCAGTCGGTGCAGCAGGGCGACCTGAAGCCTGAAGAGATTAACGAAAGCCTGTTTGCGGACAAGTTGTGGACCGCTGGCGTGCCAGACCCGGATGTGGTGGTGCGGACCAGTGGGGAGTTCCGGCTGTCCAACTTCCTGCTGTGGCAGAGCGCCTACGCGGAACTCGTTTTTCTGGATATTTTCTGGCCCGACTTCAATGAAGGGCATTTTGCGACCGTGCTGGAAGCCTATGCCCGCCGGGAGCGCCGGTTTGGCACAAGGCCTTCTGTATCATGACGCAGCCGGACGCTTCGGCCTGGAGAGATTTGCGGACCCGCCTAATGTCCGCCTGTGTGCTGGTGCTGGTGGCCGGGCTGTGCATCGGTATGGGCGGCCTGCTGTATGATATCCTCATTCTGGGTGTGATGGGCGGCATGGCGGCAGAAGCAGCCATCCTGTTTGGCCTGTCTCCCAAATCATGGCGCGGCAGTGTTTACGTGCTGTGGGCCATTGGGGCCGGGCTGGCTGCGGTAACGGGCCGGTGGGAAGCCTTCCCGATTTTCTGCCTGAGTTCTTTTGTGTTCGGTGCGCAGTTATGTGCCGTCATGTGCGTGATTGTGCTGGCAGGCACGGCCCTTGTCTGGCTGCGGCTGGAGAGCGTGTGGCCGGTGCTGTTTGTGGTCGCGGTTGTGGTGGCGAGTGACAGCACCGCTTATCTGACGGGCCGGCTGTTTGGTGGCCCCAAGCTGGCCCCGCGTATTTCTCCCGGTAAAACATGGTCCGGTTCTCTTGGTGGGCTTGTGGGCGCTGTGCTGTGCGGCTGCCTGATTGCGGGCCTATCCGGGCAGGGCGGGGTGGCGACGGCAGCGTTCTGGGGCGCTGTTCTCGGTGTTGTGGCGCAGGCGGGCGATCTGGCGGAAAGCGCCATGAAGCGCGCGCTGGGCGTGAAGGATTCTGGCACCCTGCTGCCGGGGCATGGTGGCCTGCTGGACCGGTTTGATGGTCTGGTGGTCGCAGCCCCTGCGGCGGCTCTGGTGTCTTTGTGTGTGGCGGCTCCGGCACCGTTCTGGACGGCAGGCGCGCACGCTGTTTTCGCGTTTCTGGCAGGAAAACTGCCGGGGTGAGTCTCAACAGGCGGCACGGCCCTGTGGGGGCAGACCGCCTTCGTCTGGTTTGAAAGAAAGCGCAATGAGAACCGTTACCGTTCTGGGAAGCACAGGCAGCATTGGCTGTTCAACCGTGGATCTGCTGGAGCAGGCGCGTGACCAGTTCCGGGTGCGGGCGCTGGTAGGCGGATGCAATGCGGCAAAGCTGGCGGAGCAGGCCAAAAGCCTGAAAGCCGAGCTGGCTGTTGTGGCGGACGAAAAAGCATTTGATGAGCTGCGTACCCTGCTGGCCGGAAGTGGCACTGAGGTCGCCTGTGGGCGCGAGGCTGTGATTGCAGCGGCTGGCCTCCCGGCGGACTGGACCATGGCGGCCATTACCGGCGCTGCCGGGCTGGAGCCGACGTTGGCAGCCGTCAAGAACGGTAAATCCATCGCGCTGGCGAACAAGGAAGCGCTGGTGTGTGCGGGTGATGTCATGCTGCGCGCTGTGGCAGACGCGGGAGCCACGCTGCTGCCGGTGGATTCCGAACATAATGCCGTGGCGCAGGCTATGGCGGACAAGCAGGCCGATCAGGTTGCCAAAATCATTCTGACAGCTTCTGGCGGCCCGTTCCGTAAATCCAGCATGGAAGAGATGGAAGCCGCCACGCCCGCACAGGCGTTGAAGCACCCGACATGGAGCATGGGTGCGAAAATCAGCATCGATTCCGCGACCATGTTCAATAAAGGGCTGGAAGTGATTGAGGCGGCCCGAATTTTTGGCCTGACCGAAGACCGTATTGATGTGCTGGTGCACCCGCAGTCCGTAGTGCATGGGCTGGTGCAGTATACGGATGGCAGCCTGATTGCGCAGATGGGCTCCGCTGACATGCGCATCCCCATTGCGCACACGCTGGCCTGGCCGAAGCGCATGAGCACGACCTCCAGCCATCTGGATCTTGCTGCATTTGCTACGCTGGAATTCAGTGCGCCAGATATGGTGCGGTTCCCGGCGCTGCGTCTGGCGCGCGAGGCTCTGCGGAGCGGGGGCGCTGCTCCGGCCATTCTTTCCGCGGCTAATGAAATTGCGGTTGAAGCCTTCCTGAAGGAACAGATTGGCTTTCTGGACATTGCCCGCGTGGTCGAGCAGACCATGACGGCTCTGGGCGCCCCCCCGGCAGACACGCTTGAGGCGGTGCTGCACTGGGATGCCGAAGCCCGCAAGGCGGCCCGTAGCCATACTCTTGCCCTGGCCGCTTGAGAAAACAGCTCTCTGAGCCGATATTCGGATTATCATGATACACGAATACCTCCGTACACTCATCTCCTTCGCCTTTGTGCTTGGCGTGCTCGTGAGCATTCACGAGCTGGGGCACTATCTGGCGGCCCGCTGGCGGGGGGTGCATGTGGAAGTGTTCTCTCTGGGCTTTGGTCCGGCCCTGTTCCGCTGGCATGACCGCAGCGGGACGGAATGGCGTATCTGTCCCATTCCGCTGGGCGGCTACGTCCGCCCGCATGGGTTTGAAGACCCGGAAGACGCCACGCCGGAGCAGAAGGCCGCGTGGCTTCCGGGTCGCACCTTTCATGATAAATCCGTCTGGTCCCGGGCGATCGTGATTGTCGCCGGGCCGGTGTTCAACTTCCTTCTGGCTATTCTGCTGTTCACCATCATTTTCGCCTCGGTGGGCCAGCCCATTGTGCGGAACGAGATTGCCGCCGTGCAGCCGGGTGGCGCTGCGGCTGCTGCCGGGGTGCAGGCGGGTGATGTAATCCGCAGAATCGGCACCCATGATGTGACGACTGTGCAGGATGCTCAGGCCACCATTCTGGGTGAGGCAGGGGCAAAAACTACGCTGACCGTCCGGCGCGGCGGGCAGGATGTGGATCTGCCTGTCACCATCGGGACGGCTCCGGAGTCGTCCTCTTCCACGCCGCATGGCCAGCTTGGCGTGATGTTTGCGACGGAAGCAGGCAAGCCGCTCTCCGTGCCCGGCGCTGTTGTGGCGGGGGTGAAGGCCACATGGACAACGTCCGTGCAGACGCTGGATGGTGTGTGGCAAATCCTGACCGGCCGCCATACAGCCAAGGATCTGGGCGGCCCGCTCAAGATTGCGCAGCTCTCCGGACAGGTGGCACAGTATGGTTTTGCCAGCCTGCTTTCGTTCATGGCTTTGCTTTCAGTCAATCTGGGGCTAATAAATTTGTTCCCGGTGCCGCTTCTTGATGGCGGACGCCTCGTTTTTTATGCCATAGAGGCTGTACGGGGCCGTCCGGTTTCAAAGCGGATTCAGGAAATCAGCTTTCAGGCCGGCTTCGCGCTTCTTGCAGGTCTGTTCTTGTTTTCGACATTTAATGACCTGTCTGGTTTCGGACTGTTTAAGTGGATTGCATCGCTCGTAAGCTGAATTACAGCAGGGTTGGAACGGAAGAACTTGCGTGACAAGGGTTATATCGGATACGTCCCCCTGCGGGCGAAAGAACAACAGGGGAAGGTCTCCTGAGATGGGAACGACCCGGATGGAGGATGGCAAATCTTGACGGGTAAGCGTTCAGCCCTCTTTGTTTCTGCTTGTGTGCTGCCTTTCTTCCTTGTGGAAGGGAAGGGCGCGCGCGCTGCAGCTGCGGATCATGGTGCACAGTCACCTGCTTCCGTTTCTCCTGCCCGGCAGGCCAGACTCTCGGCATCCACATCCACTCTGGCCGGGCATTCCGGCGGGGTGATTGAAGATATTACGGTCACGGGGAACACCCGTATCGAGACCAATACCGTGCTGTCCTACATGGTGGTCCGTCCGGGGGATTCCTTCAGTCAGGATGATCTGGACCGCTCTTTGAAGACGCTCTACGCCACAGGGCTGTTCAAGGATGTGACCATGCGGCGCGAGGGGGGTGTCCTCCACGTGCGTCTGGTGGAAAACCCGATCGTCAACCGCATTGTGTTTGAAGGCAATCACGCCGCGAAGGATGAAGACCTGCGGAAGGTCATCGCCCTGCGTCCGCGCGCCGTGTTCTCAGCCGAGACAACAGCGGATGACCGCCAGAAGATTCTGGATGTCTACGCCCAGAAAGCCCGTTACGCTGCCGTTGTGACGCCGCAGATTGTCCGGCTGGCGCATAACCGCGTGGACGTTGTCTTCCAGATCAATGAAGGCCCGCAGACGCTGATCCGCAAGATCAGCTTTGTCGGCAATAAAGCCTATTCCGAAGCGCGTCTGGCTGGCGTGGTCTCCTCCAAGGAAACCGCCTGGTATCGGTTCTTCTCATCCTCTGATGAGTACAACCCCGACCGTCTGAAATATGATGCCGAGTTGCTGCGCCGCTTCTATCTGGCCAACGGCTACGTCGATTTCGAGATCAAGAACGCTACGGGCGAACTCTCTCCGGATCGCAAATCCTTCTACGTGACCTTCACGATGAACGAGGGGATTCGCTACCGTCTGGGTAAGGTGGATATTCGCTCCAGCCTGCGCCACGTCCCTGCGAAGTCCCTGCGTAAGTATGTCGAGCTGTTTGCCCACCAGTGGTACGATGGTAAGGCCGTGCAGGACAACGCAACGGACATGGAGGAAATCCTTCAGGCTCAGGGTCATCCGTTCGCCATGGTGCGTCCGGAAATTGCGCGTAACCCGGAAAAGCACACCGTCAATCTGCTGTTTGATGTGAGCGAAGGCCCGCGCCGGTATATTGAGCGGATTGACGTGAACGGGAACACCGTCACGCAGGATAACGTTATCCGTCGCCAGTTGCCGTTTGCTGAAGGGGATCCGTACACCCCGAGCTACAAGAAATACGCCAAGCAGAGCCTGGAAGACCTCGGGTTCTTCAAAAGCGTTTCTCTGGATGAAAATCAGGGGTCTGCACAGGACCGCACGAACGTCTCCGTCAACGTGACGGAAAAGCCGACGGGTGAATTCTCGCTCGGTGGTGGTTATTCGACCGACGTTGGTGTGCTGGGTAACATTGGCCTCAAACAGCATAACCTGCTGGGCACGGGTATTGACGCCGGTCTCTCTGGCACCATGTCCATGTGGCAGAAACAGGCAGACTTCTCGGTAACCGATCCGGCCTTCCTGAGCCGCAACATGGTGGCCGGGATTGATCTGTACGGGATTGAGAACAAATACCAGACCTATCAGAACTATTCGGAAAGCCGGTATGGCCTGACCCTGCGTATGGGGTATGCCTATAACCGCTATCTGTCTCAGTCCTGGAGCTACACCCTGATGCGTCGTAACGTCGGGAATACGTGGGATGAGTCCTCACTGTACGTTCTCGACAACAAAGGCGCGACGACGCTGTCTCAGCTGAGCACCAATCTGGTTTATGACACGCGTGACAACCACATGGTCCCGCATAGCGGATACATGGTGTCTGTCGGTGGTGACTTTGCCGGTCTGGGCGGGGATACCCGGTATCTGCGTGGTAAGGTGAATGGCGCGTACTATATTCCGCTGGATGACCTGACCAACAGCCATGAGTGGACGGTCGCCCTTCGGGCTGGCATGGGTTACATGACAGACTGGGGTAACGGTAAAAGCAGTATTATTGATAACTTCTATCTGGGCGGTAACAATCTGCGAGGCTTCCTGGACGGTGGTGCCGGGCCGCGTAGTATTGGTTATTATGGCCACGCCTCGGAAGATCTGCTTGGTGGCCGCTTCATGTATACGGCGTCTGCGCAGTTGAACTTCCCGATCCCGTTCCTGTCTGACATGGGTGTGAAAGGACGCGCCTTTGTTGACTCCGGGAGTGTTGCCGGGATGCGCGTGCGACGGAATATTATCAATCCTTATACCAACAAGCCTGATGTAAGCGGTAATACACTCCGGCCGCGTGTGAGTGCGGGTGCGGGCTTCTCCTGGAAGAGCCCGTTTGGCTTGCTGAATATCGATCTGGGTGTGCCTGTCATGCGCAGTCACAATGACCGGACACAGCTCCTTCGCTTTGGCTTCGGCCAGCAATTCTGAGGTAATGATGCCCAAGTTTAACAGAACAGCCGCTCTTTCTGCGGCTCTCCTGTCAATTTCCGTTGCGCTGGCACCGTCCGCCATGGCTCAGAACGCTGGGGGCGGTGGCTGGTTTGTGCCTAAGGCTGCTCAGCAGCCTGCGCCTCCGGCTGCGCATACCCAGCGCCGGGCACCGTCTCCGGTTCCGCTGCCTGCTCCCCCGGCTGACAGCAGCGAAGCAGACCAGCAGCAGACCCCGCCGGTTCTGCCGCTGCCGCCTATTCCGTCCATGCAGGATCTGCCCAAGAGCGTTGCTCCGCCGGCAACTGTTATTGGTGTGATCAGCGTTTCCGGCGTTATGCGTCAGTCCAGTGCGGCCATGCAGGTGGAACGCACGCTGGGTGGCCGTCGTGATGCGCTGGCGCAGGACCTGCAGAAAGAGCAGGCTGGCTGGCGGGATGAGCAGCAGAACCTGCAGGCTCAGGCCAAATCCATGACGTCTGACCAGATTCAGAATCGTGAGCGCAGCCTGCAGAACCGCGTGATGAAGGCACAGCGCGATTTCCGTAATCGCAACCGCATCATTCAGGAAGCCGCTCAGGTTTCTCTGGGGCAGATCGAGCGTGAGCTGGTTCAGGTCATTCAGAAGGTTGCGGCCTCCCACGGTATGAACCTCGTGCTGCATAGCGAGCAGGTTGCTCTGCATGTGGACGGGCAGGACATTACCAACGAAGTGGCCAAGCAGCTGAACGGTGTGCTGCCGTCCGTGTTTATTCCGGATGCCAATGTGGACCCGGAAGTGCTGGCAAAATCCGGCAAGATGCCGACCACGGCAGATGCCGATCAGGAAACGCCTGCAACGGGCCCGGCTCCGGCAGCAACTCCTGCGGCTCCCGCCGCCGCTCCGGCAGCGCATAAGTAAGGATGACCAGTACCAAAGCGTCTTCCGGGCCTGCTGACCCCCGGTTTTTTACGCGGTCTGGTCCGTTTGACGGGCAGGCTCTGGCTGAAGCAGCCGGAGCCACGCTGGTCCCGCCGCGGGAAGGCACTCTTCCCGCTGAAGGTTATGCCGGGATTGCCCCGTTGCAGGTTGCTGGCGCTCAGGATGTCAGCTTTCTGGATAACCGTCGCTATGCCCATCTTCTGGAAGGCACAAAAGCCGGTCTGGTGATTGTGGCTCCGGCTTTTGCGGACAAGGTTCCGGCGCACTCAGCTGCACTGGTTTCTGCTACCCCGTATCTGGCATGGTCCCGGGTTGCGCGGCTGTTCCACCCCAAGGCACCGGCACAGCCGGGTATTCATCCTCTGGCGGTGGTTGATGCCAGCGCGGTGGTGGACCCCTCTGCTGAAATTGGCCCGTTTGTGGTGGTTGGTGCGCGGGCGGAAATTGGTCCGCGCTGCATCATCAATTCTCACGCGGTGGTCGGTGAGGGCGTGGTCCTGGCGGCAGATTGCCGCATTGGCTGCCATGTCACTCTGTCGCACGCTGTGCTGGGTGAACGTGTGATTATTCTGCCGGGTGCGCGTATCGGGCAGGATGGTTTCGGATTTGCCGTGGGGCCAAACGGGTTTGAGACAGTGCCGCAGCTTGGTCAGGTGGTGCTGGAGCACGATGTTGAGATCGGCGCAAACACCACAATTGACCGCGGTTCTGTGAATGATACCGTGATTGGTGCAGGCTCCCGGCTCGACAATCTGGTCCAGATCGGCCACAACGCCCGGCTTGGGCGGTGTTGTATCGTAGTGTCTCAGGCCGGTATTTCCGGCTCCACTGTGCTGGAAGACTATGTGACCATCGCAGCGCAGGCAGGCCTTATTGGGCATATCCGTATTGGGGCCAAGGCGCGTATTGGGGCGCAATGCGGCGTGATGTCTGATGTTGAAGGCGGCGCTGATGTGATTGGCAGTCCAGCCATGCCGTTCCGGGAGTTTTTCCGGAATGTGGCGGTGTTGCGCAAGCTGTCCAAAAAAGCGTCTGGACCGGCAGAAGGCGGTTCGGGCAAGGGTTGAACAGATACCGGGCGCTGTCCGGCTGAAAAAGGTGGTCTAGGGGACGTGGAGACGAAACAAGAATCGCAGCAGGACGTTCAGACAATCGATGCGATTGACGTCACGCGCATTATGCAAGCGATTCCGCACAGATATCCTTTCCTGCTCATCGACCGGATGGTGGATATCAGGCTCGGGGAAGAAGCAACCGGTATCAAGAATGTCTCGGTTAACGAGCCGTTCTTTCCGGGGCACTTCCCTGTGCGGCCTGTCATGCCCGGTGTGCTGATTGTTGAAGCCATGGCGCAGACAGCCGCTACGCTGGTAGTGCTGACGCTGGGTAAGGCTTTTGAGGGCAAGGTTGTCTATTTCATGACAATCGAGAACGCCAAGTTCCGTAAGCCTGTGGAGCCGGGTGACCAGCTGCGTATCCATGTGGTCAAGGAACGCCACCGCGCTAATGTGTGGAAGTTCCGTGGTGTGGCCAAAGTCGATGGTGTTTCCGTGGCGGAAGCAACATTCAGCGCCATGATCATGGGTTGAGCCCCCCATTATTTTTGAGATAATTGTAGCTAATATCCTGACCTGCCCGGAAAACGCCCGTTTTTTGGGGCAGGTGTTTCCGCACAGTGTATGACGACGTACGGGAAGCAGGCAGGTGAAAGAGGAGTGGAACTGGTGCATGCAGTAGGAGAAAACGGGGGGGCGCGTGTTCACCCAACCGCCATTGTTGCACCAGAGGCTCAGCTTGGGCGTGGCGTGGTTATCGGTCCGTGGTGTTCCGTCGGCCCGAATGTGGTGATTGAGGACAACGTGGAGCTGATTTCCCACGTTGTGGTGGATGGTCATACGCGCCTTGGCGCGGGATCCCGCTATTTCCCGTTCAGCACGATCGGCATGGCCCCGCAGGATCTCAAATATAAAGGTGAGCCGACCCGGTGTGAGGTTGGTGCCCGTACGGTGGTGCGTGAGCACGTGACCATTCATCGTGGCACTGCTGTGGGCAGTGGCCTGACGCACATTGGTGATGATGTGCTGATTATGGCCAACGCTCATGTGGCACATGACTGCACGCTGGGTAACCGCGTGATTATCGTCAACAACGTGGTCATGGGTGGCCATGTGACGATTGAGGATGATGCGCGCGTCATGGGCTCCGCCGCCATTCATCAGTTCGTGCGTATTGGCCATGCAGCACTGGTTGGTGGCGTGGCTGGCGTGGAAGCCGATGTGATTCCTTACGGCAGTGTGCTGGGGAACCGTGCGCGGCTTGTGGGCCTGCACTGGATCTGGCTGCGCCGGAATGGTGTGCAGTCGGCAGAAATCCACCGGATGCGTAAGGCGTTCTTCACGCTGTATCCCAAAGGGGCATCTGAGGATGGCCCGTTTGCCGCCCGCCTTGAAGTCATGCGGCGCGAGTTTGGGGATGAACCGCGCGTGCGTGAAATTCTTGAGTTTATTGATGCGCCCAGCCGGCGCGGTCTTGTCCGCGTCGCGCGGGGAGACTTCAGCACGGCGGAAACTGAGGGCGCGTGAGCGCGCAGCCCGGCGCAGTTGGCATTCTGGCCGGGGGCGGTCCGCTTCCGGCACGGGTGGCTGAAGCCGCTGCGGCAGCCGGGCGACCCGTTTTTATTCTTGGATTTGATGGATTTGCTGAGCCAGAGGTGATCAACCCCTGGCCGCATCAGCTTGTACGCCTTGGGGCCGCCGGGCAGATGCTGTCTCTCCTGCGGGCGCATGGCTGCACGGATCTTGTGCTGATTGGCCCTATCCGTCGTCCCTCCCTGCGCAGCCTGTATCCCGATGCGGAAGGTGCGCGCATTCTGGCCCGGCTGGGGCGGGCGTTGTTTGCGGGCGATGACGGGCTTCTGGCTGCTCTGGTCCGCATTCTGGGCGAGGAAGGCTTTTGCGTGCGGGGCGCGCATGAATTTCTGTCCCATGCCGTCGTGCCGCCCGGTGTTCTGGGCACTGTTGCACCGGATGAGCAGGCTATGGCTGACATTCAAAGGGGCATTGAGGTCGTGCATGCGCTGGGCCGGATGGACATCGGGCAAGGCTGCGTGGTGCAGAACGGTCTGGTGCTGGCTGTGGAGGCCATGGAAGGCACGGACCGTATGCTGGCGCGGGCCGGGGAGTGTCGGCAGCCGGGTGAGGGCGGAGTGCTGGTCAAGCTCCTCAAGCCGGGGCAGGACAAGCGGGCGGATATGCCCACCATTGGCCCCGCTACCGTGCGTAATGCGCATCTGGCGGGACTGCGGGGCATTGCGTTTGAGGCCGGACACACCTTGCTGACTGATCGGGATGCCTGCGTGGTGGAGGCTGATCAGGCAGGATTATTCCTGATTGCGGTAACCCCGGAGCCTCTCACGCGCTAAAAACAGAGCGAAACAGAGGAGAGACAACGCGATGGCAAGTTATTTGCACACCATGGTCCGGGTGAAAAATCTGGATGACAGCATCGCTTTTTATAAGCTTCTCGGCATGCATGAATTGCGTCGGCGGGAAGTGCCAGACGGCAAATATACTCTTGTCTTTATTGGCTATGCAGATAATGCCGCCGGACAGGCCGAAATCGAACTGACCTATAACTGGGGTCAGGATGAT
Organism: Acetobacter malorum; assembly: GCF_002153605.1. Classification (GTDB taxonomy): domain Bacteria; phylum Pseudomonadota; class Alphaproteobacteria; order Acetobacterales; family Acetobacteraceae; genus Acetobacter; species Acetobacter malorum_A. The sequence continues at coordinate 25,111 of NZ_JOPG01000001.1, read as the reverse complement.
GGCTATGACGTTGGCACCGGCTTTGGCCATTTTGCCGTTGGCGTGCCCGATGTGGCGGCTGCGGTAGAAAAGGTGCGCGCCGGGGGCGGGAAGGTCACGCGGGAGGCTGGTCCGGTCAAATTCGGCACCTCCATTATCGCGTTTGTCGAAGATCCGGACGGCTACAAGATCGAACTGATCCAGCGCCAGGACTAAGGCCTGTCAGGACTGCGGCTTCTGCTTCAGCCGGAGCAGAGCGCGGTCCAGAGACTCGTCAATAGTTTTGACGGCCTTGAGCACCAGCGGGTCTGTGCTGGTGCCAAGCTGCTCGGCGGCCAGCATCGCCGGTGAGAGAATATTCCGAATATCGTGGCGCAGTTTGGGGTCTGGTGTAGGGAGCGCGGCTTGCGGATGCGCGGGCAGACCCGATGGGGTCAGAGGTGCCGTGACAGGGGTCGACCCTACTTGTGCCTGTGTGCCTGAGTGCGTTTGGGCCGCAGAAGCCGTGTGGGGTGTCAGAGAAGCCCGAGCGGGTGCCGGCTGATCCTTGGCGAGCGATTCTGCGGGTTTTGGGGCTGACGCGAGGCCCGAATGAGCCGAGGTTGGGTGCCGGAAACGGGTGCCCAGCCAGGCGCCGATTGCGGCGGTGAGGGCGACAGGCAGCAGGCCGGCAGGGAAGGACAGGCCCAGCAGGCCAGCCGTTACAGCCCCCAAAAGGGGCAGGCAGAACAGGAGCAGCACGGTGCTGAGGGGGGATTGAGAGGTGCTCATGGAGGACCAGCCCTTCTTTTGTCGGAACAGAGTGTGCCGGGACTCTGCCGATATGATTGACGTTCTCCTTTCTGAACATTATAAGCCGGCCCTTCAAGACAGGTGGCTCTGGGCTGCCTGCATATCTGTATCAATGAAGGGAGTGCTGCAATGAAGCGCACTTATCAACCGTCCCGGCTGGTCCGCAAGCGTCGCCATGGTTTCCGCTCACGTATGGCAACTGTTGGTGGCCGCAAGATCATCGCCAACCGTCGTTCCAAAGGCCGTAAGCGTCTCTCCGCTTAAGCTTTTTATGGCTTACGGGCATCATGCAGCAGCGTGAGCGTCTGGAGGGAGCGGGGGCTGAGCCTGTTCGTTCCCAACGCCTTAAAAAGCGGAAAGAGTTTCTCTTTCTGGCCGCGCGTGGGCGTAAAGCGCCCGTGCGGGGGCTGGTGCTCCAGCTTTTTCAGCGCGCCGACTCCAATGCCCCGCGCATTGGCTTTACCGTGACAAAAAAAGTTGGAAATTCCGTGGTCCGCAACCGCGCCCGCCGCAGGCTGCGCGAGGTTGTCCGCATTGTGGAAACTGAAACACCTCTTAACGGCCTTGATCTGGTTCTGATTGGCCGCGCTGCAACCCTGAACCGCTCTTTTGCGGATCTGGTGGCAGATTTTCGCAAAGCCTTGCAGCAGTGTCTTTCTCAGGCTGACCGGAGCGCAAAGCCCGGCCACAAGTAAGACGTCTGCCTGTCTGACAGGACAGGAAGATGCTTTCCCGGCTTGCATTCCTGCTCATCCTGCGCTGGAAACCAGAGTGCCGTGAAGACTCCGTGTTTCGCGGTTGAATTATCTGTTCCGTTTCGTGCAGGGGGGCCAGCAGGCCAGCAATGGATACAAGACGTCTGATACTGGCAACACTGCTGTCAGCTGCGGTTCTCATCGGGTTTGATTATTTCTTCCCGCAGGCGCCCAAGGCTCCTGTCACGCAGCAGACCACGCAAAGTGTTTCTGCGCCGCCGTCTGGTGCTGCGCAGCCTTCTTCCACACCATCCGTACAATCCGCAGGTGATGCAGCGAGCGAGCCCAGCGGGCCGGACGCGCATCTGGTGATTGATGCGCCTGCTGTGCAGGGCTCCATCAATCTGCGCGGTGCGCGACTGGATGATCTGGTCCTCAAAAAATACCGGGAAACCGTCAAGCCGGACAGCCCGGACGTACGCGTTCTGGCAGATGGCACGGGCTCTAAGCCGGACTTTATTGATTTCGGCTGGCGTGCGCCGTCCGATGTCTCGGTGCGTCTGCCCGATTCCCGCACGGTGTGGAAAGCGGACAACAGCAAGCTGGATTCGACCCACCCCGTTACCCTTTCATGGGATAACGGGCAGGGCCTGACGTTTGAAATCGCTCTGGCGGTGGATCAGGACTTCATGTTCACCGTCACCCAGCGCGTGCACAACGCCACGGGGCAGGCGGTTGCACTGTATCCGTATTATCGCGTCAATCGTGGCTACACGCCGGAAACAACCGGCGGCATGCTGGTGCATGAAGGGCCGATTTCCGTCATTGATGGGCGCCTGAACGAAGGCTCCTACAAGGCGCTGCGCAACGATGGCGTGCCGCCGGACAATGTGTCCTGGAGCCATCAGGGCACAGGCGGCTGGGCTGGTATTACCGACAAATACTGGCTGATGGCTGTTCTGCCGGACCAGAACACACAGGTTGTTGGCGCTTATACCTATCTGCCCGCACAGCACACCTATCAGGTCGGCTTTACCTCTACCGCTCCGGTGCAGGTGGCAGCAGGCCAGACGGCTTCTTCCGAAGCACATGTGTTTGCTGGCGCGAAGGAAGTGCGTCTGCTGGACCGGTATGAGCACGATCTGCATGTACCCATGTTCTGGAAAGCAGTGGACTTCGGGTGGCTGGCGTTCCTGACGCGTCCGGTGTTCTTCGTGCTGGACTGGCTCTACACCATGATCGGCAATTTCGGTCTGGCCCTGCTGACCTTTACCGTGATTGTGAAGCTGCTCTTCCTGCCGCTGACCATCAAACAGATGCGTATGACGTGGAAGACGGCGCGCCTGAAGCCGAAGGTGGACCAGATCCGCGCCCGCTACAAAGACGACCCGATGGCCATGCAGCAGCATATCATGGGCCTCTATCGGGAAGAGGGCGTAAACCTGTTCGGTGGTTTCCTGCCGCTGTTTATTCAGGCTCCGGTGTTCTGGTGTCTGTATAAGGATCTCTACGTCACCATTGAAATGCGCCATGCGCCGTTCTTTGGCTGGATCAAGGATCTGTCTGCACCGGACCCGACGAACGTGTTCAACCTGTTCGGGCTGATTCCGTTTGACCCGGCGCAGGTGCTGTCCATCCTCTCTCTGGGCGCATGGCCGATCCTGTATGGGGCCACCATGTTCCTGATGCAGAAGATCAGCTCCAGCTCCACCAACATGGACCCTGCACCGCAGAAGGTGATGGCGTTCATCCCGCTGGTGTTCACCTTCTTCATGGCGCATCAGCCGGTTGGTCTGGTGATCTACTATGCGTGGAGCAACCTTCTGACCGCGTTGCAGCAGTTCATCATCCTCGGGCGCTTCAAGGCGGCTGACAAAAATGCTGATGCCAAGACGACCGTAGTGAGCAAGCGCTGATGCCTGAAGCCGGAACAGACTTTCGTGAACTGACGAATGACGAGCAGATTGCCGCCGCCCTGGAAGAGGGGCGGCGGCTTTTTGCCGGTTCGTGCGACTTTATTTTCGGGGCGCAGAAGCTCGGGCAGTTGCCGCCGCAAACGCTGCCGGAAATTGCGTTCGCCGGTCGCTCCAACGTGGGCAAGTCCACACTGGTCAACGCTCTGACAGGCCGGAAGACGCTGGCCCGTGCGTCCTCCCAGCCGGGACGCACCAAGCAGCTGAACTTTTTTGACCTCGCCAATCGGCTGATGCTGGTGGATATGCCGGGCTACGGGTTTGCCAAGGCGGCGAAGTCGGTCAAGGAAGACTGGCAGGAAATGATGTTTGACTACCTGCGTGGCCGCCCCGGCCTGCGGCGGGTGATGCTGCTGCTGGATGCGCGCATCGAAGTCAAACCGCATGATCTGGAAGTGATGAAGCTGCTGGACCGTGCCGCCGTCAGCTTTCAGGTGGTGCTGACCAAGTGTGACGCCGTCAAACCCACGGCGCTGGCCCGCAAGGAAGAAGAGGTTCTGGCTCTGACCAAACGCCATCCTGCGGCGTGCCCCTTCCTTTCCGTGACCAGTAGTGAGACCGGGCTGGGCATTGAGCAACTGCGCGCAGAACTTGCGGCGTTTGCTCTGCCGCCGCAATAACCCCCCGGCAGGATTATCGAGCAGGATTTGCAGCCCATGACCGACCCTTCTTCCTCATTGCCTGATCTGCACCATGAAGCCGCAGTGCTGGCCAGTGCGCTGCCGTATCTGCGGCGGTATGCGGGTGACACCATTGTGGTCAAATATGGTGGACACGCCATGGGGGACCCGGAGCTGGCCCTGACGTTTGGGCGGGATATTGCCCTGCTCAAGCTGGTTGGCATCAATCCGGTTGTGGTGCATGGCGGTGGCCCGCAGATCAACCAGATGCTGAAGCGGCTGGATATAAGCTCCACCTTCGTGGATGGCCTGCGCGTTACTGACGCCAACATGGTCGATGTGATCGAAATGGTGCTGGCAGGCTCCGTGAATAAGGAAGTCGCGGAACTCATCAGTCAGGCCGGTGCGCTGGCCGTGGGCATTTCTGGCAAGGACGGTAAGCTGATTACCGCCCGCAAGCTGGCTCGCACCGTGCGTGACCCGGACAGCCAGATTGAGCGCGTGCTGGATCTGGGGTTTGTGGGCGAGCCGGTGAAGGTGGACCCGCGCGTGATTTATGCCCTGTCCGGCTCCGGCCTGATCCCGGTAATTGCACCGGTGGGTCTGGGTGAAGACGGTGCGACCTATAACATCAATGCCGACACCGCTGCCGGTGCTGTCGCCGGGGCCGTGCATGCCACGCGCCTGCTGATGCTGACGGACGTGCCGGGCGTGCTGGATAAAGACGGCAACCTGATCCCCGAACTGACGGCGGAACAGGCGCGTCAGGCCATTGCGGATGGCGTGATTACCGGCGGCATGATCCCCAAAGTTGAAACCTGTATTCAGGCTGTGCAGGCGGGGGCCCGCGCTGCTGTGATCATCAATGGCCGCACACCACATGCCTGCCTGCTGGAACTGTTTACGGCTTCTGGCTCCGGCACGCTGATCCGCGCAGACTAATCCTGCCGTTTTGAAGCCTGCTGTCGGCACGGTGCCTCAGAGTCCGACTTTGAGCCGTGTTGATGGCAGGTGTCCGGCATCGGCGCGTTGACAGGAGCGTGCCCTGTCCGCATGGTTCCTTCCTCTTTTTGCCGGTCGGTGGCTCTGCCCTGACCCTCTGTTCATCCTGTCTGACGGTGTCTCATGACTGAAGAAACTCTCCGCGCTCAAATCGAAACTCTGTGGGAAGCTCGTGACCGGATTTCCTCCGCCACGACGGGTGACGATCGCAAGGCGATTGAAACCGCTCTCGAGGCGCTGGATTCCGGGCGTCTGCGCGTAGCTGCCCCCAGCGAAAATGGCTGGGTGGTGCATGAATGGCTGAAAAAGGCTGTTCTGCTTTCTTTCCGTCTGAATGACAGCGTTGTCATGCCGGGTGCTGCTGCTGGCGGGCCAGCGTTTGACAAGGTGCCCGTCAAATTTCAGGGCTGGGATCAGGCCCGTTTTGAAAAAGCCGGTTTTCGCGTGGTGCCGGGTGCCATGGTGCGGTACTCCGCCTACATCGCCCCGGGTGCTGTGCTGATGCCCAGCTTTGTAAACGTGGGCGCTCATGTGGGCAGCGGCACCATGGTGGATACCTGGGCGACCGTTGGCAGCTGTGCGCAGATTGGCAGCAACTGCCACATCAGCGGTGGCGCTGGCATTGGTGGCGTTCTGGAACCGTTGCAGGCGGCTCCGGTCATTATTGAAGATAACTGCTTTATTGGTGCGCGGTCCGAAGTGGCGGAAGGCGTGATTGTGGAACGCGGTTCCGTGCTGTCCATGGGCGTGTTCCTCGGCGCGTCCACCAAGATTGTGGACCGTGCAACGGGTGAAATCTTCATGGGTCGCGTTCCGGCCTATTCCGTTGTGGTGCCGGGCACGCTGCCGTCCTCCAAGCCGGTTGGCCCCGATGGTCGCCCGAACCCCAATCTGGCCTGCGCCGTGATTGTGAAGCGGGTGGACGAGCGCACACGCTCCAAGACTTCCATTAACGACCTGCTGCGCGACTAAGCAGAGGGAACCTCGGGCAGACACGCAATGACATATTCAGCGCCGGACCAGACCACCCTAACCGGACCCCAGACCGGGCATTTGCCTGTTCTGACAGACCCGGTGGCGGTGACGCAGGCGCTGATCCGTCATGCCTCTGTCTCGCCCGATCCCGGTCCGGCCCAGCACACTCTGGCGGCCATGCTGGAAGCGCTGGGCTTTACCGTGGTGTCTCTTCCGTTTGGGGAAGGGGCAGAACGCACGCCCAACCTGTTTGCGCGGCTGGGCACAGCCGGGCCGCACATCTGTTTTGCGGGCCATACCGATGTGGTGCCGCCGGGGGCGGAAAGTGCGTGGACGCATCCGCCTTATGCTGCGGAAGTTTCTGATGGCATTCTGTTCGGGCGTGGCGCGTGTGACATGAAGGGCGGCATTGCCGCGTTTGTGTCTGCCGTGGCGCGGTGCGTAGAGCAGGGCGGCGTGCCCGGTTCCATCAGCCTGCTGATTACTGGCGATGAAGAAGGTCCCGCCACCTATGGCACTTGTAAGGTGCTGGAATGGATGGCGGAAAAAGACCAGATTCCGGATTACTGCGTGGTGGGTGAGCCGACCAACCCCGCCGCTATGGGCGATATGATCAAGATCGGTCGCCGCGGCAGTCTGAACGCGCATATTGTGGTGGAGGGCGTGCAGGGTCACGTGGCCTATCCGCATCGCGCTGATAACCCGGTGCATAAGCTGCTGAGCGTGCTCACCGCCCTGCGAGAGACGCCGCTGGATAACGGCTCCGAATGGTTTGAGCCGTCCAGCCTGCAAATTACCAGCATGGATGTGGGCAACACGGCCACCAACCTTATTCCCGCTACGGCGGAAGCCCGGCTGAACATCCGGTTTAATGACCTACATACAGGCGCTGGCCTGAAAGGCTGGCTGGAAACTATCTGCCGCCAGCATGCGCCCACGGCGCGGGTGAATGTGCGGATTAGCGGAGAATCGTTCCTCACTGCACCGGGGCCAGCGACGGACCATCTGGTGCAGGCCGTGCAGACTGTCACGGGCCGGACGCCCAAGCTGGACACCGGGGGCGGCACATCCGACGCCCGCTTTATTGCAAACTACTGTCCGGTGGCCGAATTTGGGCTTGTCGGGGCCAGCATCCATAAGGTGGATGAACACACCACACTGGCCGATCTGGAAACATTGACGGTGATTTACAAGACCTTTCTGGAAGGGGTCATGGCGTGATTTCAAGTTCGGGTTCAGGCAAGCAGGGTAACAACGGCCGCAGAATTTTGCAGGGGATGCTGCTGCTGGCCAGCGGGCGTCGTGAAGGCATTGGGTGCTTTCAGGGCACGCCGGATTCCTTTGGTGCGGCACTGGCTCCGCAACTGGCGTTGTTGCTGGTAGGCCTTTTTCAGGCTGCCATGCAGCCGGATAAGGCGCTGGGCTTTACCAAGCTTTTGCTGTCTCTGTGTGTTGTCTTGCTGCCAGCGGTTGTCTCCCACTTTTACGCCCACAAATGGGGGCGGGATGCGCTCTGGCTGCGCTACATCACGGCGGCCACATGGTGCGGCTGGGTGGTGGTCCTCATCTCTCTGGTGGCCACGGTTCTGGCGGGCGTGCTGTTCCCGCCGCTGCTGCACCAGCCGGGGTTTATGGCCTCACTGATGGTCACGGTTTCTGTCTATGAGATGTGGCTGCAATGGTATGTGGCGCGCGTCGGGCTCGGCCTGACCCGCAGCCGTGCGCTGCTGCTGTATGTCTCCGTGCTGGCTGTGACACTGGTTCTCTACGGTCTCGCCGCACTTCTGCCGCCGCATTACATCGTGATGCAGGATCTGCTCCAGCCGATGATTGCGGTTAAACCGTCCCACTAAACAGAACGGTTTGTGCAGCAGGGTAGTGACGCTCTGTGTTGAAAAAGCCTGTGCTGGTTTGAGATCGTTTCTCTCAAGCTGCACAGGCTTTTTTATTGTGCCGGGTTACAGGAGGCGTCTCTGTCGCCCGGTCGTTCAGGACGAAGGGCGAATTTCTCCCCGGTCTTACCGCAGATGCACCACATCCAGCAGTAGCAGAGTGAGCACGCCTAGTCCGGCAAGGGACAGGATAACGGCCGTCGTCACGCGGCCCCCGGCTTTGGTGACTGTCCGTGCATCCACGCCAAGCCCGAGGGCTGCCATGGAGATGACGGTCAGCACCGTGGCGACCTGATTGAGTGGGGCAATCCACTGCACAGGCACAAGCCCGAAGGTGCGGCAGAGCATGAGGGCCAGAAAGCCCAGAATGAACCAGGGCACGAACTGCGCAAAGCTGGCCCGTTTGGTCGGGGCAGGACCGGCGGTGACATTACTGCCATCAGGCTTTTCCGGGGCCAGTCTGGGGGCGAGCAGGGAGAGGACAAAACAGACCGGCCCCAGCATGAGCACCCGCACCAGCTTGACCACGGTGCCCATCTGCACCGCCAGCGTGCCCAGCGGGGAGGTCGCGGCCAGAACCTGCGGCACGGCATAGACCGTCATCCCGGCAAAAATGCCGAAGGACAACCCCGTCATCCCCGCAGCAAGACCCAGCACCGGCAGGCCAAGCACCACCACCACGCCCAGCACAGCCGTAAAGGCGATGGAAGCGGCCACGTCCTTTGCATCTGCCCGGATAACGGGGGCGACGGCGGCAATGGCAGAGTTGCCGCAAATGGCGTTTCCACAGGCGACCAGCAGCGCCATGCGGGGCGGCAGGCCCAGCAGCGTGCCTATACCAAAGCTGACCACAATGGCGGCGGCGACGACGGCAGCAATGCCCACCAGCAGGACTGGCCCGAGGGAGACAACACTGGCCGCACTGATGGATACGCCCAGCAGCACCACAGAAAATTCAAGCAGGGTCCGTGCACTAAAGCAGATGCCCGCATGCCAGTTCTCCCCCGGAGACCACAGGCTGCGTACGCAGGTGCCCAGCAGAATGGCCAGCACCAGTGCTTCCAGCCAGGCCTTGCCAAACACCAGCACCTCGAGTGATTGAAGCGCATACGCCGCAGCGGTAACGGCCACACATAAACCAAGGCCCGGCAGCAGGGTGCGGGTGGTGTGCATCAGGGAAGATTTGGCAGATTTCGTCATTTCGATTTCCTTCTGCCGTTTGATCTAGGCGCAGAAGATCAATCAATCCAACGCATTGTTTTTCTCATTCCAATCAGTAAAAATGATGAATGAGGGGGCGGATTGGTATGACACTGGAGCAGCTTCGTATTTTTTTATGTGTGGCCGAGCGTGAACACATGACGGAGGCCGCCCGCGCCCTGCATGTCACACAGTCTGCGGTCTCGGCCGCGATTGCCGCTTTGGAAGCCCGGCATGGGGTCCGCCTGTTTCATCGTGTCGGGCGGGGTATTGTGCTGACGGAAGCCGGAACGCTGTTTCTGGCCGAAGCCCGCATCATTCTGGACCGTGTGACTGCGGCGGAAACCATGCTGGATGATCTGAGCGGCTTAAAGCGCGGCACCTTACGCGTGGTGGCCAGCCAGACCATTGCGGCTTACTGGTTGCCGTCACTGCTGGCGGCCTTCCGTGAGCGGTTCCCGCATATCGAAATCGTGCTGGAAATTGGCAATACCACGCAGGTGGCAGCGCATGTGCAGGCTGGTCGTTCTGATCTGGGGATTGTGGAAGGCAAGGTGGACAATCCCGTTCTGGCGCAGTGGCCTATTGCGCAGGATCAGCTGGTGCTGGTGCAGTCCACGCCGTTTGAGGCACACAGCTGCACGCCAGAGGCTTTGCAAAAAGCTCGCTGGATTATGCGGGAGCAGGGATCCGGCACCCGGTCTACTCTGGATGACTGCCTGCGGCAGATTGGCGTGGAACCGGAAACCCTGCATGAGGCGCTGGTTCTGCCCTCTAACGAGAGTGTGCGCACGGCAGTGGAGGCCGGGGCGGGGATTGCGGGTTTGTCCTCACTCGTGGTGGCCCCCGCGCTGGCGGCAGGCACGTTGCACGCAGCGCCTGTGTCCTTTGGGCCGCGGGTGTTCTTCGGCCTGCGACACAAGGAACGGTACCGCAGTCAGGCCGTTGAGGCTCTGACGGATTTTATTGCCCAACGTTCTGCGGACTGAAGAACTTATGCCCCTTCTTGAACAACTCGGCCTGAGAGTTCCGGTCTTTCAGGCTCCGATGGCTGGTGTGTCCACGCCACAGCTTGCAGCGGAAGTGTCTAATGCGGGTGGGTTGGGCGCGTTGGGGCTTGGCGCGACAAAGCCTGAGCAGGCACGGGCCCTGATTGCGGAGGTGCGCGCCAGAACGGACCGGCCCTTTAACGTCAATCTGTTCGTGCATCCTACGCCCAGAGCAGATGCAGAGCGTGAGGCACGCTGGCTGCACTGGCTGACGCCTGTTTTTGTAGAGTACGACGAGACACCGCCAGAAAAACTGTCTTCACCCTACACAAGTTTTCTGGATGACCCGGAGATGCTGGCGCTTCTTCTGGAAGTCAAACCGCCTGTCATCAGCTTCCATTTCGGACTGCCCCCAGATGCCTCTGTCATGGCCCTCAAACAAACGGGGGCTTTCCTTCTGGCGACTGTCACCAGCCCTGCCGAGGCACTGGCGGCGGAAGCTGCCGGAATGGATGCGGTCATTGCACAGGGCGTTGAGGCCGGAGGGCATCGGGGCATGTTTGACCCGCATGCCCCGGACGATGCACTGGGCACTTTGCCGCTGGTCCGTCTGCTCAGCCGCCAGTGTCATGGGCCGGTGATTGCCGCTGGCGGAATTATGGATGGGGCCGGGCTGGCGGCAGTGCTTGATCTGGGCGCGGTTGCGGCGCAGATGGGCACGGCGTTTCTGCTCTGCCCGGAAACGGGTTTGGATGAGGGATATAGAAAAGCCCTGATGGGGCCGTCGGCTTTTCACACTCGTATGGTCAGCCTGATTTCCGGTCGGCCAGCGCGGGGGCTGTCCAACCGCTTTACGGAACTTGCTGAGCGGCCCGACGTGCCACCGTGCCCGGATTATCCCATTGCGTATGATGCCGGGAAGGCGCTGGCCAGAGCAGCCCGAACCCACGGCGAGGCAGGTTTTGGCGCATACTGGGCCGGGCAGGGCGCACCGCTGGCCCGTGCTCTGCCAGCGGCCCGGTTGGTCCGGGAAATTCAGGCGGAATACACGGAAATTCTGAAGCGGCGAGCGCGCCAGATGGAGCGGAAAAGTTTGGTGTGATGACGTGGCGGGCTGCGTGTTTCCGCACAGGGCTAGTATGAGGTTGGCGGGTCCGCAAACGGGTCAGGGTTATAGCCTACGCCGGTCAGATACAGGCCTTCCGCCGGGGCTGTTGGGCCGCCAGCTGTGCGGGAGCGGGCTTCCAGCGCTGCGGTAATGCGTTCCGGGTCCCAGCGTTCTCTGCCCACAAGGACCAGCGTGCCTACCATGTTCCGCACCTGATGGTGCAGGAAGGACCGCGCGCGGGTGCGGATGTGCACTTCCTCTCCCACACGTTCCACTGTCAGGCTGTCCAGCGTGCGGACCGGGTTTCTGGCCTGACAGGCCGCGGCCCGGAAGGACGTAAAATCATGCGTGCCCACCAGCCTGTCCGCACCCTGCCGCATCCGGTCCAGATTCAGGCGGGCGCGCACATGCCACATATGGGTGGCCCCAAGAGCAGGCGGTGAGGGCCGGTTGATAATGCGGTAGAGGTAGGAGCGCCATGTAGCGGAAAACCGTGCGCTCCATTTTTCCGTGACAAGCGCGGCCTGAAGCACGGCCACGGGGTGGGGCTTCAGATGGTAGCTCAGTCCGTCACGGACGATATGGGGGGCGAGGTTCATATCTGCGGGGAAGTCCAGATGCGCGACCTGCCCTGTGGCATGCACGCCGGCATCTGTCCGCCCGGCCGTAATGCTGGAAACGCGCCGTCCATTAGCCATCCGGGTGGCCGCAGCTTCCAGCAGGCCCTGCACGGAGGTGCCCACACTCTGCTTCTGCCAGCCGACGAGACCCGTGCCGTCATATTCGATTTTAACGGCCCAGCGCTGGAACGCCTGATCAGTCTGGGCATCCTTGTGGGGATCAGACGGAAAAACGGGCGAGGGTTCGGAGAGAAACGACGGCAGCTCTGTCATTCGGAGGCGGGAGCGGCTGGCGGCGTGTGATACAGGCGCGTGCCTGCGGGCATAGGCTGGCCGCGCAGGAAAGCATCAGCATCCATCATGCCGCGACCGGGCTTTTGCAGGCGGGTCAGGCGGAGCGCGCCGTCCCCACAGGCAATGGTCAGGGCGTCATCCAGCGCAATGCCAGGGGTGGCGGTGTGCTTGCGGTCGGGCAACGGGGTAGCCGCGCCAATTTTCAGCACGGTGCCGTCAGCCTGCACGGTAAAGGTGCCGGGCCAGGGCGTGAGGGCACGAATACGCAGGTCCAGCGCTGCGGCAGACTGGGACCAGTCCAGACGGCCATCTTCCCGCGTCAGCATAGGGGCGTATGTCACGCCCTCTTCCGGTTGAGGCGTGGGGGTAGGGCGTTCGGCCAGCACGCGCACGGCCAGTTGCCCGCCGATGGCGCTGAGCGCGTCATGCAGACTGGTGGCGGTGGTCTCGGGCGTAATGGGCACGGCCTCACGCAGCAGCATGGGGCCGGTATCAAGGCCCGCTTCCATCTGCATGATGGTCACGCCGCTTTCTTTATCGCCCGCCAGAATAGAACTCTGAATGGGTGAGGCTCCACGCCAGCGCGGCAACAGGCTGGCATGGATATTCAGGCAGCCAAGGCGCGGCGCGTCCAGCATGACCTGCGGCAGAATGAGGCCATAAGCAGCTACCACGGCAGCATCGGCCTCAAGGGCAGCAAAAGCGGCCCATTCTTCCTCATTTTTGCGCAGTTTTTCAGGGTGGCGCACCAGCAGGCCGAGGGCTTCCGCCGCCTGCTGCACAGGCGAGGCCCGCAGCGCCTTGCCCCGGCCAGCGGGGCGCGGGGGCTGGGAATACACAGCGACAATCTCGTGCCCTGCGGCATGGAGGGCGTGCAGGGCAGGGACCGCAAAATCCGGTGTGCCCATGAAGATAAGACGCATGTGCCAGCCCTCCGGCTTATTTCCGCTTCTGTTCCTTGGCCAGTCGCCGCAGGATCATGTTGCGGCGCAGCACGGAGAGGTGATCCACAAACAGGATGCCTTCCAGATGGTCAATTTCATGCTGCATGCAGGTGGCCAGCAGGCCGTCCACTTCACGCTCCATCACATCGCCACCCACAGTGCGCCACTGCACGCGCACCTTTTCCGGGCGTGTCACTTCCGCATACTGGTTGGGCAGGGAAAGGCAGCCTTCCTCCCGCGCGGCCAGTGTTTCCGTCTCGGCAATTACTTCCGGGTTGATCATCACGATCGGCTCGCGCGCATCTTCCTCGCCCAGATCAACCAGCGCAAAACGCAGGCCGAGGCCCACCTGCGGGGCGGCCAGCCCGATGCCGGGGGCGGCATACATGGCGGAAAACATGCTGGGCAGAACCCGGCGGATGTCCGCCATATCTTCCGGTTTTACCTCACGCGTCTTGCGCCGCAGCACGGCATGCGGGGCAATGAGAATGGGCATAGGAGCGGCATCTGCCGCCGCAGCGGAAAAAGCTGCATCTGTCATGGCTGCGTCTGTCATACGCCCGATTTAACCTCCCGCGCCCGCCTGCGCCAGAGGGAGATGGCGCTGACGACACAAAAAGCGTGGGAAATATGCCGCACTCTGCTCCTGTATGGTGTGCAAAGCCGCCTGAGGGGCCTTTTCAGGCATGCGTGAGCTTCCGTGCAGTCTTGCGTTTGGCCGCGTGTGTCCCATATCGTGAGGAAAGCCGGATGCCATGAAGGGTCCGGTTTCTGTCTCGCTCAGAAAGGGGAGGCTTTATGTCTGGCAGAGTATTTGGCTCACCCATGTTCCTTGGTTTTGACCACCTCGAGCAGATGCTCGAACGGGCCAGCAAGGGCAACGGTGATGGGTATCCACCCTATAATATTGAACAGATTGCCCCCAACGGGCTGCGGATTACGCTGGCCGTTGCGGGCTTCCGGATGGATGACCTCCAGATAACGCAGGAAGACAACCAGCTGGTGATCCGTGGCCGGCAGGTGGAAGATGGTGAAGAGCATGTCTATCTGCACCGCGGCATTGCCTCCCGCCAGTTCCAGAAGGCGTTTGTGCTGGCCGAGGGTATAGAAATTGGCGGGGCCTGGCTGGATAACGGCCTGCTGCATATTGATCTGTTCCGCCCGCAGCCGGAAGTGCGCGTCAAGCGGATTGAGATCATGCAGCCCGGCACCCCAAAAAGTGCAGCGGCCTCGGCCAGCGGGCTGAAGCCGCGCACCTCCCGTATGTTGCATACGGTGGTGGAGGACTGAAAAGCCCGGCGCAGGACGGGCGGGGATCTTTTTCCGCCAGCCTGCGTTGGCTTTCTAGATACGGAAAGGAGACACCATGAGAGTCACGACCCGCAACGGACGTGTTGTTCTTATGCCCGATGAGTCGGATAAACCGTTGGATGTCCATCAGCTTTCCGAAAATCAGTTTCGGTCTCTGGGGGTTGCCAATGTCGCCTATGTGCGCCCGGCTCTGACAGAAGATGGCGAGGAAGGCTGCGCCATCCATGCAGCCGATGGCTCACCGCTGGCGGTGGTGGATGATCTGGAAACCGCGTGGGGGGTTATTCTCCAGCACGATATGGTGCCAGCCAGCCTCCAGTAAGCCTTCGGGCAAGACCAGCTTATGAAAAACCCTGCCACATCCGGAAGAAAATTCCGTCATGTGGCAGGGTATTTTTGTGGAAAAAAGGGTGAGGACGTCCTTCAGGACGGCCCCGTATCCACCCAGCCGATATTCCCGTCATCCCGCCGGTAAACCAGATTGATCTGCTGATTTTTGCGGTTACGGAACAGCAGAATGCTGCATGCGGCGAGATCCAGCCGCATGACGGCCTCACTCACGCTCAGGGTGGGGATATCCGTGGTGTGTTCCGCAATAATGGCGGCGTAGGTTTCGGCTTCTGCCGTGGCTTCATGGTCGACGCCATTGTCCTGCTGGGCTTTGGTGTCCGCAGCGGATGGGGTGGATTTCAGCACATAGGACCGCCCGGTTTCAGGCGGAGCCTCCGCTGTCTTGGTGGCGCGGGCGTGGGAGGT
This sequence comes from Acetobacter malorum, assembly GCF_002153605.1. Lineage (GTDB taxonomy): Bacteria > Pseudomonadota > Alphaproteobacteria > Acetobacterales > Acetobacteraceae > Acetobacter > Acetobacter malorum_A. Next base: position 9,961 of record NZ_JOPG01000001.1, on the reverse strand, counting down.
GACGCGGCGATGGTAGCGGCGCAGGCGTTTGGCGATATGCTCGGCGGCATCATCAAACGCGGCGTTCGCGTCTGCGGCCTCGCCTTCTCCGCGCAGGGTCAGGCCGCGGCCTGCATGCACGTTGATATCGCAGGTGAAGAAGGAACGGGCTTTACTGAAAGTCACATTGGCTTCCAGCGCCTTGTCAAAATATCGTTCTGCAAGGCCGCCCAGGTGAGCATTGACCCGATGTTTGAGCGCATCGGACAGAGCAATCTGTTTACCGGAAACATGAATATGCATCGGATGTCGTTCCTCGCTGGTTAAGAGCAGGACCGTCTTTGCCTGAGCGCGGAGCCGTAACAGATGCAGCCCTCTCTCAGGCGGAGGCGGCTTAACTCGTCAGGACACGGGGATGACTCCCTCATGCCTGCCAGTATTTGGGCATGGTTGGCGGGGGTCTGTCTATGGGTTTGTGACAGTTTTAATATAGGAACCAGCGGGGGTATTCTGGCGTTATAGCGGCCGCGTTAAGGGCAGACTCTGAAAAAAACCACCTCTTTCGGGGTTGCTGTGCCGGAAAGCTGGCGCATACAACACAAGACAGAGTTGCAAGCCAGACAGGATGCCATGCTTTTAAGATCCAGCCCGCCCGTCAACATGCCCAAAATGCGCCACAAGTGGCGGGCCAAAGTCGCGATCCTGCTGGTGCTGCTGGCCGCTTACGGCAGCATCATGTGGTACATGACGCACTATAAGCCGCCGATGGAAAAGGTGGTTATTCCGGTAGAGGTGGTCAAGCAGAAGCCGAAGGCTGATGCCGCCCGCCTGCCAGTGCCGCCCATCACGCTGGAACCTGCACCGGTCGTGCCGGAGATGGCCCCGCCACAGCTGGTGACCAAAGGGAGGCGTTAGAGCGAGAAGCTCTCGCCCAGATACACACGGCGCACGTCCTCATGCGCCACAATCTCTTCCGGCACGCCCTGCATCAGCACCTGCCCGCTGTGCATGATGTAGGCGCGGTCGATCACTTCCAGTGTCTCACGCACGTTATGGTCGGTAATCAGCACGCCAATGCCGCGGTCTTTCAGGTGCGAGACGAGGTCTCGGATTTCGCCCACCGCAATGGGGTCAATCCCCGCCAGCGGCTCATCCAGCAGGATGTAATGCGGCTGGCTGGCCAGTGCGCGGGCAATTTCCAGACGCCGCCGTTCACCGCCTGAAAGGGCGAGGGAGGGGGAGCGACGCAGGTGGGAAATGCCGAATTCACTCAGCAGGCCATCCAGCATCACTTCCCGTTGGTCCGGGTCACGCTCCACGACTTCCAGTGCGGCCATGATGTTCTGTTCAACATTCAGGCCACGGAAAATGCTGGCTTCCTGCGGCAGGTAGCCAATGCCCAGCCGCGCGCGCCGATACATGGGCAGCTGCGTAATATCCGCCCCATCCAGCGTGATGGAGCCGGTATCAGGCTGTACAAGACCCACAATCATATAAAAGCTGGTGGTTTTGCCGGCGCCGTTCGGCCCGAGCAGACCAACGGCCTCGCCACGATGCACCTCGATGGAGACGTTCTTCACCACCTCGCGCTTTTTGTAGGATTTGCCAATACCGTTGGCAAACAGGCCATGGCCGGGCGCGTGCGGGGCGTTCAGGGTCGTCGGTTCAGGACCCGGTCCGATGACCTGATCTTCCACCGTTTCTTCCGAGGTCCAGCTGATCTCCTGCGTCATCCGTTATTTCCTGTCCGATGAGTCGCCGCTGTTGGGTACAACCAGACCGCTCACGCGGCTGCCGGGGCGCTCTGTCATGGTCGCCAGACCTGTATGCATGTTGATGATGGCCGCTGCGCCCTGAATCTGGTTAGGCCCGCGGGTGATGTGCACATTACCCACAATGCGCGCAATGCCGGTGTCTGGCACATACACACCCCGGTCCCCGGTGACGGTTTCCGTCTGGGTGCGGACCCACACATGGCCAAACGCGTTGACCTTTTCCAGCTTGCCGGAGCCATTGGCCAGCGGGTCAGACGAGGTCTGGTTTGCGTCTTTCTTCTGGTCTGCCGGCTGCGCGGACTGGTCCGGCGGGGCGCTGTAGCCCACCAGCACATCCGCACGGATCTGCCGGTTGTCATTGGTGGTTACGGTCGCATTGCCACGCCCGATGGAAATGCGCTGCTGCGAGTAATATTCCATGGAATCCCGCGCCGTCAGAATATCCTGCGGGGTGGTCAGCTTCAGCGCCTTGCCGGTCATCACCAGCACGGCCTGATCCATGTCATAAACGGCCTTATCACCCCAGCCCTGATCAGTCTGGGTGTAGATATGCACGTGGCCGACCGCTTCCAGTCGATAAATTTCATTAGCACCGGAGGAATCCGGGTCACCGCCCTCGGCTTTACCGTCCGCGGGCTTGGCATCTGCCGGGGCAGGCGTGCTGGCAGGGGCGGGAGGCTGGCCGGTTGGAGCGGCGGGAGCATCAGACCCCGGTTTGGCACTGGCCGTTGTGCCGGTAACGGCCCCAGCCGGAGCCTCACCCTGCGCTGGCGCCGGTGCGCCGTCAGGTGCGGCCTTCTTGCGGTAATAGGCAATCAGCTTGTCGGCTGTTACCGTCACGTCCCCACGGACGGCTTTGGCCTGATCATACGCCGTGACTTTTTTCTGGTTCTGGTCCCAGTCAAACCCACCGGCTGCCGTGACGGTAATCTGCCCGCCATGCGAGAGGTCGATGGACTGCGCGTGGGCCGTGCCACAGAACAGGGCAGCCAGCAGTGGCAGGGCCGCAAGCCCGAAGGCGGGAGCCAGCACCGGGCGGCGCAGGCCGCGCAGGCGGGAGGAGGAGGTCAGGAGCATATCAGGAGGCCTTCCCATCAGCCGGATGGCTGCCGCGGTCGTCGTTCAGAATCAGTCGGCCCGGCCCGCGAAACTGGGCAATGCCTTCATGCTGGGACACCAGATATCCTTTTGCATCAAGCACGCCAAACGGCCCTTCTGCCCGCACCCAGCTATTGGACGCAATAATGCCCGTACGGATATCCACATCCGCCACAGGGCTGCGCATCATAAGGCCATCATCACGATACAGGGTGACTTCTCCTGTCAGGTCAAGAATCTGTGCATGCTGCATGTAGACCCCTTTTTCCGATCGGACCAGAAGCCAGCTCCCTCCCTGACTGAGGATATCAGCCACGGGGTTGTCCAGATCCATCCGTTCCGGGTTGGCCTGATGCGCACTGTCCGCTGTGATCATGAAGGGGCGGTTATGCTCATCCACGCCCCGATAGGTCGCGCCAATCAGATTGCCGCTTTCCACCTTGACCTTGGAGATTTCCTTGAGCGCCGCCTTGTTGGCGTTAATCAGCCGGTCCACTTCCGGCCAGACGGCAATGGAGCTGAGCAGCAGCAGAGCCGTGGCGGGCAGAACCCATTTGGCCCAGCGCAGCAGCATCCGCCGGCGGGCCAGTTCCCCCGCATCTGGCGGCAGGCGGCGCGCGACGGAAGGAGCCATGCGCTCACGCTGCTGGCGGACGGTTTCTTCCGAGCGGGCAAAGTCATCGCGTTGGGGCGGGCGGCCGGAAGGTTCCGTCATCCCACACCTGCCCGCAGCAGATCATGCACATGCACCACGCCCATCGGGCGGCGGTCTGCATCCAGAATGAACAGGGAGGTAATGGGGCGGTCGCGTTCGTTCATCATGCGCAGCGCATCAGCAGCAAAAATGTCAGGCCCTATGGTGAGAGGGTGACGGTTCATGACATCCTTTGCCAGCGTGGTTGTCAGATCATGGTCCAGCGCGCGGCGCAGGTCACCATCTGTGATCAGCCCCGCCAGACAGCCATTATGGTCCAGAATGCCAATGCAGCCTAGAGCCTGCCGCGTCATTTCCATAATGACATCCCGCATCGGGGTGTCTTCCCGCCCCAGAGGAAGGTCTGCGCCAGTACGCATCAGCTCTTTTACAGTGCGCAGGCGGCTGCCCAGACGGCCACCGGGGTGGTAGTTGCCAAAGTCACTGGCCGTAAAGCCGCGCTGGCGCAGCAGGACCACGGCCAGCGCATCCCCAAACGCAAGTTGCATCAGGGTGCTGGTGGTGGGGGCCAGCCCCATTGGGCAGGCTTCCGGCATGGCGGGCAGGGTGAGCGCCACATCCGCCGCAGAGGCCAGAGTGGAATTTGCCCGGCTGGTGACGGCCAGAAGAGGCAGGCCCGTTTTGCGAGTGTGGGCGGCAATATCGCCCAGTTCCGTCGTCTCACCGGAATTGGAGAAAGCCAGCACCGCATCCCCCGGCTGCACCATGCCCAGATCCCCATGAGAGGCCTCGGCAGGGTGGACAAACAGGGCCGGGGTGCCGGTGGAGCACAGGGTAGCCTGAATTTTCCGGGCCACATGGCCGGATTTGCCAATGCCGGTCACCACCACGCGGCCCGACACATGGAGCAGAATGTCCACGGCCCGTGCAAACGCGCCGCCCAGTCCCGCTGGGTCCTGCAACGCGCGGTCCAGCGCATCCAGTCCGGCGCGTTCGGTCTGGATGACGGCTGCGGCCTCGGTCGCGAGGCGGTCGGGCAGGTCTAAGGTGGCGTGTTCTGTCATGCAGGGCGGGCTCCGGTCCGGCTGGATCAGGCGCGGTGAGAAAAGATATCCGGGTCTTCATAACCCAGAAGGTCAAGCCGGGCACGGGCGGGCAGGAAGTCATAGCAGGCCTGAGCCAGCTCACGACGGCCTTCCCGGTGCAGCAGCGCATCCATCTTCTGCCACAGCGCATGCAGATACAGCACGTCAGACGCAGCATAAGCCAGTTGTTCGGGCTTGAGGTCGGCAGCCCCCCAGTCAGACGTCTGCTGCTGCTTGCTCAACTCAACGCCCAGCATGTCCCGGCACAGAGCGGCCAGACCGTGGCGGTCCGTAAAGGTGCGCACCAGACGGGCAGCAATTTTGGTGCAGACCACAGGGCTGACGGTAATGCCCAGCGCGTGCTGGAGGATAGCGACATCAAACCGTGCGAAATGCATGATTTTGGTCACGGCGGGATCAGCCATCAGGCGCTTGAGGTTCGGGCAGTCATAGCCCTTGCCGCCAAGGGATTCCGGGATGATCTGCACCAGATGCGCGGTGCCATCCCCTGCGGAAAGCTGCACAAGGCACAGCCGGTCCCGATGGGGGTTGAGGCCCATGGTTTCCGTATCCACGGCAACGGACCCGGTAAAGGTCAGCCCGTCGGGCAGGTCGTTGCGATGTAGAGTGATGCTGCCCTCGGAAGAGCTCCGGGATGCGTTCATGACCCGCTCCATGCCTTGTTGTTGATCAGGCTCAGACGGATACAGCCGGGATGGCGGAATGTCCATTGCGGACACCCTGCCGAGGCTTTCAGGCGATTTGATGGTAACGGTGCGGCGCTCAGGATGCTGAGAGTGTGCCGTTTCGGGATTCCTGCAAGGCAAGCTGCGTCAGCCGCGCCTCATTTTTCTTCAGGAAACGCCCCATGGCGATCATGCCGCCAAGGGCTGCAAGACCGATAACAAGACCAACCGGGCCAGAGACTTCTGAAATTTTGCGCCCCAGTGCGTAGGTGCCCAGCGCATAACCACCTGCCCAGCAGGTGCCCCCCAGTGCGTTAAACAGCATGAAGCGCGGCCAGTGCATGCGGCACGCCCCGGCCAGCACGGCCACAAACACGCGCACCACGGAAATAAACCGGCCACAGAACACAATGGCGCTGCCGTGATGGTGGAACAGATATTGCCCCAAGATCAGCCGCTCAGAGGTCAGACCGAAACGGGGGCCGTATTTTTCCAGCAGCGGCAGTCCGACCTTGCGACCAATAATGTAGCCAATATTATCGCCAATAATTGCGCCCGCCACGGCGGCAACGGCCACCCAGCCAATGGCAAGATGATGGGTTTTCAGACAATACAGCGAGGCCGTGATGATGCAGGCCTCGGCCGGCACAGGCACACCCATGCTCTCCATCATGACAATCAGGGTAACAATGCCATAGCCGTAATGCTGAAGCAGCGTGTCCAGATGGTGCAGCAGGGGTCAGGTGTCCTTGTGCAGGAGAGTGCGACAGAACCGCACGGGGTGATGCGGACCATGCCGCAAACCTTTTACTGGGAGAAGGCAGGTTGCGGCATGGCAGTTCTTCGGTCGTCTCGCAGAAGGGTTTAGAAGTCCTGATCGTCCTCGGGGAACTCATCATCCTGATTATCGCCAAGATAATGGTCGGCGTAGTCTGTCATTTCTTCAAGAATGTCTTCGTTTTCTTCCGCACGCTGGCGTTGTTCTTCATCCTCTTCGTCCTGAAGCAGGGAGAACGCATAGGCTTCGTTTTCAGGCGTCTCGTCAGAGAAGTCGTCATTATCAGAGCGGGTAGGGCGGCGCGCTGGCATGTTTAAAAACTCCCTTGCGAATCATCTGGCCTTTAGCAGTCTTACCAGCAGGATCTTCCGGTCGCACCTTCAATTTTACAATCTGAGACTGTCTGAATTTTCAGACACTCCGCCCACCCGGCGGGGCGGCCAGACGGGCCGCCAGAACGCTGCCTGCGGCCTGTTTTTTGCCGCGCACCACCGCTGTATCCAGTGCAGAGAGAAATGTTGAGCGGTCTTTTTTGGTAAAGCTTTTCCCGCCGCCCAGCATGGTTCCGGTGGAGCGGAGGTCTTCCATCAGGTTGCGCATGGCCAGCGCCATGCCGATGGCGTTTTCATCCAGAATGCGGCCATTGGGGTTCAGCACACACGCCCCTTTTGCCACGCAACGGGCGGCCAGCGGAATGTCTGAGGAAATGACGATGTCATGCGCTTTGACGTGCTCGGCAATCCAGTCATCCGCCACGTCCATGCCGTCCGTCACGACAATGCGCTCAATCTGCGGGGAGGCGGGGGCGGCCAGCAGGCGGTTGGAGACCACATAGGTTTTCAACCCGTGGCGACTGGCCACCTGATAGGTTTCATCCCGCACCGGGCAGGCATCGGCGTCTATAAAAATACGTATCATGGTCTGAATCCTATGCCCTGCCGCAACATGGTGGCAAGGGAGACGCGGCAAAGGGGGATAGCCCGCCGGTGGGAGTTTGCGGTAGGGAAGAGGCTGAACACGACAGCTCAAGGTTTTTCATGCGTCCTCCCCGTTCTGGCCGTCCGTCCCGCCGCTCACGCAATTCTTCTCCCGCAGGGCGCGAGGGGGCCGCACCCGCTGGCGCCTGCTGGCTGTTTGGCACCCACGCCGTGGCAGCGGCTCTGGCTAACCCGAACCGCGTGTTTCAGCGCCTGCTGGTGACGGAGCCCGAGCATCCGGCGCTGCTGGCGGCAAAAGAGGCCGGGGCCGTCATTCGCATTGAGCCGGAAATTGTGCAGCGCGCCCGTCTGGATGACATGCTGGGTGAGGACGCCGTGCATCAGGGCGTGGCCGTTCTGGTCAAGGCGCTGCCTAACCTGACGCTGGAAGAAGCACTGGAACGCCCCGGCCCGGTGCTGGTGCTGGATCAGGTGACGGACCCGCGCAATGTGGGCGCAATCCTGCGGTCTGCCGCGGCCTTTGGGGCCGCCTGCCTTGTGGTGCAGGACCGCAACGCGCCAGAAGAAACCGCCGTGCTGGCTAAAGCGGCCTCTGGCGCGCTGGAAACGGTGCCGATGGTGCGGGAAGTCAATCTGTCCCGTGCGATTGAAGCTTTGCAGAAGGGTGGCTGCTGGACGGTCGGGCTGGATGCTGGCGGTGGCCTGCTGGATGGTCCGTCTTTCAAGGGTCGCCGTGTGGCCCTCGTGCTGGGCGCGGAAGGCAAGGGCCTGCGCCGCCTGACGCGGGAAAGCTGTGATGAAATTGCCGGGCTATACATGCCGGGTGAGATGGAAAGCCTGAACGTGTCTGTGGCCGCAGCCGTTGGGCTTTATGAACTGGCGCGGGAACGCATGCCCAGCACATACCAGCCCCCGGCCACAAAGAAGCCCACGTAAGACCCGATATCGGCTCCGTCCAGCCAGCGGGCGACGGGGCCGGTGTAAAGCTGACTGTCCGAAAACAGCAGGATGGTCAGTACGGAGGTCACAGCAAAAATCGTGGCTCCATACGTCCAGCCCGGAGGCACTGGGCGCGACTGGCGGGTGCCGCAATACCAGTCAGCCAGCACAATGCCGATCCACGGCGCAATCCAGTACATCGTGACCAGCAGATAATCCGTATAGAGCGCGGTGTAACGCCCGGCTCCGGCCACAGCCAGCCCATAGCCTAACAGGGCGGTGAGGATAGCGGCGGTCACGCGTGGCACATGCAGGCCAGCGGAGATCAGGCTGTAGCTGGCCGTGTTATCGTTAAACGAATTGCCGGTGATGGAAGAGAGCGCGATAGCCGCCAGCGCCACAGCCCCCAGCGGCCCCATGGCCTGCTGGAGTGAGGCAATGACAGCCGTGGGAGACGGATTAGCCACACTCCCCGCGCTGATCAGCCCAAGAATCTGGAACGGAATGGCGGAACTCAGCAATCCGGCCAGCGCCAGCCAGACCACTTTTTTCGGGTTGGTATCGGCAGGCAGATAGCGCGTGTAGTCTGAGGAATAGGACGCCCATGAGAGGTTGAAGCTGACCAGAATCCCCGTTGCCAGCAGGAAGGTGGAGAGGCTGACAGGGTGATGTGCTGCAATGGGGGCAGAGCCACGCACAGCAAACACCACGCCCATCAGAATGAACGTGACCAGCAGCAGGCCGCCCAGATATTTCTGCACGGCCTGCACCACATGGTGCCCGTAAATGGAGGCCACCATCTGCACGGAGGCCAGAACAGCCAGCGCGAACCAGAAGGGCAGCGCCACGCCTGCCAGCATGAGCAACGCCATCAGGGCCGTGGCGGCGGGCACGTTGTTCACCGCGTCCCACCCCACGCAGTAAATCCAGTTGAGGAAGGCCGGAGGGCGCACACCCAGTCGCCCCAGTGCGCGGCGGGAGGCTTCCATCTGCGTCAGGCCAGTGGCAGGGCCGATGGAGGCTGCAAGGGCGACCGGCAGCGCGCCAATCAGGTTGCCAAGCAGAACCGCCAGCACCCCGGTTTTGAAATCCAGCCCCAGACTGATCAGGAGCGCCCCCGTCACCCAGCCGCCCGGCCCCAGATTGGGGGAGAAATGGCTCCAGAACACCTTGTCCAGCGCCATGGTTTTCTGGTCCGCAGGCACGGGCTCCCGCACGGAGGCTTCGGAAAGATCCTCCATCAGGTGGTGCTGGGTGGAGGCAGGGCCGGAAGAGGCGGGAGGCTTTGTCATGCCGGGTCAGGTCCTGAAAAGGCGGGGCAGAAGAAGCGCGTTAAGACAGATCCGGTTCCGGCATGCTGCCAGCAGCGCCGGTGGGCTGATGATTATAATAGGCTTCGGCCAGACGGATAGGCAGCAGGTCCATAAAACGGGAGCCAGCCACCAGCCAGCGCGGAAAGACAATGCGCCGTTCATTCCGCCGCAGTCCACGCAGAATACGGCGGCTGGCGTTATCCACGTCCGTCAGCCCCGGCATGGGGAAGTGGTTGCGGGCCACCATGGGGGTGTTGAGAAAGCCGCAGACAACGGAGGTCATCAAAATCCCCGCCTGCTTCATGTTGCCGCCGGTGGCGACCATAAACCGGTCCACCGCCGCTTTGGAGGCGCTGTAGGACGGGGTGCCGGGATAGGAGACAATGCCTGCAACGGAGGAAATAGCGCAGATGCGCCCCCGCATGCCATCATCTGCACGCGGCTGGCGGCGCATGATTTGCAGGGCGGGTAGCACGGTGTTCAGTACGCCCTGCACATTGGTGTCAAACATCCGGCGGATCTGCGCGTCCGGCTCATACGGTGCATCGTCCGGTGCCGGTGCCCTACGGGTGCCCCCGGTAATGCCCGCGCAGGCCAGAACCATGTCCAGATGGCCGGTATTATGCACCCATTCTTCCATGCCGAGGCGGTCTGTGACGTCACACAGGCGGATCTCTGCCGCCGCCCCGCGGGAGATGCACTGGCGGGGCGCGTC